>CANSDP010000003.1 GCA_947645675.1 uncultured Bacillota bacterium
CTGCTGTTGGCTGCGGAAACCGTATAGCCGTGGTCCTGCAAATGGGTGGAAAGCAGCTCGGTCAGGATTGGCTCATCATCCACGATCAAAATTCTGTATGCCATGGGAACACCTCCAGTCCTTTTCATCATACGGGGAGAAAGTCAAAATTTGGTCAAGGATAAAGCTCAACGGCATGCTTCAATTATATACCGTGCAGCGTCAAGTATCAATTGTACAAATATGGCCCCTTAAAATTATATATCAGCCGCCAGAAATGGCGGCTGGTTCTGCCATGCCGTCCGCGTTCCGGCTGTATTTGCCAGCGGTATCCTGTTAATGGAGTTTTGTAAATGGAAAAACCTTGAAAAAGATATGTGGGATTGATTTGCACGGGGGAGAAAACGCTCGAGTTTTTCAAAATAGTATTGAAATAAGGTGGATAAAAATGATATAATTTTGAAAATATTTTGCTGCTAGCTTCTGTTTTTAAAACTTTCAGAAAAGAGGGCAGACGCATGATCCGTGTTTTGATTGCAGAGGATGATCCCCGGTGCGCCAGACAGCTGCGGCAGTTTTTGGACAGCTACAGCCAGGAGACCGGCCGGACTTTCCGGATCACCCATTATGACAACGGCGAGGACCTGGTGGAGCGCTATCAGCCGGAGTTCGACCTGCTGCTGCTCGACGTGGACATGCCTTTCATGGATGGCATGACGGCGGCCGGCCACATCCGGAGGCTGGACCCGGAGGTGGTGATCGTCTTTGTCACCAACCTGGCCCAATACGCCATCCAGGGCTACTCGGTAAACGCGCTTGACTACATCCTCAAGCCCCTGAACTATTTCTCCTTCTCTCAGCGGCTCACCCGGGCCCTGCGCTATGTGAAAAAGCGGGAGGACGCCTATATCACGGTGGCGGTAAAGGGAGGGGCGCTGAAGCTGGAGGTGGGGAACATCCATTACATTGAGCGGCTGGGCCGTCAGCTGATGTTCCACACGCATGACGGTATACATGCCTCCTCCGCCACCCTCCAGCAGATGGAGGACGCCTTGAGCGGCAAGGGCTTTGCCCGGTGCAACAAGGGCTATCTGGTCAACCTGGCCCATGTCAGCGGGGTGCGGGACGGCTGCGCTGTGGTCCAGGGGGACAAGCTGCTCATCAGCCGGGGCCGGCGGGGGCCCTTTCTGGACGCCCTGGCCGACTATGTGGGAGGGATCAGCGGATGAGCGTCTATCTCTCTGACATTCCCCGGCTTTTCACCGCCGCCGCCGAGTGGTGCGCCTGCCTGGTATTTATCCTCAACCGGCCCCGGCGCTTCACCGGCCCCCGGCTGTGGGGCGTGCTGGGGGCCGGACTGCTGGTCCAGTGCGTGTTTCTCCAGCTGACCGACGGGCTACACATCGCACTGTGGCTGCCCTGTATGGCCGGGGCGGTGGGACTGATGCTGCTCCTCATCGCCGCCTGCTGCAGCATCCCGCTGCCGGGAGCGGTCTATTTCACCGCCTGCGCCTTTTCCACGGCGGAGCTTGCCGCCTCCCTGGAATGGCAGCTGTGGTCCTACGCCCGGCACCTTCTGGGGCTGGAGGCGGGGGCAGAGGGGACCCTTGGGTTGTCTCTGCTCTTTTTGGCCGTGGTATACGCCGGCGTGTTTGCCCTGATGTACTGTCTCCAGGCCCGGCGGAAGGACCCGGATATCGCCCTGGCGTTTCAGCCCGGAGACCTGTGGCCCCCGGTGATTATCAGCGCCGCCTGCTTTTTGATGAGCAATCTGTCCTTTGTCTACTCCGATATCCCCTTTACCAGCTCCGCCATCGAGGGAATTTACAACATCCGCACCCTGATGGACCTGGCGGGGGTGGCCATGCTGTACGCCTACCACGTCCAGCGCTGTGAGCTCTACGCCCAGCGGGAGCTGGACGCCATGCAGAACATCCTGCAAAACCAGTATATCCAATACAAGCAGTCCCGGGAGAGCATCGACGTGGTCAACCGGAAGTACCACGACTTAAAGCACCAGATCGCCGTCCTCCGGGCCGAGCCGGACGCCCAGCGGCGGCTGGATTTCCTGGACGGCATGGAGGAGGAGATCCGCACCTACGAGGCCCAGAACAAGACGGGCAACTCGGTACTGGACACCGTCCTTACGGGAAAGAGCCTGTACTGTGTCCGCCATGGAATTGAGCTGACCTGTGTGGCTGACGGCTCCAGGCTGGACTTTATGGATGTGATGGACATCTGCTCCATCTTCGGCAATCTGCTGGACAACGCCATTGAGTGCGAGCTGACCATCCAGGACAAAAAGAAGCGGCTGATCCATCTGGCGGTATATGCCAAACGGGATTTTCTGGTGATTCAGTGCGGCAACTACTGTGAGGACGCGCCGGAATTTCAGGACGGCCTGCCCGTCTCCACCAAGGGGGACGGCGCTTATCACGGCTTCGGAGTCAAGTCTATCCGCCGTGCCGCCGAAAAGTACGGGGGAACAATGACGATCCATACCAGAGACAGCTGGTTTGAACTGAATATCGTCATCCCCATTAAGGCGCCGATTGTTTGAAACGTCAAACAGTCGGCGCCTTTTTTGTGCAGAAGTTATATAAGTCAAAGCAGTTTGCGCAAAAAAACAAGCAGTTTGTGCGGGAAGTGTGTTGAAGAGAATAAAATGTGCTATGATGCGTCTTGTCAAGGTCCGGGGCGGCGGCATGTCCCGGCAAAACGGAAAAGGAGAGGTAAATATGTCAAATCTGCTTGCGAATCTGCTGTCACCCATCTACAGCCCGATGGGCGTCAGCACCGCTGATTTTACATCCTATTTAAAGATGTGCAGCGGCCATATCTATGCCATTCTTGCGGCCCTGGTGATTATGGTCGTGGTCCTGGCTGCTGCCGGGAAGGCCAAAAAGGGCCTGCGGGGCCTGATTCGGTGGAACGCCGTGCTGGCCATGATCGCTGTAATAGCCGTCTGCGTCAACCTGATCTGCTTCGGCCCCATGTATACCAACGTGTCTGGCGCCCTCAACGCCGCCAAGGTGAACCTGTCCGCCGAGACGGTGGCCGGCAGCAAAGAGGCCATCCGCAAGGTGGGCGAGGAGGGCCTGGTGCTGGTGAAGAACAACGGGCTGCTTCCCCTGTCCTCCAGCGTCAACAGCCTGAACGTCTTTGGCTGGGGCTCCACCAACCCCATCTTCGGCGGTACCGGCTCCGGCTCCTCCGACGGCTCCAGCGCCGTGGGCATCCTCCAGTCCCTGAAGGAAGCGGGCTATACCACCAACGAGGAGCTGACCAAGCTTTATACCGACTACCGGCCTGACCGGCCTGTCATCGACATGCACTCCCAGGACTGGACCCTGCCCGAGCCCACCGCCGACGCCTACACCGACGCCGTGATGAGCCAGGCCAAGGACTTCTCCGACACCGCCGTGATCGTTATCTCCCGCTCCGGCGGCGAAAACGCCGACCTGCCCACCGATATGTACGCCCTGATTCACGGCACCTATAACATTGAGGAGCAGGTGTCCTACGCCCCCGGCAATTACGACTACTTCAAGGGCACCTATACCAACAACGGCAGCTATGACGACTTTGAGCAGGGTGAGCACTACCTGGAGCTGTCCGTCACCGAGGAGAATATGGTGGAGAAGGTGTGCGCCGAGTTTGACAACGTGGTGGTGGTCATCAACGCCAACAACGCCATGGAGCTGGGCTGGGTGGACGACTATCCCCAGATCGGCGCGGTCATCCTGGCCCCCGGCACCGGCAATACCGGCATGGCCCCTCTGGGTCAAATTCTCTCCGGCGCGGTCAATCCCTCCGGCCGCACCGCCGACACCTATGTGAAGGACCTGACCCAAACCCCCACCTGGAACAACTTCGGCCACTTCGGCTATGACAACGTGGACGACCTGCGCCGGCAGATGGTGGAAAACGACGGTGCCTATCAGGGCGTGATCTCCTTCGTCAACTACGTGGAGGGCGTCTATGTGGGCTACAAGTTCTATGAGACCGCCGCCCAGGAGGGCCTCATCAGCTACGACGACTATGTCCAGTACCCCTTTGGCTACGGCCTGAGCTACACCACCTTCACTCAGAAGATCGAGAACTTCTCCGACAGCGGCGACACCGTCTCCTTCGATGTGAAGGTGACCAACACCGGCTCCACCGCCGGCAAGGAGGTCGTCGAGGTCTACTTTACCCCGCCCTACACCAACGGCGGCATCGAGAAGGCCAGCGTCAACCTGGTTCAGTTCGGCAAGACCGGACTTCTGGAGCCCAACGCTTCCGAGACGGTCCACTTCGACATCGCCAAAGAGGACTTCGCCGCCTATGACGACGGCCTGAAGATTTCCGGCGGCGGCTATATTCTGGAGGCCGGGGAGTACACCCTCTCTGTCCGCTCCAGCTCCCACACCGTGCTGGACGAGGCCAGCTTCACCGTGGATTCCGACGTCGATTACAGCGCCGGACGGCCCAGTGACAACACCCCCGCCGTCAACGTGTTCCAGGACTACTCCCGGGGCGGCTTTGTCCAGCTCTCCCGGAAGGACGGCTTCGCCAACTACGCGGAGGCCACCGCCGCTCCCGCCGCCTCCGCCCATGAGATGAGCGCCGAGACCCGGGCCGCTGTGGAGAAGAACCTCTTTGGCTATTATGACCCCACCGCCCTGGATGACCCCAATGACGTGATGCCCACCCTGGAGGCCAAGAACGGCCTGAAGCTCATCGACCTGGTGGGCAAGGACTATGACGATCCCCAGTGGGAGCAGCTTCTGGACCAGCTCTCCTTTGAGGACATGGTCACCATGATTAACATTGGCGGCTGGCAGACCGCTGCCATCGACTCTGTGGGCAAGGTTGCCACCTCTGACTGCGACGGCCCCGCCGGCCTGTCCAACTTCATCACTGGGGCCTACGGCACCGCCTATCCCTCCGAGGTTCTCATGGCCCAGACCTGGAATCAGGAGCTGATGTATGAGATGGGCGTAGCCATGGGCCAGGAGTACGCCGAGGCCAACAACTACGGCTGGTACGGCCCCGCCATGAACACCCACCGCTCCGCCTTCGCCGGGCGCAACTTCGAGTACTTCTCTGAGGACGGCGTGCTGGCCGGCTATCTGGCCGCCGCCGAGATCAACGGCGCGTCCACCAAGGGCGTGTACCCCTACATCAAGCACTTCGCGGTGAACGACCAGGAGACCAACCGCTGCGCCGTTCTGCTGACCTACGCCTCTGAGCAGGCCATCCGTGAAATTTACCTCAAGCCCTTTGAGCGCTGCGTGAAGGACTACACCGGAAAGAGTCTGGCCGCCATGTCCTCCTTCAACTTCATCGGCACCGAGCCCTCCTGCTCCAACCCCAACCTGCTGAACACCGTCCTCAGGGACGAGTGGGGCTTTGTGGGTATGGTGGAGTCCGACTACAACGGCTCCTACGGATATATGATCTCTGACCACTGCGTCCGCACCGGCAACGACCTGATGCTGGCCTTCGGTCAGGCCGAGTCCAACAAGTTCACCGATGAGAGCGCCACCGCTGTCATCAACATGCGGGAGTCCTGCAAGAACATCCTGTACACCATTGGAAACAGCGGCTACTACGCCAACGGCGACCCCACCGGCGGTATGGACAACATGACCAAGACCTTCCTCATGGCCGACATTGGCGTGGGCGTGGTCCTGGTGGCCGCTGAGGCTCTGCTGATCCTGAACTACCGCAAGCGTAAGGTCCAGTAAAAAAATCAGACGATTTCGGGAGAGGGCCCGCCTTTGTGGGCGGGCCCTCCCTGTCAGGAAGGAGCGAAACGAGATGAAGCATGAGGACATTGTCAAGCAAATGACTCTGGAGGAAAAATGTTTCCTTCTCTCCGGCAAGGATTTTTGGCAGACCCGGAGTGTGGAGCGGCTGGGCGTCCACAATATGACCCTGTCAGACGGCCCCCACGGGGTCCGCAAGCAGGCGGGCTCCGGGGATCAGCTGGGGCTGAATCCCTCCCTGCCCGCCACCTGCTTCCCCACCGCCGCCACTATCGCCAACTCCTGGGACCCCGCCCTGGGGGAGGAGATCGGCACGTACCTGGGTGAGGAGGCTGCCTCCCAGGGGGTGGGCGTTCTGCTGGGGCCCGGGCTGAACATCAAGCGCAGTCCGCTGTGCGGCCGCAACTTTGAGTATTTCTCCGAGGACCCCTATCTGGCCGGAAAAATGGCCGCCGGGTACATCCGGGGCATCCAGAAGAACGGCGTAGCCGCCTGCCCCAAGCACTTCGCCTGCAACTCCCAGGAGCTGCGCCGCATGGCCTCCGATTCGGTTGTAGACGAGCGCACCCTGCGGGAAATCTATCTCACCGGCTTTGAGATTGCCGTCAAGGAGGGCAGGGCCAAATCCCTTATGTCCTCCTATAACCGGGTCAACGGCACCTACGCCAACGAGAACTACCACCTGCTCCAGGAGATTCTCCGGGACGAATGGGGCTTCGACGGCTTTGTGGTCTCCGACTGGGGCGGCTCCAACGAGCACATTGAGGGTGTCCGGGCTGGCTCCCACCTGGAGATGCCCACCACTGGCGGCGACTCCGATTTGGAGCTGGTCCAGGCCGTCAAGGACGGGAAAATCAGCGAGGAGATCATCAATCAGAGGGTGGACGAGATTCTGGATGTGATTCTCCCCGTCACCGAGGCTGTCAAAAAGTATGAGGGCAAGCCCTTTGACATCGAAGCTCACCACAAAATGGCGGCAAAGGCGTCGGAGCAGTCCATTGTCCTGCTAAAAAATGATGAGAATATCCTGCCGCTGAAAAAAGGCACAAAGGTGGCCGTCATCGGCGAGTTTGCCCAGAATGCCCGGTACCAGGGAGCGGGTTCCTCGGTGGTCAACGCCACCAGGGTGGACAACGCCATGGATGTCATCGGTAATTTTGACCTGGTCGTGGCCGGCTTTGAACCAGGCTACCCCCGCAGCGGCAAGGGCGACCCCGCCATGCAGGCCAAAGCGGTGGAGCTGGCAAAAAAGGCGGACATTGTTCTGCTCTACATCGGCCTGGACGAGATCAGCGAGTCCGAGGGCCTGGACCGTCCCCACATGAAGCTGCCCCAGAGTCAGATTGACCTGCTGGAGGCTGTTGCCGCCGTCAACCACAACGTGGTGGCGGTGATGTCCGCCGGGTCCGCTGTGGAGATGCCCTGGCTGGGCAGGTGCAAGGCCGTCATCCACGGCTACCTCTGCGGCCAGGCGGGGGCCTCCGCTGTGCTGAAGGCCCTCATGGGGGAGATCAACCCCTCGGGCAAGCTGGCGGAGAGCTGCCCCGTCAAGTATGAGGACGTGTCCTCCGACCCCTACTTCCCCGCCAAGCAGCGCACCGCCGAGTACCGGGAAGGGCTCTATGTGGGCTACCGCTACTATGAGACGGCCAATATCCCCGTCCAGTTCCCCTTTGGTTTTGGATTGAGCTATACCACGTTTGCATACTCCGATTTGAAGGTCTCCGATAAAGAAGCGGCCTTCACCCTCACCAACACCGGCAGTATGGACGGCGCGGAAGTAGCGCAGCTGTATGTAGGCAAACCGGACGCTAAGGTTTTTCGCCCCGCCAAGGAGCTGAAAGGCTTCGCGAAAGTTTTCCTCAAAGCAGGAGAAAGCAAAACCGTCACTATCCCCCTGGACGACAAGGCATTCCGGTATTTCAATGTCAAAACCAACCAGTTTGAGGTGGAAGGCGGCGAATATCAGATTATGGTTGGAGCGTCCGCAGCGGATATCAAGCTTACTGGAACCGTGGCTGCAGCCGGAACCGAAGCTCCCAATCCCTACAACGAAAAAGAATTGGCCGACTACTACACCGGAAACATCAAGGCCGTCTCCGACCGGCAGTTTGAGACTCTCCTAGGCCATCCCATCCCGGACGGCTCCTGGAGCGGGACCCTCACCATGAACGACGCCATCTGCCAGATGTACTACGCCAAGAGCGGTCTTGCCCGTTTTGTCTGCCGGCGGCTGACCAGCATGATCAACAAGAGCATGGAGAAAGGCAAGCCTAACCTGAACCTGATGTTCAACTACAATATGCCCTTCCGAGGCATCGCCAAGATGACCGGCGGCATGTGTACCATGGAGATGGCCGAGGGTATCCTCATCATTGTCAACGGCCATTTCTTCAAGGGCCTGGGGCGGATCATCGGCGGCTTCTTCCGGGCAGGAAAGAAGCACAAGGCGGCCGCGGCCATCAAATAAGGGGAGATTATGATGAATTTTATGAACGATTTTGCGCAGAAACACCCCAAGGCTGCGGAGTGGGTCCGCAAGGGCGGGCTGTTCCTCATTTTCAGCTGGGTGGTCACAGCTCTGAAAGCGGTCATGCTTATGTTCCTGCCGGATGTGTTTCGGAGTATGGTGGGGGACGCCGAGTGGCTCTGGCCCAATATCCCTGTGGCCCTGTTCGGCGTCCAGTTCAACCTGGCCATCATTGGCAACGCCCTGGCCGCCGGCGGGCTGGCCTACACCCTGGCCAACCTGACTGCCATCTTCTTCGGGGAGTGCATCAACTTCCCCCTGCAAAGAAATGTGACCTTCAAGAGCCACGGTCCGCTGGCCTCTCAGCTTGGGCTGCACTTTCTGGCTACGGTGGCGGTCTTCCTGGTGATGAATCTGTTTACCTGCGTGTGGAACCCGGTCACCATCGCGCTGATCCCAAACGAGGCTTTGCGCAACACCATCCAGAGCATCGTGACCACTGTAGTTACCGGCGGCGTGGCTATGGTCATCATTTTCGCCGTAGACAACAAAATTTTTGCTCCCCAATTTGGGGAGCAAAAATAGGGACGCATTGACCCGGCAGCTACAAAGCTGCTGCGGTATCAGGCTTGGAGGAAGGAGGGCATCTTAGTACGTACTGCAGCGCTGTATCGTCCATCAGATCCGCGCCTCCATCCGCTTTGTCAGCTGGAAGGATATCAAGAAAGTAGTGGCTGGCCTGAAAAAAATCTACTCCGCTGTGACCCTGAAGGAAGCGGAGGGCGCCCTGCTCCAGTTTGGGGAAACGCAGAGCAATGGCATTTTGAAAATGCTGGCCCTGCCGGATGGTGTACGCATGGTTTGGGCGATCCGCAGCGTCGTCCTTGTGCTGGCGGGCTTCCTGTTCTCTGTGGTCTGCGTAAAGAGCGGGGAGCCGTCACGCCCGCTCTAAATACTCCTCCAGGCAGAGCCCCAGTCTATGGAGCTCCTCCGCGTATTCACGTCCCACATAGCGGTAGTGCCAGGGCTCATAGATAATACCGGTGATCTCGCTTTTGTCATTGGGATAGCGGAGAATAAATCCATATTCCCAGCTGTGCTCCATAAGCCATTTCTGCACGGCGGTATTTTCCTGGGACTCGTTCAAGTGCTGGTTGCTGATATCCACAATATCCACCGCCAGGCCCAGCTGGTGCTCGCTGGTCCCGGGCACCGCGACGGATTTTCCCGCCTCCGCCTCGGCGTTGGCCCGGGAATAGCCCCGGGCCAGCCAGCGTTCAGTCTCGGCGCGATATAACCGCTCCTGATACTCCCGTGTCCGGTAGGCGGAGCAGATAACAGGGGACAGCCCCTCCGCCCGGCAGTCGTCCATCATAGCCTGGAGGTCCGGATAACACCGCTCGTCCACCTGAAAGCCGTTTCGAAGCTCCACCAGCTGGACGGAATAATCCTCGGGAAGCGAATTCCAGCGGTTTACCAGAAGCAGCTGCCAGCTGTCCTCAAGGTCAGGCTCCCTCGGAAGGGGCTCCCCCCAGTCCGCCGGGAGCGGGGGCTCCGGCCAGCTGGCATCGGTGTCCTGTTCCGGCCAGCTGGTTTTGGTATCCTGTCCGGCTGAATACGCGCTGCCCTCCTCCCAGGGGGCCAGAACCGTGATGAGAAGGGCCGCTGAGCACAAAAGAATCGTTATGGACAACAGGTCCTCAAGAATTCTATGCCGCCTGTGCCGCCGGCCTGGAGCGAATTTTCTGTATCTGTTCATAGTAAAAACACCTCGCTGTGCTGAAAGTAATCCAATCATAGCAAGGCGCTTCTTCCAAATATCATCGCTTTACCATCGAATTGGCATCGTCGGTTAAAAAGGGAGTACCCATTCGCAGATTTTATACAGGGGCGGCCTATGGCCGCCCCTGTATTCCTGGACATAACAAAACCCCCAAAGCTGTCAGCCTTGGGGGTTCAAGTCTCAAAAATGCACATTACCCTGAGAATAAACATCAGAAAACCACTGAAATTTTCAATAGTTTTAGGAGGAGAAAATGGACAAAAAGAGTGTTGGCAGGACTTTCAAGCACTGGTAAGCGGGATATTTTTCTCCCTCGACGAATTTCCCCCGGAAAATGGACAGGCTCTCGCTATACTGGATAAAAATGGAAGGGAGAGGTTGGAGTATGGCGGACTGGCACAGCCGGAGCGTATCACAAATCATGAAGGAGCTGGAGGCCCGGCCCCAGGGCCTGACGGGCCGGGAGGCGGCGGGGCGGCTGGAGCGGCATGGTCCCAACCAGCTGGCCCAGCCGGACCCGCCCAGCCTTTTGGCCCGCGTTCTGGGCCAGCTGAAGGACCCCATGATCCTGGTCCTTCTGGCGGCGGCGGGGCTGTCCCTGGCGGCCAGCGGCGGGCGGGACTGGCTGGACGGGGTCATTATCCTGGTGATCGTGGTGGTCAACGGAGTCATCTCCATCACCCAGGAGGACCACGCCCAGCAGGCCCTGGAGGAGCTGCGCCGTATGTCCTCCCCCCAGGCCAGCGCCCTCCGGGACGGCGAGCCCCGCCGGGTTGCCGCCGCCGCCCTGGTACCGGGGGACATCATCCTTCTGGAGGCTGGGGACCAGGTCCCCGCCGACGCCCGGATTTTGGAGTGCAGCCGCCTCCAAGCCGACGAATCGGCTATGACGGGGGAGTCCGTCCCGGTAGAGAAATCGGCCAGGGATGCCCTCCCCCCGGACACACCCCTGGGGGACCGGGTGAACATGCTCATCTCCGGCACCCTCATCACCGCCGGACGGGGGTCCGCCCTGGTAGTATCCACCGGGATGGACACCCAGATGGGCCAGATCGCCGGCCTCCTTCTGGAGAGCCAATCGGGGGACACCCCCCTGCAAAAACGGATGGCTGAGATTTCAAAATCCCTGTCCTTCCTGTGCCTGTCGGTGTGCGCGGTCATGTTCGGGGTGGGACTGTTTCAGGGAAAGGGGCTTCTGGATATGTTCCTCACCGCCGTCTCTCTGGCGGTGGCCGCCATCCCGGAGGGCCTGCCCGCCATCGTAACCATCGTCCTGGCCCTGGGGGTCCAGCGGCTGGCGGACAAAAACGCCATTGTGAAAAAGCTCCCCGCGGTGGAAACCCTGGGCTGCGCCGGCGTGATCTGCTCCGACAAGACGGGCACGCTCACCCAGAACAGAATGACGGTACAACAGATCTGGCTTACTCCTGGGGCTCAGCGGCGGGACGCCCTGCTGGCCGGAGCTCTGTGCTCTGACGCCCGGCTCACCTGGCGGTCCGGGGCCCCCTCCGCCTCCGGCGACCCCACCGAGGGGGCGCTGGTGACCGCCGCCGCCCGGGACGGGGTGGATCAGCTCCGGGAGCTGGAGCGCTTCCCCCGGGAGGCGGACATCCCCTTTGACTCGAACCGCAAGCTGATGACCACCATACACAGCCGGGAGGAGGGGGGCTGGACCGCCTTTGTGAAGGGAGCCCCCGACGTACTCCTGGAGCGGTGCTCCGCCACCCCCAGAGGGCCCATGACCCAGGCTGACCGGGCCCGGGCGCTGTCCGCCAATGAGGAGATGGCGGGCAAAGCCCTGCGCGTAATCGCCGTGGCCCGCAGGGAGCTGGACCGCCTGCCCCGAAGCCCGGAGCCGGGTCAGGTGGAACGGGAGCTCACCTTCTTGGGCCTCTTCGGCCTGATGGACCCGCCCCGGCCCGAGGTGCGGGCGGCGGTAGCCAAGTGCCACCTGGCGGGGGTGCGCCCGGTGATGATTACCGGCGATCACCGGGCCACCGCCCTGGCCGTGGCGCAGGCGCTGGACATCGCCCGCCCCGGCGACTGGACAGTGACGGGGGCGGAGCTGGACTTCATGCCCCAGGAGCTGCTGGAGGCCGACATTGAAAAGTTCGCCGTCTTCGCCCGGGTATCCCCGGAGCACAAAATGCGCATCGTCCAGGCCTGGCAGAACCGGGGCCGGGTGGTGGCTATGACCGGGGACGGGGTCAACGACGCCCCCGCCCTGAAAGCCGCCGACATCGGCTGCGCCATGGGGGTGGTGGGCACCGACGTAGCCAAGGGCGCCGCCGATATGATCCTCACCGACGACAACTTTTCCACCATTGTCTCCGCCATTGAGGAGGGCCGGGGCATCTATTCCAACATCCGCAAGGCTATCCACTATCTCCTCTCCTGCAACATCGGGGAAATTTTCACGATCTTTGCCGCCACACTGCTGGGCTTCGGCCAAATGCCCCTGGTACCGGTACAGCTGCTGTGGCTCAACTTAGTGACCGACTCCCTCCCCGCCCTGGCCCTGGGGGTGGAGCCGGTGGAGGAGGGGGTCATGGAGGAGGAGCCCCGAGACGCCTCCGCCGGGCTCTTTGACAAACGGTTCTCCTTCCGGCTGGCCTGGCAGGGCCTGATGGTGGGAGGGCTTACCCTGGCGGCTTATTTCCTGGGCTTCACCCGGCTGGGGGCCCCAGGGATGGAGGGGGCGGCGGCAAACACCATGGCCTTCGCCACTCTGACCCTGTGTCAGCTGTTCCACGCCTTCAACATCCGCAGCGAGGACCGTTCCCTCTTCGTCCAGGGGGCGCTGTCCAACCCGGCGATGAACCGGGCCTTTCTGGCGGGGCTGGTTATGCAGCTCTCCGTACTGCTGGTCCCTCCCCTTCAGGGGGTATTCTCCGTTACCCCCATGAACGCCCCCCAGTGGTGTACCGTTCTGGCTCTGGCAATGGCCCCCATCCCCATCTGCGAGGCGGCCAAGGCGATGTCCCTCCCGCGAAACGCGCCGGAGGAAGCGGTTACGGCAAAGCGTAGATGAAAAAGCTCCCCGGAGGCGGTTTGCCTCCGGGGAGCTTCCCTTTCATCAGCCCTGGCCGTAGTAGGCGCCGGGGCCATGCTTGCGGAAGTAGTGCTTGTCCTGATAGCGCTGGGGGGCCGCTCCCGCGGAGGGCCGGATCTGTCGGGTGAGGATGGCCATTTTGGCCACCTCCTCCAGTACCACGGCGTGGTACACCGCCTGGGCGGCGTCCTTGCCCCAGGTGAAGGGGCCGTGGCTGGCGCAGATCACCCCGGGGACGGCGGTGGGCTCGATGCACCGCTCCCGGAAGGTGTCCACAATGATCTTTCCGGTGTTCCGCTCATAGTCCTCCTCCAGCTCCCCCTGGGTCAGGTGGCGGGCGCAGGGGACGGAGCCGTAGAAGTAGTCGGCGTGGGTGGTGCCGAAGCAGGGGATATCCTCCCCGGCCTGGGCCCAGGCCACGGCGTGGGGGCTGTGGGTGTGGACGATGCCGCCCACGCCAGGGAATGCCTTGTACAGCTCCAGGTGGGTCTTGGTGTCGCTGGAGGGCTTCCATTTGCCCTCCGTCACCTGGCCGGTCTCCAGGCTCACCACCACCATATCCTCGACGGTCATGCCGTCGTACTCCACCCCAGAGGGCTTAATGACCATTAGGCCTTTGTCCCGGTCTATCCCGGACACGTTGCCCCAGGTGAAGGTGACCAGGCCGTATTTGGGCAGGAGGAGGTTGGCCTCCAAAACCGCTTGCTTAAGCGCTTCTAACATAGTACCTCTCCTCTAAAGGCTCCCTCTCCGAGGGAGCTGTCGAGCGAAGCGAGACTGAGGGAGTTCTCACAAAATTCAACGCAGCCCTTGAAGGACTCCCTCCGTCACGGCTCCGCCGTGCCACCTCCCTCTAAGAGGGAGGCTTTTTACTTCAGCTTCCAGGCCAGATCAGACAAGAACAGGTCGTGCTCCAGGCTCTCCAGGGTGGTGTCCTTGCCGATGTGGACAAACTCAATGTCCATCATGGTACACCAATCCTTCATCTGCTCGGCAGTGACATCGTAGCTGAGGACGGTGTGGTGGGCGCCTCCGGCGGTGATCCAGCACTCTACCCCGGTGGTCAGGGAGGGCTCGGCCTGCCACATCACCCGGGCCACGGGCAGATTGGGCATGGGCAGGATGGGCTTGACGCAGTGGATGTCCTGGCAGATCAAGCGCAGGCGTCCCCCCATATCGATGAGGGAGACCACGATGGCGTCCCCCTCCTTGCCCTCAAAGACCAGGCGGGCGGGGTCCTTCTCATTCATGCCGATGCCCAGGTGGTGGGTCTCAATGCGGGGCTTCCCAGCAGCGCAGCAGGGGCAGACCTCCAGCATGTGGGCCCCCAGGGAGTACTCCTTCCCCGGCTCCAGGTTATAGGTGTAGTCCTCCATGAACAGGGAACAGCCGTTGCCGTTCTCGCCCATGGCCTTCATAATGGCGGTCATGGCGGACACCTTCCAGTCGCCCTCGCCGCCGTAGCCGTAGCCCTGGGCCATCAGGTGCTGGGAAGCCAGTCCGGGGAGCTGCTCCATGCCGTACAGGTCCTGGAAGGTGTTGGAGAAGGCCTTGCAGCCCTCAGCGTCCAGCATCTTCTTCATGGCGATCTCTTCCCGGGCCTGATAGCGGATGTGGTCGATTTTGTCGGTGGCGATGTCATAGCTGGCCTTATAGGTCTCCATCAGGGCGTCGATCTCTTCCTCAGTGACGGCGTTCATCACCTTCACCAGGTCGCCCACCGCCCAGGTGTTCACCTGCCAGCCAAGCTTGGCCTGGACCTCTACCTTGTCGCCCTCGGTGACAGCCACCTCTCTCATATTATCACCAAAGCGCATAACCTTCAAGCCCCTGGACACCGCCGCGCCCACGGCGGCCTTCATCCAGCTCCCGATGCACCCCTGAACAGCCTCGTCCTTCCAGTATCCGGCGATGACCTTCCGGGGCGCGCGGAGCCGGGCCCCGATGAAGCCGTGCTCCCGGTCGCCGTGGGCGGCCTGGTTCAGGTTCATGAAGTCCATGTCGATCTCCTCGTTGGGGATCTCCCGGTTATACTGGGTGGCAAAGTGGCACCAGGGCTTCTGGAGGCTGGCCAGACCGTTGATCCACATTTTGCTGGGGGAGAAGGTGTGGCACCAGGTGATGATCCCGGCGCAGGAGTCGTCATAGTTGGCCTCCTTCACCACGTCGGCGATCTCCTGGTTGGTCTTGGCGGTCACCTTGTAGATCAGGGGGAAGGGCAGGGCCTTGGACAGCTCACCGGCCATCTCCCGGGCCCTGGCGGCCACCGTCTCCAGCACCTCGGGGCCGTACAGAAACTGACTGCCTACCACGAACCAAAAGGAATATTTGTTCATTAGATGTTCCTCCTCATATTTTTGGAATCTGGGAGAGCGGACCGCCCCTAAGATCAGGAGCCGGCCCGGCGGGCGGATCATATCCGCCCCTACAGGCGGCGCCGTTTTACAAAACAGACACCGCCGTCTTCTCCACCTCCAGCAGAGCCCTGTACCGCCGGATATAGGTATTGAACCCCTCCGCGCAGGCGGGGTCGGGCTGGACGGTGGAGCCGGACGCCCCGGCGAAGACCCGCTTACTCAGGAAGTCCTCCAGGCGTTCCCCTTCCTCCTTGTTCATCAGGAAGGAGGCCAGCAGGGCCATACCGTAGGGCCCGCCCTCCCCGGCGGTCTCCATACAGGTGACCGGGGCGTTGCAGGCGGCGGCCATATAGCTCTGGCCCACCACAGGGGTTTTGAACAGTCCGCCGTGGCCGGTGAGAGAGTCGATGGCAACTCCCTCCTCCGCCAGGATATCCATGCCGATTTTCAGGGTGGACATGGTGGCGTAGAGCTGAGCGCGGAAGAGGTTTGCCAGGGTAAATTTGCTCTCCGGGGTGCGGACCACCATGGGACGGCCCGCGTCCATGTGGGTGACCCCCTCGCCGGCAAGATAGTTGCACACCAGCACCCCGCCGCAGTCCGGGTCGCCCTCCAGGCTCTTCTCATAGAGCTTGGTGTACAGCTCCCCGGCGGAGGGCTCCGCTCCGAAGAGGCGGGCGGCCTCCCCCAGAACACCGACCCAGGCGTTGGTGTCGTTGGTGCAGTTGTTGCAGTGGACCATCGCCACCGGGGCCCCGGTGGGGGTTGTCACTAAGTCGATCTCCTCATAGACCCGCTCCAGGGGGCGCTCCAGCACCACCATGGAGAAGATGGAGGTCCCGGCGGACACGTTGCCCGTCCGGGGGGCCACGGCGTTGGTGGCGGTCATACCGGTGCCCGCGTCCCCCTCGGCGGGGGCGAAGACTACCCCCAGGGGGAGCAGGCCGTCCAGCATCGCGGCCCCCGCCTCGGTGAGGGCTCCGGCGTCCTGGCCCGCCGCCAGCACCTTGGGGAGCAGGTCCTCCAGACGCCAAGGCAGGGCCTGGACGGCTGGCAGGGCATTGAACTTTGCCATCATGGCCGCGTCATAATCCAGTTTACCGCTGTCGATGGGGAACATGCCCGACGCCTCGCCCACGCCCACGGCGTGGATCCCGGTGAGCTTATAGTGGATGTACCCCGCCAGGGTGGTGATGTGGGCCACCTGGGGGACGTGCTCCTCCTTATTCAGGATGGCCTGATACAGGTGGGCGATGGACCACCGCTGGGGGATGTTGAAGCCGAAGAGCTTGGTCAGCTCGGCGGCGGCCTGACCGGTAATGGTGTTCTGCCAGGTGCGGAAGGGGGTGAGCAGGTTCCAATCCTTGTCAAAGGCCAGATAGCCGTGCATCATGGCGGACACCCCGGCGGCCGCGATGTCCTCCCGGTTCTTCACCTGAAGCAGGGCGGTCTTCAGGCCGATCCACACCTCCTCCAGGGGGTAGGTCCACACGCCGTTCTCATAGCGGGAGGCCCAGGTGTAGTCCCCGGAGGAGACGGGCCTGAACTGGCCGTCGATGGCGACGGCCTTGACGCGGGTGGAGCCCAGCTCGATGCCTAAACAGGTTTTCATGGCGCGCCCTCCTTACTTCTTGTCCTTCCGCAGCAGCACGATGCTCTGAACCACCAGGAACAGGCAGAGCATTCCGGCCACGGTGATGTTGGACCACCATGCCTCGTCAAAGCCCAGAGAGGAGACGATGCGCTTGATGGTGTTCAGGCTCAGCACGCCGAAGAAGGTGCCGATCACGTTGCCTACGCCGCCGGTGAGCAGAGTGCCGCCGATGATGGAGGAGGCGATGGCGTTCATCTCATCCCCCGCGCCGTTGGCCACGTCGCCGCTGCCCACATGGAGGAAATAGAGGATGCCGCCCAGACCGGCCAGCACGCTGCACAGCACATGGGCCAGGAACTTGGTCCGGCGCACGTTGATGCCCAGCATGTTGGCGCTCTGGTTGTTGCCGCCCACGGCGTAGAAGGCGCGGCCCAGGCCGGTCCAGCGCAGCAGGCAGAACAGGAGGATCACCACCAGCAGGGCGATCACCACGCCCACCTCCACGTAGGCCGGGATGTAGACGCCCAGCTTGTTGGGGGCGCCCAGGCCGGGGACGTTGATGCGCATATCCTTTACCGCCAAAAAGCCCTCGTTTGTCACGCGGACTGGCTCCTTGCTGACGATGGTGGTCATGCCCTTGGCGAAGAACATGCCCGCCAGAGACACGATGAAGGGTTGGATACCCAGATGGGCCACCAGGAAGCCCTGGATCACGCCGAAGGCCAGGCCGATGCCCAGACCAATCAGGATGACAGTCAGCATATTGCCGCCCTGCCGCTCCAGATTCACCGCGCAGGTCATACACACCAGGCAGGTGACGCCGCCCACGCTGATGTCGATGCCGCCGGTAATCATGACAATGCTCATACCGCAGGAGAGAACGATGAGGGAGGCATTGTTGTTCAAAATGTTGAGGAAGTTCTGAGGCTTGGTGAAGCTGCCGCCCAGGAAGAGGATGGCGGCCAGATAGAGAATGAAGAACACCACCACCGTGATGGTGAGCAGCAGAGTGGTGTCGCTCATGGCGGCCCGCTCCTTCAGCCGTCCCTGTTTATCAACCGCGATTCCGTTCGGCATGTCAGGACACCTCCTTTGCCGTCTTGGCCGGCGCTTTCTTCAGGCTGGCCAGCTTCTCCCGCACCACCGGAGCGCTGAGCACCACCAGCAGTATGACCACCACCGCTTTATAGGCGGGCAGAGCCGTAGAGGGCACGTCGTACTTGTAGAGGGTGGTGGTGAGGAATTGAATCACATAGGCCCCCAGGATGGAGCCGTAGATGTTGAATCTGCCGCCGGACAGGGCGTTGCCGCCCAGGGCCACCGCCAGGATGGCGTCCATCTCGATGTTTTCCGCTATACGGGAGTAGTTGATGGAGCCGCTGCGGCTGACCCGGATGAAGCCGGCCACCGCCACGCACACCCCCAGAATTACATAGGTGAGCAGCTTAATCATCTTGGGGTCCAGGCCGTTGAGGCGGGAGGAGTTGGCGTTAATGCCCACCGACTGGGTATACAGCCCCAGATTGGTCCGCTTCAGCACCAGCCAGAAGATCAGAATCACAGCGGCGGTGATGAAAATAGGAGTGGGGACGGGAATGCCGGGGAGGAAGGTCCCCGCGTACTTGAAGGCAATGTCGTTGATAATGGGCAGCTGGTTGTTGTTGATCCAGGCCGCGATGGAGCGGCCGGCGGTGAACATAATCAGGGTGGCAACCATGGGCTGGATCTTGAAATAAGCCACCAGAGCGCCGTTGAACGCGCCGAACAGGGCGGTCACGGCGATGCCGATCAGGACGGCCAGAATCAGGTTCATCTGCATGGTGTCGGCGGTGACCTGACCGCCGCAGACCATCCGGAGGATGACGCTGCCGGCGATAGCCATGGTGGCGCCCACGCTGATGTCCTGCCCGCCGGAGGAGGCGGTGACCAGCGTCATGCCAATGGCCAGGATGACCAGCTCAGAGGCGTTGTCCAGCACCGAGATGATATTGCCGCTGAGCACCGGGTTGCCCAAGCTGTTCTCCTTCACCGAAACCGCAAAGAAGGAGGCGTCAGCGATCAGGTTAAACAGAACCAGCAGGACCAATGCCGCCACGGGGATAAACATCTGGTGCCGGGTGAGCCGCTTGAAGAGGGGCTCGTCGGGCCGCTTTACCTGGGTCTCAGGGTTCTTCACTGGGGTCGTCATGCCTCATCACCTCCTGCAATAGTCGCCATGATCTTGCTCTGGGTCAGGTCCTCGCCGTTGAGCTCGCCCACGGCCTTCCGGTCCCGCATGACGATGAGCCGGGAGCAGGTGCGCAGCATCTCGTCGATCTCCGAGGAGATGAAGGTGACGCTCTTGCCCTCCGCGGCCAGCTTGAGGACCAGCTTTTGAATCTCGATCTTGGTGCCGATGTCGATGCCCCGGGTGGGCTCGTCCAGGATCAGGTATTTGGGATCGGTGAGCAGCCAGCGGGCCAGGATGCACTTTTGCTGGTTGCCGCCGGACAGGGATTTGATGGGGGTATCCGCCGAGGCGGTCTTGATCTCCAGAAGCTTGATGTACTCGTCGGCAAACGCCTCCGCCTGGGCCCTGGAGAAGGGGCGGAAGAAGCCCTTCATCACCTGGAGGGCCAGAATGATGTTCTCCCGGACCGACAGGTCGCCTACGATACCGTCCCCCTTCCGGTCCTCGGGGAGATAGCCGATGCCGCACTTCATGGCGTCGATGGGCTTATGGATCTTAACCTCTTTGCCGTCCACCTTAACGGTCCCGGCGGTCACGTGGTCGGCCCCGAAGATGGCCCGGACGCACTCGCTGCGGCCGGAACCCAGCAGGCCGGTAAAGCCGTTGACCTCCCCCTTGCGGATGGAGAAGTCAAAGGGCTTGATGCCCGCGCTGCTGCACAGGCCCTGGGCCTCCAGCACGGGGGCGCCCTCCATGCTGACGGGCGCGCCGCCGGACTCGCCCTTGATGTCGGCCATATCGTCCAGCTCCTTGCCCAGCATTTTGCTGACCAGCTGGACCCTGGGCAGGTCCTCAATGACGTATTCGCCCACCAGCTGGCCGTCCCGGAGGACGGTAATCCGGTCGCAGACCTCATAAACCTGTTCCAGGAAGTGGGTGACAAATATGATGCCCACCCCCTTGGCCCGCAGGTCCCGCATCAGGCCGAAGAGCTTGATGACCTCTTGCTCGTCCAGAGAGGAGGTGGGCTCATCCAGGATGAGCACCTTGCACTCCATGTCCACCGCCCGGGCAATGGCAACCATCTGCTGAACCGCGATGGAGCAGGAGCCCAGCTGCTGCTTTGGGCTGGCGGGGATGCCCAGAGACTTCAGAATTTTGCCCGCGCCGCTGTTCATAGCCCTCCAGTTGGTCACGGCCCCCTTGGTGCGGCCGATGTACATATTCTCCGCCACCGTCAGGTTGGGGCACAGGGTGATCTCCTGATACACGGTGCTGATGCCGGCGTTCTGGGCATCCTGGGGGGAGCGGATGACCGCCGCGCCCTCAACCCCCTTGATGCGGACCTCGCCCCCGTCCTTGGGGTGTACGCCGGTAAGCACCTTAATCAAGGTGGACTTGCCCGCGCCGTTCTCCCCCATCAGGGCGTGGATTTCCCCTTCCCGCAGTGTAAAGTCCACATCCTGAAGGGCGCGCACGCCCGGGAAGTACTTGCAGATGCCGCGCATTTCCAATACCGCGCCTTCCTGCATAGGGATACGCCTCCATTCTCTCACAAAATTAACACGCGGCGCGGCTGACATGCCGTGCCGCGTGTCGGGTCACGTAATACCTGCTGTTTACTTACACGCTGAAATCAGGTGCCGTAGGTGTCCACGTCGTCCTGGGTGATGGTGGCGGCGTCAAAGCCCTGCTCGGGGGTGTAGATGATCTTCTGAGCGGGCGCCTTGCCGGCCATCAGGTCCTTGATGATGCCGTCAACGGTCTCAGCCTGCATGGGGTTGCACAGGCCCATGTAGTTCCAGCTGCCGCTCAGAACCGCTTCCATGGCCCACTTGTCGCTGTCGAAGCCCATGACGATCACATCGCCGCCCTTGCCGTGGGTGATGCCGGCGGCGTCCAGAGCGGCCACAGCGCCCCGGGCCATGCCGTTGTTCTCAGCATAGATCACGTTGAAGGGCTTGCCGGAGTCGATGACAGACTGAACGATGTTGCGGGCGGTGGCCTCGTCCCAGTCGGCGGTCTGCTGGGTGACATAGTTCCAGTTGGACTCGGCGTTCACCTTCTCGTCCAGAGCGCCGGTGCGGCCCAGCTGGGCGTCAGAGCCCATGTGGCCCTGGATGTGGATGATGTTGTACTCATCCAGGCCCTGAGCGGCCAGCCAGTCCACGGCGGTCGTGCCCTCGGCGGGCATGTCGGACACCACGGCAGCGGCGTACATGCTCTCGTCAGCCTCCAGCATGCGGTCAAAGAGGATGATCTGGGTGCCGGCGGCCTGGGCGTCCTGGAGGACGGTGTCCCAGCCGGTGGTGGAGGCGGGGGAGAGGAGGAGGAAGTCCACCTCGTCCTGGATCATCTGCTGAGCGGTGGCGATCTGCTGGGCCGCATCGTTGTTGTTGTAGAAGGTGGCCTTATAGCCGTTTTCCTCGGTAAAGGTGGCGCGCATAGCCGCGTCGTTGGCGGTGCGGTAGCCGGACTCATTGGGGTCGTTGTTGATGACGCCCACGGTGATGGGCTCGCCGCTGGCGGCGGGCTGGCTGCTGGCGGCGGGCTGGCTGCTGGCGGCGGGCGTGCTCCCGGCGGGCGTGCTGCCCGCGGGGGTGCTGCCAGCGGGTTTGCTGGAGGAGGAGCCGCCTCCGCCGCAGGCGGCCAGACTCAGAGACATGGCCGCAGCCAGAGCAAGACTAAGTAGCTTTTTCATTTTATTTCCTCGCTTTCTGAAATTTTGTACTTGGGTGTGAAGCTGAGTCAAGTATAGCAGTTGTATTTCTTTTCGTCAATAATTTGTACCTTATTATTTGGATTTCTGGGATTTAAACAATACAAATTTATGGTACATTTCGTTTTTACCAGGAACAAATTATTGCCCTTCTTTTAAAATGTGATGATTTTTCCCTATTTGCGTATGATTATCATAATAATTCTTTCAGGTTGTTTTGCCATTTTTCCGCCGCTTTGGGCCAAAGCTTCCCGTCAAACTGCATAAGCCGTGCTGGAGAATCAATTTATTGTTGTACAAATTTCCATGTTGTGCTATAATCACTGATAAAATGACTTGTTCCTCAAGGAGGTGCGGCCTATGGCTCCAAAATACCAATTTATTGCCGATTCCCTCCGCTCGGAGATTGAAAACGGCCAGTATAGCAGCAAACGGCTGCTCCCCACCGAGCAGCTGCTCTGCCAGCGATTTCAAATCAGCCGCCAGACCATCCGCCGGGCCCTGTCCGTGCTGGAGGAGGAGGGACTGATTACCCGCCGTCAGGGCAGCGGCTCCCATCTGCGGGAGCGGACGGAGGAAACCGCCCCCCTCAACTGCACCGTGGCGGTGGTGACTACCTACATCAACGACTACATTTTCCCCAACATTCTCCAGGGCATGGAGTCCGTCCTCACCGCCAACAGCAGCGCCCCGCTCCTCTTCGCCACCCAGAATCAGATTTCCACCGAGCGGAAGATTCTCCAGACCCTCCTCACCATGAAGCCCCTGGACGGCGTTCTGGTGGAGGGGAGCAAGACCGCCCTGCCCTGTCCCAACCTGGACCTGTACCGGAAGCTTCTGGACCGGGGGGTCCGGCTGGTGTTCATCAACGGCTGTTATCCGGAGCTGTCCTCCATTCCCTCCGTTCTGGCGGACAACTACGGAGGCGGGCGGATGCTGGTGGAGTATTTGAGGCAAAAGGGGCACCAGCACATCGCCGGCATCTTTAAAAATGACGACATGCAGGGCCCGCTGCGCTGCTCCGGCTACATGGAGGCCATCCGGGACCTGGGCTTGCCCTTTGAGGACGAACAGGTCCTGTGGTACAACACGGAGGGCCGGAAGTCCTTCCGCTCGGAGGCCTTTGTGGACTCTGTGCTGGATGGGTTCCGAGACTGCTCGGCCATTGTGTGCTACAACGACGAGGTAGCCATCCGCGTTGTCTCCCAGCTGAAAAAGCGGGGGACCCGTATCCCGGAGGAAATGGCGGTGGTCAGCTTCGACAACAGCCCCTACAGTGAGCTGTCCCCGGTGCGCATCACCTCTCTGTCCCACGGCTCCCAGAATTTGGGGGAGCTGTCCGCAAACCTGATGCTCCGTCTGCTCCGAGGGGAGGCCCACCAGTCGGAGGTCGTCCCCTGGCAGCTGGTGGAGAAGGAGAGCGGCTAGTCAAAACGGTAAAACCCCCGCTGGAACCGGTTGGTTCCAGCGGGGGTTTTCAGCTTTGATTCAGCCGCAGTATTTGGACAGAGCGGCCTTAATCATCTCATGGGCCTCGACGATTACGGGCTGGTCGCTATCGGCCAGCTCCAGCAGGGGCGCGCGGACGCTTCCAATGTCCGGCCCGCCCTGGAGACGGATGATCTCCTTGATGACGGCGTACATGTTGCCCTGAGCGGAGCACATCTTGTAAATGATGCGGCAGCACTCATTCTGGACCTCCCGGCCCTTCTCCAGCTCGCCGGTCTGGAAGCAGCGGAGGATCTCCAGATACAGCTCAGGCATGGCGGCGTAGGTGCCGCCGATGCCGCCAATGGCCCCGGCGGCCAGGCCGGAGAGAAGCTGCTCGTCGGGACCGTTGAATACCACGGCCCCCTCGTCACGCCACATCTGGATATCCTGAACGGGCATGGAGGAGTTCTTGACCCCGATCACCTTGGGATTTTTCAGCATTTCCTGGAGCAGGGGGACAGACAAGGCCACCCCGGCCAGCTGAGGGATGTTGTAGATGATGAAGTCGGTGTTGGGGGCGGCGGCGGAGATGTCGTTCCAGTACTTGGCAATGCCCTTGGGGGGCAGGTGGAAGTAGATGGGGGGGATGGAGGCGATGGCGTCCACGCCCAGGCTCTCGGCGTGAGCGGCCAGCTCCCGGCTGTCGGCGGTGTTGTTGCAGGCCACATGGGCGATGACGGTCAGCTTGCCGCCCACCTCGGCCATGACATGCTCCAGGGTCTCCTTCCGCTCGGCCACGCTCTGATAGATGCACTCGCCGGAGGAGCCGCCCACATACAGGCCCTTGACTCCCTTGTCCAGCAGATACCTCGCCAAGGCCCGGACGGCCTGGCCGTCCACCTTGCCGTCCTTGTCATAGCAGGCGTAAAACGCGGGGATGATCCCCTGGTATTTGGAAAAATCTTTCATGGTTTTTACTCCTTTTCCCGTCCGTCAGCGGACAGGTTTTTATCCCTTGACCGCGCCCATGGTAATGCCCTGGGTGAAGTACTTCTGGAAGATCAGGAATACGATGATAATGGGCACAGCGGCCAGAGCGGCGCCCGCCATCAGCAGGCCCATATTGACCGTGGTGTCGTTTTGCAGGGTGGAGATGCCCAGGGAGATGGTGCTGTTGCTTCCGCTGGGCAGCATGACCAGCTGCATGAAGTAGTCGTTCCAGGCGTTGATGAAGGTGAAGATAGCCAGCGCGCCGATGCCTGGCTTGACCATGGGAATCACGATGGTGGAGAAGGTCCGGAACTCGCTTGAGCCGTCCACCCGGGCGGCCTCCAGAATTTCTCCCGGAATGCTCTCGGAGAACTGCTTCATCAGGAACACGCCGAAGGGCCAGCCCACCGTGGGCAGGATGACCGCCCAGAGGGTGTCATACATATGCAGGCCGGCCATCTCCTTCAGCAGCGGGATGAGAATGACCTGCTTGGGCAAAGCCATCGCGCACACGATGAGGGAGAAGACGATCGCCCGGCCGCGGAAGCGCTTCTTGGCCAGGGCGTAGCCGGCCATCGCGGCGGTGACGCAGGTGAGGAGCATCGCCGCCACCGACATGAACACGGTGTTAATCAGCCAGCGGAAGGCGGCGGGGAGCACCGGACCTGTGGACCAGATCAGCGGCTTGTGGCTGTCGGTAAAGAACTGGCTGAAGGGTACCGCCAGCTCCCACAGGGGGGCGGTGCGCTTGTTGAACAGGTCGTTAAAGTTGGTCTTGACCCACTCCGTGGGCCACCACACCGGCTTGGGGTTGTAGATATCCACAGAGGGCTTGAACGCGCCGGTGATAATCCAGTACAGTGGGAAGAGGAACAGGAAGGCCAGAATGACCAGCACAATAACGGAAATAACTTTATACGCTTTTTTACGCGCGGCTTCGTTTGCTGTCAGCATGTTTCTCCCCCCTTACTTTTCTTTCGCCAGACGGAACTGGATGGCGGACATGATTCCAATGAAGATGGCCAGTACCACGCCCATGGCGTTGGCGTAGCCGAAGTGGCCGGCCTGCTCGGTGAGCTTGAACGCGGTGTAGTAGATGTAGTACATCACCGTGTCCGTGGAGTGGTTGGGTCCGCCCTGGGTCAGCAGCTGGATCAGGGCGAAGCACTGGAAGGAGTTGATGGTGGTGATGACCAGGATGTACAGGGTGGTGGGCATCATCTGGGGCCACTTCACCTGCCAGAAAACCTGCATATCGGTGGCGCCGTCTACCTCGGCGGCCTCGATGAGGGTAGTGTCCACGTTGCCCAGGGCGGAGACGTAGAGCACGATGGGCTGGCCCACGGAGGTGGTGAACAGGATCACAATGATACAGCCCAGGGCCGTCTTGGGGTCGCCCAGCCAGTTGATATTCTGCTCGATCAGCCCCGCGCCCTTCAGGGCCGTGTTCAGGATACCGGTGTAGTTGTCATACATCCAGCGCCACACCACGGTGACCGCCACGGAGCCGGTGACCACGGGCAGATAGAAGATGCACCGGAAGGCGGACAGGGCGACGTTGTTCAGCTTATAGATAGCGGAGCCCACCCACAGGGAGAAGGCGCAGACGGTGGGCACGCTGACAATCACGATGATGAAGGTGTTCACCAGTCCCTTCTGAAACACCTTGTCCTCAAAGAGCTTGGCAAAGTTTTTCAGTCCCACGAACTGACCGAACATGGTGGTGTCGTTCATGTTGCTGGCCGTCAGACTGGTAAAGATACAGATGAACATGGGGATAATGACGAACCCCACAAAGAAGATCAGGCTGGGAAGCATGAACAGGTAACCCGCCACGTCCTCCCGCCGCTGGAGCGCCCGGCTCATAGGCGCCGACGATTTTGCCAAGGTAGACACCCCTTTCTCTCAAATCTCTCAAATCTCTCAAGCTTACTGGAAAACTAGACGCGCCCCCTCCCCGCGCAGAAGCGGAGAGGGGGCGCGCGAAGCCCTGTTATGTTCTGAAATCAGCCCGCGGCGGAGTTGGCTACGGCCTCATGGGCGGCCAGCACGGTGGCCACGTCAGCGCCGGTGCCAACCTCCTGGAGCATGTTCCACCACTCGGTACGAGCGGCGGCCCAGCCGGTGGTGACCTGGTAGTAGTCGCCCAGGTAAGGCATCAGCTTGGTGTACTCAGCCATGATGGGGTTGTCGGCCCAGATGCCGGACAGGTCGGTGCCCTCGGCGGCGGTGCGGACGGCGAAGTAGTTGGCGGTCTTCACGGCGTCCACAGTATGGGCGGAGTCGCACATGAACTTGATGAACTGCTTGGAGGCGTCGATGCGGGCCTGGTCGCCATTGTCGAAGATGCCGAAGCCCCAGATGCCGCCGCACAGCTGAGACTCGCCGGTCTCAGAGGGGAAGCTCATGAACACGATGTCGTCGCCGGTGATGGTCTTCTCAGCGCCGGTGCCGGCGCTGTTGGGGTCCAGCTGCTGGGCGATGTTCCAGCAGAAGGCCATCTTCAGGATGCCCTGATAGAAAGCGGTGATCTCCTTGCCGCCGTCCAGGGAGGGATCAAAGGCGATGCCCTTCATGCCCTTCAGCTGCTCCAGAGCCTTGACGTTGTTGGGGTCGTTCCAGAGGTACTGGGTATGCTCGGCGTTGGTGAAGGTGCCGCCGTAGAGGTTGTTGACGAGGGCGCGGGTGCCCTGGTCGCCGCCCTGGCCGGCGCAGAAGACAGCGCCCACGGTGCCGTCGAACTTGCCGGACAGAGCCTCAACGGCCTTGATGAAGTTCTCGGTGGTCCAGGTATGGTTCTCCAGATCCACATACTGGAGAGCGCCGGCCTCCTCAAAGGCGTTCTTGTTGATGGCCATGCAGTGAGCGGTCATAACCAGAGGATACTCATACACAGCGCCGTTGGTGTGGGTGCAGGCCTTCATAACGCCCTCGTTGACGCCGTTGATCTCGGCCAGGTCGGTCTCGTCAAACATGTCCTTCAGGTCCACCATGTGGCCGTTGGCGCCCCAGTTGGCGACCAGGCGCTCGGGACCCTCCATAATCAGGTCGGGGGTACCCTTGGCGGTGATGGCGGTGTTCACGCGGTCGTCGCCGGCGGTGTAGTCCAGATACTCCACCTTGACGGCCACGCCGGTCTCGGCGGTGAATGCGTCGGTCAGCTTCTTGACCTCGTTCTCATCCTTCCAGTTGCCGATGGGGTAGGTCCACAGGGTGATCTCCGACGCGCCGGAGGGGGCGGGGTTGCTGGCGGCGGGCTGGCTGCTGGCGGCGGGGGTGCTACCAGCGGGCTGACTGCCAGAGGAAGGCTTGCTGGAGGCGGCTCCGCCGCCTCCACAGGCAGCTAAGGCCAGGGTCATGGACATGGCCAGGGCGGCCGCGATCAGTTTTTTCATCTTCATTGCGGTTCCTCCTTCAATTTCACAAAAAATTTAGATGCAAGGCTGGGGTCAATGTGTAAATTATACAAGTATCTTGCCGCTCTGTCAATCAAAATCGAAAAAATTTTTGTAAAAAACCGTAATTCATGGGATATTACAAAAATAATTTCGATTTTTGTGCAACCTGCATTATGAATATAAAAAATCGTTCTCTTTCTCTTGACAAACAGAAAAAAAATGCTAGCCTTATGATATCAGAACTATATGCGTTCCGTTCAGAAAGGATGACAGCTTATGAAAAAACACATTCTCTGCCTGGGCGATTCCAACACGCACGGCTACTGCGCCGACCCCGCCGACTGCGCCGACGGCGGCATCCGCTTCAACGAGGACGAGCGGTGGACCTGCCTGCTGCAAAAGGCCCTGGGCCCGGACTTTCTGGTGACGGAGGAGGGCCTGTCCGGCCGGACCACCGTCTTCCCCGACCCCCTTCATGAGACCATGGACGCCCTGACGGTGCTCTACTCCCTGCTGAAAAGCCATGAGGTGATCGACCTGCTGGTCATCATGCTGGGCACCAACGACACCAAGGAGCGGCTGGGAGCCAACGCCGCCTGCATTGGCATCGGCATGGAGCGGCTGGTCCGCAAGGCTCAGAGCGTGGACTGCTGGGGGCCTCACGCCCCCAATATTCTCATTATCTGTCCACCCCCCATTCGCCCGGAGATGGAGTCCAACGAGTGCGGCGTGCCAATGGGGAAGGGCTGTCTGGAAAAATCCTGGGAGCTGCCCCAGTACTATCAAAAGACCGCCCAGCTGGTGGGGGCCCACTACATGGACGCCAAGGACTGCGAGTTCAACCCTGTTGACGGGATGCACCTGACCAAAAGAGGCCACGCCCAGCTGGCCGCGCTTCTGGCGGAGCTGGTCCCGGGGCTGCTGCCCTGACCGGCGTCTGGAGGGATTTTGATGGGATTTCTTGACCGCTTCAAACGCAAAAAGGAGCCGGCCACCGCCCCGGAGGCCCCGGCGGGACCCGGCTCCGCTCCAGAGCCCGACACCGCCGCCGTAATCCTGCTGGGGGAGGACGTGGGGTGGGCCGCCGTGACTAAGGCGGTGGAGGAGCGGTTCGGCGCTCAGGCCCTGGTCTCCACGGACAACAGCGCCCCCAACGCTCCCGCCATGACAATCCGGCTGGAGGGTGTGGAGTTCTTTTGCAGCTATCTGGCTATGCCTCACCCGGCGGAGGTCTACGACCTCTCCTCCCTCCAGGAGGGGCTGTTCTCCCCCCAGGAACGGGAGGAGCTTCTGTCCCACAGGGCCTTCCTGGTGCTGGCCCAGAAGGGCGGCGGGACCTCGCTGGCGGAAAAGCGCCGGGTCTGCCGCCTGTTCACCCGGCTGGCCGGGGCACTGGCCGGACTGGACGGGGCCGCGGGCGTCTTTCTCACCAGCGCCGAGCTGCTTATCAGCCGGAGGGTCTATCTCTACCACGCCGCCATTTTGGAGAAAAACTGGGAGGACCCGGAGTATTTCCCCGTCCCCCTGTGGATCAGCATCCGCAGCGGCCAGAAGGGGGAGGTCCCCATGGTGGGCACCTGGGGTCTGAGACAATTCGGTTTTCTGGAGCTGTGGTTCCTGGACGCCAAATCCCCCTGGCCGGAGCTCCACGAGAAGCTGTATCTTATGTCCATGTTCCAGATCACCGGGCGGGAGCTCTATCAGGATACGGATACCATCGAGTTTACACTGGGGAATCCGTCGGTGTTCAAGGAGCTGAAGGGCGCGCTGTTCATTGTGGGCGGCGGCGTTTGACTGGGCTAAAAGATAAGCCTGCCTGTGGGGCAGGCTTATTTTATTCCTCCGTGTCCTCCTCAGGGGCCAGCTCCGGGGAGTATTTCGCAAAAATCCGCTCGGTGAACAGGGAAACCAGCAGCATGGCCACCGAGGGCATAAACAGCACCGGCCACCAGCGCTCAAGGCAGAATACGGCGGTCTGGGCGGTGAGGAGCACCACCACCACCGTGCTGGGCAGGTGGACGATGGACAGCTGAAAGGCGGTGCGGAACAGATCCTTCAGGCTGTATTCAAACCGCCCCAGAAGGGGGAACAGCCAGCACAGCACCCCCCCGGGGACGATCAGGGCAAAGTAGTAGGCCACGTAGAGGATATAGGCCGCCCCGCCCAGGTTTGTTCCATACCAGCGCACCACGTCGTGTCCCATCCACAGCAGCAGAGCCGCCGGAAGGACGGCCAGGGTCGCCAGGAGGCCGGTCTTGAAACCGCCCAGAAAGGAGCGGAAATAGTACCCAAATGCCCCGCTCTCCCGGCCCCGGACGCACTTGACCACGGTGTAATACAGCGCCGCCGTGGCCGGGCCGATGGTCACCACCGGCAGGCACAGAAAAATCCACACAATGGACAGCCCGCAGACATCCACCATGGTGCTGAGCCAGGCCCATATTCCCTTTTCCGGGTTAAAGAATCCGCCCAAAATCGCGCTTCCTTTCTATCAAGCAGTTCCCCCTGAGAGCAGGCCGTCAGCCCCGGGCTTATACGCACTTCTGGGTCAGCGCCTTGCCCACCGACTGGCGGTTGGCCTCCGCCCGCTCCGGGTCCCGGCGGACGAACTCGCTGAGGAGAACCTCCACCACATAGAGCTGCGCGACCAGCGCGGCGGAGGAGCCGAACTGGAAGGGCAGCTCGTTGGGTCCGCACAGCAGAACCACGTCGGCGTAGGCGCTGGCCGGGGAGTTGAGGTACCGGGTCACCAGGATCAGTCTGGCCCCCCGGTTCCGGATAACCTCCGCCGCCGACAGCAACTCATGGGTGGCCCCGGAGTAGGAGAAGTAGAGGACCACATCCGTGCTGGACAGGGTGGACAGAGTCACCATCTGCATGTGGGAGTCCTGAATGGTCTTGAATTTGGAGGAGGTCGTGGAGAACTGCGCCCAGGCCGCCAGGGCCACCACCGAATGGTTCCCCTGGCCCAGACAGATCACCTGGCCCGCGTCCCGCAGCAGGTCGGCCGCCCGGGCCACCTCCCGCTCGGCCAGCATATGGTAGGCGTTGGTCAGGGCGTCCTGGGCCTCCTGGAGTACCTTATCCTTCACGGCGGTGGGGGTGGAGGCCCCCCGGCCTCCCGGCCCGATCCCCGCCGCGCCGGCGGGGGAGGCCGCCCGGGCCAGCTCCAGCTTGAAGTCGTTGAACCCGGCCAGCTTCAGCTTCCGGCAGAACAGCGACACCGTGGACACCGCCACCTCGCACTGGTTGCTCAGATCAGTGATGCTGATATACTGGGTCTCCTTCTGGTGCTCCAGCACATAGTCGGCGATTTTCCGCTCGGAGCGGGTGAAGCTCTCATACTCCTGGAGCATCTGGGCCAGAATATTCTTCTCCACGGTGTGCCTCCAATCAGAGGGCCGTCAGGCCCGGTCCAGTATCTCGCCGATCATCCCGTCCACCAGGATCATGCTCCGGGGCATATGGAAGGGGCCCTTAAAGGTGCTGCCCTTGGTGCTGGGCTGTGTGGGCAGGCCGTCCCGGCGGAGGTAGCCGTACCACTCGCCGAACTCGGGGTCGGCGAAGTGCTCCTTGCAGTAGTCCAGGGTCTTATAGAACCAGTCCAGATACTTCTCCTCCCCGGTGTCCCGGTAGAGCATCATGGAGGCAATCAGAATCTCGTTGTGGGGCCACCACAGCTTCATGTCGTGCTCATAGGCCTCGGGGGGCTTGCCCAGACAGTCGGTGAAGTAGAGCAGTCCGCCGTATTCGTCATCCCATCCGGCATCGATGGCCCAGTCGAACATCTGAGCCGCTTTTTTCACCAGCTCCTTGTCCCCGGTGCGCTGGGCGTGCTCCAGCAGGAACCAGACGCCCTCGATGTCGTGGCCGGGGTTGACGGTACGGCCCTCGGTGTAGTACAGCCGGGGGGTGCCGTCCATGTCCACGTTCTCCAGGGTGCACTTCAGCTCAGGCTTGACGTGGTATTTAAAGATGTCGTCCACGCACTTCTGGGCCCGCTCCTCATAGAGGGCCTTCCGCTCAGGGTCGGTGCGCAGCATCACGCCGGTGACGTTGAGGATAATCATGGGCGCGCCGAAGGCCCGGCCGGACCGGGTTTCAGGGATGGTCTTGGGGCCCATGCCCACCGGGTCGGGCTTGCCCTGGCTCAGGTCCCAGTACAGGTCGTAGCACTGGCGGGCCCGCTCCAGCCGGGCCTTGTCCCCGGTGACGCCGTAATACTCCGCGTTGGCGATGGCGCAGAAGGCCTCGGAGAAGTAGTACCGCCGCTGGCGCAGGGGCTTGCCGTCCTCCGTGACGGTGAAGTACATCCGGTCCCCAGCCGCGTGGTTGAAGCAGTAATTCTCCATAAAGTCCAAACAGCTCTTTGAGGCGTCCAGCCACTCCTGGCGCACGCCGTAATTGTGGCACAGGAAGGCGTAGATCCAGCCGCACCGGCCCTGCATCCACACGCTCTTGTCGGTGGAGTAGATCTCGCCCTTCCGGTCCAGGCAGGTGTACACCCCGCCGTGCTCGCGGTCCATGCCGTGGTCCAGCCAGAACCGGGCGGAGCGCTCCAGCTCGCTCTTCACCCAGGACTGGGCGTTTTGTAATTTTTGACGATCCATAGTATTCCTCTTTTCTCTGCAGGGGCGGATATTATCCGCCCGTTTTTAAACAGGCCGCACACATTTTCATGCGGGTATTACCCGCCCCTACACAATCTCCGGCAGGCTGGCGGCGGCCATGGACTGGCCTACCCGGCGGAACTTCTCGTCGGGGAGCTCGGGGGTCATCTTGCCGCTCACCTCGGGATATTCCTCGGCCAGCACCTTCTTGGCGGTGTCCAGAATCAGGTCGCCTCCCTTGCCGCTCATGACACGGCCCAGAAGGAGGACGTGGCGGCAGCCGTAGAGCTCATAGTAGTAGGCCAGAGTGTGGCCCAGGTAGACGCCGATGGACTCATAGACCTTGGCGGCCCGGGGGTCGTCCTGGGCTATCAGGGCCTGCACCGCCTTCAGCTTCTCGGCGGGGCTGAGGCTCTCCTCCAGCTCGATGCCCGCCCGGGGGGCCAGCTTGATGACGCCGTCCTGGGAGAAGTATTTCACGCCGCAGCCGATGTCGCCGGACCACTCGTCCCGCATAGCGTCGGGGTTGGCGTCCACGGGAACGAAAGCCAGCTCGTTGAGCCAGCCGGTGATCCGGCCCTCCTCGTCCACATAGCCCACCGCTTCGCTGGTGCCCATGGCGATGCCCAGAACATTGTTGTCCTCCAGGCTCATGGCCCCCGCCAGGGCGGACACGTCGCCGTCGTTGACGACGGCGTATGGCACGTCGCCAAAGGTGTCCCGAATGGCGCGGATGTAGATATCCTTCACCTTGGCGTCGTAGAGGTCGGGGGGGACCTGAAGGAAGAGCGAGGCCCGCATGGTCCGGTTGTTAATATAGATGCCTGCGGAGGACACGCCCACCGCGTCCACCCGGGGCATATGCTCTGCGGCAGACTTGAGGGCGGCCACGATGCCCTCGTAGTGGTAGTCGGGGTCGGCGTTGGTCTTGGGGAACCAGACCACCTCCTCGGAAAAGACGGTTTCCCCGTCGATGACGGCGGACACCTTCCGGTCGGAACCACCGGCGTCGAAGCCAATGCGGCAGCCGTCCAGATGGCCGCCCATGGCCTTGGGGCAGTTCTTCTCCTCGGGGACCTTATCCACGCAGATAATCATAAAGGGGGCCTCAAACACGTTGTGCATAAACTCCACATCGAACCACTGGGGACCATCCACCCCATAGAGCTTGTTCAGTCGAGCGCACAGGTCCTGGTCGGTAATCTGGACACAGTAGCCGCCATACATCCAAAGCATGGTCTTGATGAGCCGCTCCACATAGTACAGGTCGGCCTCGGCCATCTCAGGGGTGCCGTGGACAAAGGTATGGCGGACCGCCATCTGGCCGTCGGCCCGCTCCACGGCGATGCCCACAGGCTTTTTGGCGCCCTCCAAAAAGGCATGATTAAACCGCATCAGGGGAATAAACTCCGGGTCCAGAGAGGGGACATTCTTCAGCTCCACTTGGATTCCAAATCTGTTCATAAATGGTTCCTCCTTAACGCATATCCAGAAAAAATTGTACATCCAGGGTACTTTACAGAGGAATTGTATCATAGATTTGTGCAACATGCAATCCTAAGCTGATAATTATGGGCATAGAATCCAAAATGCGGACGATTTTCACCAACCTGCGGAAGAAAGTTCAGATTTCTCTGATGATATACCGGTCAAAGCCCTCCGCAGCCAGCCGCTCATATGCGGCCCAGACGTCCTCCGGGACCTCCACCGGGACCTGAAAGCGCCCGCCGTAGACCCGCAGGCGCTGGAGGTCGCCCACCATCAGCTCCAGAACGGTATTTATGTCCCGCCCCCGGTCCACATATTCCAAAAGCCCGCACCGGGGCCGGGCCACGCTCCAGCTCACCTCGGGCCACTGCTTCGCCCCCGTGGCCCAGGCCCTCCGGGCCATATAGGGCTTGCAGGCCACAGTACCGGTCCTGGGGAAAATTTCCCGCCGGGCCAGCAGCTCCCGGGTAAAGCGAAAGTTTTCTCCCGAGTTCGCGGCAGACCGCTCCAGAATAAGCCGGTCCTCCGGCACCCCCAGCTCCAGACACCGCCGGCCATACAGCACCGCCTCCTCCTCCCGGAAGAGGGCGGAGGTATCCTTGCCGAAGCCCCCGCTGCAAATGAGCCACTGGGCCTTTTTGTCAAAAAAAGCCGCCGCCGCCGTGTCGGCCACCTCCAAATCCTGACCGCCCATGGCCAGCACGATATCCACACTTTCCAGCCCCTCATCCCCCTCCGAGAGGAAATCAAACAGACGCCGGGCGTCCTCCAGAGTTCTGTTTCCAAGCTTCATGCTTCGCTCCTTTCTCCACGCTTTCAGGGGATATTATATCACACTCCAATCCACAGAAAAAAGTATTGTCAAGAGAAATAGAGTAGTGTATAATGTGTGTCCGGAACAATATTGGAAGCGGCGGCGGCTGGAGGGAAGTGATTATTCTGGACGACACCAAAACGAGGATCATCATAGCGGCAATCAAGGCCGTGCGCCAATACGGCCTGGAGGGTGTGCGCATTCAGAATGTCAGTGATCTGGCGGGGATCTCCCCCGGGGCGCTGTACCGCCACTTTGAGAGCAAGGACCAAATGATTGAGGAGTGCTTCACCTATGTGGACAAGCAGGCTGCGGCCATCTTCGATCATTTGAAGCTCAACCCCTTTACCATGCTCACCGACCCCATGGGCTCGGTTAAAGGCCTGTGGCTGCCTTATTTCCGGTTTTGGACCTCCCATCCGGATGAGACTGTCTTTTACCACCGCTTCCGCGACAGCACCTTTTTTCCAAAATACGATAAGACCCGGGATTTTACCTATTTCAGATCATTTGCCAGAATGGTCCAGCTCTTTATGAGGACGTTTCCCGCGTTGGAGAGGATTAATCAGGATCTGTTGTGGCACCACGTCCTTACCTCCACCGTGATGTATGCCAAATATGTGGTGGAGGGCGCCCTCCCCAACAACGAGGAGACTGAGGACACCGTATTCCAGCTGCTCTCCACCGGCCTGAGCGGCTATTTGAAGCCGGAGAAACCGAAAAAAATCGGAGGGGGGTAACATACACCAGGAGGTGGTGTGTGTTTTCTTCGGGTAAGTAAATATTTATTTATTGAATTTCTTATCGTGTTATCGTGAACTGTAAAAGGCTGCGGAACCCTTTCATCACTGCCCGCCGCCCTTTTGCGCCTGCTTCCAGAATGGTTGAAAGGAATAGAGCTGGTTCTGTTGGAGCCCGCGGCAAATATTTAGGGGAGTGTATCATGGAAAAAATTTTAATTGTGGACGACAGCGTAGTACAGACAGCCCAGCTAAAGTCTATTCTGGAGGACGAATACAGCGTAACCACCGCGTATACAGCGGAGGAGGGGCTGCGCCGGGCCAGCAATGAGAACTATTCCCTGATCCTTCTGGACGTGGTGATGCCGGGGATGGACGGCTTCACCCTGCTGAAAAAATTGCAGGAGGAGATCGTCACCCAGAGCGTCCCGGTCATTCTGATCACCAGCCTGTCCGACGTGGAGCATGAGCAGTACGGCCTGATTCTGGGGGCGGTGGACTATATCACAAAGCCCTTTAACGCTATGATCGTCAAGGCCAGGGTCAACACCCACGTCAAGCTGTACAACTATCGCAGGCAGGTGGAGCATCAGTCCATGACCGACCAGCTGACAGGGATCGCCAACCGCCGGCGGTATGACCGGTACAGCGAGGTCAAGTGGCAGGAGGCCACCCGGCTCCAGACTCCCTTTTCCGTCTGCATCTTTGACATCGACAATTTTAAGATGTATAACGACACCTTTGGACATCCCGCCGGAGATAAGGTGATCGCGGCGGTGGCAAAAACCGCCGCCGCCCGCCTCAACCGCAGCACCGACTTCGTGGCCCGCTACGGAGGGGAGGAGTTTGTATCCATCATCCTGGGAGACCGGGCGGAAAAGATTTTTGCCCATCTGCAAAAAATACGGCAGGCTGTGGAGGACCTGCACATTCCCCACAGCTCGCTGGTGTCTGAGTGGGTCACCATCAGCGTGGGGGGCGTCACCGTTGTCCCCACGGCGGAGAACCCCTGCTCCGTCTACTTAAAAATTGCGGACACCATGCTGTATGACGCGAAGCGGCATGGCCGGAATCAGGTGGTCTGGGCCGACGAGCAGATGAGACAGCTCTGGGAAAAATAAGCTTGAATGGGGGCATGAATGATGAAGCTGTTTGATCTATTTGGCAGGCGGCAAAGAGAGCAGCCGCCCCAGAAGGAGCATGACGAAGAAAAGGAGCTTCAAATTTATTCCGGAATGCGGGTGGAGGTGACCGCCCCCGACGGACGGCTGCTGTTTGTGGCTCAGCTGCGGAACCTGCGGGAGAACGGGGCGGAGCTGTATCTGTACTCAGAGTCCGCCCTTCCCCCGGACAGCGAGCCCCTTCCCGCCTGCATCCGAGGATACAATGACCATAATCGGAAGGCCGTCTATATGGAGGGCGTCATTTCTCCCATGCCCCAGAATATCTGGAAGGTGGAGGAGCTGGCCGTCCGCCGGGTGGGCAACGACCGGGCTTTCTTCCGCCTTGAGACCAACCTGGACGCCACCGCCACCATGTTCAGCGGCCTGAGCATGGGGGAGCGGCCTTGTAAGCTGCTGAATATCAGCGTGGGCGGGGCCTGCATTACCTCGGAGACCCCGTACCATGAGGGGGACAAATTCCTGCTGAAGGTCAAGCTGCTGGCCGACCGGCCGGAATCGGTCATCTACAGCGAGGTCATGCGCATCATTCACAAGGGCAGGGATAAGGTGGAATACGGCTGCCGCTTCCTGGAGCTGACCGAGGAGGACGAGACCAAGATTACCCAAAATATCTTCACCGTCCAGCGTCAACAGCGCAGCCGCTATTAAATCGGACCGTCCACAGCTTTGGACCGGTGTCCTCGGGATGCCGGTCCGCCTTTATTTCAGAGGATCTTAGAAAAAGGTTCATGAAAGTTTAATTTGTTTTCTTGGGAAATTGTGCTATACTATACCGATAGAAAGGAATATTTTCCTCAGAAAGGGATGTCTGAATTTTGGAGAAGCGTTACGACGTCTGGGTGGCGGGCGCGGGCTACGCCGGCGCGGTAGCCGCCCGGGCTTTGGCGGAAAAAGGGAAAAGGATACTGGTGCTGGAGCGCCGGGACCACATCGGTGGCAACGCCTACGACTGCCTGGACGAAGCGGGGGTACTCATCCACCAATACGGCCCCCATATTTTCCACACCAACGACAAGAAGGCCTTTGAGTTTCTGTCCCGCTTTACCCAGTGGCGTCGCTACCAGCACCGGGTCATTGCCAACCTCCCCCGGGATAACCCCGAGGCGGTTCCGGCGGGCAAAAAAACAGACGGCCGTTTCTTCTTCCCGGTGCCCTTTAACCTGGACTCCCTGAAAAACGCCTTTGGAGAGGCGGAGGGGAAGCGGTTGGGCCAGAAGCTGCTGGACGCCTACCCCGCCCACGGCCAGGTGACCATTCTGGAGCTGCGCCAGAACCCGGACCCGGAGATTTCCGCCATCGCGGACTACGTGTATGAGCACGTCTTTGTCCACTACACCATGAAGCAGTGGGGCCAGACCCCGGAGGAGATCGACCCCGCTACCACCGCCCGGGTGCCGGTGCGCCTGTCCCGGGACGACCGGTACTTTCAGGACGCCTACCAGGGCATGCCGGCGCAGGGCTACACCAAAATGTTTGAGCGGATGCTGGATCACCCCAACATTGAGGTGCGGCTGAACACCGATGCCCGCCCTGCCCTGAAAGAGTTCCAGGGCCCAATTATCTACACCGGCCAAGTGGACGAGCTGTTTGATTACCAATACGGCCCCCTGCCCTACCGGACGCTGGACTTCCAATTCGAGACCCTGCCCCAGGATGTTTTCCAGAGCCACGGCACGGTGAACTACACCGTGGACCAGGACTACACCCGCATCACCGAGTTTAAGCACCTCACCGGCCAGAAACTGCCCGGGGTGACCACCATCGTGAAGGAGTACTCCCGCCCCTACACCGGGGCGGAGGGGGAGACCCCCTATTACGCCATCATCAACCCGGAAAACAACGCCCTCTACGCCAAATACAAGGCGGAGGCGGACAAGAAGCCCCAGCTCCATCTGCTGGGCCGCTTGGCTGAGTACAAGTACTATAACATGGACGCCATCGCCGCCCGGGCATTGGACCTGGCGGAGCGGCTGTAAAAAAGGAGCGCGATACCAATGGACAAGCTGATTACCTTTGCCGTCCCCTGCTACAACTCGGCAGCCTATATGGAGCACTGTGTGGACACCCTGCTCCAGGGGGGGGACGACATTGAGATTATCCTGGTGGACGACGGCTCCGCCAAGGACGACACCCCCGCCATCTGCGACCGGTACGCCGAGCAGTACCCCAACATCGTCCGGGCCATCCACCAGGAGAACGGCGGCCACGGCGAGGGGGTGAACCAGGGCATCCGGAACGCCCGGGGCATCTACTACAAGGTGGTGGACTCCGACGACTGGGTGGATGTGGACGCCCTCCATCAGGTTTTGGACAAGCTGCGCCAGTTCACCCGGGACGGCAAGCCCATCGACCTGATGATCGCCAACTACGTCTATGAGCACGTGGAGGACAACACCCAGCGGGCGGTGAACTACCGCAACGTGTTCCCCGTGGGCCGGGTGTTCAACTGGAAGCACATCGGCCGCTTCAAGCCGGGGCAGTACCTGCTGATGCACAGCGTCATTTACCGCACCCAGATTCTGCGGGACTGTCAGCTGGAGCTGCCCAAGCACACCTTCTATGTGGACAATATCTTTGTGTATGAGCCCCTGCCCCTGGTGCGCAATATCTACTATATGGACGTGGACCTGTACCGCTACTTCATCGGCCGGGCGGACCAGTCCGTCAACGAGAGCGTGATGATGGGCCGGGTGGACCAGCAGCTGCGGGTGAACTACCACATGATCGACTGCTGGAACCTGCGTGAGGTGGCGAAGAAGGACAAAAAGCTGGCCCGGTATATGTACAACTATCTGGCCATTATGATGACCATCTCCTCTATCTTCCTCACCATGGAGGGCAGTCCGGAATCCCTGGGCAAGCGGACGGCGCTGTGGGAGTATCTGCGCACGGTGGACAAGGGGCTCTATACCCGGATGCGCTATTTCGCCATCCCCGCCGCCACCAACCTGCCCACCCTTCCGGGACGGAAGCTGTCAGTGGGCCTGTACCGGCTGGCCCGGAAGATTTACAAGTTCAACTAAAGCCGCCCCAGCTCCAGGCCGATAGAGATACCGGACAGGAGGAACGCCCGTTCCCGGCAGATGGAGACTGTGTCCCATTCAAAGGTCAGCCGCTTGACATAGCCCTCCGCCTCGGAACTGATCGCCTTTAGCTGGGCGGTCAGCTCCTCCACCCGGACCTCTGCCTCCAAAAATTGAGGCCCGGTCTCCAGCAAAAGGCGGGAGACCAAATTTTCTTCCGCGTATTGCGCCAGGACATCCATTAAGGTTGTCATTGTGATTCCTCCGTTTTTTGCACGGTCGTGCAATTCTTTGGTGTTATTATAATTGCACAACCGTGCAAAGTCAAGAGGAGCGGGGTAATTTTGTCCTATTTTTCTGAAAGGCTTCTCCTTTTAAGGCAGGAAAACAGTCTGTCGCAAAAAGCATGTGCCCAAAAACTCCAAATCAGTCCCCGCGCATACGCTTACTATGAGGCCGGCGAGCGGGAGCCACAGCTGTCAACTCTGATTCGCATGGCGGATTTTTACGGCGTCTCCATCGACTACCTGGCCGGGCGGACGGATACGCCATAACCCCCGTCCCGCCCGCAGGCGACAAGGCTCCTTTTGAAAGGAGCTGTCAGCGAAGCTGACTGAGGATTGCGTTTTGCGAAGCAAAACATACGAAGTAAACAAGATTAGTACAGACCTTGTTTGCTTCGCATATTTTGGCTTCGCCAAAATGCAATCCTCCGCCCCAGTTTGCGAACTGGGGCACCTCCTTTCAAAAGGAGGCTGGCCCGCTGCGGCGGGGACGCAGGGCGCGACAACCCCGGCGCGCCGTTCTCGAGGCCGCCCGTTCTCCGTGGACGGCGGGCCGGGTCGTCCCGCCCTACGGACGCAAAATTGATTTCCCTGATTCCCTGTCTCATCGTCTTGACAAGACAGGGGCGGGCAGGTATAATACAAACAGAAGGGCGCTTGCTGCTTTTGCGGTCAGCCCACCTTAACGCCAACAAAAATCGTTAGCCGCTCGGGTAGGGACCGGGCGGCTTTTTTGCATTTTGATAGGGCAAGAAGGTATTGATTTGGCGGGCCTGTAGTGCTAAACTATGGATGAAAACGGCTGGACGTACGGCCGAAAAAAGGAGTGTGCGAGGAATGGACCGGGGAAACGGCGGCTTTCGTCTGAAATGGCCTTGGAACTGGGTGGTGTGCGGCTTATTTGTGGCGGCCGCATGGTATTTTATCGGAATATTCAGCCTCCTGCTGGTGGCGCTGTTCCTGTGGTGGCAGAAAAAACGCCACCCGGACGCGGTGCCCCAGGGGGGCTACTGCCTGGACCGGACCCGGAAGCGGCTGGCCCGGCTGCTGTGGTCGGTGCTGTATCTGTTCCTGGCCGCCGGCGGCGGTGTGGTCTTTTTCATGGGCTTTGGAGAAGAAAAAACCGAAATTTCCGACTGGGCTGTCTGGATTGTCAGCGGCGGCGCGTTTCTTCTCTTTGCCGGCTGCTTCCTGTATGAGACCTATACCGACCTGCGGGACGCTTTCTGCCCCGCCAAGAGCCGGCTGGCCAGGTCCATCCGCTCCCAGCTGCCCTACCCCGACGAGGCCCCCCCGGTAGGGGAGCTCTTCGCCATGGTGGACAAGGACATCGAGGCCAACGGCCAGTGGTTCGACCGGGTGGCCATCGGGAAGGAGTGGGTCCTGGGCGACGACGTGAGCGCCATCCCCCGGATTCGGGGGGTGTTCTCCCGGGACGAGATCAAGGTCCACTACAGCAATGGCCGGCGGCAGTCCGCCCGGATCATCGAGCTGTACATTGTGGACGACCGCAGGCAGGTCCAGACCACCGGCATGCGCAAGCCCGCCGAGCTCCAGGCGGCGGTGACCTGCCTGCGCCTCCGGGTCCCGGAGGCCCGCTTCGGCGGATATGAGAGCATGTCCGCCTTTACCGGTCAGACCGAGGAGGAGTGGCAGGCTATGGAACGGGACTTCCGCCGCCGCCGGGACCAGCGGCTGGCTCAGGCCGAGGGACAGACCAGGGGCGGCTACACCCCTGAACCGCCGCCGGCGAGCGTCCCCCGCCAGGATATCGCGATGATTTGGAAAAATTCTAAGAAATAAAAGGAGTGGATCATCATGGGCAAGTATTTCAGCGACGTGGTAGATAATGCCATCGAGGCCATCTATTACACCTATGACCAGGAACGGGCCGCCTCCGTGCTTCAGCCCCTGGCGGACGCGGCCAACGCGGGGGACGGAGACGCCGCCTATATCCTGTCCCGCTGTACCTCCGGGCCCCAGTACAGCTGGGACTACCACCCCTTCCAGCCTGACGACGACACCACCGAGCAGCTGATCCGTCAGAGCATTATCAACGGCAGCGCCATGGGGGTACTGGGGGCGATGCGGTGCGGGATGCTCACCCCTGAGATGGAGCAGGCCATGAAGGCCCACTATCCCAGCCTCCGGGAGGTCTGGAACGCGGTATATGAAAAGGCCCAGGCGGGCTGTCTGTTCGCTATGAATATGATCGGCAATACCTATTTCTGGCTGGACATCGTCCGCATTGAGAACCGGAGCCCCGAGGACTTCCCCAGCAAGGCGGCCTTTGGCCAGTGGCTGCGGGAAAACGAGCTCAAGTGCCTGCCCTGGTTTGAAAAGGCCTTTGAGGGAGGCATGGGCTTCGCCGGGCGGAATATGTACAACCTGTACTACGACGGGGAGGAGGGGGTCATGGCCGCCGACAAGTCCAAGGCGGAGGCCATCGCCCGCAGGGGCGCCGAGCTGGGCTACCCCGACTGGCAGGAACGGTACGCCGGCTTCCTCCTGAACCGGGAGGGCCGGGCCCAGGAGGCCCTGGACCTGTATACCGCCGCCGCCAAGCAGGGCCAGCTGTCCAGCTGGTATTACATCGGCAAGACCCATCAGGAGGGCAAGCTGGTCGCCAAGGACTGCGTGAAGGCCATGCGGTGCTATGAGCTGGGCCTCCAGGACCCGGGGCAGATTGGCTGCGCCAACAAGGCCGGCGAGCTGTTCTTCCAGGGCAAAGACGGGATTTCCCAGGACTACGCCCGGGCGGTCCAGCTCTTCGAGCGGGCCCACAGCCTCAAAAACACCTGGGGCAACGATATGCTGGGCATCTGCTACCTATTCGGCCACGGCTGTCAGAAGGACCCCCAGAGGGCCCTGATGCTCTTCCAGGAGGTGGACTACAGCACCGACCTCTTAAATTACGGCCTGGGCACCATCTACAGCGAGGGCCTGGGGGTACCCCAGGACATTAAAAAGGGCGTGGAATATTTTCAAAAGTGCAAAAATTACGCCCCCGCTCAGGAGGCAATGCTGAAATTCAAAAAGACCCTCTTTGGCAAGTGGGTCCGCAGATAGATCAAAACACGGCCCGCTCTCAGGAGCGGGCCGCTAATTTTTCCAAAACTGCTTGAAACCATGGGGGCAGGGGACACTCCAGCTCCACCGGTTTGCCCGTGGAGGGGTGGACAAATTTCAGCCGCCGGGCGTGGAGGCACTGGCCCGCCAGGCCAGGAACAGGCTTTTTCGCCCCGTATACCGTGTCTCCCAGCAGGGGGTGTCCGATAGAGGCCAGATGGACCCGGATCTGATGGGTTCGCCCTGTCTCCAGACGGCACTCCACATGGGTACAGCCGGGGTACCGGGCCAGGACGGACCAGTGGGTCACCGCCTCCCGGCCATTTTTGGGGTCGACAGCCATCCTTTTCCGGTCCACCGGATGCCGTCCAATGGGGGCGCTGACCGTGCCGCCGTCCTCCCTGAGGCTCCCCACCGCCACCGCCTCATAGGTCCGGGCAAGGGAGTGGTCCTGGAGCTGAGCGGCCAGAGCCAGGTGGGCCCTGTCATGCTTGGCGGCGATAATCAGGCCGGAGGTGTCCCGGTCGATGCGGTGAACAATGCCGGGGCGCAGCTGGCCGTTGATTCCAGACAGTGAAGTCCCGCAGTGATATAACAGAGCGTTGACCAGCGTCCCGTCCGGATGCCCCGGGGCGGGGTGGACCACCAGGCCCACCGGCTTGTTGACCACGATTACGTCCCCATCCTCATATATCACGTCCAGAGGAATGTCCTGGGGCCGCGCGTCAACGGGCTCCGGGTCGGGGAGGGTAAGGCTCAGCTCAGCGCCAGGGGAGAGGCGGTCGTTTTTTTTGACCGCCCTCCCGTCCAGAAGGACCGCTCCCTGTTCCAGCAGCCTCTGGGCGGCGGACCGGGTCAGCTCGGGGACCGACCGAGATAGAAAGACGTCCGCCCGCTCGCCATCCCGGTCAGCGGTCAGCGTCGTCATCGGCCTTCTCCCCGCCCTTTTCCAGCTTGTCCATCAGGAACAGATAGTAGATCCCGGCGGCGATGCCCCCTACCACCACGCAGATGTCCGCCACGTTGAACACGGCGAAGTTCATGAACAGCACGTTGAACATATCCACCACGAATTTTCGGAATACACGGTCGATCAGGTTGCCCACCGCTCCCGCCAGCAGCAGAGTGAGAGCCAGCTTGCCGAAGGGGTGCTTAAACAGCCCCTTCCACAGGGCCAGGGCCAGCAGGACCGACATGACCAGCGACACCAGGGCCAGCGCCCAGGTGTGCCCCGAGAAGCTGGAGAAGGCCGCCCCGGTGTTGGTCACATAGGTCAGGTCCAGAATATAAGGGATGAAGGGGACATGCTCCCCAAAAGGGATGTTGGTCATAACCAGGTATTTTACCAGCTGGTCCACAGCCACCAGGGCCGCGGCGATGATTGCGTAGATCATGGAAATTCCTCCGTTAGTCAAGAGCGTTAATGGATGAGGGCTCCCGCGTTTATCTAAAAAATAACAAAATCAGCTTCCTCACAGCCGGTTCTTTTTCATCAGACGGATATCATCGCCGAAGAAGGGGAGGACGTGGTATTCTCCGTCCAGGCGGGAGGCGATTTGAGGGGCGTAGCGGCGGGCCACATCCTCCATGGACAGGTTGGAGGAGATGACGGTGTGCCGGCCCGCCACCAGGCGGGTGTTAATCAGGTCGTAGAGGGCGGACTGGGTGAACTGAGTGGTCAGCTCGCTGCCCAGGTCGTCCAGAATGAGCAGGTCGCAGTGGAGATAGCGGCGGGTCTCGTCCCGGGCGTCCAGGCCGTCGGGGCTGTCCCGAAGAAACTTTCGGGCCTCAAACTGGGAGAATACAGTTCCGGCGGTGTCGTAGACCACGGAAAAGCCCCCCTCCGACACCGTGCGGGCGATGCAGGCGGACAGGAAGGTCTTTCCCAGCCCCGGCGGCCCGGAGAGAAACAGATTTTTGATGCCGAACCGGCCAAATTTGGTGGCGTAGTTCAGGCATACGTCATAAATCAGCTCCATATTCCCTCTGGGGGAGGTCCCCCAGCCGGGGTAGGGGGTCTGGCTGTAGTAGTCCATGCGGAAGGTGTCGAAGGACTGGCTCCCCAAGTCCAGCAGCTTGGACAGCTCCTTGATCTGCTCCTGGGTACACAGATCCCGGAGACAGCGGCACATTTTGGCCCCCTGCCAGCCGGTGTCTCCGCAGAGGGGACAGGCGGGGCGGTCGTCCAGAGCGTCCTCGGGCAGGCCCAGACCGCCCAGAAGGACGGCCCGCTCCCGCTGGAGCTCCTGATTCTCCTCCCGGACCGACCGGACGGCCTTCACCGGGTCGGTCCCCTGGCGCAGGGCGGCGGCCACCAGCCCGGCCATAGTGCCCTGAATCCGCCGGTCCAGACGCTCCAGTCGGGGCTCCCGCTCATAGGCCTCCAGCCGCAGGCGCTCGGTCCGCTCCCGGCGCCCCCGGCGCTCCCGTTCCAGCCGTTCCGCGGCCCGCCGCTGTACATTGGCGTCGTATGCCATTTACTCTTCCTCCTGTTTCATCTGCTCCATCAGGCGGCGCATCCGCTCCAGGTCCTCCCGGCCCCGCTGCCCCTGGGCGGCGGGAGGGGCCGGCGGTCTCCGCCCTCCACCCGCCTGAATGGGCCGGGGGTCCCGGTCACCCGCCTGAACGGCGGCGGCGGTGTGCAGCCCCTTCTCATGCCAGCGGCGGAGGATACCGTTCATATAGCCCCAGTCCATGGACTGCTTCTTCAAAACGGTCCGCTCATAGGCCAGCCGGAGGGCGTCGTTGTCAAATCCCATGTCGTCCCAGGCGGCAATATAGGTCTTTTCCCGCTCTACCAGGGGGCGGGGACTGATATCCAGCAGGCGGAGCACCTCAGTCTCCCGGCCGCGCAGGCGGGTAAGCTTTTTTACATGCTCCTCCGCCCGCTCCATGGTGTCCACGCCCCGGCGGGCCCAGGCGAAGCCCTCCCGCTTGATCTGAGACAGAAAGGGCCGGCGGCCTGAGCCATATTTCCGCTCCGTCTCCTCGCTGCACCAGCCCACCAGCATGAGGATCACCTCGGCGGGAAGGGCCAGATGGTCATACAGGGTATAGAGGGATTTCAAGTCGGAGACCGACAGCCGCTTGCCCAGCCGCCGCTCCACCTCGCCCACCAGAACGGGGAAGGTGGAGGCGCCGTCCGCCAGGGCCTGGGTGATGTCTTCGGTGGAATACTCGGGGGGCGGGGCCTCCTGGACCGGGGGCTCGGGGGCGGTCAGAGGCTGACTGGGGGCCAGTCCCTGACTGCGCAGCTGCTCCAGCGCCCCCTGAAGCCGGTCCTCCGGCCACCTCAGCCCGGTCACACCGTCGTGGCGCAGCAGCTGGAGATAGAGCAGAGCCGCGTCGCCGCTGTCCAGCTTGATCAGCCGGTCAGCCGTCTGTGCCGTCATGGCCAGCACCTGACCGGGCAGAAATCCCTGCGCCATCCGTTCTTTCCCCTCTCCTGAAAATTGTGTATCCCCTATTCTACAACAAAATCGGCCCCGCGTCCATCCTTTTTGCTCAGACCGAAGAATACCTATAGATCTTTAATAAAAAATGTGGAAAAACCTTGCCCTTTAACCTATTTTTTGGTATAATAAAATGCTATGAAAATAACGTTTTACACGTTTTGACGTTTTGTCACCGTGAGGAGGACTTTTATGAATCCCGCTGCGGAAGTATGGGAAAAAGTGAAGGCTCTGATGGGAGCTGAAATGACTGCGACCACCCTGAACACCTGGTTTGACGACGCTGAGGCGGTGGTCTTGGAGGAGAGCCGCTTTGTGCTCTACACGCCCACCCGTTTCAAGCGGGATATCATCGCCGCCCGCTATCTCACCCCAATTCAGAACGCCCTTCATGAGCTGTTTTCCGCCGACTTTCAGGTAACCGTTCTGACGGAGGACGAGAAGAGCGGATTCCAGGAGGCAGCCAAGCAGGGGGTATTCCTCCCGGGGACGGAGGAGTATACCTTCGACCGCTTTGTGGTGGGCTCCTCCAACAAGTTTGCCCACGCCGCCGCCCGTAAGGTGGCCGACAACCCCGGGGAGAGCTATAACCCCCTGTTCATCTTTGGAAACTCCGGCCTGGGCAAAACCCATCTGCTCTACTCCATCGCCCACACCATCCACGCCAACCATCCGAATTACAAGGTGATCTATGTCAAGGGAGACGCCTTCACCAACGAGCTGATCTCCGCCATCCGGGAAGGGCGCAATCAGGAATTCCGGGACAAATACCGGGGGGCCGACGTGTTCCTTATGGACGACGTGCAGTTTATTGCCGGCCGGGACTCCACCCAGGAGGAGATGTTCCACACCTTCAATACCCTCTATGAGCTGAAAAAACAGATCGTCTTTACCTCCGACCGTCCCCCCAAGGAGATGCTCCGGCTGGAGGACCGGCTAAAGACCCGCTTCGAGTGGGGCCTGCTGGCCGACATTATCCCCCCGGACTATGAGACCCGAATGGCCATCATCCGCAACAAGTCCATCCGTATGGGAATGGAGCTGCCCGACTTCCTGATCCAGCTCATCGCCGAGAACATCACCGCCAACGTGCGGCAGATCGAGGGCACCGTCAACAAGATCATGGCCTATCAGGACCTGATTGGGGATACTGTAGATAAAAACACGGTCATCCGGGCGGTGAAGGACATCTTTAAGGAAAAATCCGACATTCTGCCCACCGCCGACGTTATCATCGAAGAGGTCTGCAAATTCTACAATATTGAGCCGGACATTCTCCGGGGACAGGGCCGCTCTAAGGACATCTCTCTGGCCCGTCAGATTGCCATCTATCAGATCCGCCGCATGACTAACCTGTCCCTGAAGGAGATCGGACAGGAATTTGGCGGACGGGACCACAGCACCGTCCTCAACGCCCTGAACCGCATTGAAAATCTGGTGAAAACCGACCCGGAAAAGGCGGAGATTGTCAAGGACATCACTACCAATATCAACGCCCGGTATGAGTAAATCTCCACACTTAAATGTGTAATGTTTGTGGAGGAATGTGGGGAAAAACCGGCCCTGTGGAAAACGCCCATTTTCGCTCCACACCCCCTGTTGATGAACTTTCCTTAGAGCCTCAAGGCTTTCCCCCTGTTTTCCACATTATTTTTGCCTACGGACTACTGTTACTAAAATTTTCATCCTCTCCTCCTATGGCGGAGAGAGAACGAGATTGGAGGAACCTGTTATGAAGTTCTCCTGTGAGAAGGCCTTGCTGTCCGCGGCGGTATCCGTCACCTCTCGGGCTGTAGCCGCCAAGAGCTCCATCCCCGCTATGGAGGGCATCCTCATTGAGGCGGGGAACACCTTGCGCCTCACTGGCTATAACCTGGAGACGGGAATTCAGGCCACCGTTCCCGCCGAGATTGGAGAGGGGGGGTCTCTGGTCCTCTCTGCCCGGCTCTTTGGGGAGATTGTCCGAAAAATGCCCGACGACGTGGTGGTTTTCTCCGCTCAGGGGTATACCGTCAACATCAAGTGCGGACTGTCCGAGTTTAACATACTGGGTACCGACCCGGAGGAGTTCCCCGAGCTGCCCAGCGTGGACCAGCAGAACGCCCTGACTATGAAGCAACCTGTCCTGCGCTCCATGATCGCGCAGACCCTCTTCGCCGTCAGCGACAATGAGAGCCGCCCTATCCACACCGGCTCCCTATTCGAGGTGGACGACACCGGACTCACCGTGGTGTCGGTAGACGGCTACCGCCTGGCCCTGCGCCATGAGGCGGTGGAGAAAAAAAGGGGGGCGGACGCCTTTTCCTTTGTGGTGCCCGGCTCGGCGCTGAACGAGGTGGAGAAGATCTGCTCCGGGGAGGAGGAGGTCATCGTCACTCAGGGCGCCCGCCACGTCATGTTCCAGACGGGGGACACCGTCCTGGTCTGCCGCCGGCTGGAGGGCGACTTTTTGGCCTACCGCAACGCCATTCCCCGGAACAACACCATCAAGGTGGAGGTGGAGGCCCGGGCCCTGCTCTCCTCCATCGACCGGGTGTCCCTTATTATCAGCGAAAAGCTGAAGTCCCCTCTGCGCTGTGTCTTTGGGGACGGGATGGTGGATATTACCACCAAGACCGCCATCGGCGACGCCGCGGACCAATGTGTCATCAACGGCGACGGCGGCGGGCTGGAAATCGGTTTTAACAATAAATATCTCATGGACGCCCTGAAGGCCGCCCCCGCCGATAAGCTGCGCATGGAGTTTACCTCCGGCGTGGCCCCCTGCGTCATTCTCCCAGCTGATGGGGAAGAGAACTTCACCTATATGGTCCTGCCCGTGCGGTTGAAGGCCAACTGAGGGAGGTTTCACGTGGAACAAATGGAAAAGCGTCCGAACTGGATGAACTATCCCCCTATGCTCCAGTTTTATCAGCAGGTCCAGGAGACCGGATGCGGCTTGGAGCCTGACCCTGATCTTCTAGCAGACCCCAGACTGGGGCGGTATCGGGAATACCAGCTGAAAAAATTTGAGATTCCCCAGAGTATCAAGGATTTTTTGATGCAGGTAGGCTTACCAGACCAATTTCGTCCCTTTCGTTTACCCAGCGAGGAGCATGAAGACCGATACCGTGTCTACCTTGGAACCCTGTTCTGGGCCAGTTGTCTGCGGAATGAGACCATCAACAAGAAAAAATACTTGGTGATTGGAGAAAGCCGGGAATTTCTCGCCAGCTCTTCCAGCACGTGCTATAAGAGGCCGGACGGAACAGAGGAGCACATCTGGCGTCACAATAAGGAGGATAGCGTTTCCTATGAAGTGGTGGAGTTGAAAACCGGTTCAATCTGGACCTGGTATCACGACTCCTTTGGGGATGAGTTAACTTTTGTAAACAGCAGTTTGGAACAATATCTGCTCTCTATGGCCTATTGGCAGAGCTTTTATCGGGACTTTTCCAAAAAAATTGAGAGCTATTTGAAGCGGAACAAGGATAAGCACGAATGGGAGTATGTAGATCGAAATAGGAAGACGCTCTACGCCCCGTTTTTGAACTACATGAAGACTTTGGACCCGCCCGCCCTGCGAAAGCGTATGGCCTTTTGGAAGCGGATGACTGATATTTCTCTGATTTGAGGTTATGCAATGGAAACACACGATATCAAGATTCACACCGAATTTATCAAGCTCCAGGACCTGCTCAAGTTCGCCGGGGCGGTGGAGACGGGCGGGGACGCCAAGCTTATCATCCAGGAGGGCCGGGTATCTGTCAACGGCGAGGCCTGCACCATGCGGGGCAGGAAGCTGCGCCCCGGGGATAAGGCAGTCATAGACGGCGAGACGGAGCTGGTCGTCACGTGATCGTCAGGGGGCTTGAACTGGACTTCTTCCGCAATTACCCCCACCTGGAGGCGGAATTTGACCCCCGGGTCAACCTGATCTACGGCGACAACGCCCAGGGCAAGACCAATCTGCTGGAGGCCGTCGCCTATCTGTCCGCCGCCCGGTCCCACCGGGCCAGATGGGACCGGGAGATGATCATGCTGGACATCGACTCCGCCTTTGTGAAGGGGAGAGTGTTCAGCCGGGACCGGGATTTCGTCCTGGAGGCCAAGCTGTTCCGAGGGCGAGGCCGGCAGCTGTTCTCCAACGGGGTGAAGCTGAAAACCGCCGGGGAGCTGGCGGGGATTTTAAATACCGTCCTTTTTTGTCCCGAGGATCTGTCTTTGATCCGGGCGGGAGGGGCGGAGCGTCGGAGATTTCTGGACGGGGCCATCTGCCAGTTGCGGCCCCGGTACACCCAGGCCCTGGCCGAGTACAACCGGCTCTATGAGCATAAGACCCGCATCCTCCGGGACTGGCCGGAGCGGCCCTCCCTGCTGGACACCCTGGACGACTTCAACCTCCGTATGGCCCAGACCGGGGCGATTCTCATCCACTACAGGGCCCACTTTATCAAGCGGCTGCGGGAGCGGGCCCCCGCCATTCACGCCGACTTCTCCGGAGGCCGGGAGGGGCTGGAGCTGAGGTATGAGACGGTGTCCAATATCGACGACCCCCAGGCTCAGCCGCGGGAATTGCTCCCCCTCCTGCTGGAGCATCAGGAGAAGCGCCGCCAGGCGGAGATCGACAGCCGTCAGTGCCTGTCCGGACCCCACAAGGATGACCTGACCGTTTCCATTGGCGGGCAGTCCGCCAAGATCTACGCCTCCCAGGGCCAGACCCGCACTGCCGCCCTGTCTTTGAAGCTGGCCCAGCGGGAGATTTTTCAGGAGGAGACCGGGGAGTGGCCTGTCCTCCTGCTGGACGATGTCCTCTCCGAGCTGGACCCCAAGCGGCAGTCCTTCGTCCTCAACCGCATCCGGGGGGGACAGGTATTCATCACCTGCTGCGAGGAGGAGAAGCTGGAAGGCCTGGAGGGCGGCAGGGCGTTCCATATCCGTGACGGAAAGCTGGTATAGCTGTGTATCTGCATTTAGGTCAATCCGTAGTTATCCCTGACCGGGATATTTTAGGTATCTTCGACTTGGACAACGCCAGCTGGGCCTTCAAAACCCGGGAATTTCTGGAGCGTGCGGAGACAGAGGGCCGCGCTGTCTGGCTGACCGAGGACCTGCCCCGGTCCTTTATTCTGGCCGACAGCCGCTGGGGGGAATCAATCGTATATCTCTCTCCTCTCTCCTCCGCCACTCTGTCCGCCCATGCGGAACGGGGCGGACTGGAATAGAAGTCTTTCAAACAAGGAGGTCAAATATATGGAATCCATCGAGTATCTGTGGAAGGACCGCAAGCGTCATTTGGGACTGCCCCTGTCCTTTACCCGCTACCGCCTCAGCGAGGACCGGCTGTTTTGTGAGACAGGCTTTCTCAACATCAAATCTGACGAGGTACTGCTCTACCGGGTACGGGACTTGCAGCTGAATATGTCTCTGGGTCAGCGGATCTTCGGCGTGGGGACGGTGTGCGTGGTGTCCTCGGACAAGAGCATTCCTCATCTTGATCTGAAGAATGTCAAGAGCCCCAGAGAGGTCAAGGAGTTGATCCATAAGCATGTGGAGGAGGCCAAGGACAAGCGCCGGATGCGCACCACAGAGCTGGTGGGCAGCGAGGGCGGCGAGGACGACTACCACGACACCGCCGGCCTGGAGGACGAGGAGCTGGATTGACGTTGCAGGGGCGGCCTTTGGCCGCCCGCCGCCGGATAAAAAGGGCGGGAAATCGAATCACAGGCGGCCAAAGGCCGCCCCTACAGAATTTCACCATCGCGGAGGAAGATTATGTCTGAAGAACTGAATCAACTGAACGAGCTGAGCACCACCCAGACCGACCATGAGTATGGCGGGTCGGAGATTCAGGTCCTGGAGGGCCTGGAGGCGGTGCGCAAGCGCCCCGGCATGTATATCGGCTCCACCTCGGAGTCCGGCCTGCACCATCTGGTGTATGAGATTGTGGACAACTCCATCGACGAGGCCCTGGCCGGCCACTGCACCGACATCACTGTGACCATCAATCCGGGAAACACCATTACCGTAACCGACAACGGCCGGGGCATCCCGGTTGACATTCAGCCCCAGACCGGTAAACCCGCTCTGGAGGTGGTGTTTACCATTCTCCACGCCGGCGGCAAATTCGGCGGCGGCGGATACAAGGTCTCCGGCGGTCTCCACGGGGTGGGCGCGTCTGTTGTCAACGCGTTGTCCGAGTGGCTGGAGGTCCAGGTCCATAAAAACGGGGAAATTTATGAGATGAAGTTTGCCCGGGGCAAGATTACTCAGGAGATGAAGGTGGTGGGCAAGACCGACCACACCGGCACCACCGTCACCTTCAAGCCAGACCCGGAGATGTTCGACACCCTGGAGTACAGCTACGACACCCTCCATACCCGTATGCGGGAGGAGGCCTTCCTCAATGCCGGCCTGCGCATCCAGACGGTGGACCTGCGCCCCGGTCAGGAGCAGGAGGACGACATGTGCTATGAGGGCGGCATCCGGGAGTTTGTCGCCTTCATCAACAAGAACAAGGACGCCCTGCATCACGATGTGATCTATATGTCCGGGGCCAGGGAGGACGCTATGGCCGAGGTGGCCATGCAGTACAACGACGGCTACCAGGAGGTTATGGTCTCCTTTGCCAATAACGTCCACACCCCCGAGGGCGGTATGCATGAGGAGGGCTTCCGCCGGGCGCTGACCAACGCCCTCAACGCCTACGGCCGGAAAATGAAAATGCTTAAGGACGATGAGAAGGTGTCCGGCGAGGACTGCCGGGAGGGGCTTACGGTGGTTATCTCGGTGAAGCTTACCGAGGCTCAGTTCGAGGGTCAGACCAAGGCCAAGCTGGGCAACAGTGAGATGCGCACCCTGGTCAACGCCATCGTGTCCGAGAAGCTGGAGGTCTATCTGGAGGAGAACCCCGCCGTGGGCCGGGCCATCCTGGACAAGGCCCTGATGGCCAACCGGGCCCGGGAGGCCGCCCGAAAGGCCCGGGAGTCCATCCGCCGGAAAACCGCCCTGGGCGGGGCCGCCATGCCCGACAAGCTGCGGGACTGCAACGAGGCCAACCCGGAGCTGACCGAAATTTATATCGTCGAGGGCGACTCCGCCGGAGGCTCCGCCACCCAGGGCCGGGACAGCCGCTTTCAGGCTATCCTCCCCCTGTGGGGCAAGATGCTCAACGTGGAGAAGGCCCGGGCCGACAAGGTCTACGGCAACGACAAGCTTACCCCCGTGATCACCGCCCTGGGGGCGGGCATCGGAGACGACTTCGACCTGAATAAGCTGCGGTATCACAAAGTGATTATTATGGCCGACGCCGACGTGGACGGCGCCCACATCCGTACCCTGCTGCTCACCTTCTTCTTCCGATTCATGCGGCCCCTCATCGAAAACGGCTATGTCTACTCCGCCGTCCCCCCCCTGTTCAAGCTGACAAGGGGCAAACAGGTACGGCTGGCCTTCTCTGAGGAGGAGCGGGACGCTATTTCCGCCGAAATGCGGGGGGACAACCCCAACGCCAAGGTGGAGATTAACCGCTTCAAGGGCCTGGGCGAGATGAACCCCCATGAGCTGTGGGAGACCACCATGGACCCGGAAAAGCGCACCCTGCGCCGCATTGAGCTGGACGACGCCGTCCGGGCGGACGAAACCTTCACCGTCCTTATGGGCGAGAAGGTGGAGCCCCGGAAGGAGTTCATCGAGCGTAACGCCAAATACGCGGTGAATCTGGATTACTGATATTGTTTGGAGCGTGTAAAGCATGGTGAATTGGAGCGGCTTTCAGTGGATGCGGGAGCCTCGCAGCTTTGAAATAGAGGACGGAAAATTGGTTGTGGTTACAAATCCGAATACAGACCTGTGGCAGAGGACCTATTATCACTTCCGCAATGATAACGCCCCCGTCTTTCAGATGGAGACGGAAGAGCAGTTTTTCAGCTTTTCTGTAAAGACTGAGTTTCAGGAGAGCGGGCGCCGGTTTGACCAGTGCGGAATTGTAATGTATCTGGACAGTGAAAACTGGCTGAAGGCCTCTGTTGAGTATGAAAATGAGGAATTTCAGCACCTTGGAAGCGTGGTTACCAATCATGGATACTCCGACTGGGCTACCACGGTGATTCCTGCTGACGTGAAATCGATGTGGTATCGGCTGAGCCGCCGGGAGAGCGATTACTGCCTGGAGTGCTCCACGGATGGGGTGCGCTTCCAGCAGATGCGGGTGTGCCACATGCATGAGGGCGGGAGCAGGATTCGCTTTGGTGTGTATGCCTGTTCTCCAGAGGATTCCTCTTTCCAGGCTGTATTTACAGATTTAGATTTTACAGAATGTAAATGGAAAGCCCACGATGGGCAGCAGCCAGACAGTGAGGACTGAGTGGTATTTATTGAAAAGTGAGGAACACAGTCAATGAGTAAGAAACCCCAATACGATCCCGAGGAGATTCGCTACCCGGACCAGAAAATCGTTACTTCTTCCCTGGTGCCGGAAATGGAGAACTCCTACATTGAATACGCCATGTCGGTTATCGTGGGCCGGGCCCTGCCCGATGTGCGGGACGGCCTGAAGCCCGTCCACCGACGTATCCTCTACGCCATGTATGAGGACAATCTCACCAGCGACAAGCCCTTCAAGAAATCGGCCACCTGCGTGGGCGATGTGCTGGGCCGGTATCACCCCCACGGTGACGGTTCTGTCTACGACGCTTTGGTCCGCCTGGCCCAGGATTTCTCCATGCGGTATATGCTGGTGGACGGCCACGGCAACTTCGGTTCCATCGACGGCGATCCCCCGGCCGCCTACCGTTACACCGAGGCGCGCATGTCCAAGCTCTCCGACGAGATGCTCCGGGACATCGAGAAGGACACGGTGGACTGGGACCCCAACTTTGATGAGAGCCGGAAGGAGCCCAAGACTCTGCCCTCCCGGTTCCCCAACCTGCTGGTGAACGGCTCCAGCGGCATCGCCGTGGGTATGGCCACCAACATCCCGCCCCACAACATGCGGGAGGTCATCAACGCGGCCATTTGCGTGCTGGACGACCCGGAAGCCACCCTGGCCGACCTGATGGAGCACATCCACGGCCCCGATTTCCCCACCCGGGCCATTATTATGGGCCGGTCGGGTATCCGGGCGGCCTACGCCACCGGCCGGGGCCGGGTGACCATCCGGGCGAGGCACGAATTTGAGGAGTTCGGCAAGGACCGCACCCGCATTGTCATCACCGAGATCCCCTACCAGGTGAACAAGCGGATGCTCATCAAGAACATGGCCGACCAGGTGGAGGACAAGCGGCTGGAGGGTATCTCCGACATCCGGGACGAGACCGACCGCAACGGTATGCGCATCGTCATCGAGCTGAAGCGGGACGCCAACCCCCAGGTGGTGCTCAACCGGCTCTTTGCCCAGACCCAGCTGCAAACCACCTTCGCCATCAACATGCTGGCCCTGGTGGAGGTGAACGGCAAGCTCCAGCCCCGGATTCTGTCTCTGCGGCATATCCTGGATGAGTATATCGCCTATCAGGAGCAGATCATCATCCGGCGGACCAAGTACGACCTGCGCAAGGCTCAGGAGCGGGCCCATCTGCTGGAGGGCTTACTCATCGCCCAGGACAATATCGACGAGGTTATCCACATTATCCGCAGCAGCTACGACAACGCCAAGGAGCGGCTGATGGAGCGCTTTGGGCTGGACGACGTTCAGGCCCAAGCCATCTGCGACATGCGGCTCATCGCTCTCCAGGGCCTGAACCGGGAGAAGCTGGAGGCGGAGTATAAGGAGCTGGAGGAGCGGATTGCCTACTTCAATGAGCTGCTGGCCTCTGAAACTATGCTCCGGGGGGTGCTCAAGGACGAGCTCACCGCCATCCGGGACAAGTACGGCGACGACCGGGTGACGGAGATCCAGGACGTGGAGGACGAGATCGACATTGAGGACCTGATCGAGGAGGAACAGTGCGTCTTTACCCTCACCCAGGCGGGCTATATCAAGCGCACCCCGGTGAGCGAATACGCCGCCCAGTCCAAGGGGGGCATGGGCAAAAAGGGCATCACCACCCGGGATGAGGACTATGTGGTGGACGTGTTCACCGCCTCCACCCACGACTATATTTTGTTCTTTACCGACACCGGCAAAGTCTACCGCAAGAAGGGCTATCAAATTCCCGAGAGCGGAAAGACCGCCAAGGGCACCAACATCATCAATATCCTCCAGGTGGAGCAGGGAGAGCGGGTCCAGGCTATGCTCCACTATCGGGAGCATGAGGGCGAGGAGCTGTATCTGTTCATGGTCACCCGGAACGGCACGGTGAAGCGCCTGCCTGTCCAGACCCTGAAAAACCTGCGGAACAACGGCATTCGGGCCCTGCGTCTGGATGAGGGGGACCAGCTGGTGTCCGTTCGGGAGACCGACGGAAGCAAGAAAATTCTCATTGCCACCCACGACGGCATGGCCGTCTGCTTCGACGAGAACGACGTGCGGCCCATGGGCCGGGACGCCGTGGGCGTCCGGGGCATCCGCCTCCGGGAGGGGGACTACGTGGTGGGCGCCGCCCGGGCCCTGGAGGGCAAAACGGTGCTGTCCATCACCGAGAAGGGTTTTGGCAAGCGGACCCCGGTGGAGGAGTACCGCATCACCAACCGGGGCGGCCTGGGCATCAAGAACTACATGGTCACCGACAAAACCGGGCCCATTGTGGGCATCAAGGTGGTGGACGGCTCTGAGGACCTGCTCCTGGTCACCCAGGCGGGTATCCTGATCCGTACTCATGTGGACTCCATCCGCATGGCTGGCCGGTCCACTCAGGGCGTGATCGTCATGCGCTTCAAGGAGGAGGGGGACAAGGTGATCTCCCTGGCCCTGGCTGAGCGGGAGGAGAACGCGGAGACCATCCAGCCCGAGGAGGCTCCGACAGAGGAATGATCCCTATGTTTTCCATGGAGGCCGCGATTAACCCAGGTGGAGACACGGAGGTCATGCTCTATGTGATTTTGTCTCTTATTGGTTTGTGTCTGGAACTTGGGGCCTATGGCAAGCTCTATAACGGGACCTTGGCCTGGCTGCGGAAGCGGACCGGCGGGAGGCTGGGGAACAGCACCTATCCCCCCAACAGGACACAGGTCATTGTGGGTATGGCGTGGGGCGGTGTATTTACGCTGCTGGGCCTGCTGGTGCTGATCCCGGTCACTGGCGGATTTGGAATCTTCTGGACGCTGGTGGGCGCGATGTTCACCCTTCTGCAAGGCTGGCAGTATTTGAAAAAGTACCCCGCGTCCGGGAGAGACCAGAGTACTGCCCGCCGGCTGGAGCAGCTGGAAAGCTTGAAGTCCGGCGGACTGATCAACGACCGGGAGTATCAACAAAAGCGGGAGGAAATTCTGAGGGGGCTGTGATATGGGAAGCATGGTGATGTCCACCTTTGCGATGTTCATGCCTTGGAATGTGCAGTTTACATTTATTTTGCTCCTGTGTCTGGGCCTTTCCTATTTAGAGAGTAAGAGCCGGGGAAAGGTATGGCCGCCCCTGCGCTGGCTGGACAAAGTGCGGAAAATACCGAAGGATTCCCAGTCTGTTCAGAGATACCAGAGGGACCCTTCTTCTATCTCCACCCGTCTGGAGCAGCTGGAAAGCCTAAAGTCCGCCGGGCTGATCGACGGCAGGGAGTTTCGGCGGAAACGGGAAGAAATTTTAAAAAAATAGAAAAGAGAAGGTTATGTGTCATGAATCAGAAAAAGCTTTGGACAGGAATGATTTGTTTGGCCTTGAGCGCCGCACTGCTGCTGACTGGATGCGGCGGAAAGGGCGGCAGTGATAAAAGCGGCAATGACGCGAGCGGCGGCGGGAGTAAAAGTGATGTGAGCTCCTCCGCGTCCTCCGCGGACAAGAGCGACGGGCCCGTGGACTACAGCAAGTATAACTCCTATCTGGATCTGGCGGAAGAGATCAGCGGGGAGATCGAGCCCATTTTGGAGGTCTATTTCTCCAACGTGAGCTTCGACCCCAGCTTTACCGTGACCGGAGACTACGCCGCCATCAAGGAGGCGGTGGAGTTCTACACCCCCAACACCTACCTTGTGGAAAAGGCGCTGGACTATCTGGATGAGGAGCCCGCCTATCCCGAGGCGGACGCCGCTCTCCGGGACCTGGGGGACAGTCCCGTCAAGGTGATGGAGGCCCTGAACCACCTAGGCTCCTACATGCGCTTTGACGAGTTTGAGGAGGACAACCTGGCGAAGGCCCGGGAGATTCACGCCGAGCTGTGGAGCGCCCTCCAGGTCTACGACGCCAATTACGAGGCCTTCCTGGCCGCCTTCGATATCCTGGCCAGCCAGGGCGAGGAGGAGAACCTGAACCAGCTGCTGGAGGAGGAGGAGATGATCCTCTACCACTCCCTGTGCCTGATTCAGACCAGCGAGGATATTCTGGGTGATGTCTGGAGCCAGATTGACGCTGCCAACACCGGAGAGGAGACGGTCCTGCCTGAGATTGACATGACCAACCTCTCCCCCCTGTTCGACAGCCTCCAGACCTCCCACGACAGCCTGACCGAGGCCCTGGGGAACGAGTCCGAGCGGGAAAAGGTGGAAATTTTCACCGGCCGGGTAGGGGACAGCGCGCTGGAGCTGTACACGAATAAAGCGAACTCTCTCTACAGCTATATGGGCGCCCTGGCCGAGGCCCTTATGGCCGGCACTGACTACGCTGAGGCTCTGCTCAACGCCAGCGACGCCATCAGCAGTATGATTGACAGCTATAATAATATTCTCTGATTATCATAATTGAAGGGGTTGAATGCAAGTGAAATTGGCCAACGCCCTGTCCCAGCGGTCGGAATTACAGACCCGCATCCGTCAGCTGGAGGTCCGGCTGAACAACAACGCCCAGGTCCAGGAGGGGGAACAGCCCGCCGAGGACCCTGTGGAGCTGTTGAAGGAGCTGGAGGCGGACTATGCCCGGCTGGAGGAGCTGATCTCCGCCATCAACCGCACCAACAATTCCACCCGGCTGGAGGACGGGGCCACCTTGTCCGACCTGCTGGCCAGGCGGGACTGCACAAGGGGAAGGCTGTCCGCCCTGCGCGGTTTCCTCAGCAATGCCAGCGCCCTGGTCCGCCGTCACAGCGCCAGCGAGATCAAAGTAAAGAGCACGGTCAACGTCCGCCAGCTGCAAAAACAGGTGGATGTCCTCTCCAAGGACCTGCGGGAGCTGGAGGAGACCATTCAGGAGAAAAACTGGACCACCGAGCTATTATAAAATGTATTCCGCCCCCTTCGGGGGGCGGAATACAAAAAGCATTTGGTTGCGTGAAAGGCGGATGTCAGCTCCGCGCCGGAGCCATCGGCGCCTCATGGAGGCGGCGGGACCTCGCCTGGGTTCGAATCCCGGCTCTTTATCAGGTCCGTTACCGTTACACCTGTATCGTTATGTCCTTCGGGACGCTTTTTATCACTACCAGACGTCGGTTTCACGCGGGCGGGTTTGGGGAACAGCCGGACGCAGTCAATGTGTCCGGCTTTTGTATGGAAATATCTTGACAATGTATTGAAAATTATTTATGATACATAGTATAAGACAGAAAGGGGTGTCTGATATGGCGCAGACTAATATAAGCATTCGTATGGACGCGGAATTGAAGCGTCAGTTTGAGGAATTTTGCTCGGATATCGGTATGAGTATGACAACGGCGTTTACTGTATTCGCCAAGAAGGCCGTGCGGGAGAATAAGATACCGTTTGAGGTCGGCGGAGACATTCCAAATGAAGAAACCCGGCGGGCGTTGGAGGAGGCAAGGATGGGAATCGGCTTGAGTAAAGCCTACACGTCTGTAGACGAGATGATGGAGGATCTCCTCAATGCTGAAGATTAGAGTTCACAGATTATTTAAGAAGGATCTTAAGCGAATTGAAAGGCGGGGCTATAACCTTGATCTGTTGAGGACAACTGTCAGTTTTCTGGCAGAGCAAAAAACTCTGTCAGAAAAGTATAAAGACCACCGGCTGACAGGCGATTACACAGGCTATCGGGAGTGCCATATCACGCCTGATTGGCTGCTGGTCTATCGGATTGACCGGGACCAACTGATTTTGGTGCTCACCCGAACGGGTACCCACAGCGATTTATTTTAAGGAAGAAGAAACCATGAAAATTGTCACCATTTACACCGATGGGGCCTGCTCCGGCAACCCCGGCCCCGGGGGCTGGGGGGCCATCCTGATGTACAACGGCCACAGGAAAGAGCTGTCCGGGGGCGAGGCCCAGACCACCAACAACCGCATGGAGCTCACCGGAGTCATCGCCGCCCTGGAGGCCCTGAAGGAGCCCTGCGCGGTGGAGCTGTACTCCGACAGCAAATACGTCATCGACGGCCTGGGCAAGGGCTGGGCCAAGGGCTGGCGGGCCAGAGGCTGGGTGAAGTCGGACAAAAAGCCCGCCCTGAACCCAGACCTGTGGGGCCGGCTGCTGGATCTGTGCGAGAAGCACACCGTCAGCCTCCACTGGGTCAAGGGCCACGCCGAGAACGAGTTCAACAACCGCTGTGATCAGCTGGCGGTGGCGGAGAGTCAGAAATATAGATGAAAAAAGCACAGGACTTACTTGTCCTGCGCTTTTTTCTTGTTTCGGTAACAAATATCCCGGTTTCCGCAGGTGGCGCAGCCCCGGCCGCACCCCCGCTTCTTGCCATAATCGTTGAGCAGCAGAATGGCGATGGGGATGCCGATGACGGCTACGGCAAACAGTCCAATGGCGAAGTATTCCACAGGCGGGCCTCCTCTCAATCGAAGTAGAACAACTCCTCGAATTTCTTGTCCAGGGCGATGCACAGGACCAGGGCCAGCTTGGCGGTGGGGTTGAACTGCCCCGTCTCGATGGAGCTGATGGTCTGGCGGGAGACGCCCACCAGCTTGGCCAGCTCCCCCTGGGACAGGGAGCGCTCCGCCCGGGCCACCTTTAACCGATTTTTCAGGACCAGCTGATCGTCCATGCCCTCACCTCTGTGAGAAATATTTTACCACATAAAACACCAGAATGACAAGGGAAATAATCATGGTGACCAAATCGGAGGCACTCTTCCGCTTGGTGAGCCGGTACAGCCGGCTGCTGACGCAGGAGGTCCAGAACATAATCATGACGCTGTCGGAGGACAGGTTGTGAAAGTGATTGTAGGCGACAATCGCAAGGCCTGCCATCAGGGTAAAGGCCAGACTGAAGGACTCCCCCTCAATGGTGATGGTCCGCTCCATCTCGTCCCGGTTTTCATTTTCTTTGCGGCTTTTTTCCAGAATTTTGTCCTTGTCCATAAAACTGACTTCCTTTCAAAATTCCCGGCATTGGTCCGGCCGTGACCGTCTCCGTTGAGGGTATCATAGCATAGAGACTTTGAATTGTCAAGTATACTTGTCAGAAAAGCAATGAAACTTGGCAAACTCCCTTCGTCACGGCTTTGCCGTGCCACCTCCCTCAGAGAGGGAGGTTTTAGAAAGGCTCCCTCTTTGAGGGAGCTGGCTGGTCGAAGGCCAGACTGAGGGAGTTTTAAGTCTTGCCTTTTCCTCTCGAACAGGGTACAATCAGGAGCAAGACTGCAAAGACCAGGAGGAAAATGGAATGAAGGAATTTCGCGGAAGTCAAAACTACGTGGCCTCGGAGGAGCTGCTCCGGGCGGCCAACATCGCTATGGTGCTGCAAAAACCCCTGCTCATCAAGGGGGAGCCAGGCACGGGAAAGACTATGCTGGCCGAGGCCATCTCTCAGGCGCTGGGCAAAAAGCTCATTATCTGGAATATCAAGTCCACCACCAAGGCCCAGGACGGTCTCTATGTATACGACGTAGTCCAGCGGCTCTACGACAGCCAGTTTGGGGGCCAGGGGGTGGACGACATTGAAAAGTATGTCAAGCTGGGCAAGCTGGGAGAGGCCTTTACCAACGATGAACAGGTCATCCTCCTCATCGACGAGATCGACAAGGCCGACCTGGAGTTCCCCAATGACCTGCTGTGGGAGCTGGACCGGATGGAGTTCCACATCCCGGAGACGGGCCGGACGGTGAAGGCCAACCACCGCCCGGTGGTGATCATCACCTCCAACGCGGAGAAGGAGCTGCCCGACGCCTTTTTGCGCCGGTGCGTCTTCCACTATATCGAGTTCCCCAACAAGGAGCTGATGGAGGATATTGTCCGGGTCCACTTCCCTGACATCAACAAAAGGCTGCTGGACCAGGTGCTGGAGGCCTTCTATAAGATCCGGAACCTGCCCCAGATCAAGAAAAAGCCCTCCACCAGCGAGATCATCGACTGGATCCAGGCCCTCCAGCACGGGGGTGTGGACGTGCGCCGGATTGTGAAGGAGGTCCCCTATGTGGGGGTGCTGCTGAAAAAGAACGAGGACATCGATGTCCTGCGCCGTCAGTGGCGGTGAGGCCATGTTTACCGATTTTCTGTATCTGCTCCGGCGAAATGGCTTGAAGGTGTCCCTCACCGAGTGGATGGCCCTGGTGGAGGGCCTGCACAAAAATCTCCACAACGCCAGCTTCACCGGCTTTTACCACCTGTGCCGCTGTCTGCTGGTGAAGAGTGAGGCCGACTTCGACACCTTCGACCGCGCTTTTTTGGAGTATTTTAAGGACGTCCCCTTTCAACAGGAGGTATCCCAAGAGTTATTGGACTGGCTAAATAAACCAGAAGTATTATCCGACTACGCCAACTGGGACGAGGTCCAGGCCCTGAAAAACATGGGCTTCTCTGAGGAGGAGATTGAGCGGATGCTCCAGGAGCGGATGCTGGAGCAGACCGAGGAGCACAACGGGGGCAATTACTGGGTGGGCACCCACGGCATGTCCATGTTCGGCAACTCCGGTCTTTCCCCCAAGGGCATCCGGGTGGGGGGACAGAGTATGTACCGCCGGGCCTTCCGGGTGGCGGGGGAGCGGAAATTCCGGGACTTCCGCCGGGACAACACCCTGGACACCCGCCAGTTTCAGGTGGCTCTGCGGCACCTGCGCCAGTACTCCGGCCTGGTGGACCTGCCGCCCACCGAGTTCGACGTGGACAGGACCATCAAGGACACAGCGGACAACGGCGGCGTGCTCAAGGTGCGGTATAAGCGGCCCCGGGAGAACACAGTAAAAGTACTGCTGCTCATGGACTCCGGCGGCTCTATGGACTACTACGCCCAGATGTGCTCCGCCCTGTTCCAGGCGGTGAGCAAGTCGGGGCACTTTAAGGATTTGAAGGTCTACTACTTTCACAACTGTGTTTACAGCCGTCTCTATCAGGACCCCACCCTCATGTCCCGGAACAGCATCCCTACGGACTGGGTGCTGTCCAATCTCCCGGGGGACTACAAGCTGATTTTGGTGGGGGACGCTCAGATGGCCCCCTATGAGCTGATGGGGGGCTACTACGGCAGGGGAGAGCGGTCGGACGGTCCTCAGTGCGGGATGGACTGGCTGCGGCTTTTAAAGGGCCGTTTCCGGCACACCGTCTGGCTCAACCCCAGCCCCCGCCCCGACTGGGGCCCCTACTGGTCCCAGACCTACGACGCCATCGCCAAGGAATTTTCCATGTTTCCCCTCACCGTAGACGGCCTGGAGGAGGGCATGAAAAAGCTGCTGACGCGCTAGCCCGCCCGGCTCCGCCGCTCCCTGAACAGAACACCGCCCCTTCTTTCCAGAGAAGGGGCGGTGTTTTTAGTTCAAAGATATATCTTCAAAGACTTTTTCAGGTAATATGTCGGATAACGTGACCGAAATGGGGTCGAGACCGCCGGAGCGGTCAAGAAAATTTTTTAGAGGCTGGCGGATATCTGGAATAATAGGAGTTTTGTCGTTTGAATCATTCATTAGGTACATTCCTCCTTGATTAACACTAGTTTACACGATTAAATATTATTTGTCAATATACTATCGCAAATAATAGTATCATCCACTTGTGGGGTGATATGTGTGAAACCAATCAAAACGTCTATCAGCATAACTATTGATGATCCGATTCTGAAACAGGTGAAATATCTGGCTGAGCAGGAGGACCGTTCTCTGTCCAGCTATATCAATCTGGTGCTGAAAGCGCACCTGGAACAGTTGGAACAGAAAAAGGAGCAAACCCCTGGAGTGTGAAGCTCCAGGGGTTTTATATGATTTTTTTGAGAGAGAATTTCTTTCTGGGCCAGGGAAATCAATTTTGCGTCTGTAGGGCGCGCCGGGTCGTCCCGCCCTACATCCACCGTCCCCCGCAGGGAAAAAGCCTCCCTCTCCGAGGGAGGTGGCACGGCGAAGCCGTGACGGAGGGAGTCCTCCGGAGGCCCGCGGGGCCCTTGGGGACTCCCTCAGTCAGCCTGCGGCTGACAGCTCCCTCAGAGAGGGAGCCTTTGGAGGCTGTCATTGGTACATTGTTCAATCGTTCAATTTCCCTGCTCTTTGGGCATTCTTTTCTTTCGGATACTGTCGTATTTTGGTATAATGCAGTTGGTTGCCTTTCCCTACCCTGGCAACAGGGAGGAGGTGAAGAAATGGGTGCCCTGACGGATTTCCTTATGGCAGTTGTGGCAAGTGTAATCGGGCATTACATCTGCAAGTGGTTTGACTGTCATCACAAAGGCAATTAAGCCCAAGACCCCACCGCAAAAAGGAATCCCGGAGAGTATACGGCTCTCCGGGATTCCTTTTTGCTGAAGAAATGGTGATACCCTTTTTGGATTTCGGCAACCCCATTATACTACAGACGCTATGATATTTGCAATAGGGAAAATTATTAATTTACGGCAAAAAAATGGTTGACACGGGTACTGGTTATCCGCTATAATACTTGTCGTATCTTTTGCAGACCGCAGCTCCCGTCCGGGAGCTGTTGTTGGGCCGGACAAGCCGGCTTGAAATTATACTGAGGAGGTGTCCCCCATGCTTCGTACCTATCAGCCCAAAAAGCGTCAGCGCTCCAAGGAGCACGGCTTCCGCAAGCGTATGGCTACCCGCAATGGCCGCAAGGTGCTGGCCCGCCGCCGGGCCAAGGGCCGTGTCCGTCTGACTCACTGAGAAGCGTGAGGCAGACAGGACCGGAGCTCAAAACGAGACGGGACAAGAGGACACATGAATAAGCGCACAAGACAGGGGCGTGGGAGAAATTCCCCCGCCCTATATGTGCATACGCCGCTTTCTTGTCCAAAATGCAGTGGAGGAAGTCATGAAGCATACCGTGCCTTTGAAACAGAATCATGAGTTCCGCCGGCTGTACAGCAAAGGGAAGAGCGGTGTCTGTCCTTACTTTGTCATTTACTGCCGCAAGACTGGCCGGCCGGTGAGCCGGCTGGGGATTACCACGGGGCTGAAGCTGGGCAACGCCGTCAAGCGCAACCGGGCCCGCCGCCGCATCCGGGAGCTGTACCGCACCCATGAGGGGGAGCTGCTCCCCGGCTATGACATTGTGATTGTGGCCCGCGCCCGGGTGATCTATGGCCGCTACGGTGAGCTGGAGCGCAGCTTCGCCCGGCTGGTAAAAAAGCTGGAGCTCACTCGCGCCCCAAAGGGGGACAAGCCCCGGTGAAGCTCCTGTTCCTGTCTCTGATCCGGTTCTACCGGCGCAATATCTCGCCCCTGCGCCCCCCCTGCTGCCGCTTTATTCCCACCTGCTCGGAGTATGCCCTGGAGGCGGTGGAGAAATACGGCGCGCTGAAGGGGGGATGGCTGGCCCTGCGCCGGGTGGCGCGGTGCCACCCGTTTCACCGGCAGAGGTCCGTGGAGTATGACCCGGTCCCATGACCCCTTCTGCCACAAAATTTTTGCGGAGGTAACACTGTGGGTATTATTTTGCAGCCCTTTGCCTGGCTGCTGCTGTTTTTCTATAACCTGTTCAGCAGCTACGGCGTCGCCCTGATCCTGTTCGCCATCGTCATCAAGCTGATCCTTTTCCCGGTCACGCTGAAAAGCAAGAAGAGCATGATTCAGACCACTATGCTCTCCGAGCAGATGCAGAAGCTGCAAAAGCAGTATGGCAAGGACCGGGAACGGTATAATTTAGAGCTCCAGAAGCTCTATGAGAAGGAGCACGTCAACCCCATGGGGGGCTGTCTGTGGTCCCTGATTCCCATGTTTGTGCTGATCGCCCTGTACGGCATCATCCGGGAGCCCCTGACCTATTTCATGAGTATGTCCATGGAGCAGATCGAGACCCTGGCCGCTGAGCTGGACTGGCCGGCCGCGGCCCTCGCCAACGGCTGGCTCACCCAGGGCGCCTTGGAGAAGCTTCAGGAGCAGCTGGCCGATGGCAAGATCACCAGCCTGTTCCAGAACGGGGCCTACAACCAGCTGTATCTGCTGTCTCTGGTCAAGCCGGAGAACCTGGCCGCCCTCCAGACCGCTACCGGGGCCGAGGGCCTGTTTGTGCTTAACTTCAGCTTCCTGGGTGTTGATCTGTCCCAGATCCCTGAGTGGAAGCTGTGGACGGTGGATATGAACCTGAACAACATCGGCCTGTTTATCCTGCCCATCATCTCTGTGGGTGTGTCCTATCTGTCCATGAAGGTGTCTATGGCCACCAGCCGGATGAACAATCAGGCCCAGAATGCCCAGCTGGACAGCACCAACAGGATGATGCTGTGGATGATGCCGGTTATGTCCCTGTGGATTGGCTTCACCGTCCCCGCTGGACTGTCCATCTACTGGATTGCCCAGTATTTTGTCACCATGGCCCAGGAGTATATCTGCGGCAAAATGCTGAAAAAGGACTATGAAGCCGCCCGGGAGGCCTCCGCCCGGCGGGAGGCCGAGGAGAAGGAGGAGGAAAAGCGCCGCAAGGAGGAGGCCCGGCTGGAGCGCCAGCGCCGCCTTGAGGAGGAGAAAAAGAACCGGGGCAAGAAGAAGCCCGTCCAGAAGAAGGAGGATGAGCCCGACCAGGAGGGCGTCAATAAGGACGACAGCCGGGAGGGCATCCGGGCCTACGCCCGGGGCCGGTCCTATATCCCCGGCCGCTATGGCGGCGTGACCCCCTACACCGACCCCAATGTGCTCTTTAAGGCCATCGCTGAGGCAGAGGCTGCCGGTAAGAAGAAAAAGCCCGCGAAGGATAAGAATAAGGAGGGTTAAGTGATGTTGAAATGGATCGAAACCACAGGCCGCTCCGAGCAGGACGCCATCTCTGCCGCCCTGTTCCAGCTGGGATTGGAGCGGGATGATGTGTCCGTTGAGGTGATTGAACGGGCCAAGTCCGGTTTTCTGGGCTTCGGCAGCAACCCGGCTAAGGTCCGGGTGAGCTATGAGGAGATCGATGGCAAGCCCTGTCCCTTGACAGAGGAGGGCGAGAGGGAAGAGGCAGAACCCAAGCAGGCGGCCCCCAAGGCCCCGGCGCCCGCCGTGGAGGAGACCGTCCTGCCCGCAGCTTCCATGAAGAAGCCGGCTCCCCCCGCCCCCAAGAAGGAGAAGAAGGAGGCGGCCCCCGCGGCGGAGGAGACCATCCTGGCCGCCAAGCCGGGCATGGCCCCGCCCAAGAGGAGCCAGCCCCGGCAGGAGCGCCGTCCCCGTCCCCAGCGGGAGAACCGCCTTCAGGAGGGGGACGAGGTGCTCATCGGCTCCGCCGTTCCCGCTTCCAAGGCCCCTGTGACCTATGAGCCGGCGGCCGAGGATGACGAGAGGGCCATCCGCATCCGGGAGTTTCTTACCGGTCTTATGCAGCATTTGCAGGTCCAGGCCTCCCCGGAGATCTTCGCCACCAGCGAGGGCGGCTATAAGGTGGTCCTCCAGGGCGAGAACTTGGGCGCGATTATCGGACGGCGGGGGGAGACCCTGGACGCCATCCAGCAGCTGACCAGCTATTCCATCAACCGGGGCCAGTCCAAGCGGGTGCGGGTCCATGTGGACGCCGAGGGCTACCGGGCCAAGCGGGAGGAGTCCCTCCAGCGGCTGGCGGTGAAGGTGGCCGGAAAGGTGGTCAAGTACCGCCGGAATATGACCCTGGAGCCCATGAACGCCTATGAGCGGCATGTGATCCACACCGCGCTTCAGGATTACAAGGGCGTGTCTACTTACTCCACCGGCGTGGAGCCCAACCGCCGCACCGTGGTGGCCTACGCCCCCCATCAGAAATAAACGTGAAAGGCGGAAGGGTTGTCCCTTCCGCCTTTTTTGGAGGTCATCATCATGCCAACCCCTCTTTACGACGCCGTTCGCGGCTACGCGGACCGGGAGCCCATCCGGTTCCACATGCCGGGGCACAAGGGACGGCCCTTTCAGCCCGCCGATTTGAAGTGGCTGGCCCCCATCGACGTGACCGAGCTGCCTGGAACGGGCAACCTCTATGAGGCCGGGGAGCCCTTCGACTCCGCCCAGGCCCTGTGGGCGGAGCTCTTCGGCTTCGACCAGTGCCAGTTCCTCACCGGAGGGTCCACCATGGGTATCCACACCGGACTGGCCCTGTGCGCCGCCCCAGGGAGCAGGGTGCTCATGGACCGGAGCTGTCACCGGGCGGCATTTAACGCTCTGGCCCTGCTGGACTTGGAGCCCGTCTGGATGGAGCGGCCCTGGCTGGCTTCTGAACGCCTCACCGGCCCGATTTCCCCGGGGGATGTGGAAAAAATCCTGGAGGAGCAGCCGGATATCAAAACGGTCTGTATCACCTCCCCCACTTATGCCGGAGTGTTGTCAAATATCGGGGCCATCTCCCGGATTGTTCACGCCCACGGTGGAAAACTCTTTGTAGACGGTGCCCACGGGGCCCATCTGCCCTTCCTGGGGCTGGCGCCCTTTTGGGGGGCGGATGTGGTCACCGTCTCCGCCCACAAGACCCTCCCCGCCATGGGGCAGACCGCCCTCCTCTTCGCCAGCGGCTTCGACCCCGACCGGGTCCGGCGGACCGCCTCCATCTTCGGCACCTCCAGCCCCTCCTACCCTATGCTGGTCAATCTGGACGTGGTCCGGGACTGGATGGTGAATTGGGGCGGGGAGCACTATCAGCGGACGGCGGTCCGGGTGGCCCAGCTGCGGCGGAGCTTTCCCAGCCTGGAGGCCGGACTCTCTCTGGACCCCACCCGGCTGGTGCTGAAGGTGAAGGACGGCCCCTCCTTTGCCCGGGCCCTGGAGCGGCGGGGAATTTTTCCCGAGATGGAGGACGGGGGACATGTGGTGCTGATCTGCACCTGTCAGGACGGGGACTTCTCCTTCCGGGCCCTGGCCCGGGCGCTGGAGGATCTGCGGGAGATGATGGGGGACTGTCCGCCCATCCCGCCGCCCCCTCTCCCTCAGCGGGTATGTTCCCCCCGGAGCGCCCTTTTCGCCCCCAGCCGCCCGCGTCCTTTGGAGGACTGCGAGGGGGAGGTTTCCGCCTGCCAGATCGCCCCCTATCCTCCCGGCGTCCCGATCGTGGCTCCGGGGGAGCGAATTTTAAAAAAAGAACTGGCCTATTTGGATAAAATAGGGTATAATATGCTGTCAGAGATTCGAGTACTTTTGTAGGGGTGGATATCATCCGCCCGCCGTTGGGGAAACATAATAACGGGCGGCCACAGCCGCCCCTACAGGAAGCTGAGGAATGTCTATGAATTTGTCCGCCTTAGCGGGAAACCAGCGAATCAAGGAACAGCTGTCCCTTCAGGAGAGGGGACGGGGGTTGTCCCATGCCTATATGATCTCCGGGCCGGCGGGGGCGGGGAAGCACACCCTGGCCCGGCTGCTGGCGGCGGCGATGCTGTGTACCGGCTCCGGAGAGAAGCCCTGCGGACAGTGCGGCCCCTGCGTCAAGACGGCCAAGGGGCTCCACCCCGATGTGATCCTTGTGGACGGCCCGGGGGAGGGGAAGCCCATCACCGTGGACCAGGTGCGCCAGCTCCGGGCCGGCGCCTATATCCGCCCCAACGAGGGGGAGCGGAAGGTCTATCTTCTGGAGCGGGCGGACCAGATGAACCCCTCGGCCCAGAACGCCATGCTCAAGCTGCTGGAGGAGGGCCCGCCCTACGCCGCTTTCCTTCTCCTGGCGGAGAACGCCGGGGGACTGCTGGAGACGGTGCGGTCCCGGTGTGAGTTGCTGGCCCTGGGCCCAGCGGAAGCTACAGCGGACGGTGAGGCCCAGCGGGAGCGCCGTCAGGCGGCGCAGGAGCTGGCCGGTGCGCTGGAGCGGGCAGGGGAGCTGGAGTTGCTGGAGGCGGCGATGGTCCTGGACGCCCGGCGGGGCAGGGAGGAGCTGTCCGCCCTTCTGGAGGCCCTGGAGGGAGAGCTGGGGGCTCGGGCCGCCCGGGCCGCCGGCCGCCGCCGCCTGCTGCGGGCGGTGGACCTGGTGAAGGAGCTGCGGAGCGCGGCCAAGCTGAACGTCAACGGGGGACAGCTGTCGGGCTGGCTGTGCGCGGGCATGTTTGACGCCCGATAGGTTTTGACCGTGACTTGATGGTGAGGAGTTAAAAGAATGGTAGAAATTATCAGTATTCGCTTTAAAAACGGCGGGAAGGAGTACTACTTCAATCCCAATGGCATCCAGTTCCAGGTAGGGGACGGGGTGATCGTGGACACGACCCGGGGGATGGAGTATGCCCAGTGCGTCCGGGCCAACAATATGGTGGACGAGATCGAGCTCACCGCCCCCCTGCGCCCGGTGGTCCGCAAGGCCACCCCTGAGGACGCCAAGGCGGCGGAGCGGAACAAGGGCCGGGAGATGCAGGCCCTGGAGATCTGCCAGCGTAAGGTGGAGGAGCACGGCCTGGACATGAAGCTGGTCAGCGCGGAGTACAGCTTTGACGGCAGTAAAATTTTGTTCTTCTTTACCTCCGAGGGCCGGGTGGACTTCCGGGCCCTGGTTAAGGACCTGGCCAGCACCCTCCACGCCCGGATCGAGCTGCGTCAGATCGGCGTCCGGGATGAGGCCAAGCTGCTGGGCGGGCTGGGTATCTGCGGCAGACCCTTCTGCTGTGCCCAGTTTTTGGACGAGTTCCAGCCGGTCTCCATCAAAATGGCAAAGACCCAGAACCTGTCCCTAAACCCCACCAAGATCTCCGGTACCTGCGGGAGGCTGATGTGCTGTCTGAAATATGAGCAGGACGCCTATGAGGACCTGGTGAAGCGGGCCCCCAAGCAGGAGTCCTTTGTGGAGACCCCTGATGGGGCGGGAACGGTGTCCGGCGTCAACCTCCTGCGGCAGACCGCTCAGGTGCGGCTGGAGTCCGACCCGGAGAGCCCCAGGACCTATCACAACTGCGAGCTGTGCGTGGTCCGCAGCGGCAAGGGCAGGCGGCCCGAGGGCTATGTGGAGCCCCCACTGGAGGAGCTGGCTAAGCTTCGCCGCCAGGAGGAGGACAGCGTTCCCACTGAGGAGGACTCCCTGGCCGCCGCCATTGAGGCCGCCTTCCCCAGCCGGGAGCGCTGGGAGGAGCCCGAGGGGGAGGAGCGCCGTCACAGCCGCCGGAACCATCGCCGCCGCCCCGGGAAGGGGGAGGGCGGGGAACAGTCTCGAATGGACCAGCCCCAGGCTGAGCGCCCTCGGGAGGAGGGCGCCAAGCCCAACCACAACAACCGCCGGAGGAGACGCCGTCCCAACCGGGGTGGAGGAAAGGCTCAGGGCTGATGACTGGTTTTTTTAATGCGGTGACCGCCTGCCTGGTTCTGGTGATGCTGATGGCTGTAGGCTATTTCATGGGCGTCAAGGGGTGGATGGGCGCGGCGGAGAAGAAATTTCTCAGCCGGTTTATTATGAATATCGCGGTGCCCGCAAACTGCCTTGTGGGCCTGCTGAACAATCTGAACCGGGATGACCTGGCCCGAGCGGGCCTCCAGGTGGCGTCCGCCCTGCTGGGTGTGGGGGTCACCCTGCTGATGTCCATGGGACTGGCCGCCCTGCTCCGCCTGCCCCGGGAGCGGTGGGGCGTCTTTGCCGCCATGGCCGGCCTGTCCAACACCCTGTTTATCGGCATCCCCGTGTGTACTCAGCTCTTCGGGGAGGAGTGTATGCCCTACGTCATGCTCTACTACCTGGGCAACACAACCTTCCTCCAGTCGGCGGGCATCCTGCTGGTGGAGCGCTCCGGGAGCCGACCCAGGCAGGGGGGAGGCCCGGTCCAGTTTCTGACGGACGTATTCACCAAGCCCCCTATTTTGGGGGTGATCGCCGGGGTGGCGCTGCTGCTCCTGGGGGCGGAGCTGCCCGGTCCGGCGATGCGGTTTGCCGGGTACATCAGTGATACCGTGTCCCCTCTGGCCCTGATCTACTGCGGCTTCATCGTCTATGAGGTGGGGCTAAAGAACCTCCAGCTCCTGCCCGGCCTGCCCCTTATGCTGGTGATGCGGCTGGCGGTGGCTCCGGTGATCTGCTGGGGCTGCTGCTGGCTCTTCGGGGTGGAGGGCTTGGCCCGGAATGTTTTCCTGGTGGAGAGCGCCCTGCCCGTGGTCAGCCAGGTGACGGTGATGGCCGGGGCCTATGGGGCCGACGAGGAGTACGCCGCCACCGGCGCGTGCCTGTCCATCCTGGGCTGTTTTGTGACCTTGCCTGTTTTAATGCTGATCATTGGATAAAACAGCCCCGCCGTTTCAAACGGCGGGGCTGTTGTCATTCTTCCGTTTTGGTGATGACGATGTTCAGCTCGTCCAGCTGGCTCTGCTCCACGGTGGAGGGCGCGCCCATCATCAGGTCCTGGGCGTTCTTGTTCATGGGGAAGGGGATCACTTCCCGGATAGACTCCTCTCCGGACAGGAGCATGACCATCCGGTCCACTCCGGGGGCGATACCGGCATGGGGAGGCGCGCCGTAGGTGAAGGCGTTGTACATGGCGGGGAACTTGCTCCGCACGTCCTCCTCCTCCAGGCCCACCATCCAGAAGGCCTTTATCATGATCTCCGGGTCGTGGTTGCGCACCGCGCCGGAGGACAGCTCCACCCCGTTGCACACCAGGTCGTACTGGAAAGCGGTGATGGACAGGGGGTCCACCTCCCCCTTGATGGCCTTCTCGATGATCTCCAGCCCGCCGTTGGGCATGGAGAAGGGGTTGTGACAGAACTCCAGCTCGCCGGACTCCTCCCCGATCTCATACATGGGGAAGTCCACGATCCAGCAGAACTCATACCGCTCCTTGTCCATGTGTCCGGGGCAGAAAGCGCCCAGCTTGTTCCGGAGCACGCCGGCGGTCTTCTGCGCGGCCAGCTTCGCCCCGGCGGTGAGGCCCACGAAACAGCCCTTCTCCAGCTTCAAGGCCTCCACCACCTGGTCCTTGATGGGCTGGACGAACTTGGCGATGCCGCCTACGATCTCGCCGTTCTCGTCGTACCGGAACCAGTAGGCCTTATTGCCCGACTGGACCTCCACCTCATTGCACAGCCCGTCGATCTGCTTCCGGGTGCCGGAGAAGCCGGATACCACAATGGCCTTGACGGTCTGGTGCTCAAAGGGCGGGAAGCCGCAGCCGGCCAGAAGGGAAGTGACGTCGGTGACGGTCAGGTCGATGCGCAGGTCGGGCTTGTCGGTGCCGTATTTTTCCATGGCCTCCAGGTAGGGAATGCGGACAAAGGGAGCGGCGGAGGCGGTGTTGTACTTGCCGTATTTGGCAAAGATGGGGGGCAGCACGTCCTCCAGCACGGCGAACACGTCCTCCTGGTTGGCGAAGGCCATCTCCATATCCAGCTGGTAGAACTCGCCGGGGGAGCGGTCTCCCCGGGCGTCCTCGTCCCGGAAGCAGGGGGCGATCTGGAAGTACTTGTCAAAGCCGGAGGCCATCAGCAGCTGCTTGAACTGCTGGGGGGCCTGGGGCAGGGCGTAGAACTTGCCGGGGTGCTTCCGGGAGGGCACCAGGTAGTCCCGGGCGCCCTCGGGGGAGGAGGCGGTCAGGATAGGGGTGGTGATCTCCAGAAAGCCGTGGCCGGTCATAGCGGCCCGCAGGGCGGACACCACCTGACACCGCAGGACGATATTGTCCTTGACCTCCGGGTTGCGCAGGTCCAGATAGCGGTATTTCAGCCGGGCGGACTCATCCGCCTCCCGGCTGCGGGTGACAGGGAAGGGCAGCTCGTTGTGCTGGCAGCGACCCAGCACCTCAATCTTGGCGGGGACCACCTCGATGTCGCCGGTGGGGAGCTTGGGGTTCTTGCTGTCCCTCTCCCGGACGGCGCCGGTGACGGCGATGACCGTCTCTTTGTTCAGCCCCTTGGCGGCCTGGACGGTCTCCTCAGTCTCCAGCACCACCTGGGTGGTTCCGTAGAAGTCCCGCAGCACCAGAAAGGCCAGATTCTGCCCCACCTCCCGGATGTTCTCCATCCAGCCGGCCAGGGTTACGGTCTGCCCCACCTGCTCCATCCGCAGTTCCCCGCAGGTGTGGGTGCGGTAAAAGGTGCTTGTGTCACCCATAAAATCAACTCCTGTTTGTATTATTTATCATTTGTAATTCCATTTTGTAATTTCAAGCTCGACTGTAGTTCCTGCTCTATATCGTCGGGGGAGGAGGGGGCGTAGCCCCGCCAGTGCCCTTCGTCGGGAAGCCACAAATGTTTGCCGTCCCAGTATGCGATATAAGAGGGAGAACAGCCGCTGATCTCATGAATCCCGATTCCTTTTTTGCTGGGTCTTATAAGCGGGAAAAGCCGGGTATATGTTTGCCCTCGCAGGGCGTTCAGCGCCTTTTTTCCTGGTTCGGCCCTCTCTGCGGAAACAGGGGTGTCGCTCATGCCGGGGAAGTCGCCCTCATAAAAGATGTTAATAAAGTGGGCCGACTGGGGGTGAGGGTCAGCACTGAAGCCCTTGATTTGGTCGTAGCTAAACTCTTCCGTTGAATAGTCCGAAGTAACATAGGCCGCGGCAAGACCGAGACCGAAGGCGGATAGAAGAACGGCAATGACGCAAAGAATCCAGAGCTTCTTTTTCATGAGCGATCCTTTCCGTTTTGTTACTATTTTATATCACGAATCCCACAGGGATTTCAACGTTTCGTCCAGCTTGTCCGGGTCGGAGGGGCGGTATCCCCGCCAGGGGCCGTCAAACCCTCTGGGCAGCCACAGGTGACGCCCATCCCAGTAGGCCCTGTATTCCGGCGTACAGCCTGACGATTTATAGATGAGGATTCCTCCCTCTTGGGGCTTGCTTAAAGGAAAGGCCCAGGTGTATTTCTGCTGTCCCAGGGCGTACAGGGCCCTCCGGCCTGGCGCGGCCTGCTGGGCTGTAACGGGGGTGTCGGCAAAGCCTGGGTAAGAGCCCTCTGAAAGAATGGCGATGGAGTGTGCCTCCCTGGCGGGGATCTGGCCTCCGGTCTCCTGGGGCAGCTGGTCAAAGGAACGGGGGGTTGTCATCCCCGCCAGCAAGAAGCCCAGGCAAAATATAGCCAGCAAACCGACGATAATCAGGGGGACCCACAGCTTCTTTTTCACGGCAACTCCTTTCTCGGTACAAAAATCCCCCCGCCACTTCGTGGCCCTCCCCCCTTTAGCAAGGGGGGCTTTTGACGCTTAATTGTGAGTTTTCCTCCCAAAGCCTCCCTTGTTAAAGGGCCGACTCCCCCTGTCAGGGGGAGATGGCCGAAGGCCAGAGGGGGTAGGGCAGGGACCGCCGGACGGAGTCCGGTGGTGGAGGGATTCCGCACCAACAGCGGCGCTTACTCCCCCTTGTCCAGGATGGGGGCCTCGGCGTCGTTGGCGCCCATCGCGACGACAATCCTGCCCACGGCCTCGCCGGTGGGGATCAGCTCCTGCTCGCCGGAGCGCATATCTTTCAAGGACACCTTGTCCTGCTTAATCTCGTCGTCCCCCAGGAAAATCACATAGGGCACCCCCAGCTTGTCAGCGTAGTTCATCTTCTGCTTGAATTTCTTCTGCTCGCCATAGATCTGGGTGCGCACCCCGGAGGCCCGCAGTTGGGTGGACAGGGTGATAGCGGGGCCCATGTCGTTGGTCATGGGGAGGATCAATACATCCGCAGGGGCGGTGTTCAGCTTGTCATTGAGGTAGCCCTGGTCCTCCAGCACGAAGAACAGCCGGGTCAGGCCGATGGAAATGCCAACGCCGGGGAGTTGTTTGTCAGTGTAATATTCCGCCAAGTTATCATACCGCCCGCCGGAGCAGATGGAGCCGATTTCCGGGTGGTCCAGCATGGTGGTCTCGTAGACGGTGCCGGTGTAGTAGTCCAGGCCACGGGCGATGGTCAGATCCAGCACGAAGTTAGTCTCAGGCACACCGAAAGCAGCCAGGTTTTTGGCCACGGCTCCCAGCTCGTCCAGACCCTCGTCAAACTTGGGGTCCCGGCCCCGGTAGCCCTCCAGGGCAGCGAGGACATCGGCGTTAGAGCCCTTGATGTCGATAAACTTGAGGATTTCCGCCGCCTGCTCGTTGGTCAGACCGATGTCCGGGCCGGTGAGCAGATCACGCACCGATTTCTCGCCGATTTTCTCCAGCTTGTCCACTGTGCGCATGATGGCCCCGGCCTGGGCGGTGAGGCCCAGCATGGCGTAGAAGCCGTTGAGTATCTTACGGTTGTTTACCCGAATCTGGAACCGGCGCAGGCCCAGGGAGGTGAAGGTGCGGTAAATAATGGCGGGGATTTCCGCGTCGTTGGAGATGTCCAGCTGGCCGTCGCCGATGACGTCGATGTCCGCCTGATAGAACTCGCGGAACCGGCCCCGCTGGGCCCGCTCGCCCCGATAGACCTTGCCGATCTGGAACCGGCGGAAGGGGAAGGCCAGCTTGGCGTAGTTCAGGGCCACGTACTTTGCCAGGGGGACGGTGAGGTCGAAGCGCAGGGACAGGTCGCTGTCCCCCTTGGTGAAGCGGTAGATCTGCTTCTCGGTCTCGCCGCCGCCCTTGGCCAGCAGAATTTCGCTGGCCTCGATAAGGGGGGTGTCCAGGGGGGTGTAGGCATAGAGGGAGAAGGACTCTCGGATGATGGCCGCCATGCGGTCAAATTGGATCTGCCGCGCGGGGAGGAGCTCCATGAAGCCGGAGAGAGTTCGAGGTTGTACCTTAGCCATATTGATCTTCCTTTCTTTTACAACACAGTTATTTTGTAGGGGCGGCCTGGGGGGAAAGAGCGGCGGCCACCTGGCGGGAACGCTTCGTGAAGCGTTCGAGCGGTGCGGGACTGTTTTCTGAATCGGACGCATCGTAACACGTCCCTACAGAGCGGACCTGGAACACGGCGGAAAAGCGGAACGCTCCCATCCACGAGATCGGGACGGGAGCGCGTACCTTCTTCTCCGGCGGCGCCTGCTACAGCGCGAAGGGCACCCGATTGGGGTTCATGCCCTCCCGCCAATCCAAGTCGCCCCGGGCCAGACCGTGGATCAACAGTTCGGCGGTAGCCACATTGGTGGCGACCGGGACGGAGTGCTGGTCACACAGACGGGTGATATACAGCACGTCCTTATCCATCTCGTTGTCCTGGGGGGAGTTGAAGAAAAGTACCATGTCGATCTCGTTATAGATGATGCGCTGGCCGATCTGCTCGATGCCTCCGTGCTCATGGGACAGGAAAAGCTGAACGGGCAGGCCGGTGGCCTCCGCCACCATGCGCCCGGTGGCGTTGGTGCCGCAGACGGAATGCTTGGACAGGACACCGCAGTAAGCTGTGCAGAACTGCATCATCAGCTCCTGTTTCTTCGTATGGCTCATAATTGCGATATTCATGGCATCAATACCTCCTTATATGTATGGTACTAGCGGATGCGCATTATAGGGACGTGCTGGCCTTCCAGCCGCCGGGCGATGTTTTGGCAGGCCAGGGCTGCTCCCCGTTGCCCCCGGCTGGTGAGGGGCCGGCCCAGATTGGCGCACAGGATCACATGGGGGTCCTCGGGCACCACACCGATGAGGGGCAGGCCGGCGGTGTCCATAGCGTCGTCAATGGTGGCCCGCAGCTTGCGGAGGAGCTTGCTTTGAATGCGGTTCATGATGAGATGGACCTGACGTATGTGCTCCAGCTCGGCCACCGTCCGCTGGGCATCCCGCAGAGAGGAGGCGTCATTGGTGGAGACCACAAGGACCCGGTCCGCCCCGCAGACAGCCAGCCGGAAGCCGGTGCCCAGCCCGGCGGGGGAGTCCACTAGAACGTAGTCGTACATGGTGCGGGCGGTGTTCAGGAGAGCCCGTACCTTCTCCGCGGTGAGGCTGGCGGGCAGGGTCATGGGGGCGGTGAGGAGGGACAGGCCGCTGATTTCAGGGTGCTCCACCGCCGCCCGGGCCAGGGGACAGCGGCCAAGGGCCACGTCGGTGAAATCCATCAGCGCCCGGTCGTTCAGGCCCAGGCTGATGTCCAGATTTCGAAGGCCTACGTCCATATCCACGCACAGCACAGCTTTGCCCATCAAGGCCAGCGAGCAGGCCACGCCGCCGGTGATAGAGGTTTTTCCAGTGCCGCCCTTTCCGGAAGTAATCGAAATTACGGTGCTCATGGAAGAAACCTCCTAATTCATAGTGATAGTGTATCACAAATCTGCCATCCGTCAACCTTTTTTTGCGGAGTTTTTAGAAAAAATTTACATATTGACGGATTTTTTTGGAAAACTCACCCCTCAGAGGGGCGCGCTCTGTATTTTTGCCCACCGGCGGGGGTAGCCCTTCAGGGTGGGAGCCAGCTTTTCGATAACGATCAGGCGGTGGGTGACCTCCGTGCCGGGGATGGTATAGTCCTCCAGGTTGGACACACGGCCTCCCAGAAGCTTGATGGCATGGGCGGCCTGGGAGAGCTCCTCGTCGCTGTTGGTGGACTTCATCGCCAGGAATTTCCCCCCCGCCTTGACGAAGGGCAGGCACAGCTCACACAGCACCCGCAGGTCGGCCACCGCCCGGGCGGTGACGAGGTCGAAGCTGTCCCGGAAGCCCTCTTTTTCCAGGGCGAACTCCTCCGCCCGGCCGTGGAAGGTGGTGATGCTGTCCACGCCGTCCAAATCCTCATAGACCTCTGTGAGCCAGTCCAGCCGCTTGCTCAGAGAATCAAGAAGGGTGATTTTCAGAGATGGGACCAGAATCTTCAAAACCATCCCCGGAAAGCCCGCCCCGGTGCCCACGTCGATGAGGGTTTTGCCCTGAAAATCGCAGTATTTCAGGAGGGCGGCGCAGTCCAGCATGTGGAGGCGGGCCACCCCTTCTGGGTCCCGAATGGCGGTGAGGTTCATCACCTGGTTCTTTTCCAGGAGCATCTGTCCGTATTGGGCCAGCTGGGCGGGGGCGCCCTCTGGGACGCGGCCGGTCAGCCCCAGCTCCTCCAGTCCGGCGGAAATAATTTTTTCCATAGCTCAGCCTCCGAAGTTGGACATCAGTCCGGCGATGCCAATGGGCAGGGTGGCCAGGGCCAGCAGCCAGCAAATTGCCGCCAGGGCGAAGGCGGGCCATTTCCCCGGCCTGCCGGCGGTCCGCCAGGACACCACAGCCACCGCGCCCAGGCCAATGAGCCCGGGGACGGTGAGAAGAGGGCCCAGGTTGCCCAGGCCGGTGCCGGTGAAAATGCCGTAGGTGGTCAGGGCCAGCAGGATGAGCACATAGACCAGCCCGATCCAGGCCAGGGTGCGCTTGACGGGGGAGGCGGGGGTGTAGCCCTTCTCCTCCCGGGGGGTGCGGTTGTCCTCTGACATTTACTGTTTCTCCTTTAACAGGTCCCGAATCTCCATAAGCAGCTTCTCCTCGGCGGAGGGCTCCGGGGGCGCGGGCTCTTCCTTGGGGGGCTCCTTCTTCTTGCGGTGGAAGCGGTTGATGGTCTTAATCAGGCAGAAGACCACAAAGGCCATGACAAGGAAGTTGAAAACCGCCTGGATGAAGTTGCCGTAGGCGATGACCGCCCCGTTGATGGTGAAGGACAGGGCGGCAAAGCTGATGCTGCCGGTGAAGATGCCCAGGAGAGGCATGATGATGTCGTTAATGAGGGAGGTGGTGATGGCGGTAAAGGCTCCGCCGATGATAACGCCCACCGCCATGTCCATCACGTTGCCCCGGGCGATGAACTGCTTAAATTCATCCATAAATTTTTTCATAAGGTTTGTTCCTTCCGTTTATCTTTTGTACGGATAGCTCACATTGGAACCTGAGCGATTATCTCACGGTCTCCAGGCCCTCCCGTTTGGCGTGGGGCTGTGCCCCGGGCACAATGGCTTCCGCCGCCCGGGCGGGGCAGATGATAGCACAGCAGAGGACAAGGAGCTTTTCCATACGCCTCTCCCTTTAATCGTCCCTGTGGTAGCCGCTGTTATACCAGCTGCCGCCGGAGGTACGGCGATGGGTTTCTCTGATGCCCATTTGCAGATTATAGAGGGTCTTGTTCAGCGAGTCGGTCTCCCGCTCGGTGAGCTGAGCGAAGAGGATGCCATAGCGGAACTTGCCCTCGCCCCGCTCCATGCACCGGACAATCTGTCCCAGGAAGGTGAGGGGGGTGTAGTCGTCCAGCTTGACCCGGATGCGGAGGATCTCGTCTTCCATATGGACGTAGTCGGTCTGGACGCAGCAGCCTCCGGTGCTGATGTCCACCAGCTGGCACTCCTCCGGGGTGGTGAACAGGGTGTCCTCCTGGCGGTAGAGGGTGGCGGGCGCGCTGTAAGGCAGACGGAAATTGTCCCGGACCTCCGTGTGGACTTCTCGCTTCAGGTTTTTTACTCTGAAGCTGGTCCGGCTGGACTCCTCTATGGTGCCGCTGAAATGGATGGGAACCAGACGCTTGTCATAGCCCACCAGGCTGACGTCCGCGCCCAGAGGGGCGGTTTTGAAGGACAGCTCGCCGGGCAGGCGGGCCAGGGCGATGACGGCGGCGTTGTGCTCGGTGATCTGACCGGTAAGCAGGGGCTCGCGGCTGTCCTTGAGGGTCACTTCGATCTGCATTCCCTTATAGACCTGTCCGCTGGATGCCTCCCGGCTGGGAACGTATTGAACTTCCTCTTCTTCCAGTAATTCATCCTCGTCCTCGTCGTCTTCCCGCTCTCTGGAGAAGAAAGAAAAGATACCCATGTTACATTACTCCTTTCCAAGCTTAGTTGTTAGGAACCATGACCTCCAAGCCGCCCATATAGGGCTGGAGCACCTTGGGGATGGTCACGCTGCCGTCGGCCCGGAGGTTGTTCTCCAGGAAGGCGATGAGCATACGGGGGGGAGCCACCACGGTGTTGTTCAGGGTGTGGGGGAGATAGGTGCCCTTCTCACCCTTGACCCGCATTTTCAGGCGGCGGGCCTGGGCGTCACCCAGGTTGGAGCAGGAGCAGACCTCAAAATATTTTTGCTGCCGGGGGGACCAGGCCTCAATGTCGCAGGACTTCACCTTCAAATCGGCCAGGTCGCCGGAGCAGCACTCCAGCTGCCGCACGGGGATGTCCAGGGAGCGGAAGAGCTCCACGCTGTACCGCCACATTTTCTCATACCAGTCCATGGACTCCTCTGGCTTGCAGACCACGATCATCTCCTGCTTTTCAAACTGGTGGATGCGGTAGACGCCCCGCTCCTCGATACCATGGGCACCCTTCTCCTTGCGGAAGCAGGGGGAGTAGGAGGTGAGGGTCTGGGGCAGGGCGCTTTCGGGGATGATCTGGTCGATGAACTTGCCAATCATGGAGTGCTCGCTGGTGCCGATAAGGTAGAGGTCCTCCCCCTCGATCTTATACATCATGGCCTCCATGTCGGTCTGGCTCATGACGCCCTCCACCACGTTGCCGTGGATCATGAAGGGGGGGATGCAGAAGGTGAAGCCCTTGCCAATCATGAAGTCCCGGGCGTAGGCCAGCACCGCCTCATGGAGGCGGGCTACGTCGCCCATCAGATAGTAGAACCCGTTGCCCGACACCCGGCCGGCGGCATCCATGTCCACGCCGTTGAACCGCTCCATAATCTCGGTGTGGTAGGGGATCTCAAAACCGGGGGTGACCGGCTCGCCGAACCGCTCCACCTCCACGTTGGCGGAGTCGTCGGGGCCAATGGGGACGGAGGGGTCAATGATATTGGGAATAAGGAGCATGATTTTGCGGATCTTCTCGGCCAGCTCAGTCTCCTTCTCCTCCAGCTGAGCCAGCCGGTCGGCGTTGGCCTTTACCTTGGCCTTGGCCTCCTCGGCCTCGGCCAGCTTGGAGGGGTCCTTCTTGGCCTGACCCATGAGCATCCCCACCTGCTTGCTGAGGGCGTTCCGGGAGGCCCTCAGCTCGTTGGCCTCGGACATAGCGGCCCGGTTCTCGGCGTCCAGAGCCAGCACCTCATCCACCAGGGGGAGCTTCTCCTCCTGGAACTTCTTTTTGATGTTCTCCTTAACGGCCTCCGAGTTCTCCCGGATGAATCGAATGTCCAGCATGGTATATTCTCTCCTTCAATTATAATCGGGTTTTAGGTTTCACGTGAAACATTTTATTTCATAACCTTGTCGTATATTTCCTGATACCGGGCGGCGGGGGAGGGCTGATCCTCTCCCAGGGCGCTGGCGGGGGGGAGGTAGTTGGGAAGCAGTTCTCCCATTTGCTGGATGATCTCCCGGCATTGATTGTATTTCTTTTGACTGTAGGCCCGCTCCAGGAGACAGAGATGCTCCAGAGCCTCGGTCTCCCGTTCCAGGTCGATGCTTGCCTGCTTTGAGAGGTTGTAGTCGGCTTCCAGCTGGTTGTGCCGGTCCTGGAGGGCGTCCAGCTGGGACTTTTCCTCCTCCAGCTGGCCCTTGAGGGCCTCGTTCTCCGCGATCAGCTGTTCCAACCGCTGGACGGCGGAGGTGGACTGCTGCTGCAAGTCGCTGATGTTAGCCTGGTCCTGCTCCTGCTGCTGTTCAAACTGGCGGCGCTCCATCATAAAGGTGTAGAGCAAAAGGACCAGGGCGGCGGCAAAGAGGATGGTGACATATTGAAAGACGGACCGCTGGCGGCGGCGCTGCTGCCCTCGGGTGATCTGAGGGGCAGGGGGAGGGGAGCCCTGCTCCTCCACGGAGTGCTGACGGTCCTCAGCCATAAACCGCACCCCCCTCGCCGTTGAGATGCTGGAGCAGGGCCAGAAGGGCCTCCATGTCCTGCTCATTGTAGTATTCCAGCTCAATGCGGCCCTTTTTGCCCTTGTGGGCGATCTTTACCTTTCGGCCCAACCGGCCCGACAGATCCTTCTCCAGCTCGCCCAGGTAGAGGGACAGGTCAGGGCCATCCGGCTTCGCCTTTTCCTTTTTCTCCTTCTGGAGGGCCTTCACCAGGGCCTCCGTCTGGCGGACGGACAGCTGGCTCTCCACCACCCGCTTTGCCGCCTCCTTTTGCAGGGCGGGGGAGGGGGCGCCCAGAATGGCCCGGGCGTGTCCGGCGGAGAGGGAGCCCTCCTCCACCAAAGCCATGACCTCCTCGGGCAAGGCCAGAAGGCGGAGGGTGTTGGTGATGGCCGGCCGGGATTTGCCCATCTGCTGGGCCACCTGCTCCTGGGTCAGGCCGTATTCCTCCATCAGGGTGCGGTAGCCTCTGGCCTCCTCAGCGGGGTTCAGGTCCTCCCGCTGGAGGTTTTCAATCAGGCCCAGCTCCATTACCTTCCGGTCGTCCGCCTCGATGATGACGGCGGGGACCTCCTGCAAACCGGCGGCCTTTGCCGCCCGCCACCGCCGCTCTCCGGCGATGATCTGATAGTAGCCGGTGGCCAGCCGCCGGACGGTCAGGGGCTGAATGATGCCGTGGACCCGGATGGAGTCGGCCAGGTCGGACAGGGCGTCCTCGTCAAACCGCTTCCGAGGCTGATTCAGCCCGGGCTCTACCTGGGAGATGGGCAGGGAGATGGAGCCCTCGTTCTGATCTGGCAGGTCCGGGTCGCCCAGCAGGGCGTTCAGCCCCCGGCCCAGCCCCAGTTCTGTATTTCGTTTTGCCATTTTACTATTTACCTCGCAATCATTTCCTCAGCCAGCAGCCGGTAGGCCTCCGCCCCCCGGGAGTAGGCGTCGTAGGCGGTGATGGGCTTGCCGTGGCTGGGGGCCTCGGACAGGCGGACGTTCCGGGGGATGACGGTGGCGTAGACCTGGCCGGGGAAGTGGCGCTTGACCTCCTCCGCCACCTGGAGGGACAGATTGGTCCGGCTGTCGAACATGGTGAGGAGGACTCCCTCCATGTTGAGGGACGGGTTCAGACGCCGCTTTACCAGCCGGACGGTGGCCAGCAGGTCACTCAAGCCCTCCAGAGCGTAATACTCACACTGGACCGGCACCAGCAGGGAGCCGGCGGCGCACAGGGCGTTGACGGTGAGCAGCTCCAGGGAGGGGGGGCAGTCGATAAAGATGAAGTCGTACCGGTCCGCCAGAACGTCCAGCGCCTGCTTCAGCAGATTTTCCCGGTCCTCAATGCCGATCATCTCAATGCCCGCGCCGGCCAGCGCCTTGTTGGAGGGCAACACGTCGCCGAACTTGGTGGAGACCACCGCCTTGGCCGGCTCGGCTCCGCTGACCAGAACGTCGTAGATGTTGGGGGAGGCGGTGTTTTTGTCCACACCCATCCCCGAGGTGGCGTTGGCCTGGGGGTCGAAGTCGCACAGCAGGACCCGTTTGCCCGCCTCATGGAGGGCGGCAGTTATGTTTACGGTGGTGGTGGTCTTGCCCACCCCGCCCTTTTGATTGACAACGGCGATGATTTTTGCCATTGGGATGCCTCCTATGTGGTTGGACTGAAAATAGACTTGTGCAACTTTGTATTATAACAATGGTGGGAGAAGATTTCAACCGTTTTGCGTAAAAAATAAAAAAGCTTCCCCAAAGGGAAGCTTTCGCTGCCGCAGGTCGATGTTTCACGTGAAACATCAGCCCACGCGGCGGGGGATGTGGATGGTGAGCAAAATTTCCTCCTCCCGGTCCTCCCGGCTGCACTGGGCGTCCACACCGGCGGAGCGCATCACATCCAGGCTATGGGTTATGGTATTGAGGAAGAGACGCACGTCCTTGACGATGAAGGTAGGCCGCCTCCGGGGAGGCACGGGCTTGGCGGCCAGCAGGCTGTCCACCAGGGCCTCAGTCTGGGCCACGGTCAGCCCCTGGCTGACCACCTGGCGGGCGGCGTCCAGCTGGCGTTCCGGCGTATCCAGCCGCAGGAGGGCCCGGGCGTGGCGCTCGGTGGCCCCGCCGTCCCGGAGAAGGGAGAGGGTGTCCGAGGACAGCCGCAGCAGCCTCAGCTTATTGGCCACGGCGGATTGACTCTTGCCCACCCGCCGGGCGGCTTCCTCCTGGGAGACGTGGTAGGTGTCGATAAGGCGGCGGAGAGCCAGGGCCTCCTCCCAGAAATCCAGGTCCCGGCGCTGGAGGTTCTCCACCAGCGCCAGCACCGAGGAGGACTGACTGTCCGCCTGGATGGACAGGCAGGGCACCTCCTCCAGTCCGGCCAGACGGGCCGCCCGCAGGCGGCGCTCCCCGGCCACCAGCTCCCACCGGCCCTCCCGGCGGCGGACGGTCAGGGGCTGAAGCACCCCCAGCTCCTGGATGGAGGCGGACAGCTCCTCCAAGCCCGACTGGTCGAAGGTGCGCCTGGGCTGGTCTGGGTTTGGATAAATGGCGTCCGGGGAGAGAAATAACACGCGTCCTGTCTCAAAAAGTCCTTTTTTCGTCAGCGGCCACATAAAAAAACCACCTTTCTCATGTACATCACCCGGCTGTGGGGCATCGGCCTCTTGCTTCTGTCCATAGTTTACCATAAATTGGAAAAGAGACCGTCGAACGCTGACGCCCACAAAAAATTTCCCGGGGAAGGAAGGACGAAAAAGGGGGTTGCGGGTCGAAGAAATATCCGATACAATAGAGAAACAACAAAAAAGGCGGTGGAGCATGTGGAATTGCTGAAACAGCGCATCCGGCAGGACGGAACAGTGAAGGGAACCGACGTGCTGAAGGTGGACAGCTTTCTCAACCATCAGATGGACATTGACCTTTTCGAGGAGATCGGAAAGGAGTTCAAGCGGCGGTTTGAGGGCTGCGGCGTCAACAAGATTCTGACCATCGAGGCCTCGGGCATCGGGATCGCCTGCATCGCGGCCCGGCACTTTCACTGTCCAGTGGTCTTCGCCAAGAAGAGCCAGAGCAAAAATATCGCCGGGGCGGTGTACGCCGCCCGGGTGGAGTCCTTCACCCACGGCAGGGTCTACGATGTGATTGTCTCCCGAAAATTTTTGGGCCCGGGGGACAGGGTACTGATTATCGACGACTTTTTAGCCAACGGCGCGGCCCTGGAGGGGCTGACCGACCTGGTGAGCCAGTCCGGGGCCCAGCTGGCCGGGGCGGGCATCGTCATTGAAAAGGCCTTTCAGCCCGGAGGAGACCGCCTGCGGGCCAAGGGAATCCGAGTGGAGTCCCTGGCCCGGGTCAAGTCTATGAGCGAGACCGGCGGAGTGGAATTTACCGATTAAAAAACAGGAGCGCCCCTCCCGGGACGCTCCTGCGTGTTATCCGGCCTGGCTTCCGCTGGCCTGACCTCCGCCGGTCTGGCCCCCGGCGGCTTGCAGCTCCTGCTGGATGGCCGACTGAAGGGCGGCGAGGTTTTCATTGATCGCGGCGGGGTCCAGCTTGTCAAACTCGGGCGTTTTTTCCGGGGCGGAGGATTCCAGCATTTCGCCGATCTTCTGGTCGGCAAGATAGGAGATACAGTCCGCCCGGAAGGTGTCCGGGTTCATGGGCAGGCGGAGAATGATGTGATAGCCAAAGTCGCTCTCCACAATATCGCTGATCTCTCCGTCCTTCAGGGCCAGAGCGGCCTCCTCAAAGGGGGCGACCATCTGTCCCTTGGAGGTGGTGTAGCCCTCGGGGTTGGCGGCCAGCCCGGTGTCCTCGCTGTACTCATGCATCAGCTGGTCGAAGAGGTTGACGGGGTCCTCAGCGGCCCGGAGCTGAGCCAAAAGGTTATCCGCGGTGGCCTTCTTCTGGGCGATGGTCTCCTCGTCCAGGGGCTGGCGGGTGCTCAGATCAATGGTGGACAGCAGGATGTGCTTGGCCCGGTACTGACCGGTCTCCTCCAGAAAGGCCGACACCTCGGCGTCGGTGGGATAGCTTCCGCTGTCCTCGCCGAAATAGCGCTGGGCCAGCTGATTAAACAGGTCGCCGGTTCCCACAACGTAGGCAAATTGTTCCCGGTCGGCCAGACCGCTCCAGAGAACATGATTCACCATAGCCTCTCCGCCTACCTGCTCTGCCAGTGTGGCGAAATAGGTCTCCAGTTTTTCGCTGGTGGCCGGCTCCAGCTCCAGGCTCTCCTGCCGGGCCAGCTGGTGGACCAGAGCGTGGAGGGAGGCAGCCGCCATAGCCTCATCCAGACCACCCCGCTGGGGATACCAGTAGAGCAGGCGGGCGACGGTGATATCCTCGTCCCCCAGCCGAGCCACCACCGTGTTTCCGGGCATCCCGGCGACGGCCTGATAGGGGTCGGTGACGGCGGACAGGTCCATGGGCTCGGTCTGACCGGTCTGGCTGGAGCTTCCCGAGGAGCCGGAGCCGCTGGGCGCGCCGCTGGAGGAGGCCCCCCCTCCGCAGCCGGACAGGGCGGTCAGTGTTATTGCGAGGGCCAGCGCGGCGGCCCACAGCCGTTTTGAGTTTTTCATAGCTGTTTCCTTTCCAGTGAAAAATGATTGGCACCTATCATACCACAGAATATAGAATGGAGCAACAGAATTTTGCAAACGGCGGGATACTTGCGGTACACACCCGGTCGTGGTACAATAGCCGCTAAGACAGAGGGAGTGTGCTGATATGAGGACTTATTTTGCCGGAAAATATGATATCGCCGTCATCGGGGCGGGCCACGCGGGCATCGAGGCCGCCCTGGCCGCCGCCCGGATGGGGATGAAAACCCTGTGCTTCACCGTCAACCTGGACGCGGTGGGCAACATGCCCTGCAACCCGGCTATCGGGGGCACGGGCAAGGGCCATCTCGTCCGGGAGCTGGACGCCCTGGGGGGCGAGATGGCCCGCGCCGCTGACCGGGCCTGCATCCAGTACCGCCTCCTCAACCGGAGCAAGGGCCCCGCCGTCTGGTCCCTCCGGGCCCAGGCCGACCGCCGGGAGTATCAAAAGGTGATGAAGCACACCCTGGAGCGCCAGGAGAACCTGTGGGTAAAGCAGGCGGAGGTGGTGGACATCCACACCGAGCACGGGGCGGTGTCCGGCGTAGTCACCCACACCGGGGCGGTGTATGGGGTGAAGGCCGCCGTCATCGCCACCGGCACCCACCTGGGGGGCCGTATTGTGGTGGGGGAGGTGGTCCGGGATTCCGGCCCAGACGGCCTGTCCGCCGCCCTGCCTCTGACCCGGGCCCTGGTCCGGCTGGGACTGCCCATCCGGCGGTTCAAAACGGGCACGCCCCCCCGGGTCAACGCCCGCAGCGTGGATTTTTCCAAAATGGAGCTCCAGGAGGGGGACAGAGGGGGGCTGGCCTTCTCCTTTCAGACGGAGCATCCCCCGGAGAACCGGGCGGTGTGCTGGCTGACCTACACCAACGAGGCCACCCATGAGGTCATTCGGGCCAACATGTCCCGCTCTCCCCTCTACAACGGCACCATCGAGGGGGTGGGGCCCCGGTACTGCCCCTCCATTGAGACCAAGGTGGACCGGTTCCCCGACAAGGAACGCCACCAGCTGTTCATCGAGCCCATGGGCCTGGATACCGAGGAGCTGTACATTCAGGGCTTCTCCTCCTCTCTCCCCGAGGAGGTGCAGATCGAGATGCTCCACACCATCCCCGGGCTGGAGAACGCCGAAATGACCCGGTGCGCCTACGCCATTGAGTACGACTGCGTGGACCCCACCCAGCTGGAGGCCACCCTGGAGACGAAAGCGGTCCCCGGCCTCTACGGGGCGGGACAGTTCAATGGCTCCTCCGGCTATGAGGAGGCCGCGGTTCAGGGCTTTATCGCCGGGGTGAACGCAGCCCTGAAAATGCAAGAAAAGCCGCCCCTGGTCCTTCGCCGGGACCAGGGGTATATCGGGGTGCTCATCGACGACCTTGTCACCAAGGGCACCAACGAGCCCTACCGCATGATGACCTCCCGCACCGAATACCGCCTCCTCCACCGCCAGGACAACGCCGACCGGCGGCTGACCCCCATCGGCTATGAATTGGGGCTGGTCTCCCGGGAACAATATGATAAAGTACAGGAGAAGTACGCCGCTGTGGACCGGGAGGTCCGCCGCCTGGAGCACACCGGCACGCCCCCCACGACCGAGCTGGCCGCTCTGCTGGAGGAGCGGGAGGAGCCTCCCGTCAAGGACGGGGCCCGGCTGGCCGACCTGCTCCGCCGCCCCCGGCTGTCCTACGCCGACCTGGCCCCCTTCGACCCCGACCGCCCCGCCCTGGCCCCTGCGGTGGTCAGCGAGGCGGAGATTACCATCAAATACGCCGGGTACATCGACCGCCAGCTCCGTCAGGTGGAGGAGGTCCGCCGCCTGGAGGAGCGGCCCATGCCCGTTGACATTGACTATCTCTCTATCTCCGGCCTGCGCCTGGAGGCCCGGCAGAAGCTGGACGCCATCCGTCCCAAAAATCTGGGACAGGCCGGGCGGGTGTCCGGCGTCTCCCCGGCGGACGTGGCGGTGCTGATGGTGTATTTGAAAAGCCGGGGAGACGGCGAAAAAGAGCGTATGTAAACAAGTGTTGTCAGCGGAAAACCTGGGAGCAACCGGCGCTTGCCCCTGATGCAAGCCGCTTTTGGTTTACTTTTGCGTAAATCGGACTTAATATGGGAGGCAGAAACAGATGGGATTGGCGGAGAAACTGACTGCCCTGCGCAAGGATAAGGGCTTGACCCAGATCGAGGTGGCCGAGGAGCTGAACGTCTCCAGGCAGGCTGTATCCAAGTGGGAGGTGGGCGACACCGTCCCCTCCACAGGTAACCTGAAGTACCTGGCCCGGTTGTATGAGGTTCCATTGGAATATCTGTTCGATGAGGACGCGGCCAGCCCGGCGGAGGAAAGAACGGTTGAGGCCTTGACCGGGAGCCCGACGGATGAGGGGGACAAGGACTATGCGGGTCAGGTGCGGTTCTGGAAAGGGCTGGCTGTCGCGGCAATGATCCTCTGTGTAATTTTGTCGGCGATCTTATTGTACATAAAGGTTTTCGAAAAATCAGGGAATTTACCAAACACAAATCAAACTACTGAAATAAAGGAGGGAAGTATCGAACTTAACCCAGGAGGGGGATTTGATTTGGAATGGTGATCTGGACGGAAGGAGGTGAAATAAATGCGAATAAAAAAATTCGTTCTTTTAGCGGCGTGCGTGGTTTGCGCTTTGACAGTTTCCGCTTTCGCATATACAAACGGAGCTGACGAGGGCTTTGACGCCAGAGAAAGCAAATATGAATGGCGCGATGACACAATGTACAACGGGAAAGCGTCCAATAGCTTTAATTTTGAGCTGACTGAGAATTACCCTCACGCGAAGGTATTGATTGTGAATGAAAGCAAAGACCCTGTAAAAATCATCTTTTATAAAGAAAGCATCACCAGCGATGCCATTGAAGAATCACCCTTTACCTTGCGGCCCGGTGGTCGGACCGTTTATAATGTCCATGCGAATGGAAACTACGACATATATTGGTGCGGCGTATCCACCAGTAACGGCAATCCTCTTGAAGGAAAAATTACCGTACAAGTTGGTACTACTATGGAAGAATTGGGAAATGTCAAGAAAATCCGTGAGTGAAACGGACTGAGCCGGGAAAAAAACCTGGCTCAGTTTGTTTTTTCTGAGATGGGCATAATAAAAATACCTTGATTGTCCTGTCCGGCTGTGCTATGCTGGACAAAACGGAGGAAGGCCATATGAAACTGACGCAAGTAAAGGGAAACACCTGGGTGATTGAGGCCAACCAGCTCATCCCGCTGTACAGGCTGGGGGAGGGGCGGTGCGTCCTGCTGGACACCGGGCTGGCGGAGGAGCTGGAGGAGCTGGAGCGTACCCTCCTGGAGGCGGGGCTTACCCCGGCGGGGGTGCTGTGCTCCCACGCCCATGTGGACCACTGCGCCAACAACGGCTATTTTCAACAGCGGTTCGGCACGAAAATCGCCCTCACCGCCCCGGAGGCGGGTATGTGCGCCTCGCTGCTCACGCTGAAATGCTACTTCCTCACCCTCTCCCCGGGGACGGTGGAGCGGGAGTCCTCCTGCATGATTCACCGGCCCGACGTAATCATCCCGGCGGAGGACGGCCCCTTTTCCTTCTGCGGGGCCCAGTTCCGCATTGTCCACACGCCGGGCCACTCCGCCGGGCACATCTGCGCGATTACCCCGGACAACGTGTGCTACACCGCCGACGCTCTGCTCAGTCAGGAGCTGCTGGGCGCCAAGCTGCCCTATAACCTGAGCCAGGAGATGGCTATCCACAGCCGGGAGAAGCTCCGGGGCCTGGACTGCGGCGCCTATATCATGGCCCACCGGGGGGTCTGCTCCGGCGGGGAGATCGGGGCGCTTATCGACGGCAATCAGGACCTGATCCGCCGCCGGGCGGAGGACATCCTCTCCCTGGTGAAGGGCCCCATGACCGCCTGTCAGATCGACGAGGCCGCCTGCGTCCTCCACCAGCTCTTTACCAAAAAGCCCCGCCGCTCTCTGCGGTTTGAGCGCAACGTCCGGTTCTTCATTGAGTACCTTGTGGACACCGGACGGCTGGCGGAGGAGTGCCGGAACGGCGCGACCTACTACGTCAGGACAGAAAATTCCTGAAAATTGCGGGGAAACCCTTGCAATCCACCGGAAACTGTGGTATGCTCTTGGTTACATTCGGGTTTTTCCGTCTGAAACGGTAAAATTGCGGCCCAAGGGCCTTGAAAGGAACGAGTAAAACATGGAAACACTGAATCTGATCCTCACTGTCGTCCAGGTCCTGTGCGGTCTGGCCGTCATCGCCGTGGTTATGCTCCAGTCCGGCAAGAGCGCCGGCCTGTCCGGAGCCATCGCCGGCGGCGCCGACACCTTCCTGTCCAAGAACAAGGCCAAGAGCCTGGACGCCAAGCTGGCTAAGATGACCAAGTGGGTGGCTATCCTCTGGATCGTCATCACCCTGGCCCTGAGCATCATCTGAGCGCGACATGAGACAGCCCCCGTCCGGGATGAACGGACGGGGGCTTTGCAATTATGCCCAAATTTCTGGGTTGCCCCTTGCATTTGTTGGAGGAATGGGGTAAAATCAGTGTGGAAACATAAAGCGGCAGGCCACGAGGTGTTCGCAGCACCCCGCGGCCCTGTATGAGTGAATGAGCCACTCAGCACAGCAACTTTGTTGCGCCACAGGGGTATTATACCCATTTTTCCTCCCGCTTTCAAGAGGGAGGCTGTGCGTTACGCGTTGATTTTATATCAGGGCGGTGTTGAGGAAAGCTCGACACCGCCTTTATGTTTCCAACAGGAGCCCCGGGCGGGGGCGGCCTCCTGTTGGAACCGCGCCCCCCGCCCACCCCAAAAACCTGTTGGAATTTGAAGAGAAAGGAATGATTGTATGAAAAAGAAGACGTTATCCCTGCTTTTAGCCTTAGTGCTATGCCTCGGCCTGCTCCCAACGACCGCTCTGGCGGCGGATGTAAAGCTGGCTGTGAAAGGGAAAGAAACCGTCAGGTACAATGATGGAGAGGGACATGAGTGGAGTGTTGAGGATAGCGATATCGTTGATCTTGAGCGAAATGGCTCCTCCTGCACGGTCATAGGGAAAAAGCCAGGGGTCACAGTTCTATGGGTACATTATAAAATCAAGATTCCTCGGCCCGCCATGGTGGATGGCAAGTATACCACCGAGTACGATACTGTGACGGAGAACGCGCGCTGGAGCATTATGGTCTACGATCCCTCTGAGGTCACGTCTCCCGGCCCGTCTAAGCCGGCTGAGCTGCCCAAGCCCAGTAAATCATATGGGACTGTGGGCGATGATGTGAGCGGTATCATCACCGACATTCTGCCGTTTAACTGCGGTGTAGTCCCGGTAAAGTATAATGGACGGTGGGGTCTGGCTAATGCGGAGCTGAAGCTGTTGGTCCCATTCCAGTTTGAAGAAATGGAAGAAGTGACGAATGACGGATATTTGCACGTTGAGATGGATGGGAAAGACTATATCATTGACACGGCAGGCGAGGCGGTATACGCCCATGTGCCCACCTCCTCAAAAGACGTGATTTCCTGTTCTGACGGCTATTACACGCTGGTACGGGTCCACGAGACCAGCAGCGGAGATTTGAAGATGCCGGAATACCACACCTATGATGGAGAACAGATTACCGCCGATGAGGCTAACGCTCTGTACTACGAATGGGGAAACCGCCTGGGTGATCTATGTATCATGGAAAAGCGGGGAAAGGACGACAATGGCTCCACCCTCTGGCTTTTCTGCGAACGCAGCCAATATTTTAAAAATAACCCGGAGGTTTTACTGCGGATACCGGCGAACGGAAGAGACAACGAATGGTGGGACCTGCAAGAGGGCCTGTTCGGTGTCCGGGATCGGGATACCGACCTCTGCGGTGCGGTAAATATGGATGGCGACTTGGTTATTCCATGTCAATATGACTACTTGGCTCCCTCCAGAGACGGCTATATGTCATATCAGAAGGGCAATAAGCTCGGCCTTTTGGAGAACCCCGTCAATCCGCCCAGCGGGGAAGTGGTGAAGCCCACAACACCCACCGAACCCACAAAACCCACTACGCCCACCAAGCCTGATACCCCGACCCTCCCCGAGGTGGAGACCATCCCCGCCAGCGGCACGGCCTATGCCTCCACCCAGACCATCCGGGTGGACGGCATCCCGGTCAAATTCCAAACCTACGCCCTGAAAAACGCCAACGGCGACCCCACCAACTATGTGAAGCTGCGGGACGTGGCCTATGTCCTCAGCGGCACGGGGGCTCAGTTTGCGGTGGGCTGGAACGGGAGCGGCATCAGCCTGACCACCGGGAAGGCCTATACCGTTGCCGGCGGGGAGATGGAAACCCCCTTCTCCGGCGACCGGACCTACCGGGACGGCACCTCCAGCGTCAATATCGACGGCCGCTCCGTCCCGCTGACCGCCATCACCCTCACCGACTCCAGCGGCGGCGCGTATAACTATTTCAAGCTCCGCGACCTGGGCCAGGCCCTGGGCTTTGACGTGAGCTGGTCCGGGGAGACAGGCATCAGCATCAAAACAAAATAAGACCAGGCCCCTCGCGGTTTGCGCCGCGAGGGGCCTTTTAACACTTGCGTAACGCGTCGAATCTTGGTACAATAAGGCATACCGTCCCGTCCCTCCCTGGAAAGGGAAGGAGGTGAAGCCCTATGGGAGGTCTACAGGAGATCTTGATGACCGTCGCCGCGAATGTGATCGCGTATTACATCTGCAAGTGGCTTGATGGTCACACCAAGGGACGGTAACCACGGCGAAACCCCGGAGAGGCACACTCTCCGGGGTTTCTTTTTGTGAATACCTATGAGCGGTCTACATACTCACTAGGGATGAATTGATTGTACCACAGCACAGCCCGAAAGTCAAGGGAAAAAGTTACTTCACCTCATGGCTGTTCAACAGGGACTGCTTGATCTCCCACAGCTTCTGAGACAGGTCCACGTAGTAGTTGTGGGGGTTTTCGAACCGCTTGACCTCGTCCCAGAGGGCGTCCACCTGGCGCTGGCAGTAAGCCCGGCTGGACTGGAGGTCGGGGACCTGATAGACCAGCTCGCCGCTTTGGAAGATGGGGACCATCAGCTCCCGGGCCTCGATGCCGGTGTATACCTTCCGCTTCCAGGTGGCGTCCGGGTCGAAGAGCTCCAGGGGCTGGGTGAAGTCGATCTCCTCGTCGTGGAGGCAGATCAGGTCGGCCTCCGCCTTGCCGGTGTCCTGGGAGAAGATGCGGTAGATTTTTTTGAAATGGGGGGTGGTGATCTTGGCGGGGTTCTCGCTGATCTTGATCTTGGGGATAATGGTCCCGCCGTCGTCCTCAATGGCGGCCAGCTTGTACACGCCGCCGAACACCGGCTCGCTGCGGGAGGTGATGAGCCGCTCGCCCACGCCGAAGGAGTCGATGCGGGCCCCCTGGCGCACCAGGTCCCGGATGATGTACTCGTCCAGGGCGTTGGAGGCCACGATCTTGCATTCGGTCAGCCCCGCCGCGTCCAGCAGCTCCCGGGCCTTCTGGGACAGATAGGTCAAATCGCCCGAGTCCAGCCGGATGGCGCACTTGGTGATGCCGTGAGGGAGGAGGACCTCCTGAAAAGCCTTGATGGCGTTGGGCACGCCGGACCTCAGCACGTTGTAAGTGTCCACCAGCAGGGTGGCGTTGTTGGGGTAGAGCTGGCAGTAGGTTTTGAAGGCGGTGTATTCGTCGGGGAACATCTGGACCCAGGAGTGGGCCATAGTGCCGGTGGCGGGGGAGCCGTACCGCTGGTCGGCCATGGTGCAGGCGGTGGCGGAGCAGCCGGCGATATAGCTGGCCCGGGCCCCCAGCAGGGCGCCGTCCGCCCCCTGGGCCCGGCGGGAGCCGAACTCAGCCACCGGACGGCCCTCGGCGGCCCGGACAATGCGGTTGGATTTGGTGGCAATGAGGCTCTGATGGTTCAGGGTGAGCAGAATGAAGGTCTCCACAAACTGAGCCTGAATGGCCGGGGCCCGGACGGTCATGATCGGCTCGTTAGGAAAGACCGGGGTGCCTTCGGGGACAGCCCAGATGTCGCCGGTGAACTGGAAGTTTCGTAAAAAGTCCAAAAATTCCTCGCTGAAGCAGTCCTTGGTCCGCAGATAGTCGATATCCTCCCCGTCGAAGCGGAGCTCCTGGATGTACTCCACCACCTGGGCCAGCCCCGCCGCGATGGCGAAGCCCCCCTTGTCCGGGACGGAGCGGTAGAACATGTCGAAGTAGCAGATTCGATCCTGCAAACCGGTCTGGAAATAGCCGTTGGCCATGGTCAGCTCATAGAAGTCGCACAGCATGGTCAGGTTTGTTTTCGCTTTCATCGGGGAAAGCCTCCTTGCGTCAGGGGCGGCGGGCGCCGCCTCGTTTGAGTTTATTATACTCACGCCTGGGAAAAATGCAAGGATAATTCTTTTTGCCCGCCGGTGAAACCAAAGGGCCGCGAGGTGTGATATGATAGGTGAAAGCGCTTTCAGTTCAGTTGAGGAGTTTCAGTTATGCGGGAAGACACAATGTTGCAAAAGCTCTGGGCCGGCGACCCCGCCGGGCTGGAGGCCCTGATGGAGCGGTATATCCCCTATGTCTCCGCGGTGGTGTGGAATATCCTGCGCAGCTCCATGCCGGCCGAGGACGGGGAGGAGGTGGTCTCCGACGTGTTCCTGGCCGCGTGGCGCCAGCGGGACGATCTGCGGCCCGGCACGGTCAAGGCCTGGCTGGGGGCGGTGGCCCGGAACAGGGCCAAAAACCGCCTGCGCCGGATGGGCCGGGACCTGCCCCTGGAGGAGGACGCTTTGGAGATTCCCGGTCCAGGAGACCCCTCCGAGCACTATGAGCGGACGGTGGAGCGGCAGCTGGTCCGGCAGGCGGTGGACGCCCTGCCAGACCAGGACCGGGAGATATTCCTGCGGCACTACTACTACGCGCAGACAGTCCCGGAAATTTCCCGGCAGATGGATCTCAACCAATCCACCATAAAGACCAGGCTCCGGCGGGGCCGGACCAAGCTGAAGGACATTTTGACAAGGGAGGGGTTTCTCCGTGAAGCGTAATATTTCGGACCTGCTGGACGGATACCTGGCAGAGGACATGGAATTGGGCGGGGTTCCCCCCTATTCCCCATCAAGAATAAAGGAGATTACTATGAATCACATTATGAATACCGAACACAACGATCAGCCCAAGACCAAGGCCCGGGCCGGGAGGCGGCCCATGCGCCTGCTGATTGCCGCCGCCGTGATTGCCGCCTTCTCCGTGTCCGCCCTGGCGGCGGGCCGCATACTGGGGGGAGGGGAGCTCTTTGGGAACGTATTCTCGCAGGAGAAGGACGCCCTCTCCCAGGGGCAGCTGGACGCCATTGACCAGCTGGTCCAGTCCTTTGAGACGCAGGACGGCTCGATCCCCACCGCCGTCACCAGCAATGGGGCCACCATCACCCCCGTAGCCGCCCTGGCGGACGAGAACGTCTACTATCTGCGCCTGCGGGTGGAGGCCCCCGCGGGAGCCGTACTGCCCGACCTGGACCCGGAGACCAGTTGTTATCAGCTCTTCGGCCCGGAGAAAGAGGACTCCCTCACCCTGGAGCCCGCCGAAGGGGCCTATCCCGAGTACGCCTTCGGCTATCAGATGGAGTTCCGTCCCCTGCCTGACAGTGATCCCAGCGACAATATCAAGGAGTTCGTGATAGAGATGACCAACCTCAGCGACGACGGGATTGCCCTGAACGACGGTGTTTCCAAGGTCCTCACCATCCGCGGGCTGTGGACCCAGGCCCAGGACAAGAGCTACACCCCCATCTTTACCGGGGAGTTTGCCTTTGACATCGGCCTGAACTTCCAATCTCAGACAGCGGCGCTGCCCGTGGAGGGCCTCACCTGGCATCATGATCTGCTGGACTACACCAACACCCTCCAGGCGATGACCCTGTCGCCCCTGAGCCTGTCCTACCAGGTGGACAGCACCATGCCGGAGAACGACCGCGTGGGAGCGCAGCTGGGTACGCTGGAGATCGTGCTGAAGGACGGGTCGGTATTCTACGCGGAGAGCACCGAGTATGACGAGCAGCTTGCCCGCTATATCGAAAGGGGAGAGATCGAACTGCCCCTCACCGGCGAACCCACCGGCGTGTTTGAGAACTACATCGTTTTTGAGCAGCCCCTGGACCTGACCCAGGTGGATTACATCCGCTACGGCGAGGCGAAAATCCCCGTTACCGTCGAGTGATTTCCAGCTCTTGAGCGACAGCCCCCACAACAGCAACGGATGGCCGGTAATTCGGCCATCCGTTGTTTTTTAAAGCCCCCCTCTCCGAGGGAGGTGGCACGGCGAAGCCGTGACGGAGGGAGTCCTCCGGAGGTCTGCGGGGGTGACTCCCTCAGTCAGCCTGCGGCTGACAGCTCCCTCAGAGAGGGAGCCTTTATTCGGACATCCGTTGTTGTTTATCGATTGCGTTCAATGACAATTCTCCAGCAAGCTTAAAGAGCGCATCGGCCATAACTTTTTCTGCGGGAAGGCCGCCGGCCTTGTTTCCGACCTCTGCATAAAAGGCAAATACATAGTCGGGAATCTTGCGGGTAATTTTTCTCACGACATCATAACCTCCGTCCGTTTTAGAAAGATAAAATAAGTATACTACTTTTACCGAATGAGGTCAACTGACCTCATAAATTTTTCTGCCCGCTGTTATCCTAATAGGGAACAGGGGGGAGCGAGATGGTAAAGCCTGAGATCACTGGCCGGGTTTTGGCGGAGTATCGGGAGCGGAAGGGGTTTACGCAGGATGTGCTCAGCGGGTTGGCTGGGCTGGACCGTACCCACTACAGCAAGCTGGAGCGGGGCCAGCGCAGTCCTACCCTGGATACGCTCTTCAAGCTCGGGCAGGCATTGGGGGTGCCACCCCATGAAATCGTGAAAGCCATTGAGCAGGCGCACACAGAAAACTAAACGTTCTGTATTTTGCTAAGCGAAAATACGGAGCGTTTTTTGTTTTGCCGGAATTTTGGAGGGCTCCGGACGATTTTGTCGGGACCTGTGCGCCCGGAAAGGAACGAAATGGTTTGCAATCCCAGGCTGTTTGGTGTAGAATACACACAGTCAATTTTTAAATTGGAGGAGTATCGGTATGGATGAAAAGGTAAGGGCGCTATTGGAGCAGGTAAGGGGAGCGGCCAACTACGCCGCCGATGCCGCCGCGGACGGAGCCCGGGCCGCGGGCCGGAGAGCGGGGCAGATGGTGGACGTGGCCAAGCTGAACGTTCAGCTCTTCGACCTGAACGGTGAGTATAACGATGTCCTGCGCCAGCTGGGCCAGGTGATGGTGGATACCCACCAGGGCCAGGCCCCGGAGAGCGGCACGGTGACCGCTCTGCTGAACCAGGCGGACGAGAGGGCGGGCCGGATCGCCGAGCTGAAGGGCCGCATTGCCGACCTGAAGCAGAGCCAGGCCTGCCCCGTATGCGGCGAGCCCTGCGGGAAAAATGACAAATTCTGCCGCTCCTGCGGCGAAAGACTGTGAGGAGGAACAGAATGAAGACCTTGTTTACCAACGTCACCGCCGTGACCATGGACCCGGCCGGCCCGGTCCTCAAGGACGCCTTTGTGGCGGTGGAGGGCATGAAGATCGCTTCGGTGGGGACCCGGCGCCCCGCCGGGGACTTCGACCGGGTGGTGGACTGCGCCGGGAAAGTGATGATGCCCGGCCTCATCAACGCCCATACCCATATCCCCATGGTGCTGATGCGGGGCTACGGCGGGGGCTGTGACCTGCACACCTGGCTCAATGAGTATATTTTCCCCGCCGAGAGCCGGTGGGACGACCAGTCCATTGCCGCCGCCACTCAGCTGGGGCTGGCGGAGATGATCTCCTCCGGCGTGACCTGCATCGCCGATATGTATATGCGCACCGATATCATCGCCCGGGAGGTGGTGAAGGCCGGTATCTCAGCCAACCTGTCCTGCGGCGCGGTCTACTTCGGCGCCCCGGAGGACTTTTCCCCGGAGAAGTGCGGCGACTGTCAGGCCACCGAGGAGCTGCGGAAGAGCTGGCACGGGGCGGAGGACGGACAGATCCTGATCGACGCCTCGATCCACGCGGAATACACCTCCTGCCCCCCTCTGTGGCAGTGGGTGGCCGACTACGGCCAGCGGTTCGATCTGGGGATGCACGTCCATATTTCAGAAACCCGGTCGGAGCATGAGAAGTGCCTGGAGAAGTATGGCAAAACCCCCATTGCCCTCTTTGACCAGTACGGCGTGTGGGAGCGGGGGGGCCAGGCGGCCCACTGCGTCTGGGTGAGCGATGAGGACATGGAGATCATGGCCCGGAAAAGGATTACCGCCATCCATAACCCCTATTCCAACCTGAAGCTGGGCTCCGGCGTGGCCCGTGTGCCCGTCCTGAGCAGGGCGGGAGTGAACATCGCCCTGGGCACCGACGGCGTCAGCTCCCACAACAGCACCGACCTGTTCGCCGACATGAAGCTGGCCGCCATTCTCCACAACGGCGTGGGCTGTGACCCCATGGCCGTGACCGCCCCCCAGGCTCTGGCTATGGCCACCGTCAACGGGGCTAAGGCCCTGCGCAGGGACACCGGTGTCATCGCCCCCGGCAAAATGGCCGACCTGATTCTGGTGGACTTCACCGCCCCCAACCTGATTCCCTGCCACGACCCGGCGGAAAACCTGGTGTTCTCCGCCTATGGCAGCAACGTGGTCATGAATATGGCCCGGGGAAGGATCATATATGAGAATGGGACCTTCCTCACCTTAGACCTGGAAAAGATTCGGGCCGAGGTGAAGGACTATGCCCTGCCCAAGATTTTTGGTTAACGCCCTTCCGCCAGCGGCGGAACAGATCAAGGAGGCTGCCTATGGCCCGATATGACGCGCCCTCCCGCCGGAGCGGCGGGCAAAAACAAAATACCTTCTTCGGCGGGGCGGCGATCCTGGCGGCGGGCATCCTGATCGTCAAGCTGATCGGCATGTTCTACAAAATCCCCCTGACCAACGTTATCGGGGCCCAGGGGAATACTGACTTCGCCAACGCCTATAACATCTATGTGGTTTTGCTCACCATCTCCACCGCCGGGCTTCCGGTGGCGCTGTCCAAGCTGGTGAGCGAGGCCAACGCCCAGGGCCGGCGCAATCAGGTGCGGCGCACCTTCCAGCTGGCCATGGGCATGTTCCTGATTCTGGGGGCCGTCTCCTTCATCATCATGTATTTCAAGGCCGACTGGCTGGCCGGCATGATGCACGACACCAAGGCCGTCCACGGCATCAAGGCCCTGGCCCCGGCGGTGGTGTGCGTGGGCTGTCTGGCCGCCCTCCGGGGTTACAGCCAGGGACATATGAACATGACACCCACCTCGGTGTCTCAGATCATCGAGGCGGCCTGCAAGCTGGCCATCGGTCTGCCCCTGGCCTGGTGGCTCATCAGCAAGCTGAACCGCCCACCGGAGATTGCCGCCGCCGGAGCTATCACCGGCGTGACGGTGGGCACCATGGTGGCCCTGGTGTATATGACGGTGAGCTTCCTGATGACCCGGTCGGAGGAGTCCCGCCGGACCCGGGACATTCCCGACAGCACGGGGACCATCCTGCGGGACATTCTGCGCATCGCGATCCCCATTACCCTCAGCTCCTCCATGGTGGGCATCGTCAACGTGATTGACGCCTCCCTGGTCCAGGGCCAGCTCCAGCGGGTGCTGCTGGAGAACCCGGACAGCTGGAAGATGTATGTCAACTTTGTGGACTTCGCCCCTCTGGAGAGCGCCCTGAACGCCTGGAAGGAGACCCTGGCCGGGGCTCCCGCCACCATGGCGGCCCTCAGCGCCCAGGTGGATCAGGAGCTGGCCTCTCAGGTGGCCCAGTCTGCGGCCCAGGAGCTCCACGCCACCCTGGAATCTCTGAGCCGGACCCTCTATGGCAACTACTACGGCGCGCTGAACATCTACAATCTGCCCGCCTCCCTGATGACGGCCATCACCGCCTCGGTGATTCCCGCTGTCTCCGGGGCGCTGGCCCGCCGGGACCGGCGGGGGGCCTCCCGGGTGGCCGGGTCCTCCCTGCGCATCACCGCGCTGCTGGCCTGCCCCATGGGTGTGGGCCTGCTTGTCCTGGGCGAGCCCATTATCCGGCTGCTTTATCCCAAGCTGGAGGCCGAGCTGGCCGGGCCGCTGCTGTCAGCCCTGGGCGTGGCCGCCGTTTTTGTGTGCCTGATGCTGGTGTGCAACTCCATCATCCAGGCCTATGGATTTGTCAACGTCCCCATCCTGGTGATGGTGGGCGGCGGCGTGGTGAAGATTTTTGCCAATTACAACGCGGTGGCCATGCCCCGGGTGGGCATCTACGGCGCGCCCCTGGGCAACATCCTGTGCTTTGGGCTGTGCCTGCTGCTGGACCTGATTATTATCGCCCGGGCGATCCCCCGACACCCCCGCTATCTGGATGTCTTTCTCAAGCCCATGATTGCCTCCTCCGCGATGGGCGCGGCGGCCTGGGCGGTGTACGGTCTGGCCTCCCGGGTGCTCAGCTCGGTCCCCGAGGGGGAGACGGAGGCGGTCCTCAGCCGCGCCGGCAGCGTCATCTCTGTGATGGGGGCCATCGGCGTGGCGATGGCTGTCTACTTCGGCCTGGTAATCGCCCTGCGGGCCATCTCCCGGGACGACCTGTCCCTGATGCCCAAGGGGGACAAAATTGCCCGTCTGCTCCATCTGTAACGGTGAGGTATGCCGGGGAATTCTGGGAGAAAGAGAATGAATTTTTACTTTCCCGGAAAAAGATATAAAAAAGACTTGATAAGAAGGCGAATTTGTGGTAGATTTTAAAGTAGCCGAATGTTATAAAATAGGCGATCTTTTGCGCTTAATGGAATTGCTCCGCTCTCCCGAGGGCTGTCCCTGGGACCGGGCCCAAACGCACCGGTCCATTCGGGACAATATGCTGGAGGAGGCCTATGAGGCCGCCGACGCCATTGACCGGGGGGACATGGACAACCTGAAGGAGGAGCTGGGCGACGTGCTCTTCCAGACCGTGTTTCACTCCGCCCTTGCACAGGAGGCCGGGGCCTTTACCTTCGACGACGTGGTGGACGGGGTCTGTAGGAAGCTGGTATTCCGGCACCCCCATGTTTTCGGCACAGAGGACGCGGAGGACGGGCCCCAGGCTCTGTCGGTCTGGGACGCCCGGAAGCGGGAGGAGAAGGGACAGCGGACCGCCGCCGATACCCTGGACAGTGTGGCCCGGGCCCTGCCCGCCCTGACCCGCGCCTCCAAACTCCAGTCCAAGGCGGCTAAGGCTGGCTTCGACTGGAAGGACGCCGCTCCGGCCCTGGACAAGCTCCGGGAGGAGCTGGGGGAGCTGGAGCGGGCCATCGCCGAGGGGAGCAACATTGAGGAGGAGCTGGGTGATCTGCTGTTTGCCGCTGTTAAGGTAGGACGCTTTACGCAGGTGGACGGCGAGACCGCTCTGCAAAGGGCCTGCGAAAAGTTCATCCGCCGCTTCCGCCGGGTGGAGGAGCTGGCGGGCGGGCCGCTGGACCAGCTGGATGTTCCGGCGTTGGAGGAGCTGTGGTCCAGGGCGAAAAGAGAGGCTTAATGCCCGATCTGGAAGGGCTTAAGTATAGATTTCGACAGTCCGCCCCGCGGACTGCCAATATGATGCACAGGAGGAGAAAACATGAATAAGACGGAACTGATCGCGGCAGTGGCGGAGAGGTCGGAGCTTTCCAAAAAGGACGCGGAGGCGGTTGTCACCGCCCTGGTTGACGTCGTCACCGAGTCCCTGCGCCGGGAGGAGAAGGTCCAGCTGGTGGGCTTCGGGTCGTTTGAGGTGAAGGTCCGGGCTGAGCGGATGGGCCGTAACCCCCAGACAAAAGAGCCCATTCCCATCCCCGCATCCAAGGCCCCGGTCTTTAAGGCTGGAAAGGCGCTGAAGGACGCGGTCGCCCGATAAATTAAATACAAAGGGGCGCCGCCAGGCGTCCCTTTCATTTTTGGAGGAATTTTATGCGGTTAGACAAGTGGTTAAAGGTCTCCCGGCTGATCAAGCGGCGCACCGTGGCCAACGAGGCCTGCGACAATGAGCGGGTGTCCGTCAACGGCCGGCCCGTCCGGGCCAGCTACGACGTGAAGGTGGGCGACAAGATTGAACTGCGCTTCGGGGCCAACACCGTCAAGGTGGAGGTGCTGGTGGTGGCCGACAATGTGGGCAAGGCGGACGCCGCCGCCATGTACCGGGAGATTTTATGAAAAAGGGTCTGCTGTGGGTTCTGCTGGCCCTCTGCACCCTGACGGGCTGCCAAAAGGCCCCCGAGCCGGTGGAGGCCACCACCTTCGCCATGGACACAGTGATGGACTTCACTCTGTACGGAGACTGGGACCGGGAGCGCGCCAAGGAGGTCCGGGACTGGATGCTGGAGCGGCTGGGCTGGCTGGACGGGAAGCTGTCCGCAACCAAGGAGGGGAGCGATGTAGGCCAGATCAACCGGGCGGGGGGAGAGAGCGTAGAGGTGGGTACGCCCACAGCTGAGTTGCTGTCTCAGTCCCTGGAGCTGTGTGAGGTCACCGGCGGGGCGCTGGACATCACCGCCTATCCTGCTGTAAAGGCATGGGGCTTTACTCAGGAGGAGCACCGGGTCCCCGCTCCTGATGAGCTGGAGGCGCTGGCCCAAAGCATCGACTACTCCGCCGTCAGACTGGAGGGGGATACCGTCACCCTCCCGGAGGGGATGGAGCTCGACCTGGGGGCGGTGGCCAAGGGCTACGCCGGGGATGTGCTGGCGGAGACCGTCCGGGCCAGCGATATCCCCTCCGCCCTGCTGGACCTGGGGCAGAGCACCATTATGGCCGTGGGGACCAAGCCCGGCGGCGCACCCTGGCGGATTGGAGTGGTGGACCCGGCCCAGCCGGGGAGCTATTTCGCCGTTGTGGAGCTGGAGGACATGGCTATGGGTACCTCCGGGGGATATCAGCGGTATTTTGAACAGGACGGGGAGACCTACTGGCACATTCTGGACCCGGACACCGCCGCCCCCGCCCGGTCCGGGCTGGCCTCGGTGACGGTGGTGTCCCCCTCCGCCTTCCTCTGCGACGGCCTGTCCACCGCCCTGTTTGTTATGGGCCTGGAGGAGGGCGCCCAGCTCTGGCGGGACCACCCCGAGCTGGAATTTGAGGCCATTTTCGTGACGGAGAAGGGGGAAATCTACCGCACTGCCGGGCTGGAGGATCGCTTCTCCCTGGCGGAGGGCTATGAGGGCCGGGAGGTGGTGGTGCTGGAATGAGGACTAAGCTTATTGCCGGGCTGCTGCTGGCGGCAGTGGCCGGGTCGGTAGTCTTTATCCTGCTCCGGGGACGGGCCCCCGCCCCTGTGGCCCGGATCAGCCGGGACGGCGTCCTGCTGGAGGAGATCGACCTGAGCCAGGTGGACGAGCCCTACTCCCTGACCCTGGAGGACGATAGCGGGCGCAACGTCCTGTCGGTGGAGCGGGGCCGGGTCTGCGTCTCGGAGGCCGACTGCCCCGACCAGGTGTGCGTGAAGCAGGGCTGGGTCTCCAACGGGGCGGTGCCCATCGTCTGTCTGCCCCACAAACTGGTCGTTGAGCTGGTGGGGACGGGGGAGGACCTGGATGGCGGGGCCGGTTAAGGGGGCGGGGCGGACCGCCCGGCTGGCCCTGCTCACCGCCATCGCCCTGACGATCTTTCTGGCGGAGGCCCAGCTGCCCGTCATCCCTATCCCGGGGGTGAAGCTGGGGCTGGCGAATATCGTCACCGTGTACGCGATGTTCGTCATGGGGCCGGGGGACGCCCTGATGGTGCTGTCCGCCCGGGTGTTTTTGGGGGCGGTGTTCTCCGGGCAGCCGATGACCCTGATTTACAGCGCCGCCGGGGGGGCGCTCAGCTGGTGTGCCCTCTGTCTGTTGAGGAAGGGGCTTTCTCAAAACCAAATATGGCTGGCCAGCCCGGCGGCGGCGGTGTTTCACAACCTGGGCCAGCTGCTCGCCGCCTGCGCCGTGGTGAAGAGCTGGGCGGCAATGGCCTGGCTGCCCTATCTGCTCATCGCCGCCGTGGCCGCCGGACTGTTTACCGGAATTGCCGCCCAGGCGCTGATAAAACGGCTGAATAGGGCGCGAAAATAGCGGACCGTCCATAGGGCGGTCCGCTGTTTTGGTTAGGACTCAAACCTGGAATCAGAACGGGGGATGGCGAGGGCGATGGATTTGGGGATATACGCGTCGGGAGCGGGGTTGGGCTCCACCTGGATCCCTATCAGGGTGGAGGAGTCGAAAGCAATTTCGGGCGCGACGGTGAACACGTCGCCTGTATTGACCTCCCGGCCCGTTCCCTTTTCACGGAGGGTGGCATGAACCCTTACCGTTTCTCCGCTGTATTCGGGAAGGGTCAGGGCGGCCTTGCCGGTCTTTGGGTCGGCGGTCAGGTATTCGGTGCGGGGCGGGGGGGCGCTGGTCTCAGGCTGTCCCCCGGGCTCCAGCCACCAGGGCTTGGGCCGGCTCTGGATGACAGCGGTGTAGCCGATGACGCTCCAGCCCTTGAGCTGTTTTACCGGGCGCAGGGTAAAGTCCAGGGTCAGGTCCTGGTCCCCCTCATACCAGAGAAAATCAAACTCCATGTCGCTGAGCTGGCACTCCGCCGTCTGGAACAGCTCCCGGTCACGGGAGTCGACATAGTCCTCGTTCAATACCGTTTGGCGGTTCAGTACCTGGAACTGGGACCACAAAATCCCAGTCATAATGGACAGGATCACCAGAGCCGATCCCATCCCGGCCAGGAGGAACTTTTGCCAGCGGGGCGCCCGCTGGGGCGCGGCGGGGGCCGGGACAGGCTGTTCCACCCCCAGGAGCTGGCCCACCGTGAGACCGAAGAGCTTGGACAAGGCGATGAGCTTATCCAGCTCCGGGATGGCCTGGTCCCCCTCCCATTTGCTGATGGCCTGACGGGATACCCCCATCCGCTCTCCCAATTCCTCCTGCGACAGCCGCAGTCCCTTTCGCAGCTCCTGAATGCGCTGGCCCAATGTCATAACGGGCACCTCCTTGTTTTTTCTGTATCCAGCATACCCTGAACGGCTGTTTTTGACAACCAGCCGCGGGGTTCTTTTTGTCAACGGCTGGTTGCGGGCCTTGGGAGACAAGGGATTGAACAGACAAGGGCCGGGGAGTGTTCCCCGGCCCGGTCTTATTTTATTCCTGGTCCTTCGCGTCCGCGATGGTGTCTAACAGCCTGCAAAGCTCTTCGAGCGTGTAGCTCTCCTTACCGGAGTTGACAAAAATGCGCCGCAGATCATAGATTGTGGCTTTCTCAATGGTTTTATAATCCTTCTCGGTTGGCATGATAGCACCTCCATTCATACTTAGATTATATCACACGAAAGGGGGAAAGAGCAAGAGAAAAACAAGGTATAATTCCCCGTTCATCCGGCACACTAAGCCGGGAGGAGGGGGTTTTTATGTCTAAACAGGAGGCCAACGCGCCTCACCCCAGAAGGGAACCCCGGCTCCCTGGGCCGCTGTCGCTGGGGCGGCTGGAGGAGGTATTTTCTGACTGCGTGGACTTCGCCAAACGGGAGGTCTACCTCCACGGAGACAGCCAGAGGAAGGCCGTGGTCTGCTACATTGACGGTCAGGCCCGGTCGGAGCGGCTGAACGACTACGTCCTGCGCCCCCTGGCCCAGGACCCCATGCTGGCCTCCGTGCCCGAGAGCCAGCTCTTCGACCTGATGGAACGGGGAGCCCTCTACGCCCACGGGGCCAAGCGGCTCACCGAGCTGGACCCGGTGGTGTTCGCCCTGATTGACGGGTCCTGCGCCCTCTTTCTGGAGGGCCGGGACGACTGCCTGGTTTTCCCTGTGGCCACCGAGGAGAAGCGGTCCGTGGGGGAGCCGGAGAACGAGCCCGCCCTGAAGGGGGCACGGGACTCCTTTGTGGAGAGCCTGCGGACCAATACCTCTCTGGTCCGCCGCCGCCTCCGGGCCCCGGAGCTGAAAATTCGGGAGCATATCGTGGGCCGGCAGTCTCTGACGCCGGTGGATGTGCTGTGGATTGACGGCATCGCCGACCCGGACACGGTGGCCCTGCTGGAGGAGCGGCTGGACGCCATCGACATCGATGGCGTGGAGGCGGCGGGCAACCTGGAGGAGTATCTGGTAAACAGCGCCAAATCCCCGTTTCCCCTGATGCCCTACACCCAGCGGCCCGACCGGTTCTGCCAGGGGCTTCTGGAGGGCCGGGTGGGGCTCTTTGCCGACGGCATCCCTCTGGGGTGGGTCCTGCCGGGGACCATAGACCAGTTTTTCAAGACGGGGCAGGACCGGGCCTACCACTGGCTGGTGGCCTCCGCCCTCAGCGTGGTCCGCTGGCTGTGCGCCCTCATCACTCTGCTGACGCCAGGGCTGTATATCGCCCTGGTCACCTTTCATCCCGAGGCCATCCCGCCCAAGCTGGCCCTGTCCATCGTAGCCGCCAAGCAGGAGGTGCCCTTTTCCACCATATTTGAGGTGCTCATTATGCTGCTGGCCTTCGAGGTCATTCAGGAGGCGGGACTGCGCCTCCCCGGCCCCATCGGGGCCACCGTCTCCATTTTGGGCGGGCTGGTGGTGGGCAACGCGGCGGTGGACGCCCACATTGTATCCCCCGCCGTCCTTATTGCCGTGGCCATCGCCGGGGTGGCGGGGTACACCATGCCAAGTCAGGATTTCGGCAACGCCCTGCGGCTGTGGCGGTTTCTGCTGGCGATTCTGTCCAGCCTGGGGGGGCTTACCGGCTTGGCTCTGGGGTGCGGGGCGCTGATCTATCACATGGCGCAGATGGAGTCCTTCGGCGTGCCCTATCTGGCCCCCTTTACCACTGGGACCAGAGTGCCCCGAGGCCACCCAAGCCTCTTCCGGCTGCCACTGCCCATGATGAAGTGGCGGGACGGGCCGATCAAGACTCAAAACAGGAGGAACCAGCGATGAAAAAAGGTCTGTGTGCCTGTTTGGCCGCCTGCCTCCTGCTGACCGGGTGCTCCGGGCTCCCAGACGCCCGAGAGATGGGGGATATGGCCCTCCTGCGGACCATGGGGGTAGACGCGGCCCGGGCGGGGGTGGCGGTGACCGGCTCCACCGGCCCCCGGGCCAAGGGGGTGCAGTCCGAGGGGGAGCCCGCCCTCACCCTGACGGCCGACCGGGAATCTCTCAGCGCCGCCTGCCTGGCGATGCAGGGGCAGAGCGAGAGCTATGTGTTCTTCGGCTATGTGGACCAGCTGCTGGTGGGGGAGGGCCTGGCGGCGGAGGGGGTCCGGCCGGTGCTGGATCACTTCGCCCGGAACAGCGAGCTGGGTCTGGGGGCCCAGCTGTGGCTGGTCCGGGGGGCCACCGCCCGGGAGGCGGTGGCCTCCGGGGGCGGGGAGGGGGTGGACAAGAGGCTGGAGACCCTCCAGCACGACAGTGAAATGGGCATCGCCTCCATCAGCCGAACCGCCGGGGAGGTGTACGCCGATCTGCTGGAGCTGGGCTCCGCCTTCGTCCCCGCCCTCACCTCCGCCGGGGAGGGCGGCCCGCTGGCTGAGCGGGGCTACGGTATCCTGATAGGGGACACCCTGGCCGGATTTCTGGATGGGGAGGAGGCCAAGGGCCTGGAGCTGCTGGCCGGAGGGCCCTCCGCCGACATTCTGGTGGGAGGAGACGGCCGGGTGTCCGCCAAGGTCACTTCGGCTCACACCGCAAGTGCCCTTGAGTTTCAGGACGACGCGCCCTCGGCGCTGAAATTACACTGCCGGGTGACGGTGCGGCTGGTGGAGTACCGCCGGAGGCCGGAGGGCCAGGAGCTGGAGGTGCTTCGTCAGGAGATGGAAGGGCAGGAGCTGGCCCGCTTGACCGCGGCGGTGGACCGGCTTCAAAGTCTGGGGGCGGACTGTGCTGGACTGGGAGCAAAAGCGGGAATGGCCCGCCCGGCCCGTTGGCAGGCGGCGCGGGAGAACTGGCCGGAGTGGTTTTCCCGCATGCCGGTTGAGATTCAAGTTGAGGTAAAAATTTTGTAGGGGCGGCCTGCAGCCGCCCCTGCATGGAAGGAAGCGCCATTATGAAAGACAACAAAATTTCCCGCACCCAGCTGATGGTCCTGCTGTGGGCGGGGGTGATGGCCCCGGCGGCGGAGCTGCTGCCCGGTCTGCTCCTGCCCGGTGTGGGCCGGGGGGCGTGGCTGGCGGTACTGCTGGCCGCGCCGCTGGTGCTGGGGGCGGGGTGGCTGATGGGCTCCCTGGCGGGCCGGGAGGGATTGGCCCGGAGGATCACCGGCCTGCTGGGAAAATGGCTGGGGGGCGGGGTGCTGCTGCTATATATAGTATGGGCCCTCCTTCTGCTGTCCCTCCGCCTGCGGCTCTGCGCCCAGCGCCTGTTCGCCTCCGGGGAGCGGGACGGTTCCCTGTGGTTCTTTCTGCTGGCGGTAACCGCCCTCCTGATGTGGGTGGGCCGGGGCAAGCTGGACGCCTTCGCCCGGGCGGGACAGCTCTTCCTCGCCGCCCTGCTGATGACGGCGGGGGTGGTGCTTGGCCTGTCTCTGATTCAGTCCAAGGCGGAGCGGCTGTTCCCCCTGTGGTGGGGGGACATGCGCCCGGTGGTCCGGGCCGTTCTGTCCTCTGCCGGGGTGATGGGCTGGGGAATGTTTCTGCCTTTTTTAATGGGGGATGTTCGGGACCAGGGGGAGAACCGGCACTGGCACTGGCTGTTTTGGGGGCTGGGGGGCGCGCTGCTGCTGTCCGCAGCCCAGGCGGTGATTGTGGGCAATCTGGGCGCCGGCCTGGCCGCCCGGCTGGACAACCCCTTTTTTGCCCTGGCCAAAAGCGTAGGCGTGGAGGGGGCCTTTCAAAGAGTGGAGAGCGTGGTCACCGCCCTGTGGACCTTTGCCGATCTGGTTATGGGGGGCGTGCTGATCTTCGCCCTCCGGGCTATGGCGGGGCAGATCCTCCCGGAGCGGGCCTGGCCCTGGGTCCCCTGGGGGGCGGTCCTGCTGGCGGCGGCGGGGGCGGCGGGCCTCTTTCCAGCCTTGGGTACCGCGGAGGTCTGGAACCGCCATGTGGTCCCCATGGGCAACTTGATTTTGGGGTTCCTTGTGCCACTCACCCTATTTCTAATAGAAGGAATACGCCAGAGAATGGGAAATCATGGCTTATTTAGAGGTAAAAGGACAAGCTGAACCAAAGATATTGTGGTTGAAAAGAAAGTTGAAAAAAACTTGAAAAAAGGTATTGACAAAGGGGCGCAGGGGTGGTATTATGTCAA
>CANSDP010000004.1 GCA_947645675.1 uncultured Bacillota bacterium
CAATTTCGCATAGGCTGTTGTGAAAGGCTGGGTGATGTTATTTGCAGACACAGGAGCTATGCAAAAGTATTTTCAAAGACGGAACCACAGAAACCACCCGTGAAAATTTCACGCACAAGCTGACTGAGCTAATCAATCAGCTGGAAAAAAGAAAACAGACCATCGAGCAAAAATAATGTGACAAGCTGTTTCCTCTGTGTTATACTGTAAGCAGGAAACAGCTTGTCCTATCTCTGAGGAGATATGACTATGAAAGCAGCAATTTACTGCCGTTTATCCGAGGAAGATAGAAACAAGCAATTTGAAACCGACGACAGCAACAGCATTCAGAACCAAAAGGCTATGCTGTTGCAATATGCGATGGAACAGGGGTGGGAAGTTTATAACCTTTACAGTGATGATGATTACACAGGTTCAGACCGCAGACGGCCCGAATTTAACCGCTTGCTGGAGGACGCCAAGGCTCACCGCTTTGACATCGTTCTCTGCAAGACACAATCCCGTTTTACCCGTGAGCTGGAGCTGGTAGAAAAGTACATCCACGGCCTCTTCCCTATTTGGGGCATCCGCTTTGTCAGCATCGTGGACAACGCCGACACCGCCAACAAGGGCAATAAGAAGTCCCGGCAGATCAACGGGCTGGTGAACGAGTGGTATCTGGAGGATATGTCGGAGAACATCCGCAGCGTCCTTACCAACCGGCGGCAAAATGGTTTTCACATTGGGGCCTTTGCCCTTTACGGCTACAAAAAAGACCCCGACCAGAAAGGCCATCTGCTCATTGATGAGGAAGCCGCCGCCGTTGTCCGGGAGGTGTTTACCCTCTTTTCTCAGGGCTACGGTAAGACAGCCATCGCCCGGATGCTCAACGACCGTGGCATCCCCAATCCCACCGAGTACAAGCGACTCCACGGCCTGCGCTACCAGCAGCCCAAGCGTAAAAACAGCACTCTCTGGAAGTATTTTGCTATCTCCGATATGCTCACCAACGAGATTTATATTGGCAACATGGTGCAAGGCAAATATGGCAGCGTGTCCTACAAGACCAAGCAAAACAAGCCCCGCCCCCAAAGTGAGTGGTATCGTGTAGAGGGAACCCATGAGGCCATCATCGACCGCCCCCTCTGGAACCGGGTTCAGTCCATGGTTGCGGAACGGGCCAAGCCTTTCGATTGCGGTACTGTGGGGCTATTCGCCCGGAAAGCGATCTGCGCCAACTGCGGCTACACCATGCGTTCCTCCAAAAATCGCGGGCGGCATTACCTCCAATGCTCCAACCGCCATGTGGCAAAGGACGCCTGTATCGGCTCCTTCATTTCGGTGGAAAAGCTGGAGCGGATGGTCATTGACGAGCTGAACCGACTGGCGGCGGCATATTTGGACAAGGACGAGCTGGAGCGGAATATTGAGTTTTGCGAAAATCTGCAAGGGCAGAAAAAGCAGCTTCTGGACACCCTCGCCGCCTATGAGAAACGAATTGCCGAGTACACCAAGGGTCTGCGGGATTTATATATGGATAAGGTCAAGGGCCTGCTCAATGACAGCGACTTCTCCGCCCTCTCCAAAGAGTTTTCCTCCGAGAAGTCCCGGCTGGAGCGTGTCCTGCTGGACAGTCAGCGGCAGCTTGCTGAGCTGGAGGACAGAATTGCCGTTGGAGACAACCGAAAGGCCTTAGTGGAGCGGTATGTAAACCTGGAACACTTGACACGGGAAATCGTAGAAATCCTCATCGACCACATCACTGTAGGCAAGCGCGTCCCCAAAACGAAGGATGTTCCCATTGAGATACACTGGAACTTTTAGCCACAGGTTGCACTTTCGTGATTGCACCAGAGCAGAAGGCCCGCCTAACCTATGACAACATCCTGCGCTTGTCTGACGATCCGGATGTGAACAACGTCATCCGCTTCCTGCGGGAGCGGGAGATCGTCCATTTCCAGCGGTTCGGCGAACCATTACAAACAGAAGCGAATGGATTTGCGATTTATATTTTCCAGTTTATTTTGATTTTTTCCTGTGAAGCATAAATACTTTCTATCAGGCTGTCCACAACGGTTAGCTTGTCGCCCATGGAGATTTCTTCCCAATTATCCAGGTATCCTGTGATTTTCTCCAGACTATATCCTTTACCCTCTGTGAGCCGTACGATTTCAGCATACAGCTCCTTTTTTTCAGCATCCAAGACAGTTACACGGTTGTTGATGTAATCCATAACAGCTTCGTTAGCCAGCGGAATTTTATCCAGTAATGAGTCGATTTCCTGGTCAATCACTTCTATCCGGGTTTTCAGCTTGATTGTCTGTAGGTCACAGCTCTCCTGCTTCTGCTTGGTCAGTGTGTTAAACTCGGCCAGTTTCTTCCTCATTTCCTCAAACACGATTTCATCCACAAGATCCGCATCCAGAGAACCAAAGTTACAGCCACCGGTATTGTACTTATTATTGCAAAGATAATAGCGGTTGTCAGCCTTTGTTTTGCAGTGATACACCTTTGCGGAGAGTGCATACCCACAGTGAGCACATTTGACCTTGCCCGCCAGCCATGTCGCTTTGGCCTTGATTGGTTTTGCTGCCCTGGTGTTGCTTAAACATTTACTGCGGCATTTGATCCAGATATCGGAGGGAATTAACCCCTCATGGGGAGCCAGCACCAGAGTATGTCCCTTTAAGGATACCGTCTTGCGTTTTCCCTCGTTTCCGGAGTAGAGATAGGCGCCGTTCGTTCCAATAAAGTCCTCTGGCCGGTTTTCGATGATGGTTCCCTGAGCCTTATAGAATTCATAGAGGCGGTAGTCCGCCCGGACATAGACTGGATTGACAACCAAATCACGGATACGGCTGCGGGAAAACGGCTCCCCATTCCGCTTTTTGACCTGCCGCTCATCCAGCCAGCGCACAATATCACCAAATGAGGTCTGAGGCTGAGCGTACATGGAAAAAATCTGTTCTATGATTGCAGTTTCTTTCGGTACTGGCTCATACATTTTGGTTCGTATTCCATCTATGACTGTTTCTTTTAAGCGAAACCCATATGGCACCTTACCTCCCATGTAAAAGCCCCGCTTACTGCGAGAACTGTAGGCATCAATGACTCGCTGTTGGATGGTTTCTCGCTCCAGCTGAGCAAAAATCATCACGATCATCAGCATAGCTTTGCCAATGGGCGTACCTGTGTCGAATTTCTCCATAGTGCTGACAAAATCCACTCCATGCTTCTGGAACACGTCGATGACGCTGGCAAAGTCCAAGACAGAACGACTAATCCGATCCAGACGATACACAATCACCCGACGGATTTTTCCGGCTGTAATGTCAGCCATCATCTCTTGAAACGCTGGCCGGTCTGTATTCTTTCCGCTGTAACCTTTATCTGTATATACCTTGATATCTTCCCCTATCACTTCCCTCTTGCAAAATTCGACCTGGCTTTCCACAGATATACTGTCAACCCGGTCCACTGATTGCCTTGTATAGATTGCGTCGATAAGGTCCACTCCCCTTCTTCGCAAAAAGAAGCGGAGCTGCTAACCCCTATATTATAAGGGTGCAACTCCGACAACTCCTAACTTGACACATATTTACAGAAAATATCATAAAGCCGTTCTTCGATAGCTTTTTTAACGGCCTCCCGTTCCTCCCGACGATATACCGGTGTCGCGTTCTCCACCAAGATGGTCCGGCTGTGATAACACCGTTCGTGGGCTTCTGTACAATATGCGGTTGCCATAGGTGCCCACCACCTTCTTTTTGCGATACTCAAGCTGTACTTTCATCATCATCTCTCAGCTTTCTGAATCAAAATATTCGTGGCAACTTGTCCACTATTCCAACTCATTGTTCAAATATTTGTTTCATCAAACAGGTATCCCTGAAAAACTATCCCGTCATGGAGCATAAACCGCTGATCAGGTTAGCATCCGGGCGTTGGGTTGCCAAGATCAAGTGAATGCCGAATACCCGGCCCAATCTGGCTATGGCCGCCAGCCGGCTTTCAAGCAGGAGGAAACCGGCGTTTGACAGTTCCAAACCGCATCGGAGAATGTGAGTACAGAAAAATGTGCGTATATTTGTCGCGGCATTGGCCAATTACCGCTGAAACAGAAAGAGTGCAACATCTCAATGAGTTGCACTCTCTCAAAATCATAGCGTTCTATGCTATACATGTTTTGATTTCTGGAAAAGGGCATAATCCCCCCCATTCCCCTAAACTTCCTTCGTATCATCATATTTGACTTTGTCGATTTTCGCTTACACAAGATTTTACGGAGTGCCAGTCTGAACATTAAGTTGATTGATTATTACCTTTTCTGATGAAAAATTGCATAATCCAAAATAATAAATTCCGTCATCTGGCGCTGTATATGAAAAGTTAAAATTATCCCCTTTGCATGATATTGAATGATATGCATCACAATATCCATTGCGAATTGGATAAAAGCGAACTTTTACCCCTCCATTTTTTTGATAAAAATCTGAGAGATTATCCATATCTACACTAAAAGTACAGATTATCTCATCACCTTGTTGCAACTCCCATCCATTTTCGGATAATGTACTTAATAAAGCAAAACAACCATTAGACAAAAAAATGTCGGGATAAATAAAATTGAAGCTCTTCTGATCAGTTGCGACAAGCAGCATCGACGTAGTGTCGGAGGACCAAGCGGTATTTTCAAATAATCCGCCATCACGAATGATTTGATTTACCAATTCCGGCGTGCCATTCGATATCTCAACATAATTTCCTGATAGCCCTGCTTCTGGCTTGGCTGCTGCTCTATAATTTTCAGTAGTTATCACTCCAATCCCGACTAAAGGGGTAACAATCAGCAATGACAAGATAAGCAAATGAAGAGGGTAATACACATAAAAAAAGTATTTTAGATGCACTCCTCTTTTTCCATTATACAAATATATCGGCACAAGCGCCAGATTTGAACAGAGTTGAATAATATGAGTGTTTGCTATCGTTAGACCCAGAATACATATTAGAAATGTGAATGATTTCAATTTTGGTTTTTCCCTAAATAAGTAGAACGAGCTAATCATCGCAATTCCAAATATATTATAATCAGCTTGTATAAGATATGATATACCTGCTATAAAAGCAACCACGAGAAAAAGGAAAATGCAATACAAGCAGGGAAATCGAAAATATTTTTTTAAGCTGTGAGCAGCGATATCAGCAATTATAAGAAATGATAATCCGCAACACAACGTAAAGAAGATATTCTGATTTCCCCAATAGGGAATTTGACGATAGAATGTCCAATCATATATCGGTTCACTTACCACCGCCATAATGCTCATTCTTAAAAGATATAATTTTTTGGATTTTGTGTGTTTAAAACCTTCCACAAGGAGAAAACAATACAAGGGAAATGCGATTCTGCCAATACTGCGGAAAATGATTGACAAATTTCCAGACAAAAGAACAGCGCCAACATGATCAAGGGTCATACAGGTCAGTGCTACACATTTTAAAGTAAAATTCGACATTTTCTCACATATTCCATTAAGTTGACGGCAGTGCATAATACTCCTCCAAATTCGGAATTTGTCACTCTGATTTCAACATAGGAAATGCTGCGGTTCAATTCTCGATTAGTGAAAGTGCCCATGTAAAAATACAGCAACACAAAAGGTAACTATGGGATATGTTAAGGATAACACGTTGCCTATACATTGTCCGGAAAAAACCTATCAATCAGTCGATATATACTTGTCGTTAAGGGCTATTTTCTGTGGTTTTAATCTAGCTTTCTAGTTTTAATTCATACTCCCCACACGGGGCGACCCGCCACCACTGGCTAGTTAAGTACGCTTTAAAATTTCAATCCACGCCCCCCTCGCGGGGGGCGACTCCAACATATTCCAGCGGAATACTTTGTCGTCTGAAATTTCAATCCACGCCCCCCTCGCGGGGGGCGACGTAGCTAGGGGGTGGAGATGTGAATCAGCTTAAATTTCAATCCACGCCCCCCTCGCGGGGGGCGACAGGCGTAAATATGGAGACTGCCAGCGGCAGGACGGATTTCAATCCACGCCCCCCTCGCGGGGGGCGACTGGGCGTGCTGTCCATAAACGATGCAAAGGCGCTATTTCAATCCACGCCCCCCTCGCGGGGGGCGACATTTCCGTTTCGCTTCCCGGCTCGATAATTCATAAATTTCAATCCACGCCCCCCTCGCGGGGGGCGACGACCCGGGCCCAGTTGGCCCCGCTGGCCTGGATAATTTCAATCCACGCCCCCCTCGCGGGGGGCGACTAACGAGGGGCTGGCTTACCTTTGGAGTAAAATATTTCAATCCACGCCCCCCTCGCGGGGGGCGACCGGATTCCAGAGCCTGTGGAGGCTATAACAAATACTATTTCAATCCACGCCCCCCTCGCGGGGGGCGACTAACGAGGGGCTGGCTTACCTTTGGAGTAAAATATTTCAATCCACGCCCCCCTCGCGGGGGGCGACCGGATTCCAGAGCCTGTGGAGGCTATAACAAATACTATTTCAATCCACGCCCCCCTCGCGGGGGGCGACGCTGTCCCGCTCCGCAAGGCGGTTCTAATTCCGTATTTCAATCCACGCCCCCCTCGCGGGGGGCGACCCGATAGCACAGCATTTCACGCCTAAAATGGTAATTTCAATCCACGCCCCCCTCGCGGGGGGCGACGGGCGGAACTTTACCAGCGCTATTTTGTAGTTCTGATTTCAATCCACGCCCCCCTCGCGGGGGGCGACCCCACCAAAAGGGGGTGCGATAATGGAGACAGCATTTCAATCCACGCCCCCCTCGCGGGGGGCGACGTCGATAGACGGTTTCCTGATACCTGGCAGGGTGGATTTCAATCCACGCCCCCCTCGCGGGGGGCGACGGGCGTTATATGGATGATTTTTATATTATCCATATTTCAATCCACGCCCCCCTCGCGGGGGGCGACCATGCCGCCCCCTCCAGCTCCTGGTGGAGCTTCAATTTCAATCCACGCCCCCCTCGCGGGGGGCGACTTGCCGCTTGCGGGACATTGACGCAAAAATCACAGTATTTCAATCCACGCCCCCCTCGCGGGGGGCGACGCAGGGCATGCTGCAAGGCATGAGCCCCATGCAATTTCAATCCACGCCCCCCTCGCGGGGGGCGACCTCCACCCACCAGGCACAGGTGGAGCCGTCGTCCACATTTCAATCCACGCCCCCCTCGCGGGGGGCGACTAGCGCCAATCCCGCCCCTGCCTATGACAATACTATTTCAATCCACGCCCCCCTCGCGGGGGGCGACGCGCCTTTCCCTCCGTTGCCACCGCGACTACCCATTTCAATCCACGCCCCCCTCGCGGGGGGCGACGTTGGAAACATCAGCGTGCAGACCATTTACAGCGACATTTCAATCCACGCCCCCCTCGCGGGGGGCGACGGGCTACCCTGGCCGAGTGCCACACTTGGCTGCTATTTCAATCCACGCCCCCCTCGCGGGGGGCGACGCGACCTGACCAGTTTGTACCGTTACAAGGGCAGCGTATTTCAATCCACGCCCCCCTCGCGGGGGGCGACGGAGACTGGCGACGCCGCCAAGAAAGCGGAAAAGATTTCAATCCACGCCCCCCTCGCGGGGGGCGACGGGCAATGATATCTCCTATGGGCTTATGGGCCTATTTCAATCCACGCCCCCCTCGCGGGGGGCGACTACAATGTCCTTTGTTCGGACGCCGGAGGAGGTGTATTTCAATCCACGCCCCCCTCGCGGGGGGCGACTAGAGCAAGCAAGGCTGTTATTACCGATGTGATAGATTTCAATCCACGCCCCCCTCGCGGGGGGCGACCGTGGGGCAGTAGGCCGTCTTGCCTCCGCCGTAATTTCAATCCACGCCCCCCTCGCGGGGGGCGACAGGGGGTGCGGTGTCTGGCGGATTGGGACGCCATAATTTCAATCCACGCCCCCCTCGCGGGGGGCGACTGACACTGAGGACGATCATCAGCCCATCCAGTCTATTTCAATCCACGCCCCCCTCGCGGGGGGCGACCGGCTACTTTGCGGACAATTAAATTTTCTCTTGGATTTCAATCCACGCCCCCCTCGCGGGGGGCGACACTTATAGCACAGTATATAGATGGGGAAATGGGAATTTCAATCCACGCCCCCCTCGCGGGGGGCGACTTTTCCCGCAGCTCCCGGATACTCCCTGCCCCGTAATTTCAATCCACGCCCCCCTCGCGGGGGGCGACCCGGCTTCAACTGCACCGCCGCGCCGTCCCCGGTTATTTCAATCCACGCCCCCCTCGCGGGGGGCGACGGCAGAGGGGTCTTTCCCATCTACTGCCCTCAGATTTCAATCCACGCCCCCCTCGCGGGGGGCGACGCGGGACATAGCCTTTCCGTTCTTCCCTTCCGTATTTCAATCCACGCCCCCCTCGCGGGGGGCGACGCGCCGCTTTGGCGTGACTCAGGCTGTCAGTATCATTTCAATCCACGCCCCCCTCGCGGGGGGCGACGTTGAGCATTAGAATTCCTCTCCTCTCACGGGGAATTTCAATCCACGCCCCCCTCGCGGGGGGCGACTGATGTACGCTCGGTGTAGTCAAAAATCCGAAGCGATTTCAATCCACGCCCCCCTCGCGGGGGGCGACTTGCTTGCTCCTCAGTGCTGACCCGGACATACAAATTTCAATCCACGCCCCCCTCGCGGGGGGCGACCATGACCCTGCCCCCAATGTCACGCCGGTGGAAATATTTCAATCCACGCCCCCCTCGCGGGGGGCGACGAACACGCCCTTGATTCCTTCCCAGACGCCGGAATTTCAATCCACGCCCCCCTCGCGGGGGGCGACCGGAGAATCGGATGCGGACGATAAATCCGGTGGAATTTCAATCCACGCCCCCCTCGCGGGGGGCGACGGGATACCAAATTCCCATGGAAGGAGCGCAAGATATTTCAATCCACGCCCCCCTCGCGGGGGGCGACGGCGCTGGGTCTCGCAGCAGCACTGCTGATTCTGATTTCAATCCACGCCCCCCTCGCGGGGGGCGACCATGAAGGACGCAAAAGAGCAGTATCTTGAGAGTATTTCAATCCACGCCCCCCTCGCGGGGGGCGACAGCAAAAATCGCCAAATAATATGACTGTTTTTGCAAAAAACAAACGGTTTTCACAAATACTGTCCTGAAGTTATTCCTAGCAATGAATTTGCTGTGTATTTTCCTAAAAATAACTTAAAAAAATTGGTGCGAAGCTACCGCACTTTTCTGTTTACTTGACCCTCGCACCTAAAGCATCAGGACATCTTCAGGACTGTAAGATGCCTTCGCACCAAAATGCTCGATCTTGTTTTCGTAGCGGTTTCCCAAGTAATAAAACCGAAGGCTGTCTTTCTCGGAATCCATGATTTTACACAGCTTTGCCTGCAATATGCGGCACTGTGCCGTGTCCAGCAGGCACTCAAAGACAGAGTTTTGCACACGCTGGCCATAGTTGACACACTGCTTTGCGATCTGCCGCAGACGCTTACGACCGGCAGCATCTTCCGTATTCACGTCGTAGGTGATTAAAACCAGCATCTGATCACTTCCATAAAAATGGTGGGTAAGCGTCTAGGTCTCCCCGGAGATAACGGGCCAATAGCAGCGCCTGAACATAGGGGATCATCCCCCATGACAGCTTTTCGCCCAGATAGGGGTGGGTCAGCCTCTCTTTCTTCTTTTCCTGCCAGCCTTTCAAAAACGCTCTCCGGCCTTCATCGGTCAGGGACACCGCGCCGCTCTCCATATACAGAAAGTCCGATGCCTTGACCTGGCGATTGTTAATAAGGGTCAGCACGAAGCGGTCCGCCATACAGGGGCGAAGCTCCTCCATCAGATCCAGCGCTAAAGAGGTCCGGCCCGGACGGTCCCGGTGCAGGAATCCCACATAGGAATCCAGCCCCACGCTCTCCAGTGCGGAGGCACAGTCGTGGGCCAAAAGGCTGTAGGCGAAGGACAGCATGGCGTTGACTGCGTCCAGCGGCGGGCGGCGGCTGCGGCCGTGGAAGAAGAAGACTTCTTTATCTCCAAGGATCATCTCGTTGAAGGCTCCGAAGTAGGCGGAGGCGCCAACTCCTTCCAGGCCCCGCAGTTCTTCCAGATCAGCGGTTTCTTTGACCTGAGCCAACAGGCCGTGGATCTGCCGAGAGGCGGCAGTCAGCTTTTCGCCATCCACCCGCAGGCCGTGGTCCCGGCGGGTGCGCTCGACACTCCAGCGGGCATTGAACAGCTTTCCGAAAATCATGGTGCGGCTGATCTGACAGCACTGGACTGGATCGTCCGCGGTCCGGTATTGCGTCCGGCGAAGCAGAACGTTTCCGTTCCCCTCCCCACATACCCTCGCCAGGAATTTTCCTCTGGGATTGCAAAACGCAAATCCGATCTGCCGTTCCGCACAGGCGCCCATTAAGGCGGGCGAGGCCCCGGAGTAGGAAAATGTGATAATATTCTGCAAAGTATGCAGAGGATAGCGGGCTGCTATCTGCTTATCCCGGTTGGCCACAACATTTTCTCCATCCAGAGACAAGTAAATGTCCTCCGACATGATGTATAAGGTGTTGAGCAGATGTTTCATTCCAGCCCCTCCATAGCGGCGGACAGATAATCCGCAACCTTTTTACGGCTCATCAGCTTCGGCAGGCATAAGTCCTTTAATGAGCAGGCGTTGCAGGCGTTAGAGGGCTTCACTTTGGGGGTATAGCGCCTTTGGTAGAGCTGGTGCATTTCTGTCAGGCTGTCCCGGACCTGTTGACGCAGTTCTGGAGTAAACAGAACCACGGTCCGGCGGCGTGGCTCCCCGTAGTAGAGCGCCCCCTCCGGGACGGTACAGCAGAGCATCTCCTCCAGACACATGGCCTGGGCGCAGAGTTGCAGTTCATCCGCATTGTCCTCCTTAGGCTTGCCCCGCTTGTATTCCACTGGATAGGGCTGCCACAACCCCTCCCGGTCTCGCAATGAAATCCCATCCGGGTCCCGGTGAAATTCCACCGCGTCGCACTGGCCGGAAATGCCCAGCTGCGCTGAATGGATCGCCAGTCCTCTGACGGTCAGGCGGTCCCCCCGACTCTCCCGGAACTCCTGGTCGTGAACGCGCTCATGCATGAGATGGCCGTCCACCGTGCGGAAATTCTCCGCCCACTGGTTTTCTATGTGGATCAGCGCCCATTGGCGGCGGCAGAAGGCGAAGTGCTGCAGCCCTGAGAGCTGGAGCCAGTCCTCCTCTGGCCGGCTCATACCATGCGCCGGCAGGTGACGCCGGCCGGCAGGGCGGACTCGTCCACCGTGACCCGATAGTCCCCATAGGAACGGGCGGGGCGGCATCATCCTTGTCCGTCCGTTCCACCTTCACCGATTCAAAGAGTTTCCAGGCTGGCGCGCAGCCCAGTTCGGAGTCGTGCTTGAAAATAATCAGCTCCCGCACCGCCATCTTGCCCCGGGCGGCGGAGTGGTCGTGCTCAAACATATTGAGAATTGCCTGCCACAGCAGCTCCAGATCCTCCTCGGAAAAGCCGGTGGTCTTGCGGGCCAGATTGGCGGAGACATAGCCCTCACAGCGGTAGAGGCCGTAGGGGATGATATACTTGCGGCCCATCTCGGTTCCTTTCTTCTCCGCATCGGCTTCGGTTGTAATGGCCACACGGGTGATGGTCACCTCCTGAGGCATCACCGGCTCCACACTGCGGGCAAAGCCCAGCTGCACCGGCCCTCGGACCTGGCCGCAGTTGAGCGCCGCTTTGACAAAGGTGGTCATGACCGCGCCAAAGGTACGGATGTCATAGAAGCTGGCGCACATCCAATCCCGAATTTTCTCATCCAAGTGGGAATCGGCCTTTTTCTTCTCCTTGACCGTCTTGTCTGTTACACCCAGCGCTTCATAGGCCTTGGCGTCGCTGCGATTGAGGGGCGCTCCGTCCTTGATATAAATGCGGTAGCCGTCGGCGTCCTCCTTGACGGTTTCCACATAGTTACGGATCTTCCGCTTCAGGCACACGTCGGTCACCAGCCCCAGGCCGGTCTCCGGGTCCACCCGGGGCATATTGCCCGCGTCGGGGTCTCCGTTGGGGTTTCCGTTCTCTACATCGAAGAGAATTACAAATTCATAGCGGTTTTTGATCGGCTCAGACATGTTCACGTTCCTCCTTTTTTGTATAGCGGGCCTGGGTCTGGTGGTAGTATCCCAGCTGAAACGCGCCCTGCTGGGGAAGGCTCAGGCGGTCCGGAAAGGTTTCTCCCAGCTTGGCGGTCAAATCAGTCAGCTGTTTGCTGTATGAGATATCAAAGCCCTTATCCAGCTTCCGCAGATGCTTCTGCGCCAGGTTAATCAGCGTTGGAAACACCCGGCTGGGTGTGGCGGAAGCAGAGTTAAAATATTTGTCCTTAATGGTAGTGTTGATGCCCGGATTGGCTGAGGACTGGATGGCTTCCAGTACTGAGAACAGCCGGCCCAAGACGTAAGGGATATTAGTGCTGTCCGGATTCAGGGACACGGTCAAAACCTCCTTTGGTACATCAGGATGTGGATGTTTCAAGTAATACGCTTTCAAAATGGCCGCCCTGCCCCTGGTGATTTCCCGCTCCGCCCGGATGCGCAGGGAAACGCCGTTAAGCAGTGTGGCGGGATAAGGAGTATCATTCAGAATGGCGCGGAGGGTTTCTCCGGCCATTCCAGGTACAAGGGACTTGTCGCGGGAATTCTGGTTCACCGTCTCGTCCAGCAGCTTCCAGAGGGGGAGGATCTCAAACTTGTCAAAGGCGGGGCGGACAATTTCCAGCCGTTCCTGGTGGGCCTGAATGTTTCGTACGAACTCACCGAACGAATTTTTGAGGAAGAACCGCACCGAAAGCCGGGCGGCATTTGGCGACAGACCCAGGATATAAAATGTAGTATTAGGGTCCAGTTGTGTCTCCTCAAACAGGACCGACCTGCCCTGGCACAGGTCAAGGGCTATTTTTTGCAGGTCAGAGACCGCATAGGTACTGGGAGCGCCAAACAGGCTTGCCATTGAGAAACTCTGGTAGGCCCGCTGGCCGCCCGATGCCCAAAACAAAACCGTGGTATCTCCGATCCGTCCCACATACTCCCGATCTGCCAGCAGGTGATTCAGTGCGCTGGTATAGGCAAAGGCCGCGTATTTGCTGGTGGGGGCGTTGAAGCTCTGCTCCTTTCCATAGGAGCAGAAGGCGCCACCATTAAAGGACACCAGTGCCGCGCCGCTGGACTGAGCCCCAGCCAATCCTTTGATGGAGGGGTGGACCGCCTCCACGGTCCCCTTTTTCCCGGTAACCAGACACACCAGTTCTGGGCCATCTCCGGCTGCGTCATAATAACGTTGCCATGCCGACCGGACCAGGGCATCGTCCTGAAGAAACCCTCCCTGATAGTGAAATACCAGATTGGCCCCCGCAAGAATATCCTCCAGCTTGTCCGCCAATACGGGATGTTCCCTGGCTTTTGCCGGGTCCCAGCAGTCAAAGAAGGCCAGCACTGCCCGGGCCGGCGGGCTGTCCACACCATCTAAAATCTGATGATGGAGCGTTTTACAGGCGGCGAAACACTCCAGGCTCCGCTGCGGCTTGCCTTTTTCGTCTGTACCCAGAATGTAGCTGGAATTGTCCCACAAAAAATTGGAGGCCACTCCGCTGGATCTTTTGACCGGAGCGGGGAGAGACATGGTTCTGGGAGCCAATACCTTCTTCTTTCCTCGCTCCACTTCATTTTTCAGGGAAGCTACCTGTTCTAACTCTCCGGCATCGTTGATGTACAGTGCGTAGGAAATATTGGCGTTGCTCCAGCCGGGGCGGGCCAGCTTCCCCTGGGCGGCCAGGTCGTCATAGTGCTCCACAAGTGCCTGCAAGATCATCCAATCACCTCCCCGCTGTTTCTGTCCGGAATCTCCAGCACGCCGTCCCGGAGCGCCGCCCGAAAGAAGAGCGGGGTAATATTCTTCGGGTCGGAGTAGTCCAAGTCCCAGAGCATATACCCCAGGTCCCGTACTCCCTTCAGCTCCTCCGGACAGGACGGCGGGGCTTCACACGCTTTAAACTGCGCGGGAAATTCCCGGCAGCCAAAATAGGGCTGACTGTAAAACTGTCCCCGCTTGATCCTCCGTTTGACAATATCCTGAAACTTTCCGGCGTTGTCGCTGTCCGCAGCCTGGTCCGTGATGTCAAAGTGGGCGTCGATAACATAGCGCACATCCCGCAGCAGCATGGCGGCCCGCTGCTGGATATCCTGAGAGGTGGCAAGATACAGCTCTCCCCTCCCCCGCTCCATCACTGTTCGGGCTAACCGGGCGCTGATGGTAGATTTCACCTCGTTGCGCCGCAGGTTGGTAAAGCGGATGGGGGCGCAGACGTGGATGCGGTCAATAACCCAGTGCATTCCGGGGTGCCAGTAGATACTCTCCAACAGCCCCCGGGCGGCGGAGGGCGTCATGATATCGTAGCTGACCCGTTCCGTCTTCATTTCCGGGCGGGTGAAACAGGCATAGTCTCCCCAGACCTCCAATGAAATTGGCATGGCGTTCACTCCTTTCTGTTTTTGTCACTGAAAAACACGTTCTGTCCTACTGGCAGGACCATGATCAAAGCGCAAACTAAATTGCGAGAAATTTCCCTTCGTCCGCTGTCGTTGACAGTCCCGTTGTACTGTCGTACAGCGCCAGGTTGGTCAGAACCGCGCTTCCATCCTCCAGCACTTCCAGGTCACCTGCCATGTCCAGAGCCTTGAAGTGTTGTGGGTAGACGGATACGCCGTACTGGCCCAGCGTCCGGAACAGCTCCCTGCTGCGCTCGCCGGAACGGAGCCGCCGGACCAGCTCCTCCCCTTCTTCCAGGGGGATATATACGATTTTGGTTTCACTGTCAATCAGGTGAAACCGCTCCGCAATCCTCCGGAAGGGCATAAATTCCCGCTCCATAACTGTGAGGATGTTCTTTTGGTCCAGGGCTTCCGGGCCTTTCAGGTCCAGCAGTTCCTGGAAATAGCACCGGATGGCCTCCTGGCTGTCCGGTTGGTCATAGCGGCGCAGTGCCTGACGCCCCGCGGCCACGGGCAGTTCAAATAGAGACGGCGGAGGGGTTTCGCTCTGAAATATGGTGACGATGCTCTCCCCGGCAGGACGTTTCCCCTCCCGGTTGCACCGGCCCGCCGCCTGAAGAATGGAATCCAGTCCCGCCTCCTCCCGGAACACTGCGGGAAAGTCCACATCCACTCCGGCCTCGATCAAGGAGGTGGATACCACCCGGCAGGGCAGGCCGTCCTTTAGCCGGCTCCGGATCTCCTTCAGCATGGCCTTCCGGTGGGCGGGGTACATCAGGGTGGACAGATGGAAGGCTCCCTCTTTGTCCAGCAGGCCGTAGACCGTCTGTGCGCTTTTACGGCTGTTGACAATGCACAGAGCCTGTTTTTGACCGCCGATCCGCTCCGCCACAGTCTCCCAGGACAGCTTTCCTTCCCTCCGGAAGGTGACACGCTGGAATATCTCCTGATGGAACATCTCTCGAGGGCACAGCTCGACCGCAGGCCGGTCCGGCAGAAATTCCCGGAATATTCCGTCCAGCGCAGGTTGAGTGGCGGTACACAGCACAGCGGAAGCGCCATAATCCTTGACCAGCTGGGCAATGGCATAGACGCAGGGACGGAGATAAGGGACGGGCAGCATCTGCGCCTCGTCAAAAATAATGACGCTTTGGGCCAGATTGTGTAGCTTGCGGCACTGGGAGGAGCGGTTGGCAAAGAGGGACTCAAAAAACTGTACCGCCGTGGTCACCACCACTGGCATGTCCCAGTTTTCGGTCGCCCTGACCCGTCTGGCATTCTCCGGCTTGGCTTCGTCCTCAATATCGTACAGAACACCGGAATGATGCTCCAACACATTCTCATCTCCCAGGATATCCCGAAAAACCTGGGCGTTCTGCTCAATGATGGAGGTATAGGGAATCACATAAATCAACCGGCGCAGTCCATGCGTGCGGGCGTGACGCAGTGCAAAGGCCAGCGACGCCACCGTCTTGCCTCCGCCTGTAGGGATGGTCAGGGTAAACAGTCCCGGACTTTGGACCTCCCCCTGTTCCATGCAGCGCTCCAAAATCCCACACCGTTCCCGGTTCAGATCGCTCTGAGGCGGGAACCAGTTGGAGATATGAGCCTGGAGCTTGTCCTCCAGCATCTCCATCGGGTCTCCCCCGCCCCGCTCCTTCTCTCCTCCCGCCATAAAGGTCTCTGTATCCAGAAAGTCCCCATCCACCAGACAGGAATAGAGCATCCTGGTAAAAAACATCTCCTCCAGCGGACTGGAGAACCTCTGTTTGGGGACGGCGGGCAGCTTGAACTCCTTCTCCCAGGCCCCGTAGGGCTCCAGTTTTCCCAGGGCGGCTCTTCTCATGCGTCCCCAGAAGGTCCCCTCTTCCCAGTGATCCCCCTGTCCACCCCCATCGGGCAGGCCGCCGTGGTGCCCCGCTACGGCGAAAGCGGAGCAGATCTGTTCCAGCTTGCAGCATTCCGCCGCGCCGGCAGTGGCGTGATCCACATGCTCTGTACTCCCCTGGAGCCGGCGCTGGAAGGCTGCGGAATATTTCCCCAGGTCATGGGCCAGTCCGGCAAGCCGTCCCTGGTCCTCCGCTCTAAAGGCGGCAGCAAATCCAGCACACAACTCCGCCGTTCCATCCAGGTGCTCTAACACGGTCTGCCTGCGTCCATCCTGGGAAACATGGGCAAGATGTACCATTTTATCCCACTTCCTTTCCACTATATCTGTATCATTTTACCATTCTTGGAAGCAAATGTAAAGCATTCATTTGCGGCTGCCAGCAGCTCCGCTCCCCCATTCTACCCTGTCGGTACTGGCGAATGCCTGCGCCTGTGCAAAGATCGGATGGACGCCAGAAACGTTTATCTCACCAATCCGGCCTTTGACAAGGTTCAGCCCAGAAATTGAACAAGAGGGGCGGGGATCGGACTGTAATGTCCGATCCCCGCCCGATAATTTTTATTTTTTGAGCTTCTTGCCGCTCAAGTGAATCTCAGGGACCGCTACATTGTCATAGCGGATCTCCTCCTGACCGTCCTCCAACTCGTCCGTCTCGGACGCCGTGCCGGTCAGGACCTCGGGGACAGCCAAGTCCTCGATGCGTACGTGAAGCTTGGGGTCCTTCTCATTGCTCACAGAAAACCCTCCCTGTTACAGAAGATTGATGAAAAACGTGATAGTCAGGCTGTTAATAAAATCGGCGAACATACTGCCCACGATTGGAACCAGAATATAGGCCTTGACCGACGGTACAAAGCGGTCGGTCAGCGCCTGCATATTGGCCATAGCGTTGGGCGTAGCGCCCATGCCGAAGCCGCAGGTGCCGGCGGCCAGGACGGCGGCGTCATAATTCCGGCCCATGACATTGTAGACCACGAAATAGGAGAAGAGGAACATCAGCACTACCTGCACCACCAGCAGGATGATCAGCGGCACGGCCAGGGCAGCCAGCTGCCACAGCTTCAGGGTAATCATGGCGATGCCCAGGAAGAGGGACAGGCAGATGCCGCCGATATCGTTAATCTCCCCCATGGGGACCTCAAATTTTCCTGTAAATTCGCTGAAATTACGCATCATAGCGGCGATAATCATAGCGCCGATGTACACAGGGAAATTCATACCCGTTTTGGACAGCAGCCAGGAGACCACCGTGCCCACGCCCATAGCGATGGCAATCTGATAAGCCGCGGGGGCGTAGCCGCGGACGGAGCGGTGATGCTTTTGCTCATCCTCTACCAGGGGGCCGTCGTCTACAGGGACGGCGGTTTTCAGCAGATCATGCTTCAGAATCAGCCTGCGTCCCAGAGGGCCGCCCATGAGTGAGCCGCCAATGAGTCCGAAGGTAGCCGCCGCGGTACACAGGGTACTGGCGCCCTCCAGACCCAAGTCCTCCAGCACCGGACCGAAAGCGCCCGCTGTACCGTGTCCGCCCACCATAGGGATGGAGCCGGTACACATGCCGATGGCCGCATCCACCCCCATCACCTGGGAGAAGCCCATAGCCGCCGCATTTTGGAGGACGATCAGCGCCGTGACGCAGACCAGGAAGATCAGCAGGCTGACGCCGCCGCTTTTCAGCACCTTCAGGTTGGCCTGGAAGCCCACAGAGGTGAAAAACATCACCATACACACCGTTTTCAGCGTCTCGTCAAAGGACATCTCCATGACGCCAGCGACGTAGAGGACGCAGGACAGGATGGCGAAGATCAGTCCGCCCACCACGGGGGACGGGATACAGAAGGTCTCCAGGACCTTGACCCGCTTTTTCAGCCAAGCACCCAGATAGAGGACCACCACGGCGATGGCCAGGGTCTGATACATATCCAGGGACAGCTGGATGGGGAACATAGGCCCGCTCTCCTTCGGGGCCCAGACCTCTACCGTGATTCCTTGTTCCTGATAGTACTCCGCCGCCCCCGGGTGGAAGGGGATGGGGACGGACAGAATGCCCCCGGCGGGGTCCAGACCCCCGCCGGGCAGAGCGCCGCCATTTTGATACAGTGTGGCGGTAATCCGCTTCACCACAGCGGCGTCCAGATCATTTCCAGCCACCAGAACAGCCTGAACGCCCAGGGTTGTGACGTCCTCCCCCTGTCCCTGGTAGGTTCCCGCAGGGACGGTACAGGGGGCATACCAGGGATAGAGGCTGGTCAGCTGGTCCACCGACCGCTGGTCGATGGACAGCAGCTGGATATCCAGCTTTCCGGCCAGATCGGCCACCGCATTTGTGGGCGCGCCCGCCGTGCAGAAGAAGGCGTCGATCTCCCCGCGCTCCATGGCGGCGGCGGAGTCAGAGAAGGACAGGCGGCTGGCCTGGAGCATATCGGTGGTCAGTCCGCTGGCCATCAAAATTTGCTCCGCGTTCCGGGTCACGCCCGACTCCAGCTCACCAATGGAAACCCGTTTTCCGGCCAGCTCGGCCACCGAGGTGATGCCGGAATCCTTGGTCACCACGATCTGACAGGCCTCGGTATACAGGCCGGCCACCGCGCTGTAATTGGCTCCGTCCTCCTTCGAGGCGTATTGCAGGGCGTCGCTCTGAACAATGGCCAGGTCCACCATACCTGTTTGCAGCAGGCGCAGGTTGGCCTCCGAGCCGGTGGTCACCTTCACCTCTACCGCACTGCCAGTGTCGTTCTGGAGCTGTGGGGCCAGCGCGCTGCCGAAGGCATAGTAGGTGCCCCCGGTCCCCCCTGTGCCGAAGCGCAGCTCGTCCGTCTTGCTGCCGCACCCGCTCAGGCAGGACAGCAGCAGTCCGGACAGCAGCAGCGCTGTACACATACGCCGTAATTTCATTTCCGTTTCTCTCCTTTTTTCACATATTCCCCTCCCTCTCCTCGGGGGCGGTTAGGGATAGTATACAGAGACAGCCGGTGTTTGTCAATTTGAAAAATGGAAAAATTATAGCCGGTCACGCCGGGTCAAAATACCCCAGAAGGAGACCACCCCGATCCAGCCCAGGCCGGTTGCCAGAGCCACGGCGGGCAGTCCCATCCCGGGGGCCAGCAGGAAGGACAGCGCCGCCCGCAGGGAGATATGACCTGTGGCGCCGATCACCGGGATGTTGACCCAGTCCCGGCCCCGAAAATATCCCGCCTGTCCGCTGCCCAGGAAATTGAACAGGTAGAAGCAGGCCACCAGCCTCAGATAGCCCACAGCCGGTCCCAGCGCTGCCGCATCCCCGGCGGGCAGGACCAGCCTCAGACAGGGCTCCGCCCCCCCGAGCATTACCAGAGACATGAACAGGCCAAAGCCCGCCAGCAGTCTCTGTCCGGCGCGGAAGCCCTCCTTCACCCGCGCGCTCTCCCCCGCTCCGGTATTTTGCGCCACAAAGACGGCCACAGCCGCCGAGCCGCTGTCTCCAAAGGAATTGGCAAACCCCTCCACCCTGGTGGCCGCGGTAAAGGCGTTGATGGCATCCTCCCCCAGGGTGTTTACCGTCCCCTGAACCAGCAGCTTCCCGATGTACAGACTGCACATATGCAGCGCGGATACGAAGCTGAAATGGGCGGTCTGCCGGAGCAGAGGCCGGTCCAGCACCATGTCCGCCCGGTGGAACATCAACTGGGGAAACCGGTCACGCAGGAAGCCCGCACACAGCACAGCGGCCAGGGCCTGAGCCAGGGTGGTGGCCAAAGCCGCCCCCGCCACGCCCATGGACAGGCCGGCCACAAAGACCAGGTCCAGAATGAGGTTTACGCCCATGGACAGGGACAGGAAAAAGAGCGCGGCCCTGGTATTTCCCACCGCCCGGAGTACGCCGGACACCAGATTGTACGCAAAGGCGGCGGGAAAGCCCAGAAAAATAATCCTCAGATATTCGGCGGCATAGACGGCCACGCGGTCCGGAGTCCGAAGGAGGACAAGCAGAGGCTCCAGAACCAGCAGCCCCAGGAGGGTCAGCGGCGGCGCGCGCACTGTACATCACCCAGCCGGCGGTGAGCCGTCATCTGCGTGCCCTGGAGGAGAATCTGGGCTGTGCCCTGGTGGTCCGGGGGCGGGACCAGCGGCGGACAGAACTCACCAGCCAGGGCCGGGACTTTGTTCAAGTGGCGGAGAAGTGGCTTCTCCTGTGGCAGGAGGCCCGGGAGGTATCCGGGCGGGACAGAACGCGAACCCTCCGGGCGGCCTCGGTGGGCAGTCTGGCCTCCTACCTCCTGCCCCCGGTGTTCCGCGCCTTTCTGGAGGAGGCCCCGGGCCGGACCCTCACCTTTCACAACTATCACTCCCGGGAAGCCTATGACTATGTGGCCCAGGGGCTGGCGGACATCGCCCTTATTTCCGACCATATGTATCACACTCAGGTGGAGACCATCCCCGCCTTCCGCTCCCGAATGGTTCTGCTCACCGGGCCCGGGCTGGATTGGGCGGAGACGGTCCACCCCTCCGCCCTGGACCCCTCCCGGGAGCTGCGCCTGCCCTGGAATCCGGAGTATGATCTGTGGCACTCCTTCTGGTTCAGCTCCGCCGCCGCCCCTCGGGCGGTACTGGACCAGATGTCCCTGTTGGAGGAGTTTTTTTCCTGGCAGGACAGCTGGTGGGACAGCTGGGCTGTCGCTCCGGCGGTTGCAGCCGTCCCTCTGGCAAAAAAGCTGGGGCTCACCGTCCGAACACTGGACAGCGGCCCCGCCGATGAAATCATCTATTATCTCCAGGGCCCCCGACGAAAGGAGACGCTTGTCCGGCATTTCCTCGCCTGCCTGGACCGGGAGTTAGCTCGAAGGCCGGAAATACAGTCGTTGCTTAACCTGTAAAGTGAAATACCTTCCCGATACTTGGAAGGTATTCTTATCAAGAAAACCGCCTTGCGAAGCCGCACCGGCGGCACAGCTCCTCCACAGCCCGGCTCTGGGAGAAGCCGTCATAGATCGCTCGGGCCCTGGGACTGTTCAGGATGTCGTCCAGCTCCTGGGTGTACAGGTTCCCCAGAGGGACGTCCCCCTCATGGTCCAGACAGCAGGGCACCACCGTCCCGTCCCACAGGACCCCGATCTGGTCCCGCAGGCCATGGCAGAAGCTTGGAGGCGCGCCGTCGGAGGCGGACAGGTCGGGCCAGTCAAACCGCTCCCCCCACTCCAGAAAGATGTTGGGGGCCAGGGTGGTCCCCTGCCACCCCTCCCTCCAGGGCTTGGGGAAGGCCTGCTCCAGCTGGAACAGAATAGCGCCGTTGAGGGCGTTGGCTCCCCGGGTGTCCGCCCCATCCAGGTTCCACAGGCGCAGGGCGCACCGCTTCCCGGCAGAGGCGGCGGCTCGGGCAAAGGCGGCGCAGGAGGCGGCGTAAGCCTCCGGCCTCTCTCCCCCGCTGCCCTCGAAGGACTGGAGGGAAACGCTCACCCGTTCCACCGCCGGACTGTCCAGCAGCAGGCCGCCCCGTTCCTCCAGCAGGGTCCCGTTGGTAGTGACCATCCCCCGAAAGCCCAACGCCTCAGCTCGAGCCAGGATCTCCCTAAGCCGAGGGTGCAGCAGAGGCTCTCCCATCAGGTGGAGGTAGAGGTATTCGGTGTGGGGCCGCAGCTTCCCGGCCAGGAGACCGAAGTCCTCCGGGGAGAGAAATCCTTTTTCCCGCCGGGTACCAGGACAGAAGGCACAGGACAGATTACACACGTTGGTGATCTCCAGATACGCCTTTTTCAGCACAGCCTCTCCTCCTTTTTTCGCTATCTTACCACAGCCCGGCGGCGGCGGTCAACTGTACACCCCCAGGATATGGAGAAACCGGACCGCCTGGGCGGGGTAGCTGCTCAGCGGGCGGCAGTCGGCGTCCTGCGTGTGAGCGGCCACCAGAATATTGTCCAGGCAGGGCGGACCGCCCACCGCCACGATCACCGGGTTGTGGCTGAACGCCCCCTCGGTAAAGCTGAGCTGGGCGAAGTCCCCAGGCTGGACCTGGTCCGCTGGCACCTCCCTCCCGACGGGGCCAAGGCTCTCCTTGCTCCGGGTGAGGAAGTCGTAAAAAAAACGCACCCCCGTCCAGGCTGGAGCCCGGTTATTCACGTTTACGTAGTACCACCCAAAGGTGGGGGTAAAATTCATCACCCCCGCCCCGGCATAAAGACACTGGGAGGCAAAGTTGGTGCAGTCGCCCCCCAGCTCATCGAAGTTATAGTAGTTTGGATTTCGAAAATAGGCCCAGCGGTGGGCGTACTCCACCGCCGCCTGCCTGTCATAGGGCCGCAGCGTCATAGGGAAAACCTCCTTTCCCCTATGCTATGCGGACTGACAAGCTATTGTGCCTGTCACATTGCCACCATCCACAGGATCACGTTTTTGACCCAATCCCACATGTGGGGGAACTCTCTCTTGATGAGGGGCCAGAGCTCCGTTCCGCTCACCGTTCCGCCCAGGTCCCGGACAAAGGTGTAGGTCCCCAACGCCGACTCCCGGGCCACCGCGATATGCCCCTGAGCGGAGCCGCCGATTGCCAGTCCCTTTGAAATAGCTCCCCCGCCGATGGCTAAGTAGTTGGACAAGGCTCCGCCGCCAACGGCGAGCCACTGCCCCACAGCGCACCCGCCCACGGCGAAGCCGCCCACAGCCAGTCCCCCCAGCGCGGCCAGTCCAAAGCTGACCCCGCCCAGGGCCAGGAGCAGTCCCAGACAGACCCCGCCCAAAGAGATCACCCCCAAGGCGCAGCCCCCAATGGCCACCACACCTACAGCACAGTTCCCGATGGCAATAATGCCTTTCGCCAACCGAGGGCCAAAGCCCCACCGGATATGGATCAGTGGCAGGTTAAATACCTTTACAGGACTGATGTACTCATAAAAAACACCGCAGTTCCGCCTGCCTGGCACTTTCTCTAGGGCACTCTGGGCCAGGGATGCGCCCTCCCCTTCCTCCAGTCCTACCAGCCGGTCGATGGACAGACCGAAGAGCCGGGACAGCTCAACCAGCTTCTCCAGCTCCGGGGTGCTCTGCCCCACCTCCCATTTGGACACTGTCTGACGGGTCACACCAATCTGACTGCCCAGCTCCTCCTGTGACCAGCCCCGCTGCTTGCGCAGGGCCATCAAATTTTGCGCGAAGCTCATAAAGAAAACCTCCTTTTCTGCCCTCAACATAGCAGACATACCCCTGCGCAGTCAACCAAAAAGCCCTGGAAATCTGTCAACCAAAGTTAACATGGGCCCAAACTGCCGCTTTCCGGGAGGATACGGTCAACAAAAGTTTTGTTTTCTTGACCTGAACTCCTCGGATACCACTCTGCCCCTGGACATCCAATTACAATTATTTTTTTCATACTTCCGCCTTCCGTGCGTCAAAACATGTTGAATAACACCGTAAAAATAGGCAAACGGAGATGGAGTTTCCCCATCTCCGTTTACGCACAGCTTTACATATGGGCTTTGTGATACACCTTTTTGCCCTTCTTTATCATCAGGCCGTCGCCGGACAGGTCGCCGGCGGTGTAGCTCACAGTGGCGGAGGCCACCTTCTCGCCGTTGACCTCCACCCCGCCCTGTTCCACCAGGCGGCGGGCCTCCTTCTTGGAGGGGGCCAGCTTGCACTTGACCATCAGGTCCAGTACGCCGATAGCTCCGTCGGTGAGGTCGGCCTCGGTGAGCTGGGTGGCGGGCACGTTGGACATATCGCCGCCCCCCACGAACAGGGCCTTTGCGGCCTCCTGAGCCTTGACGGCTTCCTCCTCCCCGTGGACCAGCTTGGTCAGCTCAAAGGCCAGGACCTCCTTGGCTGTGTTCAGCTGACTGCCCTCCCACTTGTCCATCTCGTCGATCTGCTCCAAAGGCAGAAAGGTGAGCATCCTCAGGCACTTGAGCACGTCGCTGTCGCCCACATTGCGCCAGTACTGGTAGAACTCATAGGGGCTGGTCTTATTGGGGTCCAGCCAAACCGCGCCCTTGGCGGTTTTGCCCATCTTCTTGCCCTCGGAGTTGAGCAGCAGGGTGATGGTCATCGCGTGGGCGTCCTTGCCCAGCTTCCGGCGGATGAGCTCGGTGCCCCCCAGCATGTTGGACCACTGGTCGTCGCCGCCGAACTGCATATTGCAGCCGTAATTCTGGAAGAGGTAGTAGAAGTCGTAGGACTGCATAATCATATAGTTGAACTCCAGGAAGGACAGCCCCTTCTCCATCCGCTGCTTGTAGCACTCGGCCCGGAGCATGTTATTCACCGAGAAGCAGGCACCCACCTCCCGCAGGAGCTCCACGTAGTTCAGCTTCAGCAGCCAGTCGGCGTTGTTGATCATCCTGGCCTTACCCTCGCCGAACTCAATGAAGCGCTCCATCTGCTTCTTGAAGCAGTCGCAGTTGTGCTGGATGGTCTCGGTGGTCATCATAGAGCGCATGTCGGTGCGGCCGGAGGGGTCGCCGATCATGCCGGTGCCCCCGCCGATAAGGGCGATGGGCCGGTTGCCGGCCATTTGCAGGCGCTTCATCAGGCACAGGGCCATGAAGTGGCCCACATGGAGGGAGTCGGCGGTGGGGTCGAAGCCGATGTAGAACACCGCCTTCCCCTCGTTCACCATTTTGGAAATTTCCTCTTCGTTGGTCACCTGGGCAATGAGCCCCCGGGCCTTCAATTCTTCATAACAGGTCATAGCTTTCTCTCCTTTTTATTGACAGTCCGCCACAGGCTGGCGGGCCAAGATCACATTATAGATGACGACGCTGACGACGACAATGGCCGCGCCGGTCAGGGCCATCAGGCTAACCCGCTCGCCGTAGAAGAGGGCCACCAGAATGGGGCTGAGCACCGGCTCAATGCCGGAAACCAAGCTGGCCGTGACGGGCGGGGTGGTTTTCAGACCCTCGGTCATCAGGATGTAGGCAATCGCCACCTGAAACACGCCTAAAATCACCAGGCTGAACACCGCGGTCTGGGTAAATTCCGTCTCCAGGGCCAGAAAGGGCAGGCCCACCGCCGCGCTGAGGACATCCCCCCAGAACACGGATGAGATGGCGTCGCTGTCAGGCATCTCCCGCAGGAGAAACACACCGGCATAGGCCACTCCGGAGAGCAGCGCGATGATATTGCCCATCATCTCCCCCGCGGATATTTTGTCCACAAAGAAGAACAGGATACCCCCCATCACCGCCGCGCAGGCGGTCAGGTCCAGCCGGCTGGGCCGTTTGTGAAAGCAGAGGATGGAAAACAGGATTACAAACACCGGCGCGGTAAACTGGAGCACAATCGCGTTGGTAGCGGTGGTCATCTTGTTGGCGATGGCGAAGAGGGTGTGGGCGAAAAAGACGCACAACGCCCCTAGAAATATCCAGCGGTTCAGCCGGGGCCGGTGGCGTGTGATGACGAGATACAGCCCCACCACCGCCGCCGCGATGGCGGTTCGTCCGCCGTTGATGGCCAGTCCGCTCCAGGGGATAAATTTGATGCACAGTCCCCCGATGCTGTACAGGACAGCGGCAATGAAGACGAAAAGCGTCCCCCTCCTGCGCGCTGACATAACAATCACTTCCTTGCAAAAAGCCCTCCGCCCGAAGCTCGGACAGAGGGCGTCATAACGCGGTACCACCTCTGGTTCGTCCGTCCCTCGCGGAACGGACCTCGTGGAGCGTGAAGCTCCGGCGCGGTAACGGGCGCGGCCCGGCCTGTCCCCTACTGCGCTCACGCGGTTCGGGCGGCTGCTCCAAGGGGTATTCACAGGGCGCTCCCCTCCCCTGTTCCACCAAATCAGGGGCTCTCTGTGCGGGAAATCGCCGCGCTACTTGTCCTTTTCGTCACAGTGTTCACACTCTACCACAGTTTTTATCTATTGTCAATGTTTATATTGACACTTTTTGCTTATAGCGATATAATGACAAAATAGAACGGTATCGTTCTATCCTTTGGCTCTGCCAAAGGATAATCGGTGCTCAGACCATCAAAGGGGGATATTCCATGAACAAAAAGAAAAAACTGATTCAAGCACTCATCCTCTCCCTGGTACTCCTGTGCGGCATCTGCATCGGCGCAGGCGCGGCCGAAACGGCGCAGAAAATCACCGCGTCTTTGGAGCCCGATGTCACCGTCACCGTTGACGGCGTGCCCCAGCAGTTCGTCGATACCAACGGCAACCAAGTCTATCCCATCCTCTATAACGGGTACACCTACCTACCCATGCGTGCGGTGTGTGAACAGCTGGCGGGCTTTAAGGTCGGCTGGGATCAGAGCACCCGCACCGCGTCCATCGCCACTAAGGACGTTGACGGCACAGATTTGCTGGATATGCAGAAAGCCTACTATCTGACCGACGGCGGAAACGACCTTTGGGCAAGACAAACCATGACATCCGACAAAAAAACAACAGAGGTCAATGGCTATACCCTGACACATTGGCTGGAGTTCTATAGTTGGACGTTCAAAAAAACCGGCGTGTCTTCCATGGCGTCTTTCAACATTGAGGGCAAATATGACACCGTGACCTTCCGGTACTACGGTGCGCACGACGCCAAACTGGAAGTAATCGGCGATAACGACTCTGTATTGTGGACAAAAGATATCAAAGGCTCTCAGCTGTACCAGGAAGTCACTGTGGATTTGATGAATACCAACCAGCTTACCTTTAAATCTACGAACGAGGACGCTGGCACAATGAGCAGCTTTATCTACGACGTGCGGCTGAAGTAAGGATACCATGAAAAGAGCGTACCGTAAAGGCGGTACGCTCTTTTCTTATCGGCTGTAAATCAGCTCTGCAAACTGCCCGTACTGCCGCACCTCGTCCAGGCGGAACCGCATCTGTCCCTCCTTCTGGGTGAACAGAAGAATGCCCTCCCCCAGCAGGACGGGGGCGACCTGGACAATCAGGTGGTCCACCATATCCCGCTCCAGGAGCGGGGCCAGGATGGTATTTCCGCCGATGATCCAGATGTTCTTGTCCGGCCCCAGCCCCGCCACAAACTCCGCCGGGTCTCCGCTCACCGGGATAAACCCCTTTTGAGGCAGGCTGCCGGCGTGGGTGAACACATAGTTCTCCGTAGTGGGGTAAAAACTGGCGGCGTCCTCCAGCCGGGCGATCTCGTCGAAGGTCCGCCGGCCCATCACGGTGATGTCCATCGCCGCGTAGAAGTTGTCGCAGTCCGTCTCCTCAGGACTGCCCGTCTCATGGAGCCAGGTCAATCCGTGGTTTTTGTCGGCCAGATAGCCGTCCAGTGTGATGCAGCCGTAGAAAAATACGCTCATGTCCTCTCCTTCCGTGCGCGCGGTGCGGCATCCTCTCCAATATCATTGGGAACACTATGGTTCCACTGGACCCATTATACTAAACTCTGGAAAAAGCGCAATAGGTGACCTTAATTTTTTGCCTGTTTCTCGGCTTTTTTCTCACACATTATGGCTTTTTCTATCCGATTTTATCGGTTTCACCGTTGACTGGCACGGCTGTTTCTGGTAAAATGACATTTAACTGACATTTCAGTGTGAATAAATTGTAAACAGGAGGAAAATTATGGAACAACATCACAGAGGAGAATGGGGCAGTAACCTGGGCTTCCTGATGGCGGCTGTGGGCTCCGCCGTGGGCCTGGGCAACATCTGGGGATTTCCCTATAAGATGGGTGACAACGGAGGCTTCGCCTTCCTGATTGTCTATCTGATTCTGGCCGCCACCGTGGGCTTCAGCATCATGCTGTGCGAGCTGGCAATTGGCCGGCGGGCGGGCCGGAGCGTACTGGTGAGCTATCAGCAGCTGGGCGGCAAAATGGGCACCTTCCTGGGCTTCCTGGCGATGCTCTCCCCCTTCCTGATTCTGAGCTTCTACACCGTGCTGGGCGCTTACTGCGTGGAGTATATGTCCCTGAACCTGGCCGACCTGGCCTTCAGCGTGTCCGCTCTGGCGGGCCTGTCCGGCGGCGACTCCTTCGAGGCGGTGCGGGTCAACCAGTTTGGCGCGGTGGCTTTCACCTTTATTTTCATCTTCATCTGCTTCCTCATCATCCGTGGCGGCATCAAGGACGGCATCGAGAAGTTCAACAAAATCGGTATGCCCGCCCTGTTCATTATGCTGCTGGTGGTCATTATCCGGGCCGTCACCCTGCCCGGGGCTGGCGAGGGGCTGGCATTCATGTTCACCCCCAACTTTGCCCCCTTTAAAGAGAATTTCCTGAAAGTGCTCTCCGCCGCGGGCGGACAGATGTTCTTCTCCCTCTCCCTGGCTATGGGCATCACCGTCACTTACGGCTCCTACCTGAGCAAGAAGGAGAGCCTGGTCAAGAACTCCCTGATTATCATTGTTTCCGACACCATCGTGGCCATTCTGGCCGGTATGGCCGTCCTGCCCGCCGCCTTCGCCCTGGGCGGAGAGGGCGCCGGAAAGCAGGGTCCCGCCCTGCTGTTCATCACCCTTCAGGACGTGTTCAACGCCATGGGCACCGCCGGCCCCCTGTTCGGCGTGATCTTCTACCTGCTGGTCATTCTGGCCGCTATCACCTCCTCGATCGCTCTGCTGGAGGTGCTGGTCACCTTCCTGTCCGACCGCATCGCCCTCAAGGGTAAGATTCCCAACCGGGCAAAGCTGGTCACCATCGTCTGTGTCGTGATCTTTATCGAGGCCGCTCTTGTGGCCGCCGACGGTCTGGGCAAAAACGGCCTATGGATTCCCTTCCAGGAGACCGGCCTGCCTTTCTCCAGCACCTGGCTGGACTTCATGGACTCCGTCTCCGAGGGCATCGCTATGCCTCTGGGCGCTCTGCTCATGTCCATCTGGCTGGGCTGGTTCGTGGGCCCCAAGATAATCCGGGACGAGGTAAACATGGAGGGCCACAAAATGAACGGCAGTTTGTACGCCTTCTTCAATTTCTGCATCAAGTTTATCGCTCCCCTGGGAATGGCCTTTATCCTCTATGGGCAGATTGTCCAGTTCTTTACAGTCAGTCAGTAAGCTGTCAAAAATACAGCGGGCGCACAGCAATTAAGCTGTGCGCCCCTTTTTTGACTGTTTATGATAGGCGTCTGCCTGCTCCAAAAGCTCCGAGGCACTCTGACGCAGGACGTCGGTGACGTTGGCCCCGCCGATGAGGCGGGCCAGCTCGTCCACCCTGCCCTGCCGGTCCAGACGCTCCACATTGGTGAAGGTGCGGCCCCTTTTCTCCCCCTTCTCCACCGAGAAGTGGGTGTCAGCCATAGCGGCAATCTGAGGCAGATGGGTGACGCACAGCACCTGCTTGCGCCGGGCCACGTCGGCCATCTTCTCCGCCACCTTCTGGGCCGCCCGGCCTGATACGCCGGTATCCACCTCGTCAAAGACCAGACTGCCGATGCCGTCGTCCTCGGCCAGCACATTTTTCAGAGCCAGCATAATCCGGGCCAGCTCACCGCCGGAGGCCACCTTCTGAATGGGCTTGAGGGCCTCCCCCAGGTTGGCGGACATGAGGAACTGTACCTGATCCATCCCCGTATCGTCCATGCCGTCCTGGCCGGGACTGGGGGCGAAGTCGGTGACGAACTGCACCTTGGGCATATCCAGCTGGCGCAGCTCCTCCTGCACCCGCTTCTGGAGGCTCACCGCCGCCTTCTTCCGGGCCTTGGTCAGGGCCTCACCCCGCTTGACCGCCTCCGTTTTCGCCTTCTCCAGCTCCTTCTCCAGCCGCTGGATGGTGTCGTCAGCGTCCTGAATTTGCTCCAGCTCCCCCTTGCACCTCTCCAGATACTCCAGCATGTCGGCCACGGTGGGGCCATATTTCTTTTTCAGGCGGTAGATTACATCCAGGCGGCTCTCCAGCTGGTCCAGCTCATCGGGAGAGAAATCGAACTCGTCGGCAAAGTCCCGCAGGACCTCCGCCGCGTCGTCGGCGGCACAGCGCAGGCCGGTCAGCTTCTCCCCCAGCTCCTCCAGCTGAGGCCCCAGCCGGGTAACGGAGCGGACAGCCCCCTCCGCCTCGCTGATTAAATCGCAGGCCCCCCGGCTGTCCTCTCCGCCGGACAGGGCAAACTGAGCCTCCTGAAGGGCCTCCATCAGCTTGCCGGAGCTGCGCAGAAGGGTCTTTCGGGCGTCCAGCTCCTCGTCCTCCCCAGGGCGCAGCTCGGCCCGCTCCAGCTCCTTGATCTGGTACTCCAGGGTGTCCACCCGGCGGGAGCGCTCCGCCTCGTCCATCTCCAGGGCAGCGATCCGCCTGCGCAGGTCGGACAGAGAGCGGTAGGCGGACTGATAGTTCTCCAAAAGAGGGGCCGTCTTGCCGAAGCTGTCCAGATAGCCCAGGTGGCAGTCCGGGTCCAGAAGCTGCTGCCCGTCGTGCTGGCCATGGATGTTAAGAAGCTGACGCCCCAGCTCCCGGAGCTGAGCCACCGTCAAGGGCCGGCCGTTGACCCGACAGGCGTTGCGGCCATCCCCCTGGATCTCCCGCTGGAGCATCAGCTCCTCCCCGTCCAGGGAAAAGCCGTTGTCCTCCAGCCACTTCAGGGGCAGAGAGCCGGTAAACACCGCGTTGACCAGCGCCGATTTGGCCCCGGTGCGGATCAGCTCCCGGCTGGTCCGCTCCCCCAGGACGGCGCTGATGGCGTCGATGACGATGGATTTACCCGCCCCCGTCTCGCCGGTCAGGACGTTAAATCCCCGGTCAAAGCTGATGTCCGCCGATTCGATGATGGCGATATTTTCGATGTGAAGCAGTGAGAGCATAGCCGTATTCTCCTCCCGTCAACGCAGAAGCTTGTGTACCTCGCCGTTGAACTGCTGGGCGGAGGCGTTGTCCCGCATAATCAAAATACCGGTGTCGTCCCCGGCCAGCGTGCCCACCACGCCGTCGATCTCCATATTGTCCAGGGCGGAACAGGCGGCGGAGGCCAGTCCGGGCATGGTGCGGACCACCACAATGTTTTGGGCCACGTCCACCGAGACCACTCCCTCCTTAAAGATGTTCCGCAGGCGGGTGTCCGAGGCGGCGGAGGACTTCCGGTCGGACAGGGCGTAGCGGTAGCTGCCCGTGCCGGTGAGCTCCTTCACCAGGCGCAGATCCTTGATGTCCCGGGAAATGGTGGCCTGCGTGGTGGTGAAGCCCTGGGCCCGCAGCTCCTCCAGAAGCTGCTCCTGAGTGTCGATATCCCTGGACTGGATAATGTCTAAAATCGCTCTCTGTCGTACACTCTTCATTGCGTCAGCCCTCCCAATTTTTGGTTTATAACCTGATAAAAGCTGCGGTCGGCCAGCCGGACCAGCTGGGTAGGCCGGCCGCTGCGGCGGATCTCCACCCGGTCTCCCCCGGTCAGCCGGACGGCTTTCCCTCCGTCAATTGACAAGTATAAATACTTGCGGTTCCCTCTGGGGAGCCGGACTGTGACGATACGCTCCGGAGCCAGCACCATAGCCCGGGCCGTCAGCTGATGGGCGCAGACCGGGGTGATCAGGATGCAGCTGGAGGTGGGCTCCACAATGGGCCCTCCCGCCGACATGGAGTAGGCGGTGGAGCCGGTTGGGGTAGCTACAATGACGCCGTCTCCTGTAATGGTAGTTACCTTTACACAATCTGCCAACACCTCCATCTCCGCCACCCGGGCCATAGAGCCCTTGGAGATCACGGCGTCGTTCAGGGCGGAGTCCTCATGGATCACTTTGTTTCCCCGGAGCACCTGGATATCCAGCATCATCCGGTCCTCCACGGTGTACATCCCCTGGGCCAGTGGGGCCAGCAGAGGCAGCTCACCCCGCTCCAGCTCGGCCATAAAGCCCACACTGCCCATGTTCACGCCCAGGATGGGCACCCCGCAGCGGGTAGCATCCCGGGCGGCATGGAGAATGGTACCGTCCCCCCCAAAGCAGACCAGCAGGTCCGCCCCGGGCAGTTCCTCCTCCATGGTGGACAGCGTAACGTGCCGGGGCAGGTCCAGCCTGTCCCCCTTTTTGGGCTGGAAGGGTAGACACAGGGCAGTTTGGGCCCCGGCGTGCTCCAGAATGCGTCTGGCCTCCAGGGCCGCCCGCATCCCCTTGTCCCGGTAGGGGTTGGCGCTGAGCACGATCTTCATGGCTGTTCCTCCTTCCAGGCGCTGTGTGACTGCTCCACCAGAGCACTCAGGTCTCCCCCGTAGGCGGGACCCTCCTCCGCCTGGAGGCATCCCAGATATTCAATGTTCCCCTCCGGGCCCTTAATAGGTGAAAATGTAAGGTCCCGCACTGTGTAACCGGCCTGGGGGGCGTATTCCAGAAAGCGCTTCAGCACCTCCAGATGGACCGCCGGGTCCCGGACGACCCCCTTTTTGCCCACCTTATCCTTCCCGGCCTCAAACTGGGGTTTGATGAGGCAGACCGCCTGACCGTTCTCCCTCATCAGCGGCCGCAGGGCGGGCAGGATCAGGCTGAGGGAAATGAAGGACACATCCACCGAAAAGAAATCCAAAGGTTCAGGGATGTGCTCCTGGGTCAAATACCGGGCGTTGGTCCGCTCCATGCACACCACCTGCGGGTGGGTGCGCAGCCGCCAGTCCAGCTGGTTGTAGCCCACATCTACCGCGTACACCAGCTTCGCCCCGTTTTGAAGCATACAGTCGGTGAATCCGCCGGTGGAGGCGCCGATATCGGCGCAGATCTTCCCGTTCAGGTCGATGGGCCACAGTCCCATGGCTTTCTCCAGCTTTAAGCCTCCCCGGCTCACATAGCGCAGGGGCTTCTTTTCCCGGACCTCGATGGCGTCGTCCTCCGCCACCGCCGCCCCGGCCTTCAGCTGCTTCTGCCCGTTGACATAGACCTCGCCGGTCATAATCAGGGCCTGAGCCTTTTGGCGGCTCTCCACTAAGCCCAGCCCGACCAGGGCAACATCAAGGCGCTGTTTCGCCACGTCCCAACACCTCCAGCGCTTTTTTAAAAATTCCTTCCCCATCCAGGGACAGGTCCCGTTTCAGCAGGTTGGCGGCTCCATGGGGCACAAAACCCGTCCCACAGTTGAGCAGAACCGTTTTGGCCGGAAGACCGGCCTGCTCCAGCCTAGAGGCCAGCCGCTGGCCGACACAGCCCTGGGCAGACTGCTCCTCCGCTGCCAGCAGGACCCCCGTCTTACGTACAGACAGTTCAACCAGCTCTGGAGCAAGAGGTGTAAGCTGATTCAGCTTTACAACCTCTGCCTGGATGCCGCGGCCCTCCAGCAGCTGGGCGGCCTCCAGCACGTCATTGATGGACATGCCGTAGCTCACCAGTGTGATGTCGCTCCCCCACCGCAGGATTTCCGCCGGCCCGTCGCCGCCGGTGCCCAGGTATTTGCCCTCGCCCCCTCTGGGGTATCGGACGGCTACCGGACCCTGAATCTGGAAAAGGGCCCGCTCCAGCATGACCTCCAGCTCGGCGAAGCTGGACGGAGCCAGCACCGTCATGTTGGGGACGCTATCCAAAAAAGCGGCGTCAAACAGGCCGTGGTGGGTCTCGCCGTCGTCCCCCACCAGCCCGGCCCGATCCACCCCCAGCACAACGTGAAGATTATCAATGGCCGCGTCGTGAATGAGCATGTCGTAGGCCCGCTGGAGGAAGGTGGAGTACACCGCGAAGACGGGGATTGCCCGCTGCTTTGCCATCCCCGCGGCCATAGCGGCGGCACAGCCCTCCGCAATTCCCACGTCGAAAAAGCGATCGGGGAAGGTTTTGGCAAAGCGCTCCAGTCCCGTCCCTCCTGTCATAGCGGCGGTGATGGCGCACACCCGTCCGTCCTGCTTGGCCAGCCGGGTCAGCGTCCGGCCAAAAACGGCGGAGAAGTTGTCCGATGGCTCCTTTTTAGGCTTTCCCGTCAGGGGATCAAAGGGGGAAACTCCGTGAAAGGCGTCTGGATTTTCCTCCGCAGGAAGAAAGCCCTTTCCCTTTACAGTCTTGATGTGGAGCAGGACTGGTTCATCCATGTCCTTGGCGTACTGCAAAATTTTAGTCAGCATGGGCAGATCGTGGCCGTTCACCGGCCCCAGGTAGCGAAAGCCCATGTTCTCGAACATACTGCACGGAAGCAGAGACTGCTTCAAGGCCTGCTTGATCCGGTGCGTCACCCCATAGACCGCCCGGCCGGGCCTGGTTTTGTTCATGATCCGGCGGTAGTGCTTTTTGAATGTGAGATATTGAGGCTTGAGACGCTGTTTGGCCAGGTGGTCGGCCACACCGCCTACATTGGGTGTGATGGACATACCGTTGTCGTTGAGAATCACCAAAATCTGCTGGCCGCACTTCCCCGCGTTGGACAGCCCCTCATAGGCCAGACCGCCGGTGAGGGCGCCGTCGCCGATGAGGGCGATTACCTTGTAATCCTCCTCCAGCATTGTCCTGGCCCGGGCCATCCCCAGAGCTACCGCCACCGAGTTGGAGGCGTGCCCGGCGATAAAGGCGTCGTGGACGCTCTCGTTGGGCTTGGGGAAGCCGGCGATGCCTCCGTACTGCCGCAGGGTGGACATGGCCTCCCGCCGCCCGGTGAGCATCTTGTGGGGGTAGCACTGGTGGCCCACGTCAAAGACCAGCCGGTCCACCGAGGTGTCGAAAACCCGGTGCAGGGCCACTGTCAGCTCCACCGCCCCCAGATTGGAGCCCAGATGCCCGCCTGTTTTGGACACATCCTCCACCAGCTCCCGGCGCAATTGGGCACACAGAGCCTCCCCCTCCTGATCGCTCAGGCGGGCGAGGACGGGCTTGTATTGTTTGGGTGTGGTCAAGGTAATTCCCCCATCCCGCTCATTTGTCCCGGCGGGCCAGCTGGTTGGCCAGCCAGATATGGAATTCAGGTGTTTGGAAGGACTCCAGCGCCTCGATCCCCTGCTGGGTGAGCCGGTCCACCAGTCTGGCGCAGCCGTCCAGCCCCAGGGCGGTGACAAAGGTGCTCTTCTCATTAACCTGGTCGGAGCCCACCGGCTTGCCCAAGGCGGCCTCCGAGCTGGTGACGTCCAGCATATCATCCCGGACCTGGAATGCCCGGCCCAGAGCCTGAGCATAGATGCGGACCTGCTTGCGCTGCTCTCCGCTCCCTCCGGCGGCGATACAGCCCAGCTCGGCGGCGGCGCAGATCAGCGCCCCCGTCTTCAAGCTCTGGAGCAGCTCCAGCTCCTCCCGGTCCAGCGCGCGGCCCTCCCCGGCCATATCCAGGGCCTGTCCGCCCACCATTCCGGCGGAGCCCGCGGCCTGGGCCAGACAGGCTACCGCCGCCGCTATCTGTCCGGCGGTAAGCTGAGCCCGGGTCAGGTGACAAAAGGCGGCGGTGAGCAGGGCGTCCCCGGCCAAAATGGCGGTGGCCTCCCCGTAGACCACATGATTTGTGGGCCGGCCCCGGCGCAGCTCGTCGTCGTCCATGGCGGGCAGGTCGTCGTGGATCAGGGAATAGGTGTGGACCATCTCCACGGCGCAGGCGAAGGGCAGAGCTGTCATCGGGTCCCCGCCGCACAGGCGGCAGGTCTCCAGCGTGAGCACTGGCCTGACCCGCTTGCCTCCGGCCAGCAGGGAGTACTCCATGGCCTCCTGCAGGTCGGCGTACCGGGGCTCCGAGGCGAAAGCCTTGGAAAGATAATCCTCGATCAGGGCCAGGTCCTGTTCCACTCTCTCTGTAAAGTCTTTTTCCATGTCATCCACTGCCCGCAAAGGGCTCCTCCACAATTTCTCCGTCTTTTCCCGCGGTCAGCAGGGTAACCCTCTGCTCCGCCTCGTCCAGCTGCCTGGTACATTCCCGAAGCAGCTTGGCCCCCTCCTCAAAGAGGGCCATTGCCTGGTCCAGGGGGGCGTCCCCCCGCTCCAGCAGGGATACGATCTCCTCCAGCCGGGCCATGGAGCCCTCAAAATTCAGCTTTTTTTTCGTGGCCATCGTCAATCTCCTTTATCCAGCACCCGGCAATCAATATTGCCGTCTGACAGTGTAAGCTTTAGCGTATCCCCAGCGCTCACGTCCCTCACGGAGGTAAGCGCCCTCCCGTCCTCCCGCTGGACGATGGAGTAGCCCCGGCCCAGAACCTTTAGGGGGCTCAAGGCGTCCAGAGAGGCGGCCAGGGCATTGAGACGCTCCCTTCGCTTGGCCATCGTTCGGGCAGCGCTGTTCGGAAGGGACTGGGTCAGCCGGCCCAGCCTCTCCCGCTGAGCGGCGGCGCTCCGCTGGAGGCCGTGGGCCAGACGGCTGCTCTGATAGTCCAGCAGCAGACGCTTCTCCCTAAAAAAGGCGGCTGGCTCAGTCATGGGGCGGCTGTTAGCCAGCCGGTCCAACGCCTGACGGTACCGGGCCAGCCGGGCGGCGGCACTCCCCTCCAGCCGCTCCCCCGCCCCCAGAAGGGCGGCGTAGATCTCGTTCTGGTCGGGCACTGCCAGCTCGGCGGCGTTGGAGGGGGTAGACGCCCGCAGGTCGGCCGCAAAGTCGGCAATGGTCACATCGGGCTCGTGGCCCACGGCGGAGATCACAGGGATCTCCGAATGGTAGATGGCCCGGGCCACCGCCTCCTCGTTGAAGGCCCACAGGTCCTCTATGGAGCCGCCCCCCCGTCCGGTGATGATCAGGTCGGCCAGACCGTGCCAGTTGACCCACTGAATCGCGGCGGCGATCTCCTGGGGAGCCTCCGCCCCCTGGACCCGGACAGGAATCACCTTGACCTCCGACAGGGGCCAGCGGGCCCCTAAAATACGGATCATGTCCCGCACCGCCGCACCGGCGGGCGAGGTAATAAGGGCAATTTTCCCGGGAAAGGCCGGGATTTCCTTCTTGTGCCCCAGGTCGAACAGGCCCTCCCGGGCCAGCTTCTCCTTCAGCTGCTCAAAGGCCAGGGCCAGATCCCCTACCCCCTCGGGGGTGAGGCGGGCGCAGTACATCTGATACTGTCCGTCCCGGGGAAAGACGGTCACCCGTCCGGCGGCAATGACCTGCATCCCGTTTTCCGGGCGGAACCGCAGGGAAACGGCGTCACTGCGGAACATGACGCACCGCAGGGCCCCCTCCCCGTCCTTGAGGGTAAAATAGTGGTGCCCCGAGGGGTACATTTTGTAGTTGGACAGCTCCCCCCGCACCAGCAGCCGGGACAGGAGATGGTCCCGGTCCATCATAGTTTTCAAATATTGGCCCACCTGGCTGGGGCTCAGAATGGCATCCTCTCTCACAGCTTCACCCCCGCGTTCAGCGCCCGCCAGGTGAGGATGGCCGTCCCCATAGCGTTGTCGGTAGAATATCGGGGCTCAGCGAAGAGAACGTCGTCCATCGCTGTCAGCTCCGCCCGCAGGCGGCTATTGGAGGCCACTCCGCCGGAGCACAGCACCGGCAGGCCGGGGTACCGCGCCCGGGCCTCCTCTGTGGCCCGGAGGACCACACTGCCCACAGCGTCGATGGTAAAGCGGGCAATGCTGGCTTTTTCCTCGCCCCGCTCCGCCAAGGCCTTGATCTGATTCTCCATCCCAGACAGGGAAAATGTAAGGTCTTTCAGCTTTACCCTCGGCTTATGGCAGGCATCCGACTGGTGATACAGCTCGTCCAGCGCTTTCCCCGCCGGGAATTGCAGTCCCAGGAGCACGCCAGCGCGGTCAATGAGCTGACCGGCGGACAGGTCGCTGGTGCCGCCGATGATCTCGGCTGTGACCGTAAAGCCTTCTGGCTTTACAAGGAGCAGTTCGGTAGTCCCCCCTGACAGGTGCCAGGCCAGGAACGGAGCGTCCAGCACATCCAGCCGTCCGGCGGACCAGGCGGCGGCGGCTAAGTGTCCCTGTTGGTGGGAGTGGGCGTAAAAGGGGACACCCAGGGCGGCGGCAATCCCCCGGCCCTGGCCCTCTCCAGCCAAGAAGCAGGGCATATAGGAGCCCTCCACCGCTCTGGGGCGGGTGGAGGCCCCCACAGCCTGGAGGGCCTGCCCCTCCCCCAGCAGCTCCTCCAGAAGCGGAGGCAGACGCTTCACATGCTGAAACAGGGCGTCGCTCTGCCGCAGGCCAAGCTCGCCGGGGCGCACATCCAGCAGACGGCCAGCGTTTTCCCCTGACCGTCCGTCAAATATGGCGGCGGAGGTGGTGTAGTTGCTGGTATCCAGACCCAGAACGGACATCAGGTCTCCTCCTTCGGACTCTCCTCCGGCGCCTTCTTCTCCGGCTTAGGCGGGGCGTCCTCGCACTCCGTCCGAACGAAGGTGCCCAAAATTCCGTTGAGGAAGGACACCACCTCCGCCGGCTCATACTTTTTGGCGATCTCCACCGCCTCGTTGATGGCGGCGGCGTTGGGGATATCGGACATATAGAGCACCTCATACATGGCGGTACGCATCACCGCCGCCGCCATACGGGGGATGCGCGCAAAGGACCAGCCCACCGAATAGCGGCTGATGCAGTCGTCCAGCTCCGGCCCGTGGGCGAAGACCCCCTGAACCAGTTCCCGTATGTAGCGCTCCTGCTTCTCGTTGGGGAACTGCTCATACAGGGGCAGTTCCTCCGCCAGCTCCAGGAACCGCTCCCGGGTGAGCTCGGCATCTAAAATCTCTTGGGCGCTTCGAGTGTCGAAGCCCAGGGTAAAAATGATATGCACGGCGATCTCTCTCGCGTTGCTTCTTGTCATAGGTGCAGCCTCCTAATGTCGGTCCATAAACTTCCTATAGTATTATATACATGAATATACAAAAAGAAAAGACCCAATTTGAAATTCTTTCGGAAAACCGCAGGCCGCTTGCGAAATGACCTTTTCTTCGGTATAATCAAGTAAAACACCCCTGCGCAACCGCCGGTTGCCCTCGATTTTTTACAATGCAACGGGGCTGCGGTTTACTTTTTGACCCTCCCCTCTTAGACTTGACGAGGTGAACACAGATGGAATTGAAGGAAAAGCTGTCCCGGCTGCGGAAGGAAAAGGGACTGACTCAGCTGGAGCTGGCGGAGGCGCTGAACGTCTCCCGCCAGGCGGTATCAAGATGGGAGGTGGGAACGGCGGTCCCCGCGCTGGACAATCTGGTGAGCCTGAGCGGACTGTACGGCGTCCCGCTGGACTACCTGGTCCGCGACGAGATGGAACAGCCTCCGGCTGAAGTGGAGAAGGCCGCGCCTCAAAAAGTGAAGCCCCGGAGTCTCGTCAGACGGGCGGTGCTGGCACTGTGCCTCATCGCTGTGGGCGCTCTCACCGCTACGGCCGCCCTCAAGCTGTACGACTTTCATCAGGTGCGGAAGGCTGTGGACCGCTTGGAGATTGTATATTTTGACGATTTACCCAGTCCGAGCTTCATCATCACGGACAACCCCGAAAAATTCCAGCAAAGCCCGGACGGGCCCCGCTCCTACAGATTAAACCCAGATGGGACCTATGAGGAATACTCTCTGCTGGACGAATTTCGTTCCATGCTGGATCAATCAAATAGCGGATGAACAACAACTGCAAGCCTCAATTCGAAAAGGAGTATCAAATAATGGACATTACATTGAAGGCCGTGGCCTTTCAGGGCGGCGTGCCGGTGCAGACAGAGCTGAATCTGACCCAGCGGCCCGACGGGAGCTGGCACGCGAAAAATTTCGACGACATTCTGAAGGATACCCGCGATGCCAGCAAGAGCGGCGCGGCTCAGTCCCCAAACCGCGACACGTTTGAACGGGAGCAGCCCTGCCGGACCAAGCTGTCCGACCAGGAGGTCGCCGCCCTGGCCGGCAAGTACGACCCCAAAAATATGACCAGGGAGCAGTACGACGCGCTGCTGGACGACCTGATCGACGCGGGGGCGCTGTCCCGGTTCGACGCCATGCGGCTGGGCCACCACGGGTGGCGTATCCTGGATGTCAGCCCGGGAGCGTTCGCCTCCGGCGGCGGGTGCGGCTCGGCCCGGGTCACCAGCGGCGGCAGTCAGCCGCCCCAATCGCTGGAGGACGCGGACGGCGACCTGGTCCGCTGGCTGGAGAGTATGCTGGCCCAAAAGGGCCAGGATGATGAGTCACTGGACATCCTGTCCGATATCGTCAGACGGATACAGGCGGTCTGAGAGAAAACAGCGGGGACGCTTCATGCGTCCCCGTTCTTATTGTTGCCCAGCCATGATTTTACTTGTATAATAGAATAAAATACCCCCGAGCAACCATAGGTTTCCCCAAAAGCAACAGGGAAGCGGTTTACTTTTCATGCGGTTTCTCTTAGACTGGACGAGGTGAAGATAAGTGGAATTGAAGGAAAAGCTGTCCCAGCTGCGGAAGGAAAAGGGACTGACTCAACTGGAGCTGGCCGAGATGCTGAATATCTCACGCCAGGCCGTATCGAGATGGGAGGTGGGAACCGCAATCCCAGCGCTGGACAATCTGGTCATTCTCAGCGAGCTGTACGGCGTCCCGCTGGACGATCTGGTCCAAAAGGAAGTCCCCACCCTGCCGGTCCCGGAGGAGCAGCCGCCGGACGCGCCTCCTCCTCCCCCGCCGCCAAAGGCCGGCGCGCTCCACACCCCGCTGGTCTCTCTGCTTCTGGCAGTCCTGCTTCTGGGGGTGGGGATTTTCATCGGGTTCAACCTCCCAAGAGAGCGGGAGGTATCCAACATTGACCCAGGCGAGCGAGTTATCGTAACCGGCCCCCGGGCCTGGCTGGAGCGGTCGCCCACAGATATTGAGGATGAATTAGACTGGTTGGAAGAAAAGATAAAAGAACTGTTAGAAAAAGAAGACCCTTCATCCTGAAAGGAGCATTGCAAATGAGCAGTATTTCTGGAACAACAGGAGCAGTCTATCGCTCCTGTTACTACATTGATACCTCGACTGGAACGATGAGCCTCGGCAAATACAATTACACTGAAATGATGGAAAAAATGATGTCCGCGCCGGCGAAGGAAGGAATTACCTACTGGGAGCCAGACGAGTACGGCCGTATATACATAGACCCAAGGCATCCAATGAAGGCCACTCTTGAATATGAGGACGCCTCCAACATCCCGCTCCCTGACCCCGGCTCCGCCGGTCTGCCCGCTGGCGGTGAGGCTGACGAAAAGCAGAAGGCCGGAAAAAAGGAGGAACGGAAAACTCAGGAGGAACGCCTGCAAATATTCCGGGAGGAGCGGGAGCGGGCAGCCCGCCAGGAAGAGCTGCTTTACCGCTTGGCCCAGACCGTTTTATTTGCGGAGCGCGGCTGAGAAGTCTTACAATAAGGAGTAAACTATGGTAAACACAGTAACAGACCATCCGTGTGTATACAATTCGGCAACCGGAACATTGACCATTCGAGGTCTTGGAACAATTGATTTCGCCGCATTGGTCGAAGAGTTCAAAAGCACAGGCGGCGTACTGGATCCCGGAGAGCGCATCGTACTGAGGCCAGGGCAGCTTCGCTCGGGCGGCATCGCTTCGGAGTTCCCCTCCGTCTTTGACCGCCAGAAGGCCGAACAGAATATGGCCTTTGGCCGAGTTCTTTATGAGCGCATCATGTCGCAGTTTTCCTCCGAAAATTGCATCTAATAGAGAGAAGCAGGGACGTTTTCACGCGTCCCTGCTTTTTCTCTAACTTTTTTTCTTTGACGCCGCCCGGCGGTACAGCCATCCAGTCACATTGCCCGCCAGGGCGGGGACGGCCACCATAAAGCAGTGAAACATGGCGGTATAGTTGAACAGCAAAAACACCATGGGCAGGTAGCACACAAAGCAGGCCGCCGGGTACAGGGGGCACACCCCCTGCCGCTTGCCCAGGGACATCCCGGAGGAGAAGCCCGCCACAGGTAGGAGGAGGTAAGGCAGGAGCAGCCCGGACAGCACGGGCACATCCGCCGACACGGCGTGGTCGGCCCAAAACAGCAACATGGGCAGCACATCGCAGAGCAGCAGCGCGAAGGCCAGATAGGGCAGGGTCTCCCTCCATTTCAGAGGGGACGGCCCGGGTGCCAGCCCCAGCATGGTCCGCAGCTGCATCACCTCCACATACCAGCCAATCCACCGGCCCAGCCAGACCACAGCGTAGAGCAGAAACAGGATGGCCTCCCAGGCCAGCAGCTCCGCCCCTCTGGCCCCGAGCTGGGCCATCAGCAGGCCGAACAGGAGGGCCGTGGCCTCAAAATGGACCGCGGAGTGAAGCAGCAGGGACCTCCCGTCGTCGGCGAAGGGCAGGGTAGCGGCGCTCAGCACGCCGCCCAGGCCGGCGCACAGCAGGCTGACCGCCAGCGTCGGCCCCCGGCTCTCCGCCAGATAAGAGGCCAGCACCACGCTGGACAGCACGCCCAGCGCCGCGCCAAGGATAACCCGGGCAATCCACCCTCCTTTACTTGTTTTCATATCCATTCCTCCTTCCAAGATTCAACGTTTCCCTGATTTTTTTCATATACCGCCGGGACACATAGGCGTGTACCGTCCCGTCCAAAGTCATGCGGATGGTCCCCGACAGGGACAGGTCCACGGCGGTGACCCGGTCCAGATTGACGATCTCCCCGTTGGAGATGCGGACGAAGCGGGCGGCGTCCAGCCGCTCCTCCAGCTCATACAGCCGCAGAGGGACCCCGTAGGTACCCGACCTCGTCTGGGCGGACACCCCCTTGCCGTCGGTATAGAACCGCAGAAATTCCTCCTGGGGCAGGAGGAGCTTCTCCCCCCCTCCGCTCACCGGGACGGGGCCCAGGGACAGCCGGGACAGGCTTTCCGCCAGACGGCGCAGCTCTCCGCTGTCCTCCCCTGCCAGTATGACAACCTTCGGCTCCTTTCGCCCGGACTCCAGCCTGATCTCCACCTCCAAAGCCGTTCCCCCCTCTCACGCTTCCAGTATAGCTCCTTCCCCCCGTTCTGTCTACCGGTTTGGGATAGTCGGTCGTTTTTCACAGATAATCGGTCAAAACCCATTTTTTCTCTTCTTTTTCATTGACGCAGGCGCTGGTGAAATGTTATAATATGCCGTTACTTTCAAAGACGCGGAGGGACCGCCATGTCCACCATTATTCAAATCAACGACCTGCGCTTCGCCTACCCCGCCGTTGAGGGCTCCACCCCCGTGGTGCTGGACGGGGTCTCCCTGGAAATTGAGGAGGGCTCCTTTGTGGCCGTGCTGGGCCACAACGGCTGCGGCAAGTCCACCCTGGCCAAACACATGAACGCCATCCTCCTGCCCTCCGGGGGGACGGTCTATGTGGACGGCATCGACACCGCCGACGAAAACCGGCTTTTGGACATCCGCCGGGCGGTGGGGATGGTCTTTCAGAACCCGGACAACCAGATCGTAGCCAACGTGGTGGAGGAGGACGTGGCCTTTGCCCCGGAGAACCTGGGGGTCCCCCCCGACGAGATCCGCCAGCGGGTGGACGACGCCCTGAAGGCGGTGGGGATGTACCAATACCGGGAGCACGCCCCCCACCTTCTGTCCGGCGGACAGAAGCAGCGGGTAGCCATCGCCGGCGTTATCGCCATGCGGCCCCGGTGCATCGTCCTGGACGAGCCCACCGCCATGCTGGACCCCATTGGGCGGAAGGACGTTCTGCGCACCATTAAGGAGCTGAATCAGAAGCGGGGAGTTACGGTGGTCCTCATCACCCACCACATGGACGAGGCCGCCCAGGCCGGACGGCTCATCGTTATGGCAAAAGGCAGGGTGGTGGCCGACGGCGCGCCGAAGGAGGTTTTCTCCCAAGTGGAGGAGCTGCAAAGGGTGGGGCTCACTGTCCCCCAGACGACCCAGCTCCTCTGGGAGCTGCGCCAGGCGGGCTGTGACGTCCCCCTGGACGCCCTCAGCGATGAGGAGTGCGCCCAGGCGCTGTATCAGCTGCTGCAAACTGTGTAGGGGCGGATATCATCCGCCCGTCCCAATTCCCGATTGATGTTTCGGGCGGCCACAGGCCGCTCCTACGGACACGACCTATTCAATAGGCGTGTACCACTACAAATAAGGATGTATCTCTATGCAGCCTATCATCGAAACAAAACAGCTGACCCACACCTATTCCGCCGGGACGCCCTTTGAGCACACGGCGCTGGACAGCGTGGATTTTTGCGCTTATCCCGGGGAGTACCTGGGCATCATTGGACACACCGGCTCAGGCAAGTCCACCCTGATTCAGCATCTGAACGCCCTGCTCAAGCCCACGTCCGGGACGGTGCTGTTTCAGGACGCCGACATCTGGTCCGACCCCAAGATCACCAAGCGGACCCGGTTCCAGGTGGGGCTGGTGTTTCAGTACCCGGAGTACCAGCTCTTTGAGGAGACCGTATATAAAGACATCTCCTTCGGCCCCAAGAATATGGGGCTGGATGAGAAAGAAATCGACCGCCGGGTGCGGTCGGCGGCCTACTTTGTGGGACTGCGGGACGATCAACTGGAAAAATCTCCCTTTGAGCTGTCGGGCGGGCAGAAGCGCCGGGTGGCGATTGCGGGGGTAATCGCCATGGAGCCCAAGGTGCTCATTCTGGACGAGCCCACCGCTGGCCTGGACCCGGAGGGGGTGGAGTCCATTCTGGGCAACATCCGGGAGTATCATCAGGCCCACAACGCTACCATCATTCTGGTCTCCCACTCCATGGAGGAGGTGGCCCGGTCGGTGGACAGGCTGGTGGCCGTCAACGACGGAAAAATCCCCTTCCAGGGCACCCCCCGGGAGGTCTTTCGCCACGGGGACGAGCTGGAGAAAATGGGCCTGGGCGTTCCTCAGCTCACTCGGGTGTTCCACCGGCTGAACGCCATGGGGGTCGATGTTGATCCCTCGGTCTACACTCTGGACCAGGCCAAGGCCGCGATCCTGGAAAAATTGGGAAAGGGGGCGGTGTAATTGGCGTTGAAGGACATTACCCTGGGCCAGTTTTTCCCCGGGAACTCCGTCGTCCACCGCCTGGACTCCCGGACCAAGCTGATCTGCGTGGTCCTCTATATTGTGGCCCTGTTTCTGGCCAACTGGTTTTTCACCTATGCCATCATGCTCCTGGTGCTGGCCGGGTCCATCCATCTGTCCAAGGTCCCGCCCAAATCCGTCTTTCGGGGCTTGAAGCCGGTGCTGTTTATTGTGGTGGTTACCGCCGTACTGAATGTATTCTACACCCCGGGGACCCATGTGCTGGCTCAGTTCTGGATCTTCACCGTCACCCTGGAGGGCGTTGAGCGGGCCTTCTTCATGGTCGTCCGGATTATGATGCTTATTTCCGGAACCTTTTTGCTCACCTACACCACCTCCCCCATCCTGCTCACCGACGGGCTGGAATCCCTGCTGGGGCCGCTGAAAAAGGTGCGGGTGCCCGTCCATGAGCTGGCGATGACAATGTCTATTGCCCTGCGGTTTATCCCCACCCTCATCGAGGAAACTGACAAGATCATGTCCGCCCAGCGGGCCCGGGGAGCCGACTTCGAAAGCGGCAGCCTCATCCAGCGGGCCAAGGCCCTCCTGCCCTTGCTGGTCCCCCTGTTTGTCTCCGCTTTCCGCCGGGCCGACGAGCTGGCTACCGCCATGGAATGCCGCTGCTACCACGGCGGCGAGGGCCGTACCCGCCTGCGCCAGCTGAAATACAAAACCGCCGACTATGCCGCCCTGTTCCTCTTCCTCGCCGTCACCGTGGGCGTGGGCGTGTTAGGACACCTTGGGCTGTAAGGCGGATATTATCTCTTGACGTAATCCCAATCCGAAGAGATAATAGGCGTTGACCAGCTTTGCCATGTACCAGGACTGGGCGGCTTCAAAATCCAGATACAACTCCTGACCCAGTTTTTCCGCGATTTGTTCGCTGATGGCATTAAATTCCCGCTCCGTTTCCTGAAACTCCGGCAGTGCGTCGCAAAAGGCGCAAACCTGCTCCGCAATGTAGGGGTTGTCTACAAAAAGCACTTTCAAGTTTTTATTCATGGTAACAGCTCCTTTTGTATCTTTTAGTTACGCCTCCATTTTATACCGCTTTAAGTTGCGTGTCAATAGCTCAGGGGGAAATATGCAAATTTTTTCTGAACGAATGAAAGAACTCCGAAAAGAACGCGGCTTGAAACAGCGGGAAATGGCCGAAATCTGCGGAATTAAGCTGCGCAGTTATCAGGGCTATGAGTACGGGAGACACTATCCCGAAGTCCCCGGCCTAATTCAAATCGCCAAGTTCTTCGACGTCAGCACCGACTACCTGCTGGGACTGACGGATAAACGGGAAGTCAACAGATAGCACCCAAAAGGCCCCTTTTGAAAGGGGCTGTCAGCCGAAGGCTGACTGAGGATTGCGTTCGCGAAGCGAACATACGAAGTAAACCAAGTCTGTGCAAGTCTCGATTGCTTCGCATATTTTGGCTTCGCCAAAATGCAATCCTCCGCCCCAGTTTGCGAACTGGGGCACCTCCTTTCAAAAGGAGGCTTATCGCCTGCGGGCGGGACGAAAGGTTTTTGTGATGGAACGAAACGTAGCTTTAAAGCTGATGTACAACGGCACGGCCTACCACGGGTGGCAAGTGCAGAAAAACGCTGTGACCGTGGCGGAGACACTGGAAAAGGCGCTGGCGGCCACGGTGGGCCATCCGGTAAAATGCACCGGGGCGGGCCGAACGGACGCCGGGGTCCACGCCGAGGTCTACGTGGCCAACTTCCACACCACCTCCCGGATTCCTCTGGATAAGCTTCCCCTGGCGGTAAACACCCGCCTCCCGGAGGACATTGTGGTGGTCAAGGCCACCCGTGTTTCGGAGGGATTCAACGCCATCGGGTCCTGTCAGCGGAAGGAATATACCTACCGCATCTACAACTCCCGGCTGGGCAATCCGTTTTATGTCAACCGGGCCTGGTTCTACCCCAAGCACCTGGACGAGAATATCATGTCCCGGGCGGCGGCGCAGTTTGTGGGCACCCATGATTTTCGGGCGGTGCGCTCGGTGGGGACGGAGACCAAAACCACCGTGCGGACGGTCTATTACTTTGATGTGGAGCGCCGGGGCGACCTGATCGAGTGCCGGGTGTGCGCCAACGGCTTCCTGTACAATATGGTCCGGGCCATGGCAGGCACCGTGGTCTACGCCGCCGAGGGCAAGCTGGCTCCGGAGGACATCCCGGCCATTTTGGATTCGGGCAACCGGACCCTGGCCGGTCCCACCGTGCCGCCGGGGGGACTGTATATGACAAAGCTGTGGTATGAAGAGGATATTTTATAAATCAGTATGAAAGAAAACGCACAGGAGCCCAAACGGCTGAAAAAACCGAATATTTTTGCCCGCATTCTGGCTCTGCTCGTCACCACGGTCCTGGTTCTGGGGGCACTGGCCGCGGTGGTCTATCGGGACCAGCTCACGCCGGGGGCGGTGCGCCGGTGGGCGGCCTATCGGAACATGACCACCAGCGAAACCGGCGAGTCCGCCCCCTTCACCCACGCCGGAGGTGACAAGCTGTCCATCGCCTATCTGGACAGCGGCGTGGTCACCGCCTCCGCCGCCGGGGCCCACTACTACGGTCTGGACGGCGCGCCGTTTGTTAACCGAGTGCTGAGCATGGATAACCCGGTGCTGTCCACCTCCGGAACCACGGCGGTGGCCTACGACGCGGGCAGTCAGGCCCTGTTCGCCTTCCGGGGCGGGGAGGAGTACTTCTCCCTCTCCTTGGACAGCGGCGCGGACCTGCTCTCCGCCCGGGCAAACGACAGCGGCGCGTTGGCCGTCACCGCCCAGCAGAGCGGCTATAAGGGGGCGGTCACCGTCTATAACAGCCACGGGAAGGAGATCATTCAGATCAGCCTGTCCTCCGTATTCGCGGTGGACGCCGCCCTCTCCCCCGACGGCAGAACGGTGTCGGTGGTCACCATGGGACAGGAGAACGGTTCCTTTTTCAGCCGCCTGCTCTTCTTCCCCGTCACCCAGGAGGAGCCCTCCGCCCAGGTGGATCTGGGCAGCATCAACGTGCTGGACATGGATTATGAGGATGGGCTTCTGTGGGTGCTGTGCGAGGACCGGCTGCTCACTGTTACCCCGGACGGGGAAACGGTTCAGACCTATCACATCAGCCCCAGCTATCTCAAGGGCTGCTCCCTGGAGGGGGACGGCTTCGCCCTCCTGCTCACCGGGCGTTACCGCTCGGGCGGCGCCACCCAGGCGCTCATCATCGGTAAGGACGGGCAGGTCCTCCAGTCTCTGCCCCTGTCCAATCAGGTTTTGGATTACGCCGCCGATGGGAAATATTTCGGCCTTCTGTCCGGGAGCCGGCTGCTCCTCTACGACCTGAACCTGGAGGTATACGCTACCCTGGATAATTCCCAGGGGGCCCGGAGACTGGACCTCTCCCCCAACGGCTCCGCCCTCCTGGCCAATGACCAGAAAGCATGGCTGTATATCCCGCAGTAAAATTTTGGAGGTGCCCATGAATTACATTTTTTATGACATGATAATCGCCGCTGTCCTGCTCTTTTTTCTCTGGCGGGGCTATGCCAAGGGCTTTGTGCTGACGCTGTGCTCTCTGCTTGCCGTCTTTGTGGCCCTCATCGGGGCCTCTATCCTGTCCAACGTCCTGGCCGAGCCCGTGGCAAAGGCCATTGAGCCAGTGGTGTCCAGCAGTATCCACGACATGGTAATCAGCTACTACCAGCAGTCCCCGGAGTCGGGAACAGGCTCTCAGGAGGCCGCCGACTGGCTGGCCCAGCTCCCCCTGGAGGAGCTGCTGGAGCCGCTGAGGGACTCCAAATTCTTCCAAGGCTTCGCGGAAACCTTCCAAAAGGCGGTGGACGACAAGGCGGCTGACATCGTCACCCATGCCGCCCAGGCGCTGGCCCACTTTGTGGCTGTGCAGATCGCCCGGACCGTCATCTTCGTCATCGCCTTCTTCGCGGTGCTCATCGCCTGGTTCTTTCTCAGCCACACTCTGGATCTGGTGGCAAAGCTGCCCGTGCTCAGCACAGTCAACGCCTGGGGCGGCGGCGCGGTGGGCCTGATAAAGGGCGCGCTGATCGTCTTTATTGCCGTCTGGCTCCTTCGGGACAGCTATATCCCCCAGGAGGCGGTGGAGCAGAGCCGGCTTCTGAACTTCTTTTCCACCGTCAGCCCCCTGTCTTTTTTCCTGTAAACCCTGTATTTCTCACCCGAAAATTCATACCTAGTTCATAATTTTGGTGTACCATCTCCCCAAAACATGAACGTTTCCAAAAAGGAGTGCTTCAACTATGCAGCCTACCATGTGCAGCCGCTGCGGCAAGAATGTGGCGGTGATCTTCATTACCAAGCTGGAGGGCGGCTCCTCAAAAAATGAGGGACTGTGCCTCAAGTGCGCCCGGGAGATCGGCATTAAGCCCATCGACGACATGATGAAGAAAATGGGCATCAGCGACGAGGACCTGGACAATCTGACCTCCGAAATGATGTCCGCCTTCGGCGGCGCGGAGGGCCTGGAGGGCATGATGTCCCCCGCCAAGGACGAGGACGACGAGGAGGACGACGGCCGCACCGCCACCTTCCCCTTCCTCAGCCAGCTCTTTGGCGGCGGGTCCGCCTCTCCGGAGAAGCCCGCCTCCGGCGAGGGCTCCACCCCCCCGCCTCGCAGCGAAAAGGGGCAGGCCAAGCCCGCCAAGCGGAAATTTTTGGACAGCTACTGCATTTCCCTCACCCAGCGGGCCCAGGAGGGCAAGCTGGATAAGCTCATTGGCCGGGAGCGGGAGCTGGAGCGGGTGATCCAGATCCTGAACCGCCGGCAGAAGAACAACCCCTGTCTCATCGGCGAGCCCGGCGTGGGCAAGACAGCCATCGCCGAGGGGCTGGCCCAGCGCATCGCCAACAAGGATGTACCCTACAAGCTGCTGGAGAAGGAGGTCTATCTGCTGGACCTCACCGCCCTGGTGGCGGGCACCCAGTTCCGGGGCCAGTTCGAGAGCCGGATGAAGGGTCTCATTGAGGAGATCCGCAAGCTGGGCAATATCATCCTGGTGATCGACGAGGTCCACACCATCGTGGGGGCCGGCGATGCCGAGGGCTCCATGAACGCCGCCAACATCCTCAAGCCCGCCCTCTCCCGGGGAGAGGTCCAGGTCATTGGGGCCACCACCCTCAACGAGTACCGCAAGCATATTGAGAAGGACACCGCCCTGGAGCGGCGGTTCCAGCCCATCATTGTGGAGGAGCCCTCCATTGAGGAGAGCGTGAAGGTTATCGAGGGCATCGTCCCCTACTATGAGTCCTTCCACCAGGTGGAGGTCTCCCCCGCCATGTGCCGCCTGGCTGTCACCATGAGCGAGCGGTATATCACCGACCGCTACCTCCCCGACAAGGCCATCGACCTCATCGACGAGGCCTGCTCCAACGTAAACCTCCACAACAAGGCCCTGGCCCGCCTCAACGCGGTGAATAAGGAGCTGGCCGACCTGTCCAAGGAAAAGGAGATCATGATGGCCGCCGGGACGGAGGAGTCCTATGAGCGGCTGGCCGCCATCAAGAGCATGGAGCTGCGTCTGGAGGAGGAAAAATCCGGCCTGGAAAACGAGGCTCACCCCTCCCTCACCCAGGAGCATCTGGCTAACGTCATCGAGCTGTGGACCAATATCCCCGCCAGCCGCATTCAGGAGCAGGAGTTCCAGCGCCTGGCTAAGCTGGAGGAGCGGCTGGAGGAGCGCGTCATCGGCCAGGACGAGGCGGTGAAGGCTGTCTCCGCCGCCATCCGCCGGGGCCGGGTGGGCATCTCCCCCAAGCGCAAGCCGGTGTCCTTCATCTTTGTGGGCTCCACCGGCGTGGGCAAGACTGAGCTGGTCAAGCAGCTGGCAGCCGACCTCTTCGACTCCCCCGAGTCCCTGATCCGGCTGGATATGTCCGAATTTATGGAAAAGCACGCCGTCTCCCGGATTATCGGCTCTCCCCCGGGCTATGTGGGCTACGACGAGGCTGGCCAGCTGACGGAGAAAATCAGGCGGAAGCCCTACTCCGTCGTCCTCTTTGACGAGATTGAGAAGGCCCACCCCGACGTTCTGAACATCCTCCTGCAAATCCTGGACGACGGCCGGGTCACCGACGCCCATGGCCGGACGGTCAACTTTGAAAACACCGTTATCGTCATGACCACCAACGCCGGGAGCAACACCAAGGTGGGCTCCGTTGGCTTTGGCCGCACTGCCAACGAGCAGGGCAAGGATCGGGCCATGAAGGCGCTGAACGATTTCCTCCGCCCCGAATTTATCAACCGGGTGGACGAGATTGTCTACTTCAACCAGCTGTCCGAGGATAACTTCAAGGGCATCGCCGTGCTCATGCTCAAGGAGCTGGTGGGCACCCTGAAGGAGAAGGAGATCAACTTCACCTGGGACGAGACGCTCCTCAATTACCTGGTGAAAAAATCCTATTCCGCCACCTACGGCGCTCGGAACCTGCGCCGCCTCATCCAGAAGGAGTTGGAGGACGCCATCGCCGTCCGGCTCATTGAGGGCTGGCGGGAGCCGGTCTCCCAGCTGAAGGCCGTCTCCAACGGCGACGAGCTGGAGCTTTTGGCTATGTAAAAAAATCGGACGGTACGACCTTTGGTCGTACCGTCCAGTCTTTTATACCTGGTAGCAGCCCCCGCCGATGAACTCCCGCATAAGGGAGGTCTTGGGAACATCGTCCGCCGGGATGGGCAGGAAGTAGTTCAGGAATTTCAACAGCCGCTTGGCCTCGATATACTCCTCGCTGTCCCGTGGGACACCAAAGAGCAGCGGCTGAATATAGGGCTTTAACAGGGCCGTCTCATAGATCAGAGCCGAGTTGAAAATTACGTCCGCGCTGTCCTGGAAGGGGAAAATGTTGTTCTCCTCCCCCCTGCGGACAGAGGGCCACATCTTGATGGTGGCCTGAGCGCTGTAGCCCCGGGTGCGGGCGTCCCGCTCAATCCGCCGGAGCAGACGGGCGTCAGTGGTGGGAATGCGGTTGTGGTCGTCAATATTCAAGGTGGTAAGACAGCTGATATAGATGCGGTACTTGCTCTCCTTGGGCAGGGAGTGGGTAAACTGGTCGTTGAGGCAGTGGATGCCCTCAATAACCAGCACGTCCCCCTCCCCCAGGGTGAGGAAATTGCCGTTGTATTCCCGCTGGCCCTTCTTGAAGTTGAAGGAGGGAATTTCCACCGTCTCCCCGTTCAGCAGCCGCATCATGTCCGTGTTGAACTGCTCCACATCCATAGCCCCCAGGCCCTCGAAGTCGGGGTTCCCGTCCTCATCCAGGGGGGTTTTGTCCCGGTTGACGAAATAGTTGTCGGTGGCGATGGCGTGGGGCCGCAGGCCGCAGGCCCGCAGCTGGGTGGACAGCCGGTGGGAGAAGGTGGTCTTGCCGGAGGAGGACGGCCCCGCGATCATGACGAAGCGGACCTGCTTCCGGCTGGCGATCTCGGCGGCAATGTCGCCGATCTTCTTCTCCATCATGGCCTCATGGGCCAGGATCAGAGACGTGGCCCCGCCCTGGGAGATGGTGGTGTTCAGCTCGGCCACATTGCCGGCGTGCAGGGCCTCGGAGCGGAGATTGGACTCATACAGCTCCCGGAATACCTTGACGGAGGGCCGGAACTCACCCAGGCGTCCCGGGTCCTTCTGGGTGGGCAGTCGGAGCACAAAGCCATTTTCAAACAGCTCCAGGCCAAAACATTTCAGATAGCTGGTGTCCGGGACCATATAGCCGTAGAAATAGTCAACAAAGCCATCCAAGGAGTAGACATTGACATGGGAGTTGATCCGGAAGCTGAGGAGATTGGCCTTGTGGATCAGCTTAGCCCGCTGGAACAGCTCCACCGCGTCGTCTGTGCTGATGGACCGCTTCTCAATGGGCAGGGCCTGGGCAGACAGCTCCCTCATTCGAGCCTCCACCCGGTCCAGCAGAGGCTGGTCCAAGGTAAAGCCGCCCTTGGCCAGAATGAAGAGCGCACTGCTCAGAGAGTACTCCACGGTGATCTGCTCCACATTGTCCTGCCCCACCGTGCCGTAGAAGGCCTTCAGCATCAGAAAGACCGCGCTGCGCTCATAGGTCTGAATACCCGGCTTATCCTGAGCGGTAATCATCCGCAGGGTACAGTCCCGGTCCAGGACCTTGTGAAGCTCACACAGCTTTCCGTCCCGATTGACCAACAGGATGTCATTGGGAAAGCGCTCTTGAAAATCCGCCGCAATGGTGCGGTAGGACGTTCCGTGGGGGTAGGAATAGGTGATCCCGTCCACGGTTACATTCAGCATTCTCTTCTCTTCCATCAGACTGCCTCCTTCTTACAGTTGTTTGTACTCACTGCCCCCGCAGACGGAACTTTGCCACCAGCTCCCGCAGCATGGAGGCCTGACCGGACAGCTCTTCGCTGGCCGCCGCGCTCTCCTCCGCAGTGGCGACGTTGACCTGGACCACGGTGGAGATCTGGTCGATGCCCCGGGTGATCTCCTCCGCGTTGGCGTCCTGCTGCTGGGTGGAGTCCGCGATGCCGTTAATCAGCTTGCTCATCTCGTCGGCCTGGGCCACCACCTTGAGCATGGAGTCCGCCGTATCCTTGGCCGCCTGAACGCCCTCGTCCATGGAGTCCACCGTCTGGCGCAGCAGCACCGTGGTCTCCTGGGCGGCGGCGGAGGACTTCCCGGCCAGGGCTCGGACCTCGTCGGCCACCACGGCGAAGCCCTTGCCGGCGGCTCCGGCCCGGGCCGCCTCCACAGCGGCGTTCAGGGCCAAAATGTTGGTTTGAAAGGCGATGTCTTCAATGGTCTTGACGATTTTATGAATCTCGGTGGACTTGTCACTGATGCGCTGGATGACCACCGTCATATTCTGCATCTTGTCGTTGCTGGTCAGAAGGCCGTTTTTGACCTCATGGGAGATACGGCTGGCCTCCTGGGCCCCGGCGGCCACCTTATGGACGCTCTCGGACACGGCGTTGATGTGTCCGGCCAGCGCCTCTACCTCAGCGGCCTGCTCGGTGGAGCCCTGAGACAGGGTGGTAGCGCCGTTGGCAACCTGCTCCGCCCCGGCGGCCACGTCCCGTGACGCCGCCCACATCTGGCCCATGGTATTGTTCAGGGCGTAGGATATCTCATCCAGAGCGACCTTAATCTTTTCAAATTCGCCGGTATAGTCATTTTTCAGGGTGAAGGTCAGGTCTCCCGCCGCAATCTTCCGCAGAGTCTCGGAGATCTCGTTGATATAAATGACATACTCCCGCAGACGGAGGGTGACCTGGTTGAAGTCGTTGGCCAGAACACCCAGCTCGTCCCTGGAGCGGTAGTTGATCTCCTGGTCCAGCTCTCCCTCGGCGATCCGGGTAGCCACCAGGCTCAGCTCCTTCACCGGCCGGCCGATCACCCGCCGGACCTGAATCACCACCAGGGCAATCAGAAGCAGCACAGCCAGAACCGCCACCACCAGCATGCTGATGGTCAGCTGGCTCAGCTCATGGAGGACCTCCCCCCGAGAGACATAGGCCACCGCCATCCAGTCGCTGCCTGGTACCTTCGCCACCTGGATGTAAGTATTCTCATAGAGGGACAGCCCCATTCTTCCGCTCTTGATCTGCTGATTGGCGTAGGCGTACATCCCCTCTGTCATTTGACTCAGGGTCCTCCCGGTGACAGAGGTGTCCCGGTGGCCAATAATGGTGTCTGTCCGGGTATCTACCAGGAAAATCCCGCCGGTGTCCTCGATGGTCACCTGGCTGACAATCTTGGATATGGAGTCCAGATAGACATCTGCCGCGGCAACGCCCCGCACCGCGCCCCCCCGGGTCCGGAGCACGCCGGAGGCGCCCACCACGTAGGAGTTGGTATTTTCGTCCACATAGGCGTCTCCTAAAATGAAGGAGTCAGAGTTCAAGCCGTCCTGATACCAGCTCTTGACGGTGGGGTCATAGTCCGGCCCGGCCACGAAGGTGGCGTGGCACAGGGAGCCGTCGGTGAGACCCACATACAGTCCGTCGGGATACGCGTCGTTCTGCCCCACTGTATGCTTGATATAGGCCTTCATCTCCTCGTCATTCATGTCCTGATATTCAATGGTGTCCCGCTGGGTCTCCAGCATGGTCAGCGTGCGGTTCATCCAGGCCTTTGTTTCCTGAACCGTGCGGTCGGTGGTGGTTTGGAGCAGGGCCTCGCTCTTTTCCAGAAGCGTCTGGGACATCTGCATATAGACCACCACCAGCAGGACCGCCACCGCGACAATTACGCTGGTCACAATGGACAGCGCAAGCTTTCCCGTAATGCCCCAGCCCTTTCGAGTCGAAGCGGACCGCGCGGTTTCTTCTCTCTTTTTCTTCATAGCCCTTACCTCTTTTGTCTTGATTTGATCCACGTGGGCTTACCGTCCGCCTGGACCACGATTGGACAATCAGTACAACACCTCATAATTATAACAAAAAAGGCTTTGGAATGCAAGGGGATTCCTGACAGAATATACGAAGGCATTCTTTAAAGCCTTCGTGAACAGCCGCGCTAGCGTCCCGGGCCTTGAGGGGTCTGCTCCGGATGCCGCCCCTCGGCGGCCAGATAGGCGGGGCCATCCTGTCTGACCTTGGCAAACGCTCTCTTACGTACCACTGCCAGGAGGAACAGCAGATGGAATAATCCTGTAACTGTCCAGGTGATGGGATAGGAGAGATAGAGGCTGGCGGGGGTACGGTAGACAGGAAACACCACAGCCACCCACAGCAGACGCAGGCCGCAGGCCCCGATGATGGACACCACCATAGGAATCACCGAGCTGCCCAGCCCCCGCAGGACACCCACCAGGGTGTCCATCACACCGCAGATGAAGTAGGGGCAGCAGATGTAGAGCATTCGGACCAGGGCCTGTTGGATTACCTCTGGCTCCCCCGGGGCGTAGATACCCGCCAGCGGCGCGCCAAAGAGGTAGGCCAGGTTTCCCAGCACCAGTCCGAACACCACCGCGAAGCCCACGCACTGGCAGGCCGCCTTGTCCACCCGGTCGCACTTGGCCGCGCCGTAGTTCTGCCCCACAAAGGTGATGGCCGCCTGATAAAAGGCGTTCATGGAGACATAGACGAAGCCCTCAATGTTGGCGCTGGCGGAGGAGCCGGCCACCAGTACCGCGTCGTCGAAGGAATTTAAGGCGGACTGGATTACCACGTTGGACAGGGAGAACACCACCCCCTGGAACCCGGCGGGCAGGCCCACTTGGATAATCTGACCCACCACCCGCCGACTCAATCCCAGCCTCTTCAGGTCCAGATGGAGGGGGCCCTGCTCCCGAATCATGCACCGGACTACCAGGGCCGCGGAGATATACTGGGCTATAATGGTAGCCAAGGCCACTCCGGCCACGCTCATTTGCAGAGGGATGACAAACAGCAGGTTGAGCCCTACATTGACCACACCGGCAAAGGTAAGGAAATACAGCGGTCTCTGGGTGTCCCCCTGGGCCCGTAAGATGGCCGCGCCAAAGTTATACACAAAGTTGGCTGGCAGGCCCAGAAAATAGATCCGCAGATACACACTGGCCAGGTCGATGACATCGGTGGGCGAGGAGGTCCACTCCAGCAGCTGCCGTGCCAGCGCCACGCCCAGCAGGGCCATCACCGCGCCGCTGGCTAAAGCCAGCGTCATGGCGGTGTGGACGCTCTCCCCCACCCTGTCGTGCCGGCCCGCCCCCAGGTCCCGAGCCACCACCACGTTGGTGCCCACCGACAGGCCCACAAACAGATTGATCAGCAGATTGATCAGCGAGGTGTTGGACCCCACCGCCGCCAGCGCCTCCTTCCCGGCGAACCGGCCCACCACCACAACGTCCGCCGCGTTGAACAGCAGCTGCAGTAAACTGGAGGCCATCAGCGGCAAGGCGAACAGCAGGAGCTTATCCGCTATCGACCCGCTGCACATGTCTATACTATGTTGCTTTTTCACGCTCACAATTCCCCTTCCAAGCGTCATGCTTCAAGCTATCTTACTACAACAGACCCCGGCGGTCCAGTGCCAAAATAAACAAAAACCGGCGGACAGCGCGTTACAGCGCCGTCCGCCGGACGGTTATGTATTCTTTGCTCAGCCCGCAAGACGGCGGGCGCCAACGAAGCCGGTGGCGTAGTAGGAGGAGTCCATGCTGGAGATGATGACGCCAGTCTTGCTGGTAGAGGCATGGACAAACTGGTTGCCGCCGATGTAGATGCCCACATGGGAAGCCCGCTTGCTGGAGCCGCCCTTCTTGAACATCACCAGGTCGCCGGGCTGAAGCTGGCTCCGGGAGACGGAGCTGCCGTTGTCCAGCTGGCCGGAGGCTGTGCGGCTGATGCCATAGCCGAACTGCTTGTAAACATAGCTGGTGAAGCCGGAGCAGTCAAAGCCCTTGGGGGAGCTGCCGCCGTAGACATAGGGGTAGCCCACAAACTGGAGGGCGTAGTTGGCAATATCCTGACCCGCGCCGGAGCCCTGGGGGGCGGGCACGGAGGAGGTGGTGCTCTTATTGCTCTGGCTGTCGGAGGAGGAGCTGCCCTGAGACTTGGACCCAGAGTCCTTCTTCTCCTGGGCCTTGGCCTCGTCGGCGCTGGACTGGACCACATAGTCGGCGGAGATATAGCCCTCGCCGATCTTGTACCAGCCGTCCGTCATGCCGTTGACCTCGATGATTTTGCCGGCGGCGACGGTGCCCACCTTCTCGCTCTTGGTGTCGGGCTCGGAGCGGATGTTCAGGGGGCCCTCCTCCACCTTGACATAGGCGGCGGAGCCCTTCCGGTCGGGGTCGTCACAGGGGACGACATACTCCGCAGCGATGTAGCCATCCTCAGTCTGATACCACGCGATCTCGCCGTCGCTCTTGGCCTCAATCAGCTTCAGGATCTTGACCACCTTGCCGTTGCCCAGAGAGCCGATCTTCTTGCTGTCAGTAGTGGGCTTCTCCCGGATGTTCAAGGGGCCGTCGGCGACCTGAACATAGGTGCTGTCATCCTTGATGGTGACGTAATCGCTGGCAATAAAGCCCGTCTTCCCGTTATAGCTCACCTTGTACCAGTCAGTCAGCGTGTCCATAATCTCCACATTGGTCCCGTTGGACAGGCTTTTCAGGACGGTGCTGCTGGTGCTGGCCTCCTCGCGCAGGCGCACGCCGTTGTCATTGACGGTTCCGGTGAGCGCGAACGCGGGGGTGGTAATCATAGTGCCGGCCAAAAGAACGGCGGCGGTCAGACGGGCTGCGGTATGTTTCATGAGTACGTCCTCCTTATCTCTGTATCCTTTTGTGTACGGTTTGACTTACTTGCTGGACAGCGCCCGGTCCAGCCAGACGGAGGCCACGTCCATTGCGGCGTAAAGACTGTCCTTCTCGCTCTTCTTCACCACCCGGTCCCGGCTTTTCAGGTCGGGGTCGGTAAGCTGAAGCTGAACAGACACCTTATCCGCCACGGGCATGTCGCCCACAGTCTTGGTGGAGAGGACCTGAAGCATAATGATATACTTCTCAGCCATGGTACCGTAGTAGATCAGGCTGTCCTTCCGGCGGAGGGGATGTCCCTTATAGGTAAGCGGTAATTTCTCATTGGCCATAGCTGTGTCTCCTAAACGCAAATTGATTTTCAAACTGTAACCGAATTGTAACACATTTGTTACCTCTTGTCAAACCTTTTCCGCATTTTTCTCTAAGAAATTTTTTCCTGCCCAAATCTTTGCGAAAAATAGCTTTTTTTAAGGAAACTGAACAAGGATTCGGCGGTCAAAATCCCGCTCTTTATCAAGGCAAAGCACATCCCCCTCTTTTCCTCAGCGAAAAAAGGTTACAGGTTGTAACAAAATCTCGCCGGCCTCCCCTCCCCCTCTCACCGCTTGCCAGGGCGGGCGGGAGCTGTTATAATAAGGAGTATTAACAGAAAAGGAGTCGCGTCATGCGGGATTTTGTTTTTGAGAACAGCACAAAGGTATTTTTCGGCCGGGGCTGTGTGGAGCGGTACCTGGGCGCTCTGCTGAAGGAGTACGGCGAGACGGTGCTGCTGGTCTACGGCGGCGGGTCCATCAAGATCAATGGCATCTATGACCAGGTTATGTCCATCCTGGCCTCGGCGGGCAAGCGGGTGGTGGAGTTCTCCGGCGTCATGCCCAACCCCACCTATGCCAAGGTGCTGGAGGGCGTGGACCTGGCCCGGAGGGAGCGTGTCAGTCTGGTGCTGGCGGTGGGCGGCGGCAGTGTGATGGACTGCGGCAAGGCTATCGCCCTGGCCGTCCCCTATGACGGTGATGTCTGGGAGGGCTTTTGGGCCAAAAAGGGGGAGGTACGGCACCAGCCCCTTCCCCTGGGGGTCATCGTGACCATGTGCGGCACCGGCAGCGAGTGCAACGGCGGAGCGGTGGTCACCAACGAGGCGGTGAAGATCAAGACCGACCGTGACTACCCCCAGTGCAATCCCCGGTTCGCCCTGATGGACCCGGCCTATACCCTCAGCGTCCCCAGAAACCAGATGCTCTACGGCGGCTTCGACGCCCTGTCCCACATCATGGAGACCTATTTCAGCGGCCCAGACGAGGAGAATGTCTCCGACGACATCGCCGAAGCCCTGATGCGGGGGGTGATCCGGGACCTGAGGGCCGCGGCCCAGGACCCGTCGGACTACAACGCCCGGAGCAACCTGATGTGGGAATCCACCATGGCGGAGAACCGGATCATCAAGCTGAACAAGCGGACCGACTTCATGGCCCATATGATGGAGCACCAGCTGGGGGCCTATACCGATTGCAGCCACGGCGCTGGCCTGGCGGTGATTCACCCGGTTTACTACCGGAGGATCTGCCAGAAGGGGGCGGTGAAGTTCGCGCGGTTCGCCGTCCGAGTCTGGGGCATCCCCCAGGAGGGTCGCGGCCAGGAGGAGCTGGCCCTGGCCGGCGTGGAGGCTCTGGCCAGCTTCATCCGGGAGCTGGGCCTGCCTACCACCCTCCGGGAGTTGGGTGTCACTGAGGACACCCCTCTGGAGGAGATTGCCAATTCCGTCCCCCTCACCGGCGGCGGCTACGGAAACCTGACCCGCGAGGACGTGCTGGAAATTTTCCAGGTCTGCTATTGACCGTAGGGCAGGGGTCCCGCTTCCTTGCGGGGCCCCTGAAAAGGGTAATTGAATGAGCAAATAAATTGTGAACGACCGGGGTCCAAAAGCCTCCCTCTCCGAGGGAGGTGGCACGGCGAAGCCGTGACAGAGGGAGTCCTCCGGAGGCCTGCGGGGCCCTTGGGGACTCCCTCAGTCAGCCTGCGGCTGACAGCTCCCTCGGGGAGGGAGCCTTATCGCCTGCGGGCGGGACGGGGGTCCCTTGTAGGGCGGGACGACCTCGACCCGCCGTCCACGGAGGGCGGGCGCCCTCGGGAAGCGGCGCGCCGGGGTCGTCGCGCCCTACAGACGCAAAATTGATTGCCACGCCCCTGAAAATTGGGGGTTGCATTTTTCCCCCGGCTGTCGTATAATGCTGACAGACAACTGAATACGATGTCTTCAGGGCGGGGTGAAATTCCCCACTGGCGGTACAGTCCGCGACCGGACACAGCAATGTGTCCGCTGACCCGGTGAAACTCCGGGACCAACGGTTACAGTCCGGATGGAAGAAGATGTGTGTAAAACAACACGCGCCGCTTCGGCGTGGGTGAAGCGCACCTCCTTGTTTGTTTTGACACCTGGAAGGCATAGTCTTTCAGCGGTCAAAATCAAAAAAGGAGTGTTTTTTATGTCCGCACCCACTGTAACCGCCGCCAAACGCAAAAGCTCTGTTTCCGCCCGGGCTATCACCATTACCGCCATGCTCTCGGCGGTGGCCTGCGTCCTCAACATGTTCGATTTCCCCATCCCCTTTCTCATTCCCACCTTTGTCAAAATGGACATCTCCGACCTGCCTGAGCTGCTGGCCGCTTTCTCCTTGGGTCCCTGGTACGGTGTGGCCGTCACCTTCTTGAAGAATCTGCTCAAGGTGATTATCAAAGGCACATCCACCGCCTATGCCGGAGAGCTGTGCAATTTCATCCTGGGGGCCGCCTTCTCCTTCACCGCCGGCGTGATCTATCACTACAAGAAGTCCCGGAAAAGCGCCCTCATCGGCGCCCTGGCTGGCGCATTGATGATGGCCCTGCTCTCCATCCCCTGCAATTATTACATCTCCTACCCTGTCTACACCAAGTTTATGGCTGTCGATAAGATCATCGCCATGTATCAGGCCATTCGCCCCGGCGTCAACGGACTGATGGAATGCCTGATAATCTTCAACGCCCCCTTCACCCTGCTGAAAGGACTTTTGACCACCGTTCTCTGCTTCCTGGTCTACAAGCCCCTCTCCCCCATTCTCCACGGCTCCGTCAAGTAAGTCTCACGCAGTCCTCCCTTAACCAAAAGCGGGACAGGTAACGCCTGTCCCGCTTTTTTGCGGATAAGTGGTCGTTTTTCTGGGATAGTCGGTCAGCTCCTACAGGGCAAAGCATGGTACAATAGCATCAGAACTATGGAGGAGGTTATCATATGCGAATTTTCAAACAGAAAAGCGCCGGGGGCAGGGCGCGCGCCTGCGGGATGGCCTATCTGTCCGTCTGGACCCTGTGCGTGCTGTGGTTCTGGCTGGGCAGGAGCGGCGGCGGGTGGATTATGTCGTACACCATACTGGCCTTTTGGTTTCTTCTCCCTGTCACGACGCTGATTACCTCCTTCCTGCTGGAGCGGGGGCAGGACCTGGGGCTGCGGCGCTGGGCCGCGATGGGGCTGTTCGGGCTGATGTATACGGCGGCCATTTGGGCCACCTTTTCCCTCAGCACGCTTCTGTCACATGCAAGGCTGGAGTTCCCTTCTCCCTATTACCTTTTGGCGGGGCTCTGCCCCAGCGCTATCGGCATTGCTCTGGGCTGGGCCGCGCGGAAATGGAATGTAAGCCCGCGCGTCCCCGCCATCGGTCTGTTCCTACTGCTGTGTGTCTGTTATGTACAGCTCAAGACCTTTGGCGGGCCTCTGCTCCGCCCGGTTCCCATTTTGGACGTGCCCGCCCTGCTCCTGCTCCTGGGGACGGCGGGCTGGCTCCTGTTCCGGAGGAAGAAATAGGACATACCCTCCCCCCGGCCCGCATAGGATGGAAGCGACACAGGATAAGACAAGGAGTTGTTGCTTCCATGCAGACCAATACCAACCGAATTTTTCTCCGGGGGCGGATGGCCGCCCGTCCCGCTCTCTCCCACGCCAACCACGGCGTGGACTATTTCACCTTTCCCCTGGCGGTGCGCCGGCTGTCCGGGGCGGAGGACCGGCTGAACATCGTCGCCTCCCGGGAACAGCTGGAGCGGCTCTCCCTCTGCGGAGACGGCCCTGTCTCCGTCTATGGGGAGGTGCGGACCTTCAACAACCGCAGCGGGGTGGGCAGCCGGCTGGTGGTCAGCGTCTTTGCCCGGACGCTCGCCCAGGACGAGGGGGAGGACGAAAACCGGCTGGAGCTGTCCGGGACCTTATGTAAGCCGCCCATCCTCCGGGCCACCCCGCTGGGCCGCACCATCTGCGACATGATCCTGGCGGTCAACCGCCGGTATGGCCGGGCGGACTATCTCCCCTGCATCGCCTGGGGCAGTCTGGCCTACCGCTGCGGGGCCATGGAGGTGGGAGACCGCCTGTCCCTGGAGGGCCGGCTCCAGAGCCGGACCTACACCAAGGAGATCGACGGTCAGCCCCAGGAACGCACCGCCTTTGAGGTGTCGGTCATGTCCCTGGCCGCGGACGATACATAGCTCACTCCTCCGCGCCCAGCTCCTCCTCCAGCTCCCGGAGCAGCTTCTGGTCCTCCTTGGAGGACAGGTCCAGCCGTTCATACAGGTCGGGCCGGCGCCGGCGGGTGCGGAGGATGGACTGCTTCCGCCGCCACTGCTCCACCTTGGCGTGGTTGCCCGACAGGAGGACGGGGGGCACCGCCCGGCCGTGCCACACCTCAGGCCGGGAGTACTGGGGGGCCTCCAGCGCGCCGTTCCAGTGGCTCTCGTTCTCATAGCAGGAGGGGTCGGACAGCACCCCGGGCACCAGGCGGCACACCGCATCGGCCACCGCCATAGCGGGGATCTCGCCGCCGGTCATCACGAAATCACCGATGGAAATTTCCTCGTCCACGCACTCCTCGATAAAGCGCTCGTCGATGCCCTCGTAGTGGCCGCAGACCAGGATAAGCCGCTGGTAATCGTCCTTTAAGCGCCGGGCGTCGGACTGGGTGAAGGTCCTGCCCGCCGGGGACATGTAGATGGTGTGGACCCGCTCCCCCGCCTCCTGACAGATGTGCTCCCAGCACCTGTAAAGGGGATCGGCCTGCATCACCGCCCCCCGGCCTCCGCCGTAGGGGTAGTTGTCCACCTGCTTCTGCTTGTTGACGGTGTAATCCCGGATCTGGTGGCACTCCACCCGGATATACCCCCGCTCCTGCCCCCGGCCCAGCACGGATTCACACAGCATATCTCCCACCACATCGGGGAATAATGTCATAATGTCGATACGGTACATGATTTCAAATCTCCTTTTGCGGGGCGTAACTGCTGGGCACGCCCTATCCCTTGAAACGGCGCGCCGGGTCGTCGCGCCCTACAGCAGTTTGAAGAAATATTATACGGGATTTATTTTCCTTTTGCAACAGATTCCAGACAAAAATACTATCGCACATTCAATCAAATTGTGCTATAATATCTAATGACAAATTTTCTGAACGAAAGAGAGGTTTTCCTCATGTATTGTACCCGTAAAATTACCGACGACCTTATCTGGATCGGCTCCAACGACCGTCAGCACCCCATCTTCGAGGCGGCCCACCCCGTCCCCCGGGGGATGTCCTACAACTCCTATCTGCTGCTGGACGAAAAGACAGTCCTCTTTGACACGGTGGACCGGGCGGTCCAGACCCAGTTCATGGAGAACCTGGAGCACGCCCTGAACGGCCGGGCGCTGGACTATATCTTCGTCCACCACATGGAGCCCGACCACGCCGCCACCCTGGGCGACCTGATGCTCCGCCACCCCGAGGCGAAGATTGTGTGCAACGGCAAGGCCATCAACATGATCCGCCAGTTCCACGCCGCCGACCCCAAGGGAGCCATCCTGGTAAATGAGGGAGACACCCTGTCCACCGGCCGCCATCATTTCACCTTTGTGGCCGCCCCCATGGTTCACTGGCCCGAGGTGGTGGTCAGCTATGACTCCACCGACAAGATCCTCTTTTCCGCCGACGGCTTTGGCTCCTTCGGGGCGCTGAACGGCGTCCTCTTCGCCGATGAGATCGACTGGGAGCGGGACTGGCTGGACGAGGCCCGCCGGTACTACACCAACATTGTAGGCAAATACGGCCCCCAGGTCATGTCCCTGCTGAACAAGGCCTCCAAGCTGGATATCCAGATGATCTGCCCCCTCCACGGCCCCGTCTGGCGCAAGGATTTTGGAAAAATCATCGACCGGTATGTGAAGTGGGCCTCCTATGAGCCCGAGGTTCAGGGTGTGGTCATCCCCTTCGCCTCCATCTATGGAAATACCGAGACCGCCGCCAGTATCCTGGCCTGCCGTCTGGCCGAGCTGGGCGTGCCGGTGGAAATGTATGACGTGTCGTCCAGCCACTACTCCTATGTGCTGTCCGACTGCTTCAAATACAGCCACATCGTCTTTGCCTGCCCCACCTACAACAACGGTATTTTCGACCCCATGGAGCACCTGCTCCGGGATCTGGCCCACCACAACCTGCAAAACCGGAAGGTGGCCCTCATCCAAAACGGCTCCTGGGCCCCCGCCAGCGGCAAGCTGATGGCCGAAATTCTGGGCGAGATGAAAAATATGGAGCTGCTTGAGGCTCCAATCACCCTCAAGTCCGCCCTGGCCCCCGGCCAGGAGAGCGAGCTGGAGGCGCTGGCCCAGGCTCTGGCCGCGTCGGTGAAAGGCGTGGAGCCCGCCCCCGAGGCCGAGCCCGCCCAGGACAAGCCCCGCGGCTTTGTCTGTAAGATCTGCGGCTTCATCTATGAGAGCGATACCCTCCCCGAGGACTACACCTGCCCAATCTGCCGCCGCCCCGCCTCCGACTTTGAGCCGGTGCGGTGACCATAAGATGCAAAACCGCCGCCCCATATGGGGCGGCGGTTCCTATTTACCTCTTACCTCCCGGGCAGCTGGGGGGCCATAGTCCGGGTGTGGCGGATCTCCTCCCAGACGGTGGTCCGTTTCCAAAAGCTGGCTGTGGCAATGGGCAGCCAGGTGAGGAGGAAAAGCCAATAGGTCCCCAGCGCCTTCCACAGACGGCGGTCCCATTTTCCCTCCAATGTAATGACGATCCCGGCGGCCGCGGTGGCCGTGAGGGCCGCCCAGGCGATATTCCCGCAGGCCCCCGCCAGACCAAGCAGTACAGCCTGAAGCAGGGTCCGTCCACCCAGCGCGGCGGTGAGGGCGGTACAGACCAGCCCCGCCAGCGCGGCCAGCTGATAGGCGGGCAGAATCATGGTGGAGACCATGTCCAGAAGGGCCAGCCGGGGCCGCTCCCCCAGCTCCTGGGCTAAGGCGGGCAGATAGGCCTCCGCCACCTGGATGGTGCCGCTGGTCCAGCGGCGGCGCTGCTTGAAGGACTGCTCCCAGGTCAGGGGCTGTTCGTCATAGGTGATGGCCTTGGGGGCGTAGGCCACCCGCTCCCCCGCCAGAAGGGCCTGAACGGTGATCTCCATGTCCTCGCTGATGGTCTCGGTGCGCCAGCCGCCCAGCTTGTCCAGCAGACTCTGCGTCACCATGAAGCCGGTGCCGCCGATCATGGCGGACAGGCCCAGGCCCGCCTTTCCCCCATTGTGGAAGCGGTCCATCATCCAGTAGTAGATGGAGGAGCAGCCGGACAGGGCGGTGTCATAGGGGTTCTTGCTGTCCCGATAGCCCTGAGCCGCCTGAACGCCGGTGAGCCGGACGTTGTTCATCTCCGCCAGGAAATTCCGGTCCACGACGTTGTCCGCGTCGAAAACCAGCCAGGCGTCGTACCGCCGGCCCCGGAGGCGGTTGTAGGCAAAGCGGAGGACCTCCCCCTTGCTCTTCACCGGCACGGTGCACTCCAGCACCTTGGCCCCGAAGCTCCGGGCCGCCAGAGCGGTGTTATCGGTGCAGTTGTTGGGGATGACCCAGATGTCATACAGCTCCGCCGGGTAGCTCTGGGTGAGCAGGCTGTTAACCAGCGGACCGATCACCATCTCCTCGTTTCGGGCGGCAATCAAAATTGCGAACTTCGTCTGAGCGGGATGCAGACCATAGTCCTGCGGCTTCCGCACACAGGCCAGCCCGGATATCAGATACCACAGTCCCCAAAGCCCCATCAATACTCCCATTGTGCCCGTAAGGGCCAGCGCGGCGGGAAACAGCCAGTCCGTCATATCCCTGCGCCTCCTCTCCTTGTTGTCAAAGCAATCCTAACAGAGGATTGTTAAGGACAGCGTAGGGGGAAAATTAAGATTTCATGAAGGTTTTCTTAAAGACATAGGACAGGCCCGGCCCCGCATAGGCTGTACTAACCGGCTTCCTGAATTTATAGCAGTATTCAAAAACACTGACAATAGATGCTGAGTTTATTTTTGTTTCCACCCCCGGAGGGGGTGGAAACAGTGGCAGCAATCCTGAAGATTGCTATAGACTGGAGGCCATCATAAAGGAGCGATTCCAATGGAAACTCGCATTGCGGAGCTGCGGTATAAGGAGGTCATCAGCGTGGAGGACGGAGCCCGGTACGGCTACGTGGGGGACATGGAGGTGGACCTGGAGACCGGCCAGGTGAAGGCCCTCATCGTCCCCGGCCGGCGGCGGTTCTTCGGCCTGCTGGGCCGGGAGGAGGACAAGATCATCCCCTGGAACGCCGTGAAGCGCTTCGGGGAGGATATTATTTTGGTGGAGAAATAAGGGCGGCCCGCTCCGGATGGAGCGGGCCAAAACTGTTCGTTCAAGCATCACCGCAGTAGTAAACTTTAGAATCCTTTCGCCGCCCGCCAGCCCATGGCTCTGCCGAACAAAAAAGTGTAGCAGATCGCTCCGCAGGTGTCCCGGTCCGCCACATCGCACAGGGCAAGTATGTCGTTCAGCCCAATCTGATAATCCTTATCCGCTTTCTCGTCTATCCCGGTCTGTTCGATGTACTGCTTGATTTCCTTGATGATAGCTTCCATCTTGAAAAACCTCCTTGATTTTCACCAGGAGATATGGCATAATCAGATTTGCCAGACCTCCAGGTGTGGTTCAATAACGGATTCGCTCTACTTTTGACGGGTGGGCGTTTCCGTTATTTTTTGTCCAATCCATCTTTCACAAGCTTGATCCCCCTGTTTACAACATCGGTCCTGGAAAGATTGAGCCGCTCTGCACATTCCTCAAGCAGACTTAACTCCTCTTCACTCATACGAAGCTGTAAACTTTTGTCTCGTTTGCTCGTTCCTTTGATCGGACGGCCTGTCCTTGGCAAAATCTCTTCACCTCACTTTTGCCATTGCTTTATTCTATAATATGCAGTTGCAAATGTCAATCGATTTTTAAAATTTCCTGCGACTATTTTTACATCTCCACCGCCGTATCAGTAGCGAAGAACCACAGCACCTGCCGGTTGACGGGCTTGCCCAGGATGGCGGACAGGGCCTGACAGTAGGCGGCGAGCTGAGGGCGGTACTCCTCAGCCCGGGACTGCTCGCCGCCGGGGCGGACCCGGTCGCTTTTGAAGTCCACCACGGTGACGGAGCCGTCCTCCCCCTCAAACCAGGCGTCGATAACCCCCTGGAGGAGGACCTCCTCCCCCCTTCCCTCGGGGAAGTAGTCCAGGGCGGAGACCAGAATGGAGAATTTAAACTCCCGGCGGCACCGGTTTCCCGCCGACGCCATAGTCCGGCCCAGAGTGCTGGACAGAAAGGCGGACAGCCGCTCCGGCTCCACCGCCTGGCGCTGGAGCTTGGTGAGAAACCCCGCCTCGGTCAGCCGGTCCAGCTCCTCCCCCACCGCCTGGGGGTCGGGCTCCATGTCCAGGGGGAGGTACTGCATCGCCAGATGGAGGGCGGTGCCCCGCTGGGCGGGGGTGAGGCCCCGGTCCTGGGCGATGAAGTCGGGCCGGGTGATGGGCTGGCCTCTGGGGGTGGTGACGGCGGTGTCCTCCGCCGCCTCCCGGTCCAGGGGCCGGCCCTTGATCTGGGTGGCGGTGAGCTTGGAGGGCAGATTCGCCGCCGCAAGATGGGGATAGACCCAGCTCAGCCGGGCGGACAAGTCCTCGTCAGGCTCCGCCTCCTCCGGGCGGTCAGTGTAATGGCCTTCCGCTTTACGCTCCTCTCCCAGAGCGGTCCCGTCCACCCAGCGGATGTCCCAGGCAGGCCCGGTGGGCTGCGGCGGAGTGACGCCGGAAATATCTGCCAGCGCCCGGAGAGCGTCCCCCTCGGGCCGGGTGAGGGCGTGAAGAAGCACCCAGGCTCCTACGCTCTGCTGCTGCTCCAGGGCCATGGGACTGATGGGCAGACTGTCCCCCAGCCGCTTCAGGGCGCCCGCCCCCTCGGACAGGGCCAGGGAGAGGATCAGCTTCTCCCGGGCTCGGGTCATAGCCACATAGAGCAGCCGCAGCTCCTCCGCCATCATCTCCCGTTCCAGCTGGCGGGCCACCGCCTGACGGGCCAGGGTGGTGTACTCCACCATCCGCTCCCGGTCCAGCCCCTTGGGGCCCACCCCCAGCTTGGAGTGAAACAGCACCGGGCGCATCATGTCGTCCCGGTTGAGCCGCCGGGTCAGTCCGCACACCAGCACCACCGGCTTTTCCAGCCCTTTGGATTGGTGGATGGAAAGGATGGATACGCCCTCCCCGCCCGGGCCTCCGTCAGGGGCGGTCCCCAGCCGGAGACCGGCGTTCCTCAGCCGCTCCAGCCGCAGGAGAAACTGGAACAGGGTGCGGCACCCGCTGTCCTCCAGCCGCCCGGCCAGAGCGTAGAGGGACAGCAGATTGCTCCGCCGCTCGCCGCCCCCTTCCATAGCGCCGAAAATGCCCAGCATATTGGTCCGCTCAAAGATGTGCCAAATCAGCTGGCGGCAGGTGCGGTCTCCGGCGCAGTCCCGCAGCTCCTCCAGCTGCTCCAGGAAGCTCCGGCACGCCTGGTCCCCTCCCTCGGCGGCGCGGACCAGGGCGGTGTAGAAATCTCCGCCGCTGTCCGCCCGGAGAAGGGCCAGCTGGTCGCCGGTAAAGCCGTACACCGGGGAGCGCAGAGCCGAAATCAGGGCCACATCCTGGCGTGGGTTGTCCACAATCTGTAAAATAGACAGGGCCACGTTGACCTCGGTGGTCTCAAAGAAGTCATCCCCACCCTGGGCGGTCCAAGGGACCCCCTCCTGGTTGAGGGCCAGCAAATAGTGGTGCGTCACCAAGCGCGGGCTGCGCAGGAGGATCATCACGTCAGACGGGCGCAGAGGCCGCAGGCCGTCTCCCTCCTCAATCATCAGGGGCTGATCCAGCAGCTCCCGGACCCGGCGGGCTGCAAAGCGGGCCTCCAGGAGGTCCTTGCTCTCCTTCTCTCCCTCCTGCTCCCCAAGGAAGGACAGGTCCAGCGCGTCCAGCTCCAGGGCGTAGGGGCAGACATCGTCTCCCCGCTGCCCGCCGCCGTTCAAAAACGCCTTACCAGGTACCAGCGCCTGATCGTCAGTATAGTCCAGCTCCCCGAATTCAGTTGACATAATGCTCCGAAACAGATCGTTGCACCCCTCCAGCACCTGGGGCCGGGAGCGGAAATTCTGGGACAGCAGGCGCCTTCTGGGCTGTCCCTCCAACGCCGCCTCTCCATCCGGGAAGCGGCGGTATTTATCCAGGAAAATGGTGGGGTCGGCCAAACGGAACCGGTAGATGGACTGCTTCACGTCCCCTACCTGGAACAGCCGCCGTCCTCCGCCGGAGATGGCGTCGAAGATGGCGTTCTGCACCTGATTAGTATCCTGATACTCGTCCACCAGCACCTCGTCGAACCGGGCCCCCCAGTACCGGGCCAGCTCGGTTGGCGCCCCGTCCTCTCCAACCAGCAGCTTGACGGCGAAGTGCTCCAGGTCGGAGAAGTCCACCAAACCCCGCCGGGCCTTTTCCTTGGAAAAGGCGGTCTGAAAATCCAGCACCAGATCCATAAGCGCCTGGACAGCGGGGCGGGACAGGGCCAGCTCCGCCAGGATCTCGTCTGTCGTTCCACTAAAGCCCTCCGCCAGCTTATCCAGCAGCTTCTTACTCCGGGCCCGGATGTACTTTACCCGCTCTTTAGTTTGAATAGCCCGCTCCTCCTCAAAGGGGCTGAGCTCCACGCTCCGCTTCTTCTTTCTCCCGGCGTCGGGGAAGGGAATGGGCAGGACCGCCGCCGCCTCATCCCAGACGCGGGCGGTCAGGAAGTCCTCTACCGCCTCCAGGGTGGCGGTGATGGACGGGCCGTAGTTGGCCTCCAGCAGCTCGTCCTCCCTGGTCAGGGCCAGGGCCTGCTCCAGCCGGTCCCGGCAGAAGCCCGCCCGACGCCGGGCATCCTCCAGCAGCAGCGCCCCCCAGGGGGTCTGGGCCAGGTCGGACACGCCCTCCAGCATCCAGATGTCCTTCTGCTCCTCCAGCCAGCGGGTTGGGTCCGGGTGGCTCTGGACCTGAGAGAAGATCCTCAGCGCGATCTGGGCCAGACGGCTGTCGTCCCGTCCGGCAGACAGGGTGTCCACCAAAACGGCAAAGGGACTGTCCGGAGACAGCTCCTCATACCGCTTGTCCAGCACCTCCTCCAGCACCTGCTCCATCAGCACACGGCCCTCCCCCTCATCACACAGGCGGAAGTCCGGGTCCAGGTCCAGCAGGTGGCCGCTCTCCCGAAGGAGGGCGGCGCAGAAGGCGTGTATGGTGGAGATATTGGCCCGGTAGACCAGCACCGTCTGGCGGCGCAGATGGCGGTCGTTGGGGTTCTCCGCCAGCCGGTCGGACAGCTCCTGGGCGATGCGCCCCCGCAGCTCCGCCGCCGCCGCCTTGGTGTAGGTGATGACCAGGAAGCGGTCAATATCCGCCCCCTCCTTGTCCACTCGGTCCAGCAGCCGCTCCACCAGCACCCGGGTCTTCCCCGACCCCGCCGCCGCCGACACCAGCAGCTCGCCGCCCCGGTCGTCTACAATACTTCTCTGTTCGTCTGTCAGTGGGAAGGGCATAAGACAGTCTCCTTTACTCCGTCAGCACGCTCAAATACTTCTCGATGCGGATGCCGTTGTTCCGCTCGGCCACGTCCTGTTCCATAAAAATGAGCCGCTCCAGCAGGTCCACTGCCTTCTTCACCGCCTGGGGGAGCGTCCGCCCCTCCAGCAGCTTGCCGGTGAGCAGGGAGGTAAAGATATCCCCGGTGCCCGGGAAATGGGCCTTGATGAAGCGGTAGGGCACGGTGAAGTACTCCCCGGTCTTCGCGTCAAAGCCCCAGACCACATGACGGCCCGTCTCTGTCTCCCGGCCGCTGGTGATGACCGCCGACTTGGGGCCCAGAGACAGCAGACCGTCCAGCACCTGGCGGGCCTCCCCGGCGGTCAGGGTCTCCTGACCCTCATACACACCGGTGAGGAACTCCGCCTCGGTGAGGTTGGGGACGACCACATCGGCCACCCCGGCGAAGCGGCTCATATTCTCCACCGTCTCCCGGGTGGAGCCGTTGTACAGCTTGCCGCCGTCCCCCATGATGGGGTCGGTGATCACCAGAAAGTCCTCCTTCCGCTGGCTGTCGATAAAATCCCGGAGCAGGTCCACCTGGTCCGCCGAGGCCAGAAAGCCGGTGGTGATGCAGTCGAACTGGAAGCCCAGTGTCTGCCAGACCTGGATGGTCTCCCGCATGTACTGGGTGGTGTCCAGCACGGAAAATTTTCCATAATCGAAGTTGTTGGACACCAGGGCGGTGGGCAGGTTATAAATGCTGTGGCCCATGTTGGACAGAATGGGCAGCATACCCGCCATTCCCATCTTTCCGTAACCGGGCATGTCGCTGATAATTAAAATATTCTTGCTGTGTTCCATAAAAACCTTCCTTACTCATATAAAAAATCCAGAACGACCGGGTTAAACTCCTGCCAGTTCCGCCGGGCCACGAAGTGGTCGCCGGGAAGAATGACCAGTTGACTGCCAGGGATGGATTTGGCAATCAAACGGGTGTGTTTGTCCCGAATCATGTCCCTCTTCCCTGCCACGACCAGAGTTGACATGGACAGCGCGGACAAGGCTTTCGGGTTGATATGGGGCTGGGTGGTCATCAGGTCCAGCAGCTCCCACTTGGGCTGAGCCCTTTTGTCAAGTCTGCGGATGACCTGGAGCAGCCCCCAGCCCAAAACGATTGGCGCCTGGGTAGACAGCTTCACCCCCGAGGGGGACAGGTCGGCCCCGTTCAAAACCAGCTTTTCCACATAGTCTGGGTACTTCAGGGCGAACAGCAGGGCGATGTTGGCCCCGTCAGAGAAGCCCAGCAGGTGACAGCGACCGATCTCCCGGCTGTCCAAAAACCCTTTCAGGTCCTCGGCAAACTGCTCCAGGGTGAAAGGGGCTGTCCCCCGGGGGGACTGTCCGTGGCCCCGAGTGTCCAGGGCAATCACCTGATACCGCTCCGAAAAGGGGGCCATCTGATGCTTGAAATAGGTGTGGTCCTCCCCGTTTCCGTGGAGCATCACCAGAGGGAAGCCCTGTCCGGCAATCATATAATGAAGCTGAATATCCATCCTTCCTCCTGTTTACCACTCATTTTGTCATAGCTCCTTACCTATCTGTTCCCAAAATTCCTCGGCGCTCACATGAGACAGCCAGCGCTTGCAGTCGCCGCCCCGGCCCGGCTCGAAGTGGCAGGCGGCGGCGTAGTCGCAGAAGCGGCAGGCGTTTTTCTCCGGGCCCCGCCAGAAGGGGTCGGCGGCGATGCTGCCCCCGGCCAGCTCCTTACAGATGTCCTCCAGCACCCGCTGGACGTGCTTTCCCAGCTTGCCCAGCTGCTCGGCGGAGGCCAGGGCCTCCCCGGTGATCTCGCCGGTGGATTTTCTCACCTTCAGGGGCAGGAAGCGGAAGCCGTCCTCCCCCGTCTCCTCCATGGCCTCCAGCACCTGGGGGTCGTTCACCACCAGACCGCTGCGGGTCAGCTCCTTGTCCACCCTCTTCCGCAGCTCCTCGTCGCTGATGGACCGGCTGCCTCGGATGACCGCCTCCCGGGCGGGGAGGTAGAGCACGCCGTCCCCCTCCACCGGCAGGCCATAGAGGGCCTGTCCCTTCTCCTCCAGTGTGAAGAGGTAGAGGAGCATTTGCAGCCCCAGGCCGTTCCACACCTCGGTGAGGTCGAAGGACTTCCGCCCCGTCTTATAGTCCACCACCCGCAGGTGGAGCCGCCCGCCGTCCACCCAGCCATCCACCCGGTCCACAAAGCCGGTGACGCTGATGGTCACGCCGTCGTGGGTGAACTCCACCGGGGGCAGGTCGCCCTTTTTCCCAAAGCCCAGCTCGAAGGAGATGGGCTTGAACTTGGAACTGAACAGCTCCTCGGCCACATTCTCCACCACCGCCTGGATGGTCCTCAGCAGGCGGCGGAACAGATACTGGAACCGGGCGGACTGACCGTCCAGCCCCCCCAGCTCCTCGGCCACATAGCGGTCCACCGCCTCCCGGGTCAGCCTCCGCAGGCGTTTCCTCCGGGCGTCCGCGTCCTCCATACCGGGGATAGCGGTCTGGGCAAACATACCGTCCTGGAGGACATGTTCCAGCACATAGTGGACAAAGGTGCCGTACTCAGGAGCTGTAAAGCCAGCTGGCTTGCGGGGTTCTGCCGCCAGTCCGTAGCGCATGAAGTAGGAAAAGTGGCAGGACTTATACTTGTCCATCCGGGAGGCCGACATGGCCACCCGCCGTCCGTACAGCCGGTCCACCGCCTGACGGGACAGCCTCCCCCGCTCCCACTGGGCGGCCCGGTCCAGCCGCGCTGTCTGCTCCGCAAAGCCGGGCAGCTCCTCCAGGGCCCTACGGGCGGTCCGGTCCCTGCCCGCCTGCTCCAAGGCGGGCAGGGGGGCCTCCAGACGGAAGGAGCCCTTCAGGTCCTCCTCCCGAAGGGGCCTCAGCCCCTCAAAGAGCCGTTCCAGCCGTCCCACCAGAAAGCTGGGCCGGCGCTCCTCTCCTACCAGTCCCTGGGCGGGCCAGGACACCACCAGCCTTTCACTAGGCCGGGCGCAGATTTGATAGATGGTAGTGATCTCCCGGTAGAGCAGATCCCGCTGGGACTGGGCCAGCTCCAGGCCATAGCCCGCCAGAAGGGAGCGGTCGTCGTCGGACAGCAGGCCGGGGGCCGTCCCCACCTGGGGCAGGGAGGCGTCGTCCGCGCCCAGCAGGAACAGCACCTTGACCCGGTGCCCCGTCTGACGGGTGGTCTCCCCCGCCGTCACCCGGTCCAGGGAGACGGGGATGGTGCCCACCTCATACTGGGACAGCACCAGCTTGAACAGCTGAGCAAACTCCTCCAGCTCCATGGGGGCGTCCCCCAACAGGCGGGCGCACTGCTCCAGCGCGTCGCACAGGATGTTCCACAGCTGCCGGTACTCCTCCGCCAGAGCGGGCCGGCCCCGGCCGGTCAGGGTCTCCACCCGTTCCTCCAGCCGTTCAGGCAGGCCAGTCTCCTCCAAAAATGTGTAAAGGGAAACCGCCTGACCACGCCCTGTTTTCAAGGGGTTTTTCCGCAAGGTCTCCAACGGCCCGGACACCCGCCGCCGGGCCGCGTCCACCTGGGCCAGGAGGGCCCGGTCCCCATCCTCCCAGGTCCTGTTGTACCCCTTGGGGTGCCAGGACCAGTCCTTGCCCTGGGTCCACCGGCTGCCCCGGATGTCCCATTTCAGGACGTAGTTCTCCAGCAAATCCACCTCATCCCAGGACAGACCGGTGAGGCCGGTTTTTAAGTATCGGAACACATCGTCGTACCGATATCCCCCCGCCACCGTGTCCAGGGCGGCGGTAACCAGGGCCAGCACCGGCTTTTCCAAAATATCCGTCATAGCGGAGGAGAACACCGGCACCCCGTACCGCCCAAAGACCGACTCTACCAGGTCCCGGTAGGCCCCGTAGCACCGGGCGGTCACTCCGATATCCCGGAAGCGGTATCCCCCCGACCGGACCAGCTGGAGAATGCGGGCGGCGGTCCACTCCACCTCCCCCCGGGGGTCGGAGGCCCGGAACAGCTCCACCGCCCCTTCGCAGGGCTCCGGGCGGAGGGCCTCCTCCCCAAACAGGGATTTTTCCAAATATATCAGCGGTTCGACCTTTCCGGCACAATGGCTGACAAGGTGTTCCACCTCACAGATGATTCTCTCCTGTGCCGCCAGCCGAAGCAGAGTGGAGGCGGTCCGCCGGGCGGGGGAAAAGACGCCGCTCCCCCCCTCGTCCTCCTCCAGGTGGTCGCAGGTAAGGGTCACCGTCATACTCCGGGCCTGGCTCATGAGGACACGAAGCAGCTCCCCCTGTTGAGGGGTGAAGTCGGTGAAGCCGTCCAGCCACAGGTCCTTGCCATACCCCCAGCCGCAGGCGCGCAGCTTTTCCGCCGCCCGGGTGAGCCGGTCCCGAGGGTCCAGGGCGGTCTGTTCTGTCAGGGCCTGATACTCCCCAAAAATCAGCCCCAGGTCCCGGAGCTTGTCCCCTTCGGCGCCGGGGGAATCCTCCCCCGCCCGGACCAGGACCTCGGGAGGAACACAGCAGCTTTTCAGCTCATCCGCCGTGGCGATCAAAGCCGAGAGGAAGGCGGGCCGCTTGGAGGGGCGTCCATAGACCTTCAGGCCCGGAGCGGCTCCCTGCACCGCCCGGTGCATGAGAAGAAGCCGCCCCCCGGCGTCCAGTTCCTCCTCTCCCAGGCCTCCGGCGGCCTGAAAGATTCGGTTGGCCAGACGGCTGAAGGACAGCACCTCCGCCCGCAGATTGATCTGAGGCCCCCCCACCTTACACAGTGCCCGTTCCGTTTCATGGGACATCTGCTCCGGCGTCAGGAGGACCTGGCCCTCCCCCGCCGCGCACAGACGTTCAAGGACAGCCGTGGTCTTTCCCGCGCCGGCGCGGCCAAGCAGCAGCTTAAACATAGGGGCACCCTCTCTCCGTTTCAAGTCACCTCCTATTATAAAGCCTCATTCTTCAATGTACAAGAGATTTTTCTACATCATACGCACGATTTCCTTTTTCAGCCGGGCAATAATCCGTTTTTCCAGCCGGGAGATGTAGGACTGGGAGATTCCCAGCTGGTCGGCCACCTCCTTTTGGGTGCACTCCCGCCGGCCATCCAGACCGAACCGGAGGGTAATGATGTGCCGCTCCCGCTCGTCCAGCTGCTCTATGGCCTGACGGAGGAGCTGGCGGTCCACGTCGGCCTCCAGAGGCTGGACCACCAGGTCCTCGTCGGTGCCCAGCACGTCGGACAGCAGCAGCTCATTGCCGTCCCAGTCGGTATTCAGCGGCTCGTCAAAGGACAGCTCTGTCTTCTGGTTGGCGGTTTTGCGGAGGTACATGAGAATCTCATTCTCAATGCACCGGCTGGCGTAGGTGGCCAGCTTGATGGCCTTGGCGGGCTGATAGGTGCCCACCGCCTTGATGAGGCCGATGGTCCCGATGGAGATCAGATCCTCGATGTGGATGCCCGTGTTTTCAAAACGGCGGGCGATGTAGGCAACCAGTCGAAGATTGTGCTCAATGAGCAGGTTCCGGGCCTCCCGGTCCCCCTCACCCAGCCGCGCGATGAGCTTGGCCTCCTCCTCCCGCTTCAAGGGAGCGGGCAGGGTATCGCTGCCTCCGATGTACATGATCTTGCCGGGCAGAGCCAGGCCCCACCGGGTCAGGAGAGCGGACATGCGCTCTCGAAATTTTATGTAAACTTCCTTCATGAAAATCACCTCTTACCTTTTACATTGGCCCAATGAGCGCCTGATACCCGCCCCCATCAGACACAGGGGTGGGGGACAGCGCCACCAAAGCGGGGCCCCGCCCCTTCCCGTTGAGCTCCAGCCCGTCCACCCGAATGGCCAGGAGCAGCCCCCGGTCCACCCCCACGCTGCGGTAGGGCAGCAGACGGAACCGGCCCCGCCACTCCCCCGTCCCCAGCCGGGTCATGGCTCCGGCGGGGTCCCGCAGGTCGGCGGGGCCTGGGGCGCGGTCTCTGGGGAACAGTGGTCGGGCCCGCTCCCCCTCGGCCACCATCACCGGACGGCCCGTCGCCGGGTCAGTGAGGGTGTTTCCGGTATCCACCAGGGCGGTGAGGGACACCGACCGCTCCCCCAGCCACAGTCTGGCGGAGGTCAGCTCTCCGCTGGCGGCGCTGTGCCGGGCCAGCCGCTGGAACACCAGGGTGAGCACACCGTAGCACACCGCCGCCGACAGCAGCACCACCTTGATGTCCAGGGCGGAGTAAAACACCCCGTTACCCAGGGCCAGCCCTGTCCCGCCCAGCAGACCGATGGCCACCACCCCGCCCCCAAAGGCGCAGGTCAGGGCGATGAACAGCACCCCCTGGCGCAGCAGACGGCGGCTGCCCCCATAGGAGACCAGCATCATCAGGGCAGCGGAGGCCAGACGGCACAGGGGATGGCTGAGGAAGCCCAGTCCGGGCAGAAAAATCGCCACCGCGTACATCCCCCCCAGCGCCGCCCCCAGGGCGAAGCGCCCCCGTCTCAGGGGCTCCCCCGCCAGGCGGGCCGCCGCCAGGATCAGCAGGTAGTCGATGACGGCGTTGAGAAGAAACAGCGTATCCACATAAATGACGGTCACGACCTCACCTCCCCCCGCACGGTACGGCGGGCGGCCACAGGCCGCCCCTACAACACGTCCTATTATAAGAGTCTGGCGGGGAAAAAGCGGTCAGAATTTTGCTGAGGATTCCGGGGGAATTTTGCCAGCCTTATTCTCGCTCCTTTTCTTTACCGCCTGTTCGTTTACCCTTAAAACAGGTTTTAGCCTCCCTCATATGAGGGAGGCTAAGATTTTTTCCACCTCTTCCCGGCTGTAGCAGCCGTTCAGCACAGCCAACAGAGCATTGGCGGACATATGCTCTGGAAGCTCCAGCTGCTTCAAAAGGGCTTGCCGCTTTTCGGCGCTCCCCGCCCCCCCGGACAGTCCGGCGGCGAAGAGGCCGGCCTTGGTGAGGGCCGGACCGCCGGGGCGCTCCGGGGCACTCTCCTCTAAAAAGGTGGCCCCCGCCCGGCGGAGGACGTCCTCCAGAACCGAGGGCGGCATCCCCTCCACCCCCAGCTTGCCCTCCTTCCCGGCCTTGCGCTTCCGGCGCTCCTTGCCGTAGACGTCCGGGATGTAGGCGTGCTTCAAAAGCCGGGCCGGAACGGTCCCCTTGATCCGGTTTCGGATGACGAATCCCGCCCCGTCTGAGTCGGTAAGGACGATCAGCCCCCGCCGCTGGGCCGCCCGCTGGAGGAGGGCCATTTTTTCCAAGTCCTTGAAAATTTGAAAGCCCCCCGTCTCCAGAATCAGCGTGTCTACAACCTGAGACAGAGTATTTTTATCGTACCGGCCCTCGACAACGATGGCCTCTTGGATGTGCAGCATGAATACTCCCTCCGTCACGCCTGCGGCGTGCCACCTCCCTCAAGGAGGGAGGCTTTTTATGTCGCGTTGGCCAGCTCCAGCAGGAGGGTGGTCAGCAGCTCCTTGGGGTCCTGGCCGGTAGACTTCATCGCCAGGTCGGTCTGGGCGCATCGGGTGACGGCCCTCCGGCACCAGGGCAGAGAGAACCGCCGCGCGCTGACCATCAGCCGGTCGGCGGGGTAGCGCATTCCCCACAGCTGGGCCACCCAGGCGGCGTTCCGCCGTCCGTCCAAGGCCAGCCGGGCGGAGTAGAGCTGCCGCAGCTGCTTGCTCAGGGCGCTGAGGATCTCATAGGGGCTCTTCTGCATCTGATAGAGCTCCCCCAGAATTTTCGCCGCCTTGTCATAGTTCTTCTCCCCGATGGCGTCGGCAATGCGAAAGACCACCGCGTCCAGCTGAGGGGTGGCCACCGCCTCGATATCCGCCCGGGTGATGGCGGTACCCTTGGCGTAGGCCCCGATCTTTCCAATCTCCTGTTGGAGGTTGTGCATCAGGTCGCCGCACAGGAAGATCAACTCCCCGCACAGCCGGGGGTCGATCTCCTTGCCCAGGGCCTTGAAGTGGCGGCGGACCCAGTCGGTCAGCTCCCGCTGGCCCTGCCGGACAAAGTTCACCGCTGTACCGCTTTTTTTCACCGTCTGGGCCAGCTTGGTCCGGGCGTCCGGCTTGTAGTCGATGAGGTCATAGAGAAACACCAGACAGCAGTAGTCGGGCAGGTTGGACAAAATGCGGATGTACTCCTCCCGGTCCCGTTCTCCCGCCTTGAACAGGTCGTAGTCGGTGACCAGGACCAGGGTCCGTTCCGCCATCATGGGCAGGCAGTCCACCGCCTCCTCCAGGGCGTGGGGGTTCATCCCCTTGGCGTCCAGGTCATGGCGGTTGAACTCCCCGAGCCCGCCGGTGAGAAGGGTATCCCGAAGCTTGTCCAGATAGTAGTCCCGCAGGTAGGTCTCCTCCCCGTGGAAGATGTACAGCCGCCCCGGCTTCCCGGCGGACAGGTCCTTTTTCAGCGTTTCAAAGCCGGAGGTATCTGGCTTATTTTTGGGCGGCATAGCCGGTCCCCCTTATTCGTTCAATTTCACCTCCACCGTCCCGTACAGGTCGGTGCGGTAGATCTCGGCCCCAATGTTGTTCAGACGGACCAGGGTGTCCCAGTCTGGGTGGCCGTATTTGTTGTTCCGTCCCACAGAAATCAGCGCCAGCTCAGGCCGGACGGCCTCCAGCAGCTCCGGCGTGTTGGAGGTATTGGAGCCATGGTGCCCGGCCACCAGCACCTCGACATCAGGCAGGGGGACGGTCTCCGTCAGTCGCCGTTCCCCCTCCTCCTCCATGTCGCCGGTAATCAGCACGTCCAGCGCCTTATGGGAGGCCAGAACGGTCAGTCCCAGCTCGTTGACATTCTTCCCGGCCAGCATGGGCGGAAAAACGGCAATCGTGTCCGCCCGGGATGGCCGGAACCAGGCCGTCTCCTGGACAAAGCGCACCGGGACTCCCCTCTCCACGGCGGCGGCGATGATCTCCGCCCGGAGGGGGCTGTCCTCCTCCACATCGGGCAGGACGATCTCCCCCACGTCGATCCGCCGCAGAAGCTGGGGAATACCGTTGGCGTGGTCGGCGTGGTAGTGAGATACCACCAGAAGGTCCAGGCCGCTCCGGCCCACCGCCTGGAGGTAGTTGGCGGCGATGTCTCCGGGGTTGTCCATACTGTCCCCGCCGCAGTCCACCAGGGTAAGATAGTGCCCGGACCGCAGCAGCACGCTCTGTCCCTGGCCGGTGTCCAGCACTGTCACCCCCATGTCTCCCAGATAGAAGGACTGCCGGGTGAGCGCCATAGCCAGGGCAAGTCCCACCCCTCCGGCGGCCAGGGGCATCCAGACGGGCCGCTTGCCCTTCATCCGCACCGAGACCAGAATCAGGGCGTAGACCAGCACCAGCCAGGCCCGGTAATAGACCGACTCCAACGGCAGCGCGGCCAGCGCCGGCCTGGACAGCAGGTCGATCACCCACTGAAGATAGCGGACCAGACCTGTAAAGGGAATTGCCAGTACAGCCGCAGCACCGGGCAGGACAAGCGCCAGCGCCCCCACGCCCAGCCCGCCCAGAAACAGAATGCCGATGGCCCACAGTGTCATCAGGTTGGACAGGGGCGAGATCAGGGAGATCATATTGAAATGGAGGGCCACCAGGGACATTGTCAGCACCGACGCCCCCAGGGTGGCGGAGAGGGTGGAGACCACAAAATAGGGCCCCGCCCGAAGATACCGCACCACCCGGCTCTTGGGCTTCTTCCACCCGTCCAGGCGGAACACCTTCATCAGCCAGTCCTGTACCCGGTCGGACACCAGCAGAATGCCCGCCACCGATGTGAAGGACAGCTGTAAGCCGATGTGGGCGGCGGAAAAGGGGTTGACCCACAGCAGAACCAGGAGGGCCAGGGACAGCGCTGTGGGCCCGTCCCGCTCCCGGTTCAGCAGAGGCGCGAACTGGAGCATGAGCACCATCACTGCCGCCCGAAGCACTGAAGGCGTATTTCCCGCAATGCCGCAGAACAAAATCACCCATAAAATGGTGAAAAAGGCTGTGGACCGCCTCCCTTGGCCCAGCAGATAGGTGAGCAGGCTGGACAGAAAGGCCAGGTGCATCCCGGACACCGCCACCGTGTGGCTCAGTCCGGTGCGCTGGAGGGATGTGGTGAACTGGTCGGTAAGGTTGTCCCGGTTTCCCGTCACCAGGGCCCGGACAAAGCCGGAGGCCTCCTCCGGAAAGGCCGTATCAATGCCCTCCTTCAGTGCCTTAGACCCGTAAGCCGCCCAATACTGAGGCACGGTCTTTTCCCCGCGCAGAATCTCCAGCCGCCCGTAGGCCCTGGCTCGGAGGAAGATGCCCTTCGCGGTATAATAGGTGATCTTCTCTCCGGAAAAGGTTCGGTCCCCCAGGGTACAGTGGGCCACCGTTCCGATCCGGTCGCCGGGCCGCAGGTCTGCCCCCTGCTCGTCAGTGTAGAGTATGGCGGACACCTTGGCCCAGCCCTCCGTCTCCGCCTGGACCACCACAGTGTAGCCGCCGTACTCCCCCGCCTGGGGCCAGTCGGCCACCACGGCGGAGAGGCGGACCGTCCTGCCGTCCAGGTCCCGGGCGGGCTGAAAGAACACCGACATATAAAGGGCGGTCCACAGCAGTCCCACCGACAGCCCGGACAGAATCAGCACCGCCCGCGTCCGGGCGTGTCCCTTTTCTCGGACCAGCAGGCCCGTCAGGACCGCCGCCAGGGCCAGCGCCCCGCCCAGCGGAAGCAGGAGCGGGTCCAGCTCACCATAGACCGCCCCAAATACAGCGGCGGCAAAGGAGAAGGCAAATGTGGCCAGTATCCGCATGCAATCTCCCCTCCCGCGTCTCTTTCCAAAAGGGTACCATGTTTCGAAGGAAAATTCAAGCTCTCTCTGACTTTGCCCTCCCCAAAAGCATTACCGTCTCCATATGGTTATCATTGTCCAAACTCAAATCCATGTCCTGCTCAATGATGGGAAGTCTGAACTTGATGGATTTCAGCCATTGCCCGTTGGGCTGGCGCTCCTCATAAATCTGGATTTCCGAAATCAATGCCTCAATCAATTGCCGCCGTTCCACCTCGTTCATTACTGCATACAGCTTTTCAAAATAAATCAAAATTTTGTAGATGTTATCCCCGGTCAGCTTTTCCGCCTCAATGGCCTGCTTTTTGGCCCGGGCGGTGATAAGCTGTGACTCAATCTCTTCAATCCTATCGTACATCTTGTAAAGCCGGCCGTCAAGGTCGGCTTTTCGTTTGATGTAGTGCCGGTCGTCCGGGTCAAGGCCGTCTATTTCCTCCATCAGCTTGGACTTAATGGAATAGCTCTGGCGCAGTTGCTTTTCGTAGTTGGCAATTTCCTGGTCGATAGCGGCGGTGTCTACCTTCATATTGATTTTTTCCTGCATCATGGCCGCAAACTTGGGATTGCTTACCAGCTTGACAATGACCTCAGCCACAGCATCATCCAACAGTTCCTCCCGGATTTGCTTACGGTAATCGCATTTGTGTCCCCGCTGCATGGTACGGTGTTTGCACCCATAGTAGAAAAAATCTTTATACTTTGTCCCATCTTTTTTATATTTGACGCTCTTGTTGGCATACATACCAGCCCCACAGATGGGACACTTTACAATTCCGGTGAGCAAATGGGTCCGCTCGTTTTGTCCTTTGTTCACATGTTCGTATTTCTTAGCTTGGGCCAGTAGCTTCACTTGGGCCATCTGCCAGACATCCTCAGATACAATCCCCTCATGCAGGCCGTCCACCAGCAAGTAGTTATCCTGCTCCACAAGGCGATAGTCGTTTCTGGTGCCGTGAACTTTCTCCGTCCGTCGCCGCCCGTAAGCGATTTTTCCGCAATAGACAGGATTTTTCAAAATCAGGCGGATAAGATGGGCATCAAACAGAGGGTTTTTCCCGTTTTGCCTCTGTATCTTGCGGATACCGTGATTTTCCAGATACTTTGAAATTCCATTTGCGCCAGTGTCAGTAGTGGTGTATTGCTCAAATATAACGCGAATGGCCTCGGCCTCTTCTTCGTTAATCTCCAGGCTGCCGTCTACAAGGCGATAGCCATAGGGCGCAAAACCCCCATTCCAGCGGCCTTCCCTAGCTTTCTGGATACGGCCCTCCATGGTTTGGACACGGATGTTTTCCCGTTCGATTTCAGCCACAGCGGAGAGGACAGAAATCATCAACTTCCCGGCATCCTTGGAGGAATCAATACCATCCTCTACGCAAATCAGGTTCACCCCAAAGTCCTGCATGATTTGCAGAGTGGAGAGAACATCTGCGGCGTTTCTGCCAAAGCGGGAGAGTTTGAATACCAAAACAAAGGAAACGCCGTCTTTCCCGGATTTGATATCCTCCATCATCTGGCTGAACTGCATTCTGCCCTCGATAGATTTTCCGGATTTGCCTGCATCCTCATATTCTCCAACGATCTCATAATTGTTGAAGTCTGCGAACGCTTTCATTCTGGCCTTTTGAGCATCCAGAGAGTAGCCATCGATCTGCATGGTAGTGGATACTCTGGTGTAGATATAAACCTTCTCTTTTTCTTTGCGCATGATAACCTCACATTTCCTGTTATCCGATTACTGATGGAGAGATATTTTCTCTCCATCAGTAAGTTTGGACATACATATCACGTTTATGATTATATCATACTGCAACCGTCTTTTCAATATTGGATTTATGGGGCTGACAGCTTTTTTTGTCAGCTCCAATCCCGGTCTGATAAACGCTTGGAAAGGGCATATCATCTAGCCCCAAGTCCGATGCATACTTCTCAATCAGATTTGCCAGCAATGTGGCAAGTCCACTCCATTCATCGGCCAAGGGCATTCTTTGCGCCAACCTCCTTCTGTGTCAGTGTAGAACTCTGCTGATACGCCTGCAAAACCTCTGGCGGCACATTCTCCACCGCCCGTTTTAAATCCTCAAATTCCTGAAGCTGCTGTGCCACTTCCAGGCGGTGCTTGACACTCTCCCGGCTGGTGTCATCCTTCTTTTTCAAGGCAGCGTTTTCGGCCTGGAGGTCTTTGTAGGCGGCATCATACTTCCGTAATTTCGTCTGCATCCGCTCTACGCCGGGAATATACTGCTCCAGCAGCGCCTCAATCTCAGTACTTTTCTTTTTGGCGTTAAGGGGATTGACCTCTCCCAACAGCTGCAACAGCATATCCCGCTGACGGTTGAGGTGGGTCGCCTCCTTGAACAGCCGGGGCGGGATATGCGTCCTGCCGGTTTCACTGGCGCTCTCACCGCGCTCCAGGTCAGGCCATTTCTTTACCATGTGCTTCCAGAATTCATCCTGCCACCAAGTCAGTTTTTTCTTGTTGCCCACAATGTCCTTAGCACTCAGCCGCCCGTCCGCTGTTAGAGGGACAAAAGAAAGGTGCATATGGGGTGTTTTCTCGTCCATATGCACCACGGCGGATATAATTGAGTCTTTCGACTGATGTTTTTCTATGAAACGGACGGCTTCCTCGAAGAATTCTCTGATTTCCGCTTTCTTTTTGCCCTTGAAGAATTCCGGACTGGCCGTCACCAACGTCTCCACCACCCGAACGCTGTCCTTGCGGATACGGCATTTGGCCTCGGCAATCTGCCGCTCCGCCTCCGCACGGTATTTCCGTTCGGGCTGAACAAGATGGAAGTTGAGGTGGCTCCGGCTGGTGTCCACATCGGGATTACTGGCGTACTTCTCCTTGGTACGCTCATTGTGGGCCTCGATGTGGCCGATCTCCGGCCCCTTGTACTTGGCGAAGCGGAGAATGGCGTACTGCGGTTTCAGCATTATTTGCCCCTCCTCTGCTGCCAGACCAGATCAAATCCCAACACATCGGCCAGCTGAATGGCCTCAATGTACCGCAGCGAAACCCGCTACAATTTGGCGGAGAGATTGGACACGCTGTCGCTCCAGCCGTGTTCAGTGGCGAGCATATCTACAACCTCCTGCATGGTGTACCCGGCGCGGACGATCTGCGCTTTGATTTCATTTCTGATGTTCAATAAAGACCTCCTGATTTCTACGTGGTTGTCACGCAATAGAAGCACCTACCGATTTCGTGCCTCCGAGTGACTTTTGTTGAAATGATGAAAATACCTGAAAAATCGGAAAGTTTGTTTACGCTTTCGAGAAGCACGGTTCCGTAAAATTCATTCTCGACTGCATCAAAAAGTTTGCGGATTTAAAAATGTCGAAGTTTTAGCGACAAAGGTGACCTACTATATTACCCCGTCCACATTACCGCTGAAAAATCTACCGCTGGCCGCAAAAGAAGCGTACATTGCGTACATGAGTACGGCGGTGTACGCTTGTACGCATTGTACGGGTGATTTCGGGTCAATGTCTATTTTCAAAAATGCGGTATCAGCACTTGCAAGCCGGTAAAACCTCTGGAGCGCCTGCCGTTGCCGATGTAGATGTTGTTGGTGTGGCTGATGCCGTAGCTTCCGGCGTTCTGAGTGAGATAGTTGCAGAAACTTTTCATGGAAAGAGCGTTGTAGGCATTGTCCTCACACCACAGCTTGTAGGCGGCGTACAAGTCTTTGGAGCTGGAAGCGGCGTCCGGCTGAAAGGCGATGTATCCGGTGGACTGCATGAACTCAACGATGTTGTTGCCGTCCGCCACCGCCGCTTTCATATTTTCCTGGGCCTGCTGGCTGATAGTAAAACGATAGTTGTTGACAATCAACCGCCGCAACCCCTCCAGCGCCCACAGAAAGATACCCTCTGCCTCACCGCACATTTTTTCCGCGATGAATGGGTCATCCACCCGGTTAGCTGGACGTTCTTTGGCAGTCAGAATGATTTGACGCCGAAAGAAGCCAACACTCCGGTTATAGAGGGAGTGGAGTGTTCCATTGCCCAGGCCAATGAAGCGGACATACAGTTGGCCTTGATAGCTCTGCCTGCCCTTCTTCTCCAAATCCATAGGAAGCTCAGCGGTGACAATAGCCTTGATGTGATTGGTCTGGGGCAGAGCCTCCAGCTTCATATCATCGTCCACCATCAGCAGCTCATGCTCCAGGTCGGCGCGGGCAAATGGGTTTGTTTCCACCTTGGCGATACTGCCGGTGTTCATGTTCTGCCCCAGCAGGGAGCGAAGGACCAGACCCAGACGAGATTTTCCTTCGCCGCCTCTGCCGGTGATGATGAGCATCTTTTGTCCCTTAGTGGAGGGAATGAGGCAGTAGCCCATAAATTCCTGGAGAGTCAGAATGTCGTCCGGTTCCAACAAGTCCGCCAGGAACGCCAGCCACTTCAACGGCGGCGGAGCGTCCGGTGCATAGCGGACCGGCAGGCGGTTGATACAGAAATCCTTTGCCTCTGAAAATGTGCCGTTAAGAAAAAATGTACCGTTGGCAACGTGTATCCTGTCCTGAAAGATCGGCAGGGGCGGCGACCAGCACTCCACCCGCAGAGCGTCCAGCAAGTTTACCGCCCGCTTCGCCACGCCGGAGGTGACATAGGGCTTGATGCGGTCCAAGATTTTCTTTTTCAGCATCGTTTCATCCGTCACCCGCCCCTCCGTGGGGAAGAACGCATCGTGGATGCAGAGCATGGGATGATCTTGCAGAAATTCCTCGCTGAACAGGACTTCATTGATCTTCTTGCCGTCGAACCAGGCGGGCCAGTCCTCCATCCCTGGCGGCAGGCGGGCGGCGTGATTTGTTGTTTCATAGTTGTTCAATTGCATTCCTCCGTAAAAAGATTGGCGTTTTCATTTGCCTATCTCAATATACGGAAAAACCGGTGATTGCCCCTGTTTTTTGCAGAACTGACCGGAAAATAAAAATCAGTCCGGAAAATTTGCAGAAATGCAAACTCCGAACCGACATAATTCACGTTTTATTGCGGAAATGCCGTGATAAAATCAAGAATACGACAAGGAGGTGCGTAATGACAGAATATTTACCAGGAAAGATAGGCCAGCGGCTTGCAGAACTGCGGGAGCAGCAGGGCCTGACAAAAGAAGAATTGGCGGAACGGGTGGGCGTCAGTACATCCACCCTCAGTCGGTTGGAGAATGGTCAAATACAGAAATTCAGTGATGAGGTGTTGACTGCCCTGGTGCGAGAATTTAACGTGTCCGCCGACTTTCTGCTGGGCCTGACGAATATCCCTGACCGAAAGAATTATGATATTGGGGAGTTGGGCCTGTCGGTGCTTGCAGCGAGAAACCTCTACACTCAAAGAGTCAACACGGATGTTGTCAATTTAATGCTGGAGCATCCCAGGTTTGCCGCACTGACCGCTATGATTGCTCAATATTTTGATGATACCCTGGCGGCAGGCGTTGCCGCACAAAACCAGATTTTTGCCTCCATGAGTGAGCTGCTTATAGGGCAGGGACAGCGGGAAGCGGCCCAGGCGGCAAGCCTGTCCAGGACGCCGCCGCATCAGGTGGAGCTGACAAAAATTCAGAACACCTTTATGGCAATGCTGCGAGAAATGAAGCGGGACATGGAATCCACCTTGGCAGAGAAGCAGACAGCAACAAAGGAAATCGTAGCACAGATGATGGCGGAATTAACAAAGGGGCAGGACAAGCCCTTGACTGAAATCACACCGGAGCAGATGACAGACGCAATTTTACATACGGTGGACACCACGGTTTTTGACCCGGACAAGCTGGTGGACTTCCGGTCTGGCGTTGTTTCTCTATTTGAAAATCTTCCCAAGGCAGCGCATGAGCAATGAGGAACTCTGCGTACTTGCGAAAGGCGGAGATACAGACGCCCGGAACCAACTGCTGGAAAATAATCTGGCCTTCATTCAACGACAGGCCAATCAATTCATTGAACGATATGGTGGTAATCGTCTTGATGTGGACGACCTCATTCAAGAGGGGTGCTTCGGCCTGATAGAGGCAATCGACCGCTTTGACCCGGAGCGCGGTACGAAATTTCTGACCTACGCCGTCTGGTGGATCAGGAAATTCATGCAGGAGTCGGTCAGCATCGTCACTGCATCTGATGAAATTAGCCTGGATGAGTTGGAGGATTTTTCTCTTCCGCAGGCTTATGGAAAATCCCCGGAGCAAATTGTTCTGCAAGCAGAAACCTACGCTGAACTGCACGAGGGCCTGCGACAAATTTCCGCCAGGGAGCGGACTTATCTGCTCTACCGCTACGGTTTTACCGATGGGGACGAACATCCCATTCCAGACACAGCGGCGCACTTCCGGTTGACAGTGAAGCGGGCGCAGAAAACGGAACAAGCCGCACTGAACGATTTGCGGCGCAGGCTGCCACATTGACGCCGCTGCGGCGGGACGAGAGACGAGGGACGGGGGCTGTATATACCTTTTGCCCCTCCCGAAAGCAGGCGGAGGAATGATTGCTGCCGCTCCATTCCTCCGCCTGCTTTCCTGGTGCGGGAAAGCGGCTGTCCTCCCGTACATCCCCTTTCCCGCGCCAGTCGGGGCAAAAGGTATAACACACTAGACTTTTTCCACTGCGTTCCAAAAGTCGTGTGCCAAAGGGGGACCACCCCCTTTGGAGACCCCCTTCATTTTCGGGGCGGTGTGTGGCCACAAACTGCAAAAATGCAGTCTGGACACCCCGCCCCGAAAATGTGAACAGCTCTACGGTCCTGCACCCGCAGGCCCGTAGAGCTGTCATTCGTCAGGGATGTACTCTGCGATATCTTCCAAGCGGCAATCCAACGCCGAACATAACTTGTTCAGTGTCTTTGTCTCCATGTTGTCGTTAGCACGCAGGCGTCGGACAGTCTTGCTGTCGATGCCGCATTTTTCTCTCAGCAAGTATGTGGAAACACCTTTTTCCTTCATTACGACCCACAGCTTATCAAAGACAATCACATACTCACCCCCAGATTGACACAAAACAGTATGGGGGTTATAATCTCCAGTGTTAAGGGGATATAATCCCCATACACAAATTAAAGTCAGGAGAGGAACTATCAATGCTTGAGAAATACTGCGCGTTCACGGGCCATCGTCCACGGAAATTTCCGTGGGGATATAACAAGGCAGATACCAAGTGTGTAGCTCTGAAACAGGCACTTACCAGAGAAATCGTCAAGTTGGTAGAGGCGGGATATACGGACTTCCTCTCTGGCATGGCGGAGGGGACCGATACCTGGGCAGCGCTGGCGGTTCTGGCCTTGAAAAAAGAAATCCCCGCGCTGAAACTCCACTGTGTCCTGCCCTGCGAGGGACAGGCAGACGGGTGGTCGGCTTCAGCACGGGAACTCTATTTTTCTATTCTGGGGCAGGCGGACGAGGTTGTGTATGTGAGCCGGGAGTACAGTAAAGATTGTATGCTTAAACGAAACCGCTACCTAGTCGATTATGCCGCCTGCCTGCTGGCTGTCTACAACGGTGAGTGGCGAGGAGGGACGGCGATGACGGTGAGGTATGCCCGAAAGAAGGGACGGGAGATTATCATAATCAATCCAGTATGAAGGAATTTTTGCAAAAGTCGAAATGCGCCGTTGTTTTCCGGCGCTCAATATGGTATGATTATCCTGTCAGTTTTTACATAGGGGAGGTGTCGCTATGGCGGGCAACAGCAACCTGCATATGTCCAGGGCCGGAAAGACGGATGAGTTTTATACCCAGCTCTCTACGATAGAGGACGAGCTGCGGCATTATCGAAAATATTTCAAAGGCAAGGTCATTTTTTGCAACGCCGACGACCCGGCGATTGGGGAAGATGGATAAGACCATTTCGGCGACGGCCTGGGCGGTTATACCAGCAATTTCTTTCGAGACTTCCAACTGAACTTTACCCAACTTGGCATCAAGAAGCTGATTACCACCCACTATGAAGCGGACAAACCCAGTTATAAATTTGAGATCGTCAGCAGCGACCATGAGGAGCAGATCGGTCTGCCGGACTATGTGAGAACCCCCCTGGAGGGCAGCGGTGACTTCCGTTCCCCTGAGTGTTTAGCCTTGCTGGAAGAATGCGATATTGTAGTGACAAACCCGCCCTTCTCCCTAATGAAAGAGTATTTGACGTTGCTTATAAACAGTGGTAAACAGTTTTTGATTTTAGGGAATATGAATCATGCGATGTACGCTGAAATATTTCCCTACATTTTTCGGCGGCAAGTGTGGCTAGGTCATAACAGTGGACATTTCTGGTTCCGTGTTCCTGATTATTACGAGGCAAAAGGGACTGATTTCAAGGAGGACGATGAAGGACAAAAGTGGCGGCGGATGGGAAATATCTGCTGGTTCACAAATATGGATATTGAAAAACGCCATCAGTCACTTGTTGAAACTCTTTACAAAAAATATACAGTTGAAGAATATCCGCAATACGATAATTTCGAGGCGATCCACGTAAAAAAAGTTCAAGATATTCCCGTAGATTACGATGGTATCATAAGCGTTCCCATTACTTTTTTGGACAAGCACAACCCAGACGAATTTGAAATTGTCGGTGAACTCAATCATGGTTGTGACAGTGAATTTGATTTAGCCAAACCTATATTAAACGGAGTAGCACAGTATAAACGTATTGCCATACGCAGAAAAACTGCTCAGGAAGCCGGTGAAGATTAGATGAATATTGACCGTATCCAAGTGACAGTTCAAGAACTGATTGACGGCTATGAAGAAAAAGGGCCAGATGGCATTGAGGGCGTGGTGGCCTATGGCGGCAGGTTGGATGTTCGCCCTGCCTATCAGCGAGAATACATCTATCCTGACAAAGACCGGGATGAGGTCATCCGCTCTGTCAAAAAGAAATTCCCCATCAATGTGATGTACTGGGCCAAGACCGCCGATGGACGTTATGAGCTGATGGATGGCCAACAGCGTACCATCTCCATTTGCCGCTATGCAGCGGTCATGGACGAGGCTGACCGGCAAAGTTACGAGCAGTGCTTTTCGGTGGACAATCTGTATTTCTTCAATCTGCCAGAAGATCAGAAGCAGAACATCCGGGACTATGTGTTGGATATTTACGTCTGTGACGGCACGCCCTCTGAGGTGCTGGACTGGTTCAAAATCATCAACATAGCAGGCAAGGTTCTCTCGCCCCAAGAATTGCGGAATACATCCTACACCGGCCCGTGGCTGTCTGACGCAAAGCTCCATTTCTCCAAGCCGAACTGTACCGCTTACCGTATCGCCAAGGACTATGTGAACGGTTCTCCTATCCGGCAGGAGTATCTGGAAACGGCCATTGGGTGGATCGCCGCCAGGGACGGCCTAGGGTCTATCGAGGAATATATGGCTCTCCACCAACAGGACGAGAACGCCAATCAGATTTGGCTCTACTTCCGCCGGGTCATCGAGTGGGTGGAAGCGATTTTCCCGCTCAAGCGGAAAGAGATGAAGGGCATCGAGTGGGGCCTGCTCTACAATCGCTTCAAGGATGCAGAACTTGACCCAGACGCGCTGGAGCGGGAAGTCAAGGCTCTGCTGATAGATGATGAAGTGACAAACAAGAAAGGCGTCTATACCCATGTCCTCACCAGAGAAGAAAAGTATTTGAGCCTCCGAGCCTTTACCACCGCCCAGAAAAGAGAAGCGTATGAGCGCCAGGGCGGTATCTGCCCTGACTGTCAGGCAGCAGGGAAAGCAAAGGTACACTATGATTTTGACGAGATGGAGGCCGACCACATCACACCCTGGAGCAGGGGCGGCAGAACTGTCCCGGAGAATTGCAAGATGCGGTGCAGAGAGTGTAATCGGAGAAAGAGTGATACATGAAGCTTGGCAAAGTCAGGTCAAGAAAGGAGATTTGAATTATGGCATTAGATTTTAGCACAAATGGTTATGAGAATTTGTTTAGGCAGGCATTGGCTAATGGAATAAATCTATTTTGTGGAGCCGGCTTTTCAGTTGAAGCTATGGACAGAAAAGGGCAAGCTCTACCTATTGGCGCAGCTTTGCTCAAAGAGCTGCAAGAAGAATTTCCTGCCATAAAACCATACAAAAAGCTTCCAAGAGCCTGTACGAAACTTTTGCAAACTGATAAAGGGTCTTTCTACACGTTTTTAGAGACACGTTTTGCAGTAGACACGTTTTCTGATTTATATAAAGCATTATTAGATATTAATATCAAGAATATCTATACTACAAACATAGATGACTTGTTTTTTAAACTTTATGAAAGTACAGTTTACAAGGGACTACACAAGGTAACGGTCTGACGGGCGCTGATATG
>CANSDP010000005.1 GCA_947645675.1 uncultured Bacillota bacterium
ATGTGAAGATGTTCTTCAAGATCCCGGAGCGGTTCAAGATCGAGACGCCCATCGGTACCTATAACCCGGACTGGGCAGTATATCTCACTCACAACGGAGAGGAGAAGCTGTATTTTATTTTGGAGACCAAGGGAACGACCAATCTATTTGACCTTCGCACTCCAGAGCAGCTCAAAATCCGCTGCGGGAAAAAGCACTTCGAGGCGCTGGAAAACGGCGTGGAGATGCAGGCGGTGAAAAACTGGAGCGAGTTTAAAGTGCAAATATAAGGCTAAATATCATGATTTATAGTACAAGAGGGCGGCAACCGAAGGTATATCGGTTGCCGCCCTCTTGCATTGCTCTGAACGGTATTTTGTTGTTGTCCTTGTGCGGGGGGACCCTTACCGGCCCGCTGTTTTGATTTAAGGCTGTGTGCGATTGTTTTCAGTTGTTTTCAGTTGCTTTCAGTGATCTCATAGACGCCAACTTTAACTTCCGCGTCCGGGTCCTCGTTGCCGGTAATACCCGCGCTTTCGTAAACTTCGCCAAATAAATCGCCCTCAAAGATCTTACCAGGTATCAGAGCGTCCTCCTGGTCCTCACTGGTGACAGTCACGCCGCCGAACCAGTTGTAGGTGCCGTCCTCGTCCAGCTTGCCCACGTCCGCTGTCATAGTCCAGTCGTCAATCGTCCCGTCCACAGTCACGCTGATTTTGCTGCCCTCGGCCACATCCTCATAGACATAGTGCTGGTCTTGGGCCAGAGCGTCGGTAATATCGGCCACATCCTTGCCGTTCACCATCAGAATAGCCCGGCCGTCCCGGTTCTCCAGCCGAGCCTGGGGTACGGAAATTACAGATACCTTTTCTCCGCTGTCCGTAACCACATCTGTCCGGTACTGGTCCACCCGAATGGCGTTTTGCAGGGTGATCCAGATATCCTCCACTCCCTCCGGGTTGGCGGCGGCCACGCTGACCACCATCATGGCCACGGCGGCGGCGGAAATCAGGGCGGTGCGCAGGGGGCGGATGTGCTTTTTGTTAGTCTTTTCAGTCATAGCGATAATCTCCTCAATTTTATCCTCGGGGGCTCTCAGCTCCCGGCAGGCTTCACGGTACAATTTCGGGTCGAACATAGACAGATTCCTCCTTCTCTTCGGTCAGCGACTTCCGCAGCCGCTCTCTTGCCCGGAGCAGCCAGGTCTGGACGGTGGACACTTTGGTTTTCATGGCGGCGGCGGTTTCGGCCACGGACAGCCCCTCATAGTAGTAGAGGCAGACGGCCACCCGGTATTTGGGCTCCAGGGCCATCACCGCCTGCATCACCTCGGCCTTGGCCGGGTCCTCCGGGACGGACTCCTCCCGCCAATCCTCCAGAGGGACGCAGGACCGCCGCCAGAAGGAGCGCAGCACCCTGCGGCTCTCGTTCACCGCCACCCGGAGGAGCCAGTGCTTTATGTGCTCCTCGCTCTCAAATTCCTTGTCGCATTCGTACAGCTTTAAAAGCACGGTCTGCATCACGTCCTCGGCGTCCTCCCGCCGGTTCAAGGCGTGGAAGGCGACGCGGTACACGGTGTCGCCATAAGTCCGGGCAGCTTGGGCAAACGCCTCCTGAGTCAAGCCGCTCACCTCCTTGGAAATCTGTTCTCTGGAAAGGCCTTTCACCAAGTAATATCCGCCAGGGGGGTGAAAAATCCCAGCGGGCAAAAATTTTTTGGAATAATGCGGAACCTCCCGGACAGACTAACTGCCAGTAACGGGGTCCGCCCCGGGTTTAAAGGAGGTTACCGCCATGCCTAATCTGACCACCAAGGAGCTGTCCGCCCTGTCCGACCAGCTGGACTTTGAACGGGTGCTTCACTGCAAGTATCTGTCCGCCGCCCAGGACAGCCAGGACCAGGAGCTGAAAAGCAAGTTCCAGTCCTGCGCCAGCCTGCACCTGGAAAACTACAACACCCTGTTGGGCCATCTGCGCTGATAAAAGGAGGCACAAGCATGAACGACCAGGAGAGAATGACCGATTTTATTTGCAGCGAGAAGAAGATGTCCGCCAACTATGACACCTTCGCCTCGGAGTGCGTCAGCCTGTCTCTGCGGGACGACTTTCTCAAGATCTTCAACCAGAGCCATCAGATTCAGACCGACCTGTTCAAAATGGCCCAGTCCAAGGGCTGGTATCAGGTGGAACAGGCCCCCCAGAATAAGGTGAGCCAGGCCTACACCCGCTTCTCCAACCAGCAGCCCACCGCGCAGTAAAGCTGATTCCCCACCCCGAACCGGGGTGGGGAATTGATTTTATGACAACAAAATTCGGTCGTTGTCCAGATTTTTGCCCGCGCCAGCCTTGAATTTTTCCAGCAGGTCCTGAACGCTCAGGCCCTCCCGCTCCTTGCCGCTGATGTCCAGAACGATACTGCCGCTGTCCATCATCAGGGTGCGGCTGCCCAGCTCCAGAGCTTGCTGCATGTTGTGGGTGACCATCATGGTGGTGATTTTGTGCTCGGCGACGATGTCCCGTGTGAGCTTGAGCACCTTCTCCGCCGTGCCCGGGTCCAGGGCGGCGGTGTGCTCGTCCAGGAGGAGCAGGCTGGGTGGGTTCATGGTGGACATGAGCAGAGTGAGAGCCTGGCGCTGTCCGCCGGACAGCAGGCCCACGGGCTGCTTCATGCGGTCCTCCAGGCCCATGTCCAGGAGGGCCAGCCGGTCCCGGAACCGCTTTTTGTCCCCCTGGCTGACGTGGGACAGCCAGCCGCCGCTCCCCGCCGCCAGGGCCAGGTTTTCCTCGATAGTCATCCCCGGGGCGCTGCCCCGCATGGGGTCCTGAAACAGCCGGCCGATGCGCCGGGCCCGCTGAAAGGCGGGCATAAAGGTGATGTCCTGGCCGTTGAGGAGGATGGACCCCGCGTCGGTGAGGAAGTCCCCGCAGATGGCGTTGAACAGGGTGGACTTGCCCGCCCCGTTGGAGCCGATGATGGTGACGAAGTCCCCGGGGGCCAGGCGGAGGGACAGGCCGGAGATGGCCCGCTTCTCGTTCACCGTGCCCGGGTTGAAGGTCTTGAAGATGTTAGAAATGTTCAGCATGTCAGCCGCCCCCCTTCCGTGCGGCGGCCTGCCGGTAGGACAGGCGGCGGTAGATGGTGGGCCACTGCTGCTTCAGGTAGGGCAGGGCGATGGCCAGCGCCACGATCACCGAGGACACCAGCTTAAGCATGAAAGCGGGCATATCCATCTGAAGGGCCACGGCGTAGACCAGCCGGAAGATAAACGCGCCCAGCACCATGCCCACCGCCCTGGTAAAGATGCCCCCCCGGCCCATCAGCGTCCCGCCGATGAGGAGGGAGGCCAGGGCGATGGTCACCATTCCGCTGCCGATGTTGATTTCCGCCTGCTTCTGGGACTGGGCCATGAGGCACCCGGACAGGCCGGTGAAGGCGTTGGCCACGCACAGCCCCACGATGGTGGTGAATACCGGGTTGATGGAGGAGGAGCGGACCATATCCGGGTTGTTGCCGGTGGCCCGGATAGCCAGGCCCAGCCGGGTATTGAGGAACAGGGTGAGAAAACCCACCGTCAGAAGGACGGCGGCAGCGGCCACCACGGTATTTTGCTGGCCGGCCAGAGGGGTCTCCGCCAGCAGGCCCTTGGTGAGGGTGAACACGGTGTCCTTCTTGTTCAGGTTCACCAGGGAGGAGCCGGACATGACGGCCACGTTTACCGAGTACAGCCCGGTGTTGACGATGATGCCGGCCAGAAGGCTGTCGATGCCCAGCTTGGTCTGGAGCAGGGCGGTGACAAAGCCGGAGCACATCCCCGCGATCATAGCGGCGGGGATGGACAGCAGGGGGTGTCCGGCGGCGGCCACCACGGCCCCCACCGCCGCTCCCAGGGTGAAGCAGCCGTCGGTGGACAAGTCGCAGACGTTGAGCATGGAGTAGCTCAGAAACAGAGCCAGCACGGTGAGCGAGCAGATCAGCCCCAGCTCCAGGGCGGTCTGCCCCACGGCCAGCAGCGCGGTAAGGTCCATGGAGGTTCCTCCTTTAAACTTGCTTTTTGCCTTTTCAGCTGTTATAATAAATACACAAGGCCCGATTTGTTGAACACGGGGACACTATGGAGGGAAAGGATATGACAGACGTTATGACGAATGAACAATTTGAGACGATACTGGAAATGATGCGTATGATCCTGGACGGCTGTGAAGACATTGAATCCGCCCGCAGGAAGGTAGACGAGCTGATTAAAAGGGCCTCCAAAAAGGATTGACCAGGGACCGGGGAATGACCCCGGTCCCGTTTTGTTACCCCTTCAGATCCTCGAAGCTCTCGGCGGTGGTGATGGTCTGGACCTTGGTGCACAGGGGGGCGAGGACAGAGGCCACGTCCTCATAGTCCAGGCCCAGGGCCTCGCAGGTCTCGGTGTTGACGGTGGCGGTGCCGTTGTCGAAGGTCTTGACGGCCATGGAGGCGGGGGAGGCGCCGTTGTACAGGATGTCAAAAATCATGTCGGCGGTCTCCCGGCCCAGGTTGGCGTAGTCCACGCCGTAGCCCAGGAACGCGCCGTTGAGGGCGAAGGAGTCGGCCCCGGTGTAGTGGGGAATTCCGGCGTCCACAAAGATCTCATAGATGCCCAGGTAGGACTTCATAATGGTGTTGTCGGTGGGGGTAAAGACGGCGTCCACTCCGTCGGCAGCCAGGGCCTGAGCGGCCTGCATGACCTCGGCGGCGTTGGTGCCGGTGCGCTCCACATAGGCGATGCCCTTGGCGTCCAGATACTCCTTGGCGTGGGCGATGGGGGTGGCGGAGGAGTCCTGCCCCACGTCATAGAGGAAGCCGATTTTCTTCACATCGGGGTTGACGGCGAAGATCAGGTCCATGATGGAGTTGGTGTCCAGATAGTCGGAGGTGCCGGTGATGTTGCCGCCAGGGTGCTCCAGGCTGTCCACCAGGGCCACATTTTCCGCCATGGGGTCGGAGACGGCGGAGAAGACCACGGGGATACCGGTGTCCTCGGTGGCGGCCTGCATAGCCACGGCCACGGGGGTGGCGATACCCACCATCAGATTCACCTTATTCGCCTGGAAGCTGGAGATGATCTGATTCATCACGGCGGGGTCACCGTTGGGGTTCTGGTAGTCGATGCTGAAGCTGACGCCGTTCTCCGCCCCCAGCTCCTCCAGCCGGGACTGGATGTTCTCGTTGATCTGGTTCAGAGAGGCGTCGTCCACATAGTTGCAGATACCGATTTTAAAGACGGTTCCGGGCTCCGGTATCTGGGCGCTTCCGCTGGCGCCGCCCACGCTGGACTGCGCGCCGCTGGTTCCGGGATCGGACTTGCCGGAGCCGCTTCCCCCGCCGCCGCAGGCGGCCAGAGAGAGTGTCATAGCCAGAGACAGGGCCAGGGTCAGGACCTTTTTCACGTTCTTTTTCATGTTGAGTTCCTCCAAATTTTAGATTTAGGCGGCAGATGGTGCTTCCGGGAATAAAAAAACAGCACCTCATCCCACATGGGACAAGAGCTGCACTCCTGCGATACCACCCAAATTGACGTTTTGGAAACGTCCGCTCGCTTCACGCGCCATCACGCGTGCCCGATGGATAACGGGTGGGTCCCCGTCGGCATCTACTTGGTTGCCCGTTCAAGCCGCCCTCGAAAGTCCATTCACCCGGCCGCGCCCCGCCCTGATCCCACCACCCAGGGCTCTCTTGAGGTTTGCTTGACCGGCTACTACTCTTTCTCAAAGGTTTGACTGCTGTTTGATTGTTGTGGCTATTATAGCGGCTCTCCGCCCGGTTGTCAACCCCCAAATTCCGGGAGTCCGCCGGCGGCGTTGTGATATGTGACAAATCCCCCCGTTCATTCCCGGGCAAATCGGGAAATAGGGAAAAAACCGGAGGCTGGAATTGCAATCGTGACTTTACTGTGATAAACTGAATAAAAAACAGGGGGGACTGCAGCATGGTTCAGAAATGGAATGTGACCATCCCTGAGCTGACCGGGGAGGAGGCCCGGGGGGTCTATATCTATCTGCCGGAGGGCTATGAGTGGGAGCGGGAGCGCCGCTACCCGGTGCTGTACATGTTCGACGGGCACAACGTTTTTTTCGACTCCGACGCCACCTACGGCAAGAGCTGGGGGCTGGGGGACTATCTGGACGCCTTCCAGACGCCGCTGATCGTGGCGGCGGTGGAGTGCAACCACCACCCGGACAACGGACGGCTGTCGGAGTATTCGCCCTACACCTTCTATGAGCCCGATTTGGGCCACGTCACAGGCCGGGGGAAAATCACCATGGACTGGTTTGTCCACAGCTTCAAGCCCCGGATCGACCGCCAATACCGCACCCTGCCCGACCGGGGGCACACCTTCATCGCCGGGAGCTCCATGGGCGGACTGATGAGCCTGTATGCCCTGCTGGAGTATAACCACGTCTTTTCCCGGGCGGCGGCGCTGTCCCCCTCCCTGTGGGTGACACCCGACCGGCTGGCCCGCCTGGTCCGGGGGGCGGAGCCCCGGCCCGACACCGTGCTCTACATGGACTACGGCTCCCGGGAGATGGGCAATCATGAGCTGATGCAGAGCCAGTTCGCCCGGGTGGCCGGCCAGCTGCTCAGCCGGGGCGTGAAGCTCACCTGCCGCATCGTCCCCGGCGGCGACCACTGCGAGGCCAGCTGGGAGAAGCAGATTCCGTTTTTTATCAGCACCCTGATGTATGAGCTGGAGGTCTGACCCTCCCGGAAGAGGGCGGCGCAGCCTGCGGCAAAATCGCGTGTAGGGGCGCATAATATCCGCCCCCTACACCGGTGGGCGGCTCGTTTCTCAAGAACCCACATCGTTATTAAGGGCCGTCGCGCCCTGCCGCGGAGCATAGGAGAGATCAATATGAACACACAATATTTGAAGGAATACAGCCCCGCTCTGGGGCGGGAGATGGAGGTCATGGTCTACGGCCACGCCGGACAGCCGGTGCTGTACATCCCCTGCCAGGACGGCCGGTTTTTCGATTTTGGCGACTTCCACATGGCTGACACCCTGGCCCCCTGGATTGAGTCGGGGCAGGTGATCGTCTTTTCGGTGGATACCATCGACAAGGAGACCTGGTCCGACCGGAGGGGCGACCCCTATTGGCGGGCCCGGAGGCATGAGTGGTGGATGGACTACCTGACCCGGGAGCTGGCCCCAAGGATTATGAACTGGACCGGACAGTCCGGAATCATTGCCTTCGGGTGCAGCCTGGGAGCCACCCACGCCCTCAACCTCTACCTGCGCCGGCCCGACCTGTTCAGCGGCTGTCTGGCCCTCAGCGGTATTTATACCGCCGCCTACGGCTTCGACAACTATATGGACGAGGTGGTATATCAGAACTCTCCTGTCCACTACATGGCCAATCTGCCGGAGGACCACCCCTATATCAGCATGTTCAACAGCCAGCGGGCCGCTGTCTGCGTGGGTCTGGGGCCCTGGGAGCTGCCCGACTCCACCCGCCAGCTGGCCGGCATCTTCTACCGCAAGGGCATCCGCACCTGGGTGGACTTCTGGGGCTATGACTGCGCCCACGACTGGCCCTGGTGGTATAAGCAGACGGCCTATTTCTTCCCCTGGCTGCTGGGCGGCGAGCCGGGGCAGAACCCCTGATTTCAGGCTCCCTCACTGAGAGCGCTGTCAGCCGAAGGCTGACTGAGGGAGTTTTCACTTTGAGAGGAGAGACATATGAAAAACGTGATCTTTATTTCCCCCAACTTCCCCACCAACTACTGGCAGTTCTGCCGGGAGTTGAGAAACAACGGGATGAACGTGCTGGGCATCGGGGACCAGCCCTATGACGAGCTGTCCCGGGAGCTGAGGGACAGCCTGAACGAGTACTACAGGGTGGACTCCCTGGAGGACTACGACGCCGTTTACCGGGGTGTTGCTTTCTTCATCCACAGGTATGGCCGCGTTGACTGGCTGGAGAGCAACAACGAGTACTGGCTGGAGCGGGACGCCGCTCTGCGCACCGACTTCCATATCACCAGCGGCTTCCAGACGGAGGACATGCCCCGGATCAAGTATAAGTCCGGGATGAAGGAGTTTTACCGGGCCGCAGGCATCCCCACCGCCCGGTATCATCTGGTGGAGGACCGGGCGGACTGCGAGGCCTTTATCCGGGAGGTGGGCTGGCCGGTGGTGGTCAAGCCCGACAACGGGGTGGGGGCGTCGGACACCCACAAGCTGTCCAGCGGCGAAGACCTGGCGGAATTTTTCCAGACCAAAACCCCCGGTGTGTCCTACATCATGGAGGAGTTCGTCCACGCCGAGGTCAACTCCTACGACGCGGTCATCGACACCCAGGGAAATCCCATCTTTGAGACGGGGAACGTCACTCCGGTGTCCATCATGGACATCGTGAACGACGGGGGAAGCCTGCTGTATTACATTGTCAAGACCCTGCCCGCCGACATCCGCAGGGCGGGACGGGCCACGGTGAAGAGCTTTGGCGTGAAGAGCCGGTTCGTCCACTTTGAGTTCTTCCGCCTCACCCAGGACCAGGCGGGGCTGGGCAAAAAGGGGGACGTGGTGGGCCTGGAGGTCAACATGCGCCCCTGCGGCGGGTTCAGCCCGGATATGATGAACTTTGCCCACTCCACCAACGTCTATAAGATATGGGCGGATATGATCGCCTTCGACCGTTCCACCCAGGAGGACGGTCCCCACGCTTTCTGCGCCTACGCCGGCCGCCGGGACGGCAAGCCCTTCACCTATGACCATGAGGCCATTATGAAAAAGTACGGCGGACAGATGAAGATGGTGGAGCGCATCCCCGACGTGCTGGCCGGGGCCATGGGCAACCAGATGTATGTGGCCGTATTCCCCACTCAGAAGAAGATGAGCCAGTTCTATCACGATATCATGCTGTGTGAATAACTCCCCCCGTCTCCCCTCCATCCCGGAGGGGAGACAAAAAAACCCGCTCTGATCTTGACACCAACCGGTCGAGATGCTAATATACTGTACTATCAGCGCAGAGAACGGAAGAGTAGCGTCTGCCCAAGGGACAGAGAGGGCCCCTCACCGGCTGAAAGGGGGCCTCCGGCGGAGGATGTGAAGTGCGTCCGGGAGCGCGGCGGGTAATGCCGCCCGGCTTGGCCCCGATACCGGCCCTCAAGTGAGAAATGAGAGTGGAACCGCGAGCAATCGCCTCTTATGCCTACGGGCGTAAGGGCGGTTTTTGTTTTCCTGTAGGGCGCGACGACCCGGCGCGCCGCTTGTCAGGGTTCGCCGCACCTTGAAATGGCGCGCCCTACATCTAAATAACGGAGGGAGCCGTAAGCTATGTTCAAAGCCCTAAACGAAATGCTGGAGGCCTATCAGCGCCGGGACCCGGCGGCCCGGTCGAAGCTGGAGATTTTTCTGCTCTACCAGGGGGTCCACGCCACCATTTACCACCGCCTCGCCCACTGGCTGTACCGCCATAAATGCCGCTTCCTGGCCCGGTTTGTCTCCCAGTGGTCCCGGTTCTGGACGGGCATTGAGATTCACCCCGGGGCCAAGATTGGCCGGCGGTTCGTCATTGACCACGGCATGGGCATCGTCATCGGCGAGACCGCCGAGGTGGGGGACGACGTGCTCATCTACCACGGGGTCACCCTGGGAGGCACCGGCAAGGACCAGGGCAAGCGCCACCCCACCATCGGCAACAACGTGCTCATCTCCTGCGGGGCCAAGGTGCTGGGCCCCTTCAAGGTGGGGGACAACGCCCGCATTGCCGCCAACGCCGTAGTGCTGTCCGAGGTCCCGGAGGACGCCACCGCCGTGGGCATCCCCGCCCAGATCGTCCGCATCGCCGGCCGGCCTACCCGTTATGCCGACGATGTGGACCAGATCAGCGTCAACAACCCCACCCTGGAGAAGCTGTCCGCCATTTCCGCCCGGCTGGAGCTGGTGGAAAAGCTGCTGGATGAGAAATATTTGGAGGCGAAGCACAAATGAAACCGCAAGAAATCGTCCGCGACCTCTACGGCGTGGACCAGCCCCAGGGCTGTACGGAGGAAGAAATCGCCGCTATGAAGGAGCGGTTTGGCGCGATTCCGGCGGTGGTAGAGGACTTCTGGAGAACCTTTGGACATACCAGGGAACTGAACCAGTGCCAGGACGACTGGATTTTTCCGGAGCAGTATTCCAAATGGAATTTGAGGTCACTTTTTATAGCAGCCGCCCCGGCAACCTGGTGGTAGTCATGGATCTGGGCGACCAATACCAAATGCTCTATGGCGCTTCCAGCCGGGAGAACTATGCCGCCCTGCTGGAGGTCATGGAGGGGCTGGGAGAACCGATTTAACAAGCAGTGTCCCCGGAGAATCAAAAAAACGGCGTGCCCAGTGGTCACGACCTACAAAATGGAGGAGAAAAACCATGCAATTATACAATAGCGCCACCCACAAGAAGGAAGAATTCACCACCCACACCCCCGGCCATGTGGAGATGTACACCTGCGGGCCCACGGTGTACCACTTCGCCCACATCGGCAATCTGCGGTCCTACATCATGGAGGACGTACTGGAAAAATTCCTGCGCTACGACGGCTACGACGTGAACCGGGTCATGAACATCACCGACGTGGGGCATCTGGCCTCCGACGCCGACACCGGCGAGGACAAGATGCTCAAGGGGGCCCGCCGGGAGCACAAGACGGTGATGGAGATCGCCCAGTACTACACCGACGCCTTCTTTGACGACTGCCGCAAGCTGAACATCAAGACCCCCGACGTGGTCCAGCCCGCCACCGGCCTTATCGACGAGTTCATCAAGCTGGTGGAGGGCCTGCTGGCCAAGGGCTATGCCTACGTGGCCGGAGGCAATGTGTACTTCGACACATCCAAGCTGGACCGGTACTACGTCTTTAACGACCACGACGAGGAGGACCTGGCGGTGGGCGTCCGGGAGGGCGTGGAGGAGGACGTGAACAAGCGGAACAAAAACGACTTCGTCCTCTGGTTCACAAAATCCAAATTTGAGGACCAGGCCCTGAAATGGGACTCCCCCTGGGGGGTGGGCTATCCCGGCTGGCATATCGAGTGCTCGGGCATTTCGCTGAAATACAACGGCGAGTATCTGGACCTCCACTGCGGCGGCATCGACAACGCCTTCCCCCACCACACCAACGAGATCGCCCAGTCCGAGGCCTATATCGGCCATCCCTGGTGCAGGCAGTGGTTCCATGTCCACCACCTGAACACCAACGACGGCAAGATGTCCAAGTCCAAGGGGGAGTTCCTCACCGTCTCCCTCCTGGAGGAGAAGGGCTATGATCCCCTGGTCTACCGCTTCTTCTGCCTCCAGAGCCACTACCGCAAGGGGCTGGTCTTTACCTGGGAGAACCTGGACAACGCCGCCGGGGCCTTTCAGAAGCTGATTAAAAAGATCGCCGCCCTGGACCCCGCCGGCGGGCCGGTGGACGAGGCGGTCGTGGAGCAGTACAAGGAGAAATTCCGGGCCCAGGTGGGCAGCGACCTGAACACCGCCCTGGGCGTCACCGCCCTGTACGACGCCCTCAAGGCCAAGACCAACGGCGCCACCCGCCTGGCGATTCTGGACAGCTTTGACCAGGTGCTGTCCCTGTCCCTGCTGGACAAGGCCGCTCAGCTCCGGGAGGAACAGAAGAAGCAGAAAACCGCTTTCCAGGGGGGCTATACCGTCACCGGCGAGGGCGACCCCGCCGTGGACGCGCAGGTCTTAGCCCGGTATGAGGCCAAGAAGGCCAAAAACTTTGCCGAGGCCGACCGCATCCGGGACGAGCTCAAGGCTCAGGGCATCGAGATCACCGACCTGCCCGGCGGAGCGAGCTGGAAGAGGGTGTAAAAATGATCTCCTTCGGAAGTGTCCAAAGGAAGATTTATATGTTGTTTTTGGATGCTCCTAAAGCAAAAAGCCGCCTTGACAAAAGGTCAGGGCGGTGATATATTCAACATATAAGGTGCTGTCCGCAAGACGGTTCAGCCCAGATGGTTAGCGATGATACTAAGAAAACCGTCACCGGTCCGGGGTGGCGGTTTTCAGCGTTTAATACGTATCGTTACGGTAAGACCGAAGATATGAAATGTAACCGTAACCGGCATGGGCTTCCTCCTTTCGGGTGGTGTAGCTGAACCGCCTCGCCTGTGTTGGACAGCACCTGTATGAAATGAACCATATTTCGATTGGTCCCCCAAGAAAATGTTCAGTTGTTTTCCCTTGCCCTTTCCGAACTTATCCGCTATAATGGGGACACCACTTCAAAAACAAGGAGGAATTTTCCTATGGCTTTTGTAACTCTGGAGAAGAAGGGCCCTGTGGGCATTGTCACCATGAACCGGCCCGAGGCGCTGAACGCCCTGGACAAGCAGGTGCTGGAGGACCTGAACGCTGTGCTGGACCAGGTGGAGGCCGATCCTGAAATCCTGGTGGCCGTGGTCACCGGAGCGGGCCGGTCCTTTGTGGCCGGGGCGGACATCGGGCAGATGTCCGGCTTCACTGCCGTGGAGGGCAAGGCCTTTGGGGCCTACGGCAACGGGGTCTTCCTGAAGCTGGAGAACCTGACCAAGCCCACCATCGCCGCCGTCAACGGCTTCGCCCTGGGGGGCGGCTGCGAGCTGTCCATGGCCTGCGACATCCGCATTGCCAGCGAGAAGGCCAAATTCGGCCAGCCCGAGGTGGGCCTGGGCATCACCCCCGGCTTCGGCGGCACCCAGCGGCTGGCCCGCATCGTGGGGGTGTCCAACGCCATGGAGCTCATCCTCACCGCCAAAACCATCAAGGCAGAGGAGGCCCAGCGCATCGGCCTGGTGAGCCACGTCTACCCCGCCGAGGAGCTGATGGACAAGGCCATTGAGCTGGCCAACGCCATCGCCGCCAACGCCCAGGTGGCCGTCCGGCAGTCCAAGGCGGCCATCCGCCGGGGGATGCAGACCGACATGACCACCGGAGCCGCATTCGAGGCCGAGGCCTTCGGCCTGTGCTTCGCCACCGAGGACCAGAAGGACGCCATGAAGGCCTTTGTCAACAAGGAGAAGATCACCGCGTTTAAGAACCGCTGAGCAAATAACTAGAAAAACCGCGTCCGTCAGGCTTGCCCTCCTGACGGACGCGGTTTTAATCGTTTATGGGTTCAGCTCCTGCCAGCTCTTCAGCCCATAGGCGGATTGGGCCGACTGGACGGCCCGCACAATGGCCCGCTCCATGGCCTGGGCGGCCAGCGCCCCCACCACGTTCACGTCGCCGGGGAGGTCCCCCAGGGACAGGGCGTAGATACTGTCTCCGTCGGCGGTGGTGTGGACAGGCCGGATGGCCCGGGCATAGCCGTTGTGGGTCATGCCCGCCGCCTTGGCCAGGTGGGTCTTGTCCAATTTGGCGTTGGTGACCACCACCCCCAGGGTGGTGTTTCCGGCGGGCAGGCCGGAGGCCAGCTCCACATCCCGGAACAGCTCCTCCAGGGTGGAGGTCACGCCGGTTTTCTCCCGGTTGAGCAGTCCGGCGAGCTGGACCCCGTCGGGGCCGTAGATATCCCCCAGGGCGTTCACCGCCACCAGGGCCCCCACCTTGAGGGCCCCGGCCTGGAGGGCGCAGGTCCCGAAGCCGGACTTCATAGCCCGGTCCATCCCCCGGTACTTGCCCACGGAGCAGCCCGTCCCCGCGCCCACGTTGCCCTGGGCGGGCTGGTCATAGCTGGCGTTCTCACAGGCGGCGTAGGCCATCGCCCCGTCGGGGCGGATGTCCTTCTGGCCCACTCCCAGGTCGAAGAGGCAGGACTGACTCACCAGGGGGACCTTGGCGACCCCGGTTTCAAAGCCGATGTCCCGCTCCTCTAAATACCTCTGCACCCCCCCGGCGGCGTCCAGGCCGAAGGCGCTCCCCCCCGACAGGAGGACGGCGTTGACCCCCATCGCGTCCATCAGGGGGTTGAGAATCTGGGACTCCCGGGAGGCGGGGCCGCCTCCCCTCACATCCACCCCGGCGGGGGACATCCGGTCGCAGAGAATCACCGTGCATCCGGTGGCGGCGTCCAGGTCCTGGGCGTGGCCCACCCGGAAGCCGCCCACCTCCATAATACCGATCTCCTTCATGCCGCGGAACGCACCTCGCTTCTATGAACCGTCTTTTCCAGGGCCTTGCACACGGCGGTACCCAGCACCAGGCCGGAGGCCGCCTCGGCCAGTCCGTTGACGGCCACCAGTCCCAGCATGAAGAACAGCAGGCTGGCGCCGTCGCCGCCGGTGTAGCCGTAGGTGGTGACAGAGACGTTGAGCCAGGTGTCATGGAAGATCATCCAGTTGCCCACGATGTACAGCAGGGTGTTCAGCGCCGGAGTCAGGAAGCAGCACAGGGCCAGCCCGGGGCTCCGCAGGCGGCTGGAGCGCTTGAACCGCCCGTAGAGCAGTCCGGGGATCAGGCCCACCAGCACGCGGTTGACCACACAGCATACGAATGTGCCAAAGGGGTTCTCCTGGAGCATGATGACCCCCAGAGCGCTGGCCCCGAAGCACTGGGCGAAGCTGGTCAGACCAAACACCAGCCCCAGGAACGCGCCCGCCATGGGCCCCAGGATCAGGGAGCCCACCGCCACCGGGATGACCATAAAGGTGATCTCCACGCCCCAGGGGGTCTTTAAATAGCCCAGAGGGGTGTAGTTCATGACCAGCAAAATGGCCGTCAGCAGGGCCAGCTCCGTCAAAAGGCGTACATCGGTCTTTTTTTTCATATTCAATTCCTCCTGCTGCCGCTCCGCCCTTCGCGGATGCAGCGCAATTTTGGGGCGGACCGGGCAAGGAGCCCGCCCAGCGACAGTATAGCCCATTTCCACTTCGATTACAAGTCCAAATGCGCCGCCTGGATGGCCTGGACAATCCCCGCGGCGGAAATCGACGGGGCGATGAGATATGGCCTCCCGCTGGCCTCCTCCAGGGCGCGGGCGGTCACCGGCCCGATGCAGACAGGAACCACCCCCTCCGGGACAGCCCCATAGGTCTCCAAAAACCGCTCCACCCCTCCGGCGCTGGCGAAGGCCAGATAGTCCGCCCTTTCCAGCTGGTCCCGGCCGCCCGCCGGGCCGGGCCGGACCTCATACAGGGGGATGTCCTCCACATGGAAGTGTCCGGCCAGCAGCTTGGGGAGAACCGGCGAGCCCTGACGGGAGCGGAACAGGAACATATCCTCCCCAGGCTCTCCCCGCTGGAGGAGAGCCTCCCCCAGTCCCTGGCTGGTGTATTCCGCCGGGCACAGGTCGGCCCGGATGCCGTGGGCCCGCAGCCGGGCGGCGGTGGCGGGACCGATGGCGGCAAATTTACAGCTGTGGAGCGCCCGCAGGTCCATCCCTTTCTCGTCCAGGCGGCGGAAGAAGCTGTCCGCCCCGCCGCCGCTGGTGAATACCGCCCAGCACCCCCCGGCCCGGAGGCGGTCCAGATCGAAGTCCAGAGGCAGGTCCTCCGCCTGAATCTTCAGGGCGTCAAAGACGCCGGCCCCCAGGGCCTCCAGCTCCAGCCGCAGCTTTTGCCTCAGGGGCGCTGTCCCGGTCAGCCCCACCCGGACGCCGGTCAGAGGAAGCGCCGGGGACAGGTCCAGCGCCGCCACGCCGCCCACCACAATGACGGCGGGGGGCTGGACTCCCGCCGCCTGGACCCGCCGGGGCAGGCCGGCCAGCGTACCCCGCACGGCGGCGGGGACGGGGGCGTTCCCCCCGGAGACCACCGCCGCCGGAGTGCTCCCGTCCATCCCGGCGGCCATCAGCCGCCGGGCGATCTCCTCCAGACGGCCCAGTCCCATGAGAAAGACCAGCGTCCCTGGCAGACGGGCCAGGGCGTCAAAATATCCGGGCAGTCCGTCCGGCGTGCCGGCGGTGTGCCCAGTGATGATGTGGACGCTCTGGCTCACCCCCCGGTGGGTCACAGGGATGCCCGCCAGGGCCGGAATGGCAATGGCGGAGGAGATGCCGGGAACCTCCTCGCAGGGGATGCCCGCCGCCCTCAGAGCCAGCAGCTCCTCCCCGCCCCGGCCAAAGACGAAGGGGTCCCCGCCCTTGAGGCGGACCACCCGCTTGCCCTCCCCCGCCAGGGCGATGAGGGCGGCGCAGATGTCCTCCTGGGCGGCGGAGTGCCGGCCGGCCCGCTTGCCCATATACAGCCGCTGGGCCTCCGGCGGGGCCAGGGACAGCAGCCCCTCCCCGATAAGGTCGTCGTAGACCACGGCGTCACAGACCCTCAGCAGTCCGGCTCCCCGCCGGGTAAGCAGCTCGGGCCCGCCGCAGCCCGCCCCCACCAGATAGACACAGCCCTTCACCGTCCGCCCTCCTGTCTCCAAATCTCCTCAGCCTCCCTCTGGTCCAGGGGCCTCCCCCGGTCCAGGCAGGCCCGGAACAGGGCCTTCAGCGCCCCGCTCCGCTCCCGCTCGCCGGGGAAGCGCCGGCGGGCCTCAGCCCGCTGGCTGGCCAGAAAGGTCAAAATTTCCTCCATATTCTGGGGGAGCAAGCCGTCGATCCGCTCCTTGAGCCACACCGCCGCGGCGGGACTGCTCCCCCCCGTGGACACCCCCACCGACAGCGCCCCCCGGCCCGCCAGGGCAGGGAAGAGGAAGGTGCACTCCTCCCGGTCGTCCACCACGTTGACCAGAATGCCCCGTTCCCGGCACAGAGCGGCGACGCGGTGGTTGACCGCCGGGTCGCCGGTGGCGGCGATGGCAAAGAACCGCCCCTCCAGCATCTCCTCCTGGAAGGGGCGGCGGAGGAGTGTCACCCCCTTCATCTCCTCGATCTCCGGACAGAAGGCCGGGGCGGCGGCGGTTAAGACAGGCCCGTAGGGCTTGAGCTTTTCCAGCTTCCGCAGAGCGGTGGAGCCGCCCCCTACTACCAGGCCTGCCCGGCCTGCCAGATCAATAAAAAACGGAAAATACCCCAAATGTTCTCCCTCCCGGTATCAGACGCAATAGTACTGCCAGCCGTCCTCCGTCCCGGTCCGGCGGACCTTTACGCCAAACACCCGGTCCAGGACGCCGCTGTTAAAGATCTCCTCCGGAGGGCCCTGGCACAGCGCACGGCCCTCCTCCATCACCACCGCCTGCCCCGCCCAGCGCAGGGCGAGGCAGAGGTCGTGGAGCACCAGCCCCACGCTCTTCCCCTGCCCGGCCAGCGTCCGGGCCAGAGCCATCACCTCCAGCTGGTGGCGCGCGTCCAGAAAGGTGGTGGGCTCGTCCATCAAAACGGTCCGGGTCTCCTGGGCCAGGGCCATGGCCAGATAGACCCTCTGCCGCTGGCCCCCGCTGAGCTCGGGGAGGAGCCGGTCCTCCAGCTCCCCCGCCCCCGCCAGCCCCAGGGCCTCCCGGGCGATACGGTAATCCTCCGGCCGGTACCGCCGGGGGTAGGACAGGTAGGGGAACCGCCCGTGGAGGACCATCCGCAGGGCGGAGATGTTGGGCACCCCCCGGAACTGGGGCAGATAGGCCGCCCTCCGGGCCAGCTCCCCGGGGGACAGCTCCCCCAGAGGCGTCCCGTCCACCAGCACCTCCCCGCCGGCGGCGGGCTGGAGGCCCAAAACGGTGCGCAGCAGGGTGCTCTTTCCGCAGCCGTTGGGCCCCAGCAGAACGGTCACGCAGCCCGGAGGGAAGGACACGCTCACATCGTGGAGCACGTCCCTGCCCCGGTACCCGGCGCACAGGCCGCGGGTCTCAATCATGGGTCCTGCCCCCTCTCTGCCGCAGCAGCAGCCAGATGAAGAAGGGCCCGCCCACAAAGGACAGCACAATACCCACAGGCAGCTCGTAGGGGGCGAAGAGCAGGCGGGCCAGCACGTCGCAGGCGGTGAGCAGGGCCGCGCCCCCCAGGGCGGAGGCGGGCAGGAGGAAGCGGCTCTCCTCCCCCACCAGCCGCCGGGCGATATGGGGGACGATGAGACCCACAAAGCCCAGCAGTCCGGCGAAGCTGATGGCCGCGCCGGCCAGCGCCGCCGCCAGGGCCAGCAGAATCAGCTGGAGCCGCCGGGCGGGCAGGCCCAGGCTCTGGGCGGTCTCCCGGCCCAGGGCCAGCAGGTCCAGCTCATGGGACAGGGTGAGCGCCGCCGCCAGGGCCAGGGCGATCATCACCGCCGCCGGGGCCACCCGGGCCATGGACAGCCCCCGCAGTCCGCCGATGCGGAAATCGGTATAGCCATTGAGGGCGTCGGGGACCAGGGTGACCACCCCGTCAATGCCCGCCCCGAAGATGCTGGACACGGCCAGACCGGCCAGCACCACCGTGATCCGGGCCGCGCCGGTGCGCTCGGCCAGGAGCAGAACAAGCAGCACCCCGGCCAGCGCCCCCAGAAAGGCGGCGATGGGGACCAGCTCCAGGGCGGTGGGCGCGGCGGCACAGCACAGGGCGGCAGCCAGACCCGCCCCGGAGTTCACCCCGATGATATTGGGGGCGGCCAGCGGGTTCATCAGCACGCTCTGGATCACCACGCCGGAGGCGGCCAGCGCCCCCCCGGCCAGCAGGCTCCCGCACACCCGGGGCAGGCGGGCGTAGAGGACGATCTGACTGGCAAGCGTCCCCTCCCCGCCCCCCAGCAGGGCCCGCAGGGTGTCCCTCAGGGGCAGGGACACCGCCCCCAGACACAGACTGGCCCCGGCGGCCAGCGCTGTCAGCGCCGCCAGGGCCAGCAGAATACCGGCCCTACCGGGCCGGCTCCGGATATAAAATGCGCGCGAGCTTTTCATAGGCCTCCCCCCATCGGGCGTTGGGCTTCAAATTATACAGGGCGTGGTCCAGCGTGTGGAACCGCCCCTCCCGCACCGCCCGCAGAGAGCTCCAGGCGGGGTTGGACAGCAGGCTCCTCTCCAGCGCCTCCCGGGCGTCGGTTGGGTCGGAGCCCTGCAATACCACAAAAATAAAATCCGGGTCGGCGGCCAGGATGGCCTCCAGGCTCAGCTCCTCCAGCAGGCCGCTGCCGTCGGCCACGTTGACGCAGCCCAGGTCGGCCAGCATCTCACCCAGGAGGAAATCCCGGCTCCCCTTCACCTTGACGCTGGACCCGGTGGCCCGCATACACAGGACGCGGGGCGGCTGGCCGTACTGGAGGGCCACCGCCGCCTCCACCTGCGCCTGTACCTGAAGCCCGTAGGTCTCATAGTTCTGGGGACATCCGGTGAGCCGGGTACAGATCTCCAGCATCCGCAGATAGTCGTCGAAGGACTGCACGTCGAAATAGGCGGCGGTGAGCCCCGCCTTCTCGAAGGTATCCCGCAGCTCCAGATTGGCGGCGGTGTTGCAGCTGGCTAAAATCAGGTCGGGCTGGGCGGACAGCAGTACCTCCAGGCTGGGCTCCTTCACAGCACCCAGGTTCCGCACGTCCTCGTCCAGCCCCAGGTCGAAGGAGGTCCAGGCGTCCCCCGCCGCGGCGGCCAGGCTGTCCCGCCCGCCGGCCAGGCACCACACGTCGGCGAAGCTGCCGATCATCGCCGCCACCCGTTCCGGCCGCTCCACCGTCAGCTCCCGGCCCAGGTCGTCGGTGAAGGAGACGGTCTCTCCCGCGGACTCCGTTGGGCCGGCCTCCGCCGCCGGAGCACACCCTGAGATCAGCAGTACCAGCGCGGCCCACACCGCTAATATTTTTCTTCCCCTCATAGCATATCCCATTTCATGTTTTTCTTGTGTCCAAGCTCTCTATTGCAATGCCAAAAATCCCATGTTATAACCGGCAGGAAAACAAAAATGCGGCGGCTTATGGATGCGCCAACACCCGCAAGCCTGCACAGGTGCGAACCCACCTATACAACGGCAACCTACCGTATCCGCATGGGATATTATACGACATTCCATCCTTGTTTGCAAGGGTGCCTTTGCTGTATTTGTTTCCCGCTATTTTTTGTGGGTGGATTATACAATTCGCACTGTGCGGGCTTGCTCTGCGCAGAGTTTTTGTTTTCGTTTGGCGCTCCAGGAGGCAAACGCCTCCAGGCGCACTGGGAGGTAAAGCACAGTTGAAGAAATGTGGCTGTACCGCAAGAAGGGGTCCACCCTCAGTACCCGGGATTTCACCTACCAGTTCGACGATGACACCATGAAAGCCATCCAGAGCGGGTGGGGTTCCGTCCAGTCTGATAAAAATGAGGTCTCACTATGGAGACCTCATTTTTATAACCAATTTACAGCTAGCGCGCTGTTACATAAAGGCGGTTGGATCACCGTTTGAACCCCTGTGCAAATCCAAATCAGGGGGAGGTGATGCAGATGTGGAAGAAACGGATTTTCAAAGGAATCTGTTTTCTGGCAGGGACGGCAATCCTCATGTACCTGTTCCCCTAGGAAGGGACCTGAGAGACAGCGCCCATGTTCTCATAGGCATCCTTGGACTCATAGAGGGAAATGCTGAAGGTTATCCGCCAGTCTTGGATGACAGGGGATGGAAAATTGTGTTCCACAGTGCCGGCGGCGATGGACCACGAAACGCTTCCATACCCGGCTGGAAGCTCCGCCTCCCAGCTGAGGGACTCCAGGCCTGTGGGCGTATCCGGTCCCGCTGGCGGAATCTCAGGCTCCGGTATGTCCTGTTTGGACAGGGTTTGATAGAGTTCTCCCTCGGAAAAGCCGCCGTACAGCGTCTCCGCCAGAGCGATGGCCTCCTCCCAGTCCTCCCAGGCAAACTGCGGCTTGTCCGGAAAGCGAGTGACCACACAGTTTTCCATTAAGAATCGTTTTCCTTCCGCCACGGCGCAGGAAACTGAGACGTTCGCCTGATCGCCGGTCTCCAGGGCATAGAGAATTTGATTCTCCGCCCAGGACTGAGTGCCCTCTGTGTCCAGGGTCCAGCCCAGCTTCTCCGCCGCGGTCTGTACCGCTTCTTCTGTGGGCGGGAACTTCGGGGCGTTACTCCCGCAGCTGGACAGCGCCAATAGCAGGGCAGATGTCAGCAACAGGCAGGAAAACCGGCGGGGACGGACAGATGGTACTTGTATCTTCCTGTTCATAGAGCGCCGCCTCCTCCTTTCAGCGGTGATTGACACCTGTTCCTTGCTTAAGAATAATGCGGGTCATCATAGTATACAGACCATGTATCTTTCCATTCATGGGGGCTTCTTCCAGTCCGATTCTCTGTTTTAAAGTCTGTTGCAACATAGCTGTCTTCATCAGTAGTACAATCAATATAGTATTTACTTTCATAGAATGCTTTAGCAGTTTTATATCCACATGTGTTGCAATACGAATACGTGTAGACTAACATTACAGTAAAAGTATCCGATGCAAAAAAGTTGTCGGGACACTGAACAGGCCAGCCTTGGCTAGAAGGATGACATAAGTCATATTCTTCGACTGTTTTTCCAACCAAAGTATTATACCCACACTTAGGGCAGCGTGCCCCAGCCCTGAGTGGTGAATCAGGATAAACAAATCTATAGGCCATGTGTGAATCAAATTCATCAGAAAAAACAAATTCTAAGATATCCTGCTCGCCGCTGACCTCAACCTCCAAACTCTCCGATTCCGAAGCAAACACCGGAACACAGAGAGTAAAACTCATACAGAGAACTAAAAACAAACTGAAAAATTTCTTTATCTTCATAGTAAACTCCTTTCACCGTAGCCTATTAACATCATTATAATGGATATATCCAATTAAAAAATATTTTTAAAGCCACATCGGAACCACCCCTTTTATATGGAACTCATGAGTATAAATTAACATATTTTCTTTTGCTTGTCAAGTGTTTTTTGTAATTATTCGATAAAATTGGCGATGGATAAACTCCTCCTCTCCTGAATAGATTGTCAGGAGGGGAGGGGATCGGTTTGTCTGAAAAAATGCTGTCCGCCGGGCGAGGGGCGGTGTTTCTGACGGCGCTGAGCGCTATTTCTCAGGTGCTGGGGTTCTTCTACCGGGTGGTGCTGTCCCGTCTGGTGGGGGCGGAGGTGATGGGGCTGTATCAGCTGGTGATGCCGGCCTATTCGGTGATTCTGTCCCTCACCGCCGTGGGGGTGACCTCGGCCTGCTCCAATCTCACCTCCCAGCACTTGGCTCTGGGCAGCCGCAGAGCGGCGGACCAGACGGTGGCCACCTCGCTGAGGCTGTTTTTCCTCCTGCTGCTCCCGGTGGGGACGGCGGTGATCTTGGGGTCGGACGCCATCTCCGTCTATCTCCTGGGGGACGCCCGGACCCAGCTGGGACTGATTCTGCTGGTCCCCTGCGTGGCCCTCACCGGGGTGGAAAACATCCACAAGCACTTTTTCTATGGCTCTGGAGTGGTCCGGCCCCCCGCCGTGGTGGAGCTGCTGGAGCAGTTTGTCCGCACCCTCGCGGTGATCGCCCTGTTGGTCCTGTTCCTGCCCCAGTACCCCGAGCGGGTGGTGGGCCTCATTGTGGGAGGGATGGTCATCTGCGAGGTGTTTTCCGCCGTCACGCTGGTGGTCCTCTACCGTCGGCGGATGGGGCGGCGGACCCTCACCGGCCGGACGGAGGAGGGCAGGGTGCGCCGCCGGCGCATTCTGTCCATCGCCCTGCCGGTGGGGTTCAACGCCCTGCTGGGCAATCTGCTGGGGGCGGCAAACTCCGCCCTCATTCCCCAAAAGCTGGTGGAGGGGGGCGTGGACCGGTCGGAGGCTATGTCCCAGTTTGGGGTGGTGTGCGGTATGACCCTGCCCATGCTGTCCCTGCCCATCGTATTTCTGGGGGCGCTGAATCTGGTGCTGGTGCCCCGGCTGGCCCGGGCCCAGGCCCTGGACCGGCCCGGGCAGGCGCGCCGGCTGGTCTCTCAGGCGGTGTCGGCGGTGGCCCTGCTCACCCTGCCCTCCATGGCCCTGATGGTGGTGGTGGGCCCCGACCTGGGCAGGGCTATGTTCCACCAGGAGGGGGTGGGGGAGTTTCTGATCCCCCTGGCCTGCGTGATGGCGATGAGCTGTTTCTGCTCGGTGCTGTGCGCCTCTCTCAACGGGGTGGGGCGGCAGCGGACGGTGGCGGCTATCTCCCTGCTGGGCGGGGTAGTGCAGCTGGGGTTCACCCTGGCCCTGGTCCCCCTGCCCGGGGTGGGGATGGGGGGATATGTGGCCGGGGCCGTGGTGTCCACCGCCCTGGAGCTGGGGCTGTGCCTGCGGCAGCTGGCCCGGTCCGTTGGGCTGAAAATCCAGCCCTTCCAGTGGCTCACCGCCCCCGGGCTTGCCGCTCTGCTGGCCGGACTGACGGGAAATCTGCTCTTCCGCGTCCTCAAGGACAGCGGCCTGGACCCCGTCCCCGCCGGACTGTCCACTCTGGTCTTTTTCCTGGTGCTCTACCTCGCCGCCCTCCAGGCCCAGGGCGTCCAGGCCAGGGAGGTACTGAGGCTGGATTGGTGAACAAAAAAGGACGGCTTTTGCCGTCCTTTTTACTCGTCAAGGGATATTTTTCCGTATTCCTTCTTGTACTCCGCTACCCGCCGTTTCAAATACTGCTCGATTTCCTTGTTGGCTGAGCGGCCTTCTGAATCTGCGATGTACCGAAATTTCTGGAACAAGAGCCGGTCAACACGCAATGTATATCGTAAAAGTTTGTCATCCATGATTTGCACCTCTAACTGATCCGGTCCGCGATGCGGTCGATTTTGTGCTGGAGGTGTTCCAGAACAATTTGCAGATTGGGGCGGTTGATCTCGCCGTCACCGGCGGACAGCTCCGCCAGCATAAGCATTTGATGAAGGATGCGGTCGATCTCGTCCAGCGCGGCGAGGACTTCCTGGCTCAGCGTGAGTTCCTCCATTGGACATTCCCCCTTTGCCTACAGCATATCACAGCGAGGCGGGGAATTCAATGGAAAACATTGAATTAGCACTCGAGTGATGTGAGTGCTAAAAATTCACACTCTGTTCATGAAATCTCCGGCGGGCTGGCCTATACTACAAGCATACCGCAGGCTATTCCTGAAAGGAGTGTTATCTATGAACATGAATCAATTCACCCAAAAATCCCTGGCCGCCATTCAGGGGGCGCAGGACATCGCCCTGGAGCATGGCAACCAGCAAATCGAGCAGCCCCATCTGCTGCTGGCCCTGGTGGGGGACGGGGAGGGCTTCATCCCCCAGCTCCTCACCGCTGTGGGCATGACCGTCCCCAGCTTTGAGGCGGCGGTGAGGGCCGAGGTGGACAAGCTGCCCAAGGTGTCTGGCTCAGGCCGGGAGGCGGGCACGGTATATGTCTCCCAGGACGTGGACCGGGCCCTCCAGGGGGCCGGGCAGGAGGCCCAGGCCATGAAGGACGAATATATCTCGGTGGAACACATCCTCCTGGGTTTGCTGGCCCACCCCAACGCCGCCCTGAAGGAGCTGTTCCGCACTTACCGCCTGGACAAGGAGAAGGTGATGCAGGCCCTGGCCCAGGTGCGGGGGAGCCAGCGGGTCACCTCCGACAACCCAGAGGAGACCTACAACGCCCTGAAAAAATACGGCTCCGACCTGGTGGAGCGGGCCCGTCACAACAAGCTGGACCCGGTGATTGGCCGGGACGACGAAATTCGGAATGTCATCCGGATTCTGAGCCGCAAGACCAAGAATAACCCCGTCCTCATCGGTGAGCCCGGCGTGGGCAAGACGGCCATCGCCGAGGGGCTGGCCCAGCGGATTGTCAAAGGGGACGTGCCCGCCTCCCTGAAAGACAAGACCATCTTCGCCCTGGACATGGGGGCCCTCATCGCCGGAGCCAAGTACCGCGGCGAGTTTGAAGAGCGGCTGAAGGCCGTCCTCAACGAGGTGAAGAAGTCGGAGGGGCGGATCATCCTCTTCATTGACGAGCTCCACACCATTGTGGGTGCGGGCAAGACCGAGGGCTCCATGGACGCGGGCAACCTGTTAAAACCCCTTCTCGCCCGGGGGGAGCTGCACTGCATCGGGGCCACCACCTTAAACGAGTACCGGCAGTATATCGAGAAGGACGCCGCCCTGGAGCGGCGGTTCCAGCCCGTGATGGTCAACGAGCCCAGCGTAGAGGACGCCATTGCCATCCTCCGGGGCTTGAAGGAGCGGTATGAGGTGTACCACGGGGTAAAGATCACCGACGGGGCTATCATCGCCGCCGCCACCCTGTCCAACCGCTATATCTCCGACCGGTTTTTGCCCGACAAGGCCATCGACCTGGTGGACGAGGCCTGCGCCATGATCCGCACGGAGATGGACTCCATGCCCACCGAGCTGGATATCATCCAGCGGAAGATCATCCAGCACGAAATCGAGGAGGCCGCGCTGAAAAAGGAGACCGACAAGCTGTCACAGGAGCATCTGGCCGAGATCCAGCGGGAGCTGTCCGACATGCGGGACGACTTCAACGCCAAAAAGGCCCAGTGGGACAACGAGAAGGGGGCCATCGGCAAGGTACAGAGGCTCCGGGAGGAGCTGGAGGAGGCCAACGCCGCCCTGGAGAAGGCCCAGCGGGAGTACGACCTGGAGAAGGCCGCCGAGCTGCAATATGGCCGCATCCCCGAGCTGAAAAAGGCCCTGGAGGCCGAGGAGCACATTGCCAGCGAGAGCAAGGCCCGCTCCCTCCTCCGGGACAAGGTGACCGAGGAGGAGATTGCCCGCATCATTGAGCGGTGGACCGGCATCCCCGTGGCCCGCTTGATGGAGGGGGAGCGGGAAAAGCTGCTCCACCTGGAGGACATCCTCCACAAACGAGTGGTGGGCCAGGACGAGGCCGTCCGCCTGGTGAGCGAGGCCATTCTCCGCTCCCGGGCGGGCATTGCCGACCCGGATAAGCCCATCGGCTCCTTCCTCTTCCTGGGCCCCACCGGCGTGGGCAAGACCGAATTAGCGAAAACCCTGGCCGAGGCCCTGTTTGACTCCGAACGCAACCTGGTGCGCATCGACATGAGCGAGTATATGGAAAAATTCTCTGTCTCCCGGCTCATCGGGGCCCCTCCGGGGTACGTGGGCTATGAGGAGGGGGGCCAGCTCACCGAGGCGGTGCGGCGCAAGCCCTACAGCGTCGTCCTCTTCGACGAGGTGGAGAAGGCCCACCCGGACGTGTTCAATGTATTACTTCAGGTATTGGACGATGGCCGTATTACAGACAGTCAAGGCCGGACGGTGGACTTTAAAAACACCATCCTGATTTTGACCTCCAACCTGGGCAGCCAGGCCCTCCTGGACGGCATCACCGAGGACGGGGAAATCAGCGAGGAGGCCCGGGAACAGGTGAGCGAGCTGCTGCGCCGGTCCTTCCGGCCCGAGTTTTTGAACCGGCTGGACGAGATCGTGTTCTACAAGCCGCTGACCCGGGAGAACGTCACCCACATCATTGATCTGCTGATGGACGGCCTGAACCGGCGGCTGGCGGATAAGCAGCTTTCCGTCACCCTCACCCCCGCCGCCAAGGAGCACATCATCGAGGCGGCCTACGACCCCATCTACGGGGCCCGGCCCCTGCGGCGGTATCTCCAGCACACGGTGGAGACCCTGATCGGCCGGAAAATCGTCGCCGGACAGGCGGAGCCCGGTCAGGCCCTGACGGTGGACGCGGAGGACGGGGAACTGACGGTGAGGTAAACGGTTTTTTGGTAAAAGTGTCATTGACATAAAAATTTCTTTCCCTTATAATGGGTTCTTGCGCAAAAAAGAACGAAAAGGGGGAGGATTTGGTGGCACAGCCAACAAATGAAAACAAAATGGGCGTTATGCCCGAAAACAAGCTTCTGCTGAACATGGCGCTGCCTATGATTATGTCCATGCTGGTCCAGGCCTGCTATAACATTGTGGACAGCTTTTTTGTCTCCAAGCTCAGCGAGGACGCGCTGAACGCGGTGTCGCTGGCCTTTCCGGTGCAGAATCTGATGATCGCTGTGGCGGTGGGCACCGGAGTGGGCATCAACGCTCTCCTGTCCCGGAGCCTGGGCCAGAAGGACCAGAAGCGGGTCAACAGCACCGCTATGAACGGCCTGATGCTGGAGATGGTCAGCGGCCTGGTGTTCACCATCCTGGGCCTGACCTGCGCCCGGATGTTCTATACCGTCCAGACCGACATCCCCGGCATCATCCGCTACGGTACCGACTATTTGACCATCATCGCCGGGTGCAGCATGGGTATATTCGTCTCGGTAGCCAGCGAACGGCTGGTACAGGCCACCGGGCGGACGGTGTACGCCATGGTGATTCAGGGCACGGGCTCGGTCATCAACCTGATTCTGGACCCCCTCTTGATTTTTGGCCTCTTCGGCTTCCCCAGGCTGGAGGTGGCGGGGGCCGCCGTAGCCACCGTGGCCGGGCAGATCGTCGGCGGGATGGTGGGGCTCTTCCTGTGCCTCACCCGCAACCCGGAGATTCAGATGTCCCTCAAGGGGATGCGCCCTGACCGGGAGACCATCCAGGGCATCTACAGCGTGGGCCTGCCCTCCATCATTATGCAGTCCATCGGCTCGGTGATGGTGTTCGGCATGAACCAGATTTTGATCGCCTTCACCTCCACCGCCACGGCGGTTTTCGGCATCTACTTCAAGCTCCAGTCCTTTATTTTCATGCCCATCTTCGGTCTGACCAACGGCGTGGTACCCATTGTGGCCTATAACTACGGGGCCCGCAAGCCGGAGCGGATTATCAAGACCATCAAGCTGAGCATGGCCTACGCCATCGGAATCATGACCGTCGGGCTGGCCCTGTTCCAGCTGTTCCCCGATGTGTTCCTCGGCCTGTTCTCGGCGGAGGGAGAGGACCCCGCCGCCCTGCTTTCCATCGGTGTGCCCGCCCTGCGGACCATCTCCTACTGCTTCGTCGCCGCCGGCTTCGGCATTGTGGGCTCCTCGGTCTTTCAGGCCCTGGGCCACGGGGGGCTGTCGCTGGCGGTGTCGGTGGTGCGTCAGCTGGTGTTCCTCCTGCCCTCGGCCTTCCTGCTGGCCCGGACCACCGGCAGTCTGGACGCCGTGTGGTGGTCCTTCCCATTCGCGGAAATTTTCTCCATGATCTTGAGCGCCCTGTTCCTCTACAAGGTCTATCAAAAGGAGATCGCCCCGCTGAAAAATCCAATGTAAGCAAGAGCCGGCCCTGTCCATTGGACAGGGCCAGGCTTTTACTGTCTGCGATAGGTCACGTAGCGGAAGTGGAGGCCGTTTTCCTCCTGGGGCTCGCTCTCCTCCTCCACCCGCCACTGGGGACGGGCGTCCAGGTCGGGGAACCAGCAGTCGGCCTCCGGGAAGGCCCGGCCGATTTTGGTCACGTAGGCGGTGCCGCACCGGTCCAGCAGAGCGTGATATACCGAGGCCCCGCCCAGCACAAAGGCGTCCTCCGGGGCGGCGGCTAGCAGGCTGTCCAGGTCGGAAAAGACCTCCGCCCCCTGGGGGACAAAGCCGGGGGTCCGGGAGAGAATCAGGTTCCGCCGGCCCTTCAGGGGTCGTCTCCCCGGGAAGGTAGCCAGGGTCTTCCGGCCCAAAATCACCGTATGCCCGGTGGTCAGGGCCTTGAAGCGCTTCAGGTCCGCTGAGATATAGACAAGCTGGTCACCATCCCTCCCGATGGCCCAGTTTTTATCGACAGCGACGATCAGGTTCATAGCAAATCTCCGTTCTATAGGGTATAGCGCCTATACGGCCACCGGAATCTTTCCGTCCAGCGGGTGGGCATGGTAGCCCTCCAGGCTTACGCTGGCGGGGGTGAAGTCGTAAAAGTCGGTGATGGACTTGTCCAGGCTGAATTTGGGGGCGCCGAAGGGGGCGCGGGCGATGAGCTCCTCCACCACGGGGACGTGGCGGTCGTAGATGTGGCAGTCGGCGATGACGTGGACCAGCTCGCCGGCCTCAAAGCCCGTCACCTGGGCGATCATGTGGAGCAGCACGGCGTACTGCATCACGTTCCAGCCGTTGGCGGTGAGCATGTCCTGGGAGCGCTGGTTCAAAATACCGTTGAGGATGTTCCCGGAGACGTTGAAGGTCATGGAGTAGGCGCAGGGGTAGAGGGCCATCTCGCTGAGGTCGTGGTGGTTATACATCGTGGCCAGGATGCGCCGGGAGGCTGGGTCGTGCTTCAGGTCCCAGAGTATTTTGTCCACCTGGTCCATGTCCCCCTGGGGGTAGCGGTGCTTTACCCCCAGCTGATAACCGTAGGCCTTGCCGATGGAGCCGGACTCGTCCGCCCAGGCGTCCCAGACGTGGCTGTTCAGGTCGCGGATGTTGTTGGACTTCTTCTGCCAAATCCACAGCAGCTCGTCCACCGCCGACTTGATATACTGCTTCCGGACGGTGAGTATGGGAAATTCCTTCCGCAGGTCGTAGCGGTTGACCACCCCGAAGAGCTTGACAGTGTGGGCGGGCGTCCCATCCTCCCACCGGGGGCGGACCTCCCGGCCGGTGTCCCACACCCCCCTGGACAGAATGTCCTTGCAGTTTTGAATGAATACCTGGTCGGCGTAGCTCATGGCGAGATGTTCCTCTCTGTATTTTAATAGGTCTATCTTAGCATAAAAATCTACAGGAAACAAGCCCCTGTCCGGCGGACAGGGGCCTGCGTGCGGAGCTTGACAAAATATCCCGCTCTGCGGTATCATGATTTTGCCAAATCCTTATGGATAAGGCCGGAAGGGTTTATTGTCGCAAACGGCAGGTGGTTAGTCCCCATCCTAATGGGGGCCCTGTCCCCCGGAAAGGGGGGACCGCTATGGTTACATATGAGGAGCTTTTCGCTTACTCCCTTGTAATCCTCGGCGTTGTAGGTCTGTGCTATCAGATCTTCAAAAGGAAATGACCGCCCACTAGCCCCGGTGCGGTCATTTCTTGACTAATCTCTGGGACTAACCGCTTGTCACAGTATCCCTTCCGTTATTATTATACCCCAAATATCCGGGCTGTCAAGGAAAAACTCCCCGTGGGGAGTTTCAGTGCTGCGGGCAGAGCCCGTGGTTTTTTTAAGCTCCTTTGTATTTCTTCCTGGTGGCGATGCCGCCCCGGATGTGGCGCTCAGCCTTGTTCTGCTCCAGGACCTCTTTTACCTGGAGGTAGAGCGTCCGGTTGAAGGTAGGCAGGCGCTCGGATAGATCCTTGTGTACCGAGCTCTTGCTGATCCCAAACTTTTGTGCCGCGGAGCGAACCGTCGCCCGGTTTTCCAGAATGTAGAGCGCCAGACGCTCGGCCCGTTCCTCCATGTTTCCTTTCAAAGCACAACACTCCCCGCCTCTTTCTGCTTCCATCCTATGCGGTCCTTCTGGGAGATATGAGCATAGATTGGACTGACGGGAGGCGGGGAGAATGGGAAATATTCTGGATTATCTGGCCTGGCGGGGGGACCTGCCCCTGAGCCGGGTTCCGTTTGGGGCGGTGGACGCCCTGGTGCTGGCGGTGCTGTCCTATGTCCGCTTTGGCGGCCTGGTCCCGGCGGGGGAGCGGGTCCCGCTGGGCAGGGCGGCGGAGGGCTATCTGGCCCTCCCGCCGGCAAGACGGCGGGGGCGGGAGAGGGACCTGGACCTCCTCCGGGCGCTGGCGGAGGCCCCCCGGTTTTCCGGGATGGAGCTGTGCCGTTATGCGGACCGGTTCGTGCCGGAGGAGGAGAGCCAGTTTGCCGCCCTCACCGTTCTTACCGGGGACGGCTCGTCCTTCCTGGCCTTCCGGGGGACCGACGGCACTCTGGTGGGCTGGAAGGAGGACTTCAACCTCAGCTTTCTGGACGTGGTCCCCGCCCAGCTGGAGGCGGCGGAATATGTGCGGACCTGGGCGGAGGAATTTCCCGGGCCGGTGACGCTGGGGGGACACTCCAAGGGGGGCAACCTGGCGGCGGCGGGGGCCTGCCTGTGCCCGGGGAAGGTCCGGGACCGGATCGGGCGGGTATACTCCTTTGACGGTCCCGGCTTCGGACCCTACCTCCTGGCCCGGCCTGGCTATCAGGAGCTGCGCACCCGCATTCGGTCCCTTGTGCCTCAGTCGTCAGTGGTGGGGCTGCTTCTGGGCCATGAGGAGCCCTGCGCCGTGGTGGCCAGCGACCAGGAGGGCCTGCTGCAGCACAACCCCTACTCCTGGCAGGTGCTGGGTCCTGGCTTTATCCGGGTGGAGGGGGTGGACGCCGGGAGCCGGATGATTGACCGGACGCTGAAGGGCTGGCTGGCCGGGCTGACCTGCCAGCAGAGGGAGACGGTGGCCGGCACCCTCTATGAGCTTCTGTCCTCTGGGGACGCCAGGACGGTGAAGGAGGCCCTTCAGCCCGCCAACCTGGTCTCCGCCCTCCGGGCCGCCCTGGGCGCCGACCCCAAGGATCTGCTCACCGTGGCGGCATCCCTGGCCCGCCTGGGGGGCGCGGCCCTGCGGGAGGCGACCTGAAAAAGCTCCGGCCCGATGAAAAACACGGAATCAATTTTGCGTCTGTAGGGCGCGACGACCCCGGCGCGCCGTTTGCAAAATCTGCCCATCAGCGGCGCGCCGGGCCGTCGCGCCCTGCAAATGCGGCATTGCTTTCTCAAAATTGGTTTCCCTGGATGGAAAAAGAAAGCTATGGAAATAGAGGAGAAAATGTGATATACTGGAAAAGAGCCCGGCAGAGGGAGTATTGAGCCTTTTACAGGAGAGAAGGAGACGAGGGGACATGGCTAAAACAGGCTTTGACAACGAACAATATCTCACCACCCAATCCCGGCACATCCAGGACCGCATCGCCCAGTTCGGCGGCAAGCTCTATCTGGAGTTTGGCGGCAAGCTCTTTGACGACTACCACGCCAGCCGGGTGCTGCCCGGCTTTGAGCCGGACAGCAAGCTGCGGATGCTGGAGCAGCTTCGGGACAAGGCGGAGATCATCATCGCCATCAACGCCGGGGATATTGAGAAGAACAAGGTCCGGGGGGACCTGGGCATCACCTACGACAGCGATGTGCTCCGGCTTATCGACCAGTTCCGGGGCCGGGGGCTGTATGTGGGCAGCGTGGTGGTCACCCGCTATACCGGCCAGCCCGCCGCCGACGCCTTTCAGGCCCGGCTGGAGGCCTTGGGGTTAAAGGTCTACCGCCACTACCCCATCGAGGGCTACCCCCACAACATCGCCAAGATCGTCAGCGATGAGGGCTATGGCCGCAACCAGTTTATCGAGACCAGCCACCCCCTGGTGGTGGTCACCGCTCCCGGTCCGGGCAGCGGAAAAATGGCCACCTGCCTCAGCCAGCTCTACCATGAGCACAAGCGGGCTACCGTGGCCGGCTACGCCAAGTTCGAGACCTTCCCCATCTGGAACCTGCCCCTGAAGCACCCCGTCAACCTGGCCTATGAGGCGGCCACCGCCGACCTGGACGACGTGAACATGATTGACCCCTTCCACCTCCAGGCCTACGGCGAGACTACGGTGAACTACAACCGGGATGTAGAGATCTTCCCCGTGCTGGCCGCCATGTTTGAGAAAATCACCGGCTCCTGCCCCTACCAGTCCCCCACGGATATGGGGGTGAATATGGTGGGAAACTGCATCGTTGACGACGAGGTCTGTCAGGAGGCCGCCCGGCAGGAGATCGTCCGCCGGTACTACGACGCCCTGTGCGACCGCCGCCAGGGCAAAGGGACAGACAGCGCGGTGTATAAGCTGGAGCTGCTCATGCAGCAGGCGGGGATCACAGCGGACATCCGCCCGGTCGTGGCCAGGGCCAATGAGCTGGCCGAGTCCACCGGCGAGCCCGCCATGGCCATTCAGCTGGCTGGCGGAACCATTGTGGATGGCAAGACCTCCGAGCTCATGGGCTGCTCCGCCGCCGCCCTCCTCAACGCCCTGAAGCACCTGTCGGGGGCCGGGGGGCACGGCGTCCATCTCATCGCTCAGAGCGCCATTGAGCCCATCCAAACGGTCAAGGTGGAATATCTGGGCTCCGCCAACCCCCGGCTCCACAGCGACGAGGTGCTCATCGCCCTGGCCTCCTCCGCCAACGCCGAGCCCAAGGCCGCCAAGGCCCTGGATCAGCTGGCCGCCCTCAAGGGCTGTCAGGCCCACTGCTCGGTGATCCTCTCCCCGGCGGACGCCAGCACCTATAAGCGCCTGGGCCTCCAGCTCACCTGCGAGCCCAAATATCAGACCAACAAGCTGTATCACCGGTAAATGCCGGGGCCGTCCTCACCGGGACGGCCCCTTGTATTTTTACAGATGTAAGCTTGTCAGACAAATTTGTGGGATAGCTCAGCTTTAACCGGTTTGGCCTTGTCCTTCTGCTTTTTTATCCCCTCTCTGACCGGGCTGTATTCCAGCAAATTTGGACACTCCCCAAGCCAAGAGTCCCTTGTATTTTTTGACCGGCTGTTTTATAATGGCTTTAGTGTGTGAAGCTATCCCAGCTACAAAAATTACCGCAAAGGAGAATACTATGACAGCCAGTGAGAAAAAGCAGCTGATGGCTGCGGCCTGCAAGGTGCGTATGGGTGTCGTTGAGGGGACCCACAGCGCCAAGGCCGGCCACCCCGGCGGCAGCCTGTCCGCCGCCGATCTGTTTACCTACCTCTACTTTAAGGAGCTGAACGTAGACCCCAAAAATCCCAGGTGGGAGGACCGGGACCGGTTCGTCCTGTCCAAGGGCCACACCGCCCCGGGGCTCTACGCCGCCCTGGCAAACCGGGGTTTCTTCCCTGTGGACGATCTGTCCACCCTCCGGCACATCGACAGCTACCTCCAGGGCCACCCCAACATGAACACCGTGCCCGGGGTGGACATGTCCACCGGCTCCCTGGGCCAGGGGGTCTCCTGCGCCGCCGGAATGGCCCTTGCCGCCCGGAGGATGGGCAAATCCTGCCGGGTCTACACCCTGCTGGGGGACGGCGAGATCCAGGAGGGGCAGGTCTGGGAGGCCATGATGTTCGCCGCCCACTACAAGCTGGACAATTTCTGCGCCATCGTGGACAACAACGGCCTCCAGATCGACGGCCCCATTGACCAGGTTATGAGCCCCTACCCCATTCCTGAGAAGCTGAAGGCCTTCGGCTTCTCGGTCATCGAGATCGACGGCCACGACTTTGACCAGATGGAGGCGGCCTTTGAAAAGGCCAAGGCCACCAAGGGGGCCCCCACCGCCATCGTGATGAAGACCACCAAGGGCAAGGGAGTCAGCTATATGGAGGGCCAGGCCGGCTGGCACGGCAAGGCCCCCAACGACGAGGAATATGAGATCGCCATGAAGGAGCTGCGGGCTCAGCTGGCGGAAGTGGAGGCGATGTAACATGGCAGACGTAAAAAAAATCGCGACCCGAGACAGCTACGGCAATGCCCTCAAGGAGCTGGGCCAGCTCCACGACGACCTGATCGTGTTCGACGCCGACCTGGCCGGGGCCACCAAGACGGGCACCTTCAAAAAGGCTTTCCCCGACCGCCACTTCAACTGCGGCATCGCCGAGGGCAATATGATCGCCGTGGCCGCCGGCGCCGCCGCCATGGGCCTGGTGCCCTTCGCCTCCTCCTTCGCCATGTTCGCCGCCGGACGGGCCTTCGAGCAGGTCCGCAACTCTATCGGCTATCCCCATCTCAACGTGAAGATTGGCGCCACCCACGGGGGCATCTCGGTGGGCGAGGACGGGGCCTCCCACCAGTGCTGCGAGGACTTCGCCCTGATGCGGTCCATCCCCGGCATGGTGGTCATGTCCCCCGCCGACGACGTGGAGGCCCGCGCCGCCGTAAAGGCCGCCTATGAGTATGAGGGGCCCGTCTATCTGCGCTTTGGCCGTCTGGCCGTCCCCGTATTCCATGACGAGGCTGATTTCAAGTTTGAGATCGGCAAGGGTGAGGTCCTCCAGGAGGGCGGCGACGTGGCCATCATCGCCAACGGCCTGCTGGTCAACGAGGCGATGGAGGCGGGCAAGACCCTGGCCGAGGCCGGTATCTCCGCCCGGGTGATTAACCTGTGCACCATCAAGCCCCTGGACGAGGAGCTGGTGTTGAAAGCCGCCCGGGAGTGCGGCAAAATCATCACCTGCGAGGAGCACAGCATCATCGGCGGTTTGGGCGAGGCGGTATGCGCCCTGCTCAGCGAGAAGTGCCCCACCCCCGTCCGCCGCGTCGGCGTCAACGACGAGTTCGGCCACTCCGGCCCCGCCGCCGCCCTGCTCAAGCAGTTCGGCCTGTCGGCGGAGCACATCGTGGAGACCGCCAAGGATTTCTGCGGCAAATGATTGGATAAAAAATACGGAGCGTCAGCGACGCTCCGTGTTTTTTGCGGCCATTCCTTCAGAAAAGGTACGCTTTCTTTCAATATATTCAGCGCGGCCGTCAGCGGCCCGGATCATCGGGCGCGGATCACGCGGCCCCTTTTTGCTTAAAAAAATTCACAATTATTTTAGTTGAAATATAGGCGGAAATATGGTAAAGTGTAATTAAACAGAGGGAACACCCCCCGATGTCAAAACAATAAGGAGTGATACACATGATTCGAGTTATCATGGGCAAGAAGGGCTCCGGCAAGACCAAAAGTGTCATTGAGCTGATTAACAACGCGGTGCAGACCGAGCACGGCAACGTGGTCTGCATTGAGAAAGGCAACAAGCTGACCTTCGATATCCATTACAACATCCGCCTGGTGGAGGCCAGCGAGTACGATATCGCCGACTACACCGCCCTCAAGGGCTTTATCAGCGGCATGTACGCCGGCAATTACGACATTACCCACATCTTCATCGACAGCCTCACTAAGATCGTAGGCGGCGAGTGCGACAACGAGACGGAGAAGTTCCTGGACTGGCTGAACAAGTTTGCCGAGCGGCACAACATCAAGTTCACCATCACCATCAGCGACGACGAGTCCCTCGCCCCTGACGGCGTGAAGAAGTTCTTTTGATTACGCAAGCGCCCCGGCCTGGTGCCGGGGCGCTGTTTTTCAAGGCGTTCCGGGGGACAGTCCCGGGAGTATAGTCCCATAAAACGGTCTATAATAGAACAAATTTTCGATTTTACCGTTGACAATCTATTTCCTAAGGTGTATGCTAAGCACAGTTATAGAACGCAAGTTCTATAACTGTGCTTTACTCTTTTGCCGCCGGAATATAAAAAAACCTGGAGCAAGGCGAACCTTGTTCCAGGCTTGGTGGAGGAGGGTGGATTCGAACCACCGAAGCGAAACGCAACAGATTTACAGTCTGCCCCCTTTGGCCACTCGGGAACTCCTCCATATGTAGTTGGAGCTGGTGGACGGATTCGAACCCCCGACCTGCTGATTACAAATCAGCTGCTCTACCGGCTGAGCTACACCAGCACTTGGCGGCTGTCCAACAGCAGACGTAATTATAGCAAAGAAAGGAAGAGATGTCAAGTAGAATTTCAAAAAAATTTTATTTCGCCTCTCTGGGACCTCCAGGACCAGCGGCCGGACTGGTACTGCGCCCGGTGCGGCGGGGAGCAATACCACTATGACCGGGCCTGGCAGGGGCGGGGGGGACGCCTGTGCGCCCGGTGTTTCGCGCAAGAGAAGCTGAGGAGGGATCACTATGACGTTAGCTGAGCTGTCACCGGAGTATCGGGCCCACGCCCACGCGCTGAGCCTGCGGATCTGCCAGCTGGAATATATGCTGGGGCGCACCAAGAATGCGGACAAGCGCTGCCAGCTCCAGGACCGCATTCGAATGCTGTCCGCCATGCTCCGGGAGGCCAACGAGCTGGCTGTGCTCACAGAGCGCTATTACGACAGGGGGTATCGCAGGAATGCCAAATACACGATATAGAAAGGGGAGTCTGTACGCCGCCGATATGGCCATGTACAGCCGTCAGATGGCCGCCGACAACAGCCGGGAGGTCAGCCGCCTGAAACGCAACCTGATCCGCTGTCTGCGGGAGGATGTCACCGAGAAGCAGAGACAGATGATTTTGATGTACTACGCCGAGGGGAAAAACATGCGGGAGATCGGCGAGCAGATCGGCATCGACAAATCCTCTGTCTCCCGCACTATCAAACGGGGCGAACGCCGCCTCCAGCGCTGCCTGCGCTACGGCGCCGAGGCATACCTGCGGAGTATGGACGACCTCTAAACAATACGCCCCCATCCGGACAACCGGGTGGGGGCGTTTCTCTTTGTTCAGCTGATCTGCCCCGTGGGAGAATTATTTCCGACTCCTGACACATATTTGATGTTGCATAAGTTGACGGAATCATCAACCCAATCAGTAAAATAATAGATAGAAGAAAAGAAAACTTTTTCATCGTGTTTCCCTCCATGATTTAAGGCAGTGTAAATTCTGAATAAATAGTTAGTGTGTCGTTAATTTCTACTTGTACTGGGGTTTTCTTGAAAGTGACTGCAAAAACACTTATTGTTACCGACACTGTAATCAAAGCCGCAACGCACCCACGCAGAAGAAATTTTTTTCGCTTCCGGTAGCGCTCCAGCTCCTCCGGCTCCAGCGTCTCCAGAAAGCCCTGGGCCAGCTCCTCTGGGTCTCCCAAAAGGTCGATCAGCTCCTGCCGGGTGGCGTCCGGTTTTTGCCGCAGGAACTCCTCCGCCGCTTGACGGGTTTTGGTCAAAAACCGCTTTCGAGTGCCGTTCGGGCAGTCCAGCCGCTGTTCCAGCTGTTGGAAATAGCCTGACATTCCTACACATTCCATACCGATCACCTCCTTTATTCCAGTTCAAGCACACGGGCCAGGGCGGCGGTATAGCGCTTATACTCCCGGACCAGCGCGTCCAGATAGGTGGACCCGGCGTCGGTGATCTTGAGATAGATGCGGGTGCGGTTGTCCTCGCTGACGACCTTCTCGTGCTCCTCAACGTAGCCATTCTCCTCCAGGCGGTAAATGGACAAATACAGCGTGTTGAACACAATATCCCCGCCGCTGCGCTCCGCGATGGCGTTCATCATCTCATAGGTATACATGGGTTTTTCGCGCAGAAGATGCAGGACCATCATCTCGGTGGTGGCCTTTTTCAGCGCGATCGGAAGATTTTCCGGGCTCCCGCTGGTTTTTTCTCGTTTTGCCATGATGCACATCACACACACTTTTCTATTTGATACTTTATAAAGCACAGCCTTATTATATAGGAAAATATTTCATTGTCAAGTATAACTTATATTGACAAATATCTATTTCTGTGTTATTATACGATCACCGACAGGCCTGTCAGAAAAATGAAGGAAATGAGGTCCAGTTTTATGAAAAAGGTATTATCCGCCATATTGGTAATGTCTGTGGCAACCAGTATGCTGGCATTCAGCGCCAGCGCCGTCAGCCCCGACCTTTCCGCAATGCCGGCCAGCCAGTTGGCCTACATGGATGTTTACAGCGCTTCTCCGGAGACTCAGCAGGCCATCCTTAACGCCCGCGCGGAAATCATCTACGGCGACCAGGCGTGGACTGCCACTGGAAATTCATTTATCGTTGATCTTGAGACCGGAGAGGTAAAGCGGGTTCCCACATTTGAAGAGCTGTTTCCGGGCTGGGACCTTCCAAAGGTGGAAACCACTAGTCAGACTGACGCAGGCTATGCCTCTTGTTTCTCCAGAGCCTCCGATGATATCCACAGAGATAATCATAAACTGCAACTCTATCATGATACCGAATTGGGTGAGAAGGTTGTAACGTTTAACGGCACTGGTGGTAAAGTTGGCGCTTTCGCAGAATCTGGGCCTGTCAATGCCAGGTATAATTTGAGTGTAACTAAGGACGGCAAAGGGATCGGCTGGTATCCTGATATGACCATAGGAGTAGGAGTCCAATTCGATACAAGCACATACTTTGCCTATACCGTCCACGCCAGCGCCAGTAATGAAAACTCAGCGGGCGAGTGGTACCGTATCATCGTCACAGAAGATATCCAAAAGTATGCTGCCGAGATTAAGTTTAAAGACCTCATATAATTCCGTTGCACGATACATGCAAATACATTTTACACACAACATACAGCGCCCCCGGCTGGATGAACTCCAGTCGGGGGAATTTCATTGATAAAATCATTTTTTATTGACAAAGTATAGCACCTGTGCTAAACTGAAAATTATAGCAGAATATTTTAGAGGGGATGATTCTAATGAAATTAAAAAAATGCTTATCGGCCGCACTGGCGATGCTAATGGCGATATCCGTCGCAAGTGTTCCGAGCCTCGCGACAGGGGTCCTTGCGGACCAGACGTACCCTCCCAAGGCTGAATATCCTGTTCAAATTCATGTCATGACCCCCCAGGAGCGAGACGCCTTTTCAAAACAGACAGCGTACATCCCCACAGAGGGCCACGCGTTCCTGACCCAAAACAACGCGGCGGGAACCAACGGAACGATCTGCGCTCCCTTTCAAGCGGACAAGGCTAACATGTCCTTTGTACTGACAAGCGCGCCCGGCGCAGCCGATTACAACATCCAGCTCTACGCGGGGACGCCCGGGCAGGGTGTGCCCGCCTCCAGCTACGCGGCAGTCTGCGTAAACAATGGCGTCTATTTCTCCGGCCTGACGGAGGGGCAAAATTACTATTTTAAAATCAGCTCCAATACGGTACCCTCCGGCGGATGTACCGCGGTTTACGCCATGCTGGGTACGGACAAAACCGCCCCGGAACAAGGCGCGGCGCTCCGCGCGACTGCCGAAATGTTCTCCCTGGAGGGCCCGGAGGCGGCGATCTACAACGCCGTATCTCAGTATTACAGCGACAAGCTGACGGCGGCGGATTTTGGCCTCCCTGTGCTGGGGGTGGCCGGTACTTATCAGAACGAGGCCGGCAATACGTGCTATGTTCTGGAGTGTCATGCGTATCTGTGCTTCTTCGCGGTCAAGGCGCCGGAGGGTGATTCTCCCGCTCCCTGGGCCGGCCATGAGCATACCTGGATATGTGTCGAGCTGTCAGAGGATAACACCGTAGTAAGCTTCACGCCCGCCGGAAATGGAGAAGGCTCAGACAAGGATATACGGGAGCTGTGCGGCCCTCTGACCAGCCTGGCTGAGCAGATTCTCACCGGCGCCGCCCCTGAATCTGAACGGGTATTCCCTGCATCCTCGCCGGTGGAGATGTTTGAAGTGTTTATAAACGCGTCGGGCCTGTCTCTGAACCAGGAGGAGCTGGAACCGATTTTACGGGAGCTGTCAAAGCCATAATATAACAACCGCCGCGCCACAGAATTTGTGGCGCGGCGGTGTTTTAACCGTCAAAACCGGTGGACCCAGCCGGACAGGAACCAGACGGGGGCCAGCCAAGTGAGCATGTAAATCAGGAGGTTCAGGGGGGACAGGGAGGTGTAAGCCCCCACGGAGGTGAGGTAGGCGGCCAGAAGCATCCCCAGAAGGGACCCCACACAGCACAGCGCCGCCCCCAGGCGGGTGGCCCAGCGCAGGCGCTTGGCGGTGACCACCGCCTCGGCGAAGGGCATCAGCCCCTCCCGGCACAGCAGGGCGGTGAGGACGCCGTCGTGCTCCCGCTCCGGGTCGGACAGCTCCCGCCGGCGCTCGATAGGGGGAAAGGCCATCTTGTCCGCCGCCAGCTTGAACCGCTGGCGGAGCATGGCCGGAATCAGGTTGAAGTCCCGGGTAGCCAGCACCGGCTCCAGCCGCTCCAGCATCAGGGCGTCCAGGGCGGGGAACACTACGTCGGGCAGGGTGTAGCTCAAGGCGAAGATACCGGCCAGCTGGCCGTCGATGGCGCAGAAGACGGCGCTCTTTACGTTCAGCCCCTGGGGCAGCTTTACGTCCATCAGCTTCATAAAGGCGGCGGAGCCCACCAGCACCTGGTCGCCCCGGATGTTGGCGGACAGCCCGCCTCCCTCATGGCATTGCAGGCCCTCCGCCCGGCGGAGCAGGCCGCCCATAGACCGCAGCTGGTCATGGAACAGCTTGGCCAGCCCGCTGCCCGAGTCCCGGATGAGGGTGGCGGTGTAGGCCACCACCCGCTCGGCGGAGCAATCCCCCATCACCTTGAAGCCGTTGAGCTCCACATAGCCCGGGGGGAACAGGTCGCCGTCGGTGAGGAGGACGCAGCTCCCCCGCCGGGAGGCGGCTATCCCCGGCCAGCCGGCCAGCGCCGCGCCGCTGGGGGTCAGACGGCGGGCCGCCTTGTGAAAGGTACGTCCATAGGCCAGCGCGCCGCCGAAAGCGGCGGTGGCGGAAAACAGGGCGGACAGGGACCACAGCAGCCGTTCCGGGTGCTCGCCGCCCACCGAAGCCATCAGGGCAAAGGCGGCATCCCCCAGCAGCAGCAGGGGGCAGACCCGCCGGAAAATACGCTGGGCTCCGTCGTCGGCCTGAATGCGGCTTCCGAAGCCCTCGTTGTCCCCCGACCACTTGGAATAGGTGTCCTGGTCGCTCCACAGGTCGGGGTCCAGCGTGACCCGGTAGGGGGTGGCGGAGGAGGCGGCGGTCCGGCAGGACAGCCGCACGGCGCAGCGCTTGTGATAGGTCCCGTGGAGCAGACAGAACAGCCCCGTCAGACAGACCAGGGTGTAGGGCAGGCGGTCCTGGGGCCCCTCGGCCAGAGCCAGGGAAATTCCGTCGGCCAGGGTGAAGGCGCAGGCCAGGGCAGACATGGTGTCCATCCCGAATTTTAGAAAACAGGCCCGGGATACTCCGGTGAGCAGCACGTCGGCGGACAGCAGCATCCCCAGTCCCAGCAGGCCCGCGGAGGCCCACTGATGGAGCTCCGGTTGGCCGAGGGCCAGCCCGGCCATGGGGGCCAGAGTCTGGAGCAGGGAGAGGAGGGTCAGGATAAAGACAAGAAGGGCCCGGGTCCGCATCCATTTCAGGCCCTTGCCGTACCGCCGGGCCAGCTCCTGAGGGGCGGTGTCCGGCGGGAGGCGTTCCTCCCGCTTGGGACGGCTCCACTGGCGGGAGGGGGGCTCGCCGTCGTCCTCCTCCTGGTCGGTGCCGGGGATAAGGCGCTCCAGGCGGCGGACCTCCTGCTTGTCGATGGCCTCATCCTCTTCAAACATGTGGTCGGCGTAGTCGTCCGCCTTCTTGCCCAAATCCTTCAGAAAGGCGGACAGCACGCTCTCCTCCTGGGGGAAGGGGATGATGGGGGCGGGCTCGGGGACCTCCTCCTCGCAGATCTCCTCCTCGGGGGGGTCCGGATCGGGCTCAGGGTCCGGAGCAGGAGCCCGGCCGGGGAAGGCCACCACCTTGCCCGCCTGGCCCGAGGCCTTGACTGGGGCGGGCCTGAGCTTGCTCAGGCTGGACAGAGGGATGGTGTTGAACTTACCCTCCGGCTCCGCTTCCTCCTCGGGTTCTTCGGGCTCCTCGGGGGGGGCGGGGGGGTGTCCGCTGAACTCCGACATAATGTCGTCCAGGGAGAAGTTCCCGCCGTCCGCGTCCCCGATCAACGATTTGAGGTCGATCAGCTCGCCGGTATTCATTTGTTTGTCTCGGTCGCTCATGGGCGGGACTCCTTGGTTCTGGTTATGATATCAAGGGGGAGCGGCTCACGATCCCAACCTCTGCCGCACCGCCTCGTACAGCAGGACGGCGGCGGCGGCGGAAGCGTTGAGGGAGTTGATCTTGCCGAACATGGGGATGGACACGGTGAAGTCGCAGCGCTCGGTGACAAGACGGCCCATGCCGTCCCCCTCGCTGCCGATGACGATGGCGGCGGGGCCTTTCAGGTCGGCCTTATACAGGGGAGTTGTCCCGTCCATGGCCGTTCCGAACACCCAGACGCCCTCGTCCTTCAGCTCCTTGAGCAGGGCGGGCAGATTGGGCACCCGTGCCACAGGGACGTGGGCCACCGCTCCGGCGGAGGTCTTGCCCACGATGGCCGTCAGACCGGCGGAGCGGCGCTTGGGAATAATCACCCCGTGGGCCCCGGCGGCGTCGGCGGTGCGGATGACCGCCCCCAGGTTGTGGGGGTCGCTGAGCTCGTCGCAGACCACAATGAGGGGGTTCTCCCCCTTCTCCCGGGCGGCGTTGAGGATGTCGTCCACGCTGGCGTATTCCCGGACGGCTGCCTGGGCGATGACCCCCTGGTGGGAGTGGGTGCGGCTCATGCCGTCCAGCTTGCGCCGGTCGGCGTCCACCACCACGATGCCCTTCTCCCGGGCGGCGGAGGCGATGTGGCCCAGGGCGGCGTCGGTCTCCCCCTTGGCGATAAAGATTTTGTCGATGGTCACCCCGGCCCGCAGCGCCTCAATCACGGCGTTGCGGCCCTCAATGATCCCGTCGTTTTCCTGCTCCACCGGGGCGGAGCGGCGCAGAGGGGGACGTTTGTTCATAGATATCCAGTCCTTCCAGTGTCGAAATCACATATAAAATATATTTTACCACATTAAGGGGCTGATGGGAAGTGGAAATTTAAAGGTCACAGAAAGTTTACCGGAAGTTTACACGGTATTTTCTTGTTTTTATTTCCCGACTGTGGTATGATACCCTTTGACCTGTTTTGTATCATGCAGAAAATTGGAGGTACGCTCCTTTGAAGCCAGATAAAGGAAACAACAAAAAGAATACCATTGGGCTGATCTCTCTGATCCTGTGGGCCCTGGTGCTGACCCTGCTGTTCCGCAGCTGCACCAGCTCCCTGGCCAACGCCAACCAGGTCCAGGTGGACTACTCCGTCTTCCGGCAGTGGGTGGTAGCTGAGCTGGTGGAGGAGGTCCACATGGAGAGCGATCACTACGTCATCACCCTCAAGGAGGGCAAGGAGGAGGAGGCCCTGGCCTTCATTCCCGAGGACGAGGAGCGGGAGCAGGCCGGCAATATGTTCGCCTGGATGCCCGTCCAGAACGAAAAGGACACCGAGTACGTCACCACCCCGCCCCCGGTGAGCGACCTGGCGATTCTGGACATGATGGACAGCCACGGCGTCCAGTTCTACCGCGACCCGCCGGACAGCTCGGGCTATATCCTCTCCCTGCTTCTGACCACCGTGCTGCCCATTGTCATCATGGTGGGGGCCATGGTCTACCTGATGCGAGGCATCGGCGGCAAGGGCGGCATGGGCGGTATCGGCGGCGTGGGCAAGGCCAACGCCAAGGTCTATGTGGAGAAAAAGACCGGCGTCACCTTCCGGGACGTGGCCGGTCAGGACGAGGCCAAGGAGAGCCTGGAGGAGATCATCGACATCCTCCACAACCCCCAGAAGTACACCGAGATCGGCGCCAAGCTGCCTAAGGGCGCGCTGCTGGTGGGCCCTCCGGGCACCGGCAAAACTCTTCTGGCAAAGGCTGTGGCCGGAGAGGCGGGGGTACCCTTCTTCTCCATCAGCGGCTCCGACTTTGTGGAGATGTTCGTGGGCGTGGGCGCGTCCCGTGTACGGGACCTGTTCAAGGAAGCCAGCAAGATGGCCCCCTGCATCATCTTCATCGACGAGATCGACACCATCGGCAAATCCCGGGACAACCGCATGGGCGGCAACGACGAGCGGGAGCAGACCCTGAATCAGCTGCTGGCCGAGCTGGACGGCTTCGACCCCGGCAAGGGCGTCATCGTCCTGGGGGCCACCAACCGGCCCGAGGTGCTGGACAAGGCCCTCCTCCGCCCCGGCCGCTTCGACCGGCGGATCACCATCGACCGGCCCAACCTGGCGGGCCGTCTGTCCACCCTCCAGGTCCATACCCGAAAAATCAAGCTGGCCGAGGATGTGGACCTGAAAAAGATTGCCCTGGCCACCGCCGGCACCGTGGGCGCGGACCTGGCCAACCTGGTGAACGAGGCCGCCCTGCGGGCAGTCCGTCAGGGCCGTCACGCGGTAAACCAGGAGGACCTGCTGGCCTCCTTCGAGTTCGTCATTGCCGGAAGCGAGAAAAAGAACTCCGTCCTCACCGAGTTCGAGCGCAAGCTGGTGGCCTACCATGAGGTGGGCCATGCCATGGTGGCCTACAAGCAGAAAAACGCCGAGCCGGTGCAGAAAATCACCATCGTCCCCCACACCGAGGGCTCCCTGGGCTATACCCTCCTCATGCCCGAGGAGGACAAGACCAACCTGCGCACCCGGGAGGAGCTGATGGCCAAAATCGCCGTCTCCATGGGCGGCCGGGCCGCCGAGGAGGTGGTCATGGACACCATGACCAACGGCGCCTCTCAGGACATCCAGGAGGCCACCAACATCGCCCGGAACATGGTGGCTATGTACGGTATGAGCGAGGAGTTCGGCATGATGGCTCTGGGCTCTGTCCGGAACCAGTACCTGGAGGGGGGCTACGGCCTGGACTGCGCCCAGGACACCGCCGCCGTCATGGACAAGGCTGTGAAGGCCATTCTGGACGTGTGCTACAGAGACGCGGTGGAGGTCATCCGGGCCAACCGGGAGGACATGGACAAGGTGGTGGCCTATCTGCTGGAGAAGGAGACCATCACCGGCGGCGAGATGGTGGCCATCATTGAGGGCCGGGACCCGGCCACCGTAGAGGACGCCTACGCCTCCACCAGAAAGGCCAAGCCTCTGCCCGGGGATATTGAGCCCCCCGCCAGGGCCATCCACATCGTCAGCGAGGAGATCAAGCCCCCCGCCGCCCTTGAGGAGCCCCAGGAGGGGTCGGAGCAGGAGCCTCCGCCGGAGGAGGGCACTCCGCCCTTTGAGCCGGACCAGCCTGCGGAGGAGAACGAAAAGCCTGAATAACCGAAAGCGGGACCGCCCTAAGCGGCCCCGCTTTTTTGCTGTCTATGAACCAACCGCCCGTCCGCCGCATAACTTGGGGCAGTATGAGTTAGGAGGGTTCGCCATGAAACACGAACTGAACATATGGGTAGTGGGAGGCGATCTGCGGCAGGCCAAGCTGGCCCAGCTGCTGGCCGAGGACGGCCACACAGTCCATACCTATGCCCTGGGCGAGCCCCAGGAGCCCACTCCCGGCCTCACCGCCGAGGTCTCCCCCCGGTACATTGACAAGGCGGACTGCGTGGTTCTGCCTCTGGCCGTCTCCAACGGAGAGGGTCTGCTCAACGCCCCTCTCGCCCTGTCCGAACACCCCCTGGCCCCCATCCTGGACCGGCTCAGCCCCAGGCAGTTTCTATGCGGCGGGCTGGTGGGCGGAGAGGCGGAGGAGCTGGCCCGGAAACGGGGGCTCACCATCCACGACTACTTCGCCCGGGAGGAGCTGGCGGTAGCCAACGCCGTCCCCACGGCGGAGGGGGCCGTCCAGCTGGCGATGGAGCATATGCCCATTACCATCCACGGCGCGAAGGTGCTGGTGGTGGGCTTTGGACGGGTGGGGCGGCTCACCGCCCAGCGCTTCCAGGCCCTGGGGGCCCGGGTGAGCGTGGCCGCCCGGCGGTATGACCAGCTGGCCTGGGCCCAGGCTATGGGCTACGGCGGGGAGCACCTGGGGCAGCTGAAGGACTGGCTGTGCGGCTATGACCTGATCGTCAACACCGTCCCCGCCCAGGTGCTGGGCCAGGGCGAGCTGGAGGCCGTCAAGCCCGACTGCCTGATTCTGGACCTGGCCTCCAAGCCGGGCGGAGTGGACCTGAGCGCGGCGGGGGAGCTGGGGCTCACCGTGATCTGGGCCCTGTCCCTGCCGGGAAAGGTGGCTCCGTCCACGGCGGGGGCCGCTATTAAGAGCACGATTTATAACATGCTGCGGGAGATCGGACTTTGATCCCCGAGGCGTTCCTCAAGAAAGGAAGATTGATTTGGAAAATGTAACCGTAGGATTCGCCGTGTGCGGGTCCTTCTGCACCCACGCCAGGGCCATGGAGGCGCTGGAGCAGGTGAAGGCCCGGTTCGCCCGGGTGGTGCCCATCGTATCCGAGTGTGTAGCGGAGACCGACACCCGCTTCGGCAAGGCCCACGACCTGATGCGGGAGATGGAGCGCATCTGCGACTGCCGTGTAATCTCCACCATCCAGGCGGCGGAGCCCATCGGGCCCAAGAAGCTCCTTGATTTACTCATCATCGCCCCCTGCACGGGCAACACCCTGGGCAAGCTGGCCGCCGGGGTCACCGACTCCAGCGTCACTATGGCCGCCAAGGCCCATCTGCGCAACGGACGGCCTCTGCTCATCGCCCCCTCCACCAACGACGGCCTGGCCGCCTCCGCCGCCAGCATCGGCGCGCTGCTGCCCAGGAAATACATCTACTTCGTCCCCTTCGGCCAGGACGATCCGGAGCTCAAGCCCGCCTCCCTGGTGGCGGACTTCTCCCAGGTGGCCAGCGCCGCCCAGGCGGCCCTGGAGGGCCGTCAGCTCCAGCCCATCCTGCTGAGAGGCTGAAAATCGCCTCCCGCCGTCAGGCGGGAGGCGTAATTTTTACTCTGTAAATACCTTGCTCAGCTCGATGGTACAGTCCTCCAGGATGTTGACCGAAGCGGTGTCCTCCCGGCTGTAGTCCTCAACAGGGAGGAGATAGCCGTCCTTCAGGAGCATGACCTGAACTGTCTTTTCGTCCGGGTTGACGATCCAGTACTCCCGGACCCCGGCCCGCTGGTACAGGTCCAGCTTGACGACCCGGTCATGCCGCCGGGTGGAGGGGGAGAGAATTTCAATGACCAGGTCCGGCGCGCCCTTGCAGCCGTAGTCATCCAGCTTGCCGGGGTCGCAGACCACAACAAGGTCCGGTTCTACCACTGTGTTGACATCCTCGGGTCTGTCGCCTTCCTCCTCGAAGAGGCGGACGCCAAAGGGGGCAGAATAAACTTCACATTTCTTGCCGTCCAGATAGTTTGCCAGCTGGCGAAACAGTGCCCCGCTGACTTTTTGGTGGATTCGCAACGGCGGCGACATCATATAGGGGTATCCATAAATCAGCTCGATATGGTCATCCTCATCCCACGCGAGATAGTCCGCAAAGGTATAACGCATTTCTTCCGCAGGCAGCGCCATAGCTCACACCTCCCTGTTTTTTAGTATTATAACACACTTTTCCGAAATAAAAAAGAGAAAATCCCTCTGTTTACAAACGGAGAGATTTTTTGACAAGTCGAGGCCGCCCATCTGGGCGGCCTGTGTTTATCCCTGCTTATACTTTTTGTGGAGCGCCTCCAGCGAAAGTTCTCCGGCCAGTTTAAACAACGCATCGGAAATAACTTGTTCCACGGGGCGCTGTGCGCTATTTCCCACCTTTTGGTAGAATTGATACACAGCGTCATCCAGGTTAATAGTCACTTTTTTCATAGCAATCACCTCTGCAAATCATCATAACATATTTTCGACAATTACGTAAGTGCGTATACGCAGGCGCGGCCATATGGATAGTATGGCTTAGAGGTGATTGCTTTGTCGGTCAAGGATGCGGTTGCCAGCCGTTTTTCGGAACTGTGTAAAAAACAAGGAATCAAAGCGAACGAGCTTGCAAATTTATCCGGCGTCACACCATCAACGGTCTATAGTATGCTGGACAGTAGGCGAAGGGATGTGTCCATCGTGACCATCAAAAAGCTCTGTGATGGCCTGGGGATAACGTTAGGAGAATTTTTCGCCGCACCGATCTTCAATGATCTGGAGCAGGAAATAAAATAAGCGGCAGGCTTACGCCATACCGCCCCAACAGCTTGTTAGCCGCCCGGCTGGACCCGTACGGCTAACTGATAGTTAGTTCGAACTCTTGGGCCAACCGCTAAAGTAACAGCGCCCTTCTGCGTTTATTATAGCCCTCTCTTCGCGGTCTGTCAAGAGCAGGTCAATATCCATCAATTTTACGCCCATTTATGCTGAGACTTGCGGCAGTTGCTATGTTACTATAGGCATGATAACATCCCGCGTCTGGACGATCGGGAGAAAAAGGGATAAAGGAGAAATGTAAGATGGCTATTCAGAATATTTTTGTGGTGGGCGCCGGCCTGATGGGCAGCGGTATCGCTCAGAACGCCATTACCTGCGGGTACAACGTGGTGCTCAACGACCAGCGGCAGGAGGCCCTGGACCGGGCCCGGGCCGGGATCGAGAAGGCGCTGAACCGTGACGTGGAAAAGGGCCGCATGACGGCGGAGGACCGGGACGCCTCTCTGGCCCGTCTGACCACCGACGTCACCATGGAGGGCGGACGAAACGCCGACCTGGTCATTGAGGCCATTTTTGAAAATCTTGAGGCCAAGCAGGCGGTCTTTTCCGCCCTGGAGGACATCTGCCCGGAGCACACCATTTTCGCCTCCAACACCTCCTCCATCTCCCTCACCGCTCTGGCCGCCGCCACCAAGCGGCCCACCCGCGTGGTCGGGATGCACTTCTTCTCCCCCGTGCCCCGGATGCGGCTGTGCGAGGTGATCTTCGGTCTGCTCACCACCCAGGACGTGCTGGACGCCGTCAAGGAGGTGGGCGAGAAGATGGGCAAGACCCTGATCCAGGCCGACGACAAGCCGGGCTTCATTGTCAACCGGGCCCTGCTGCCCATGCTCAACGAGGCCTGCGTCATTGTAGGCTCCTACATCGGCTCCGTGGAGGACGTGGACAACGGTATGCGCCTGGGCTGCAATCACCCCATGGGTCCCCTGGAGCTGGCCGACATGATCGGTCTGGACATCCTGCTCAACGTGATGACCGTGATGGACCAGGAGATCGGCGCCAAGTACCACCCCTCCCTGCTGCTGCGCAAGCTGGTGGTGTCCGGCTTCCTGGGCCGCAAGAGCGGCGCCGGCTTCTACACCTATGAGAACGGCAAGAAGGTAGGGGTCAACCCCGTTCTGGCCCACTTCCAGAGCGTGGCGAGATAAGCATGACCATACGTCAGGCGGTCCCCAAAGACCTGCCAGCCCTCATTGCGCTTTACGATGAGATCATCGACCTGTTTCAGTCTCAGACCGGAACCACCGCATGGCGGAAGGGTGTCTACCCCACTGAGGCGGACTTCCAAAAGGCCATCCAGGGGGGAGCGCTGTATGTGGGCGAGCTGGACGGCAGTCTGGCGGCGGGGATGATTGTCTCCCAGGGGACGGACAAGACCTATGGCGACCCGCCCTGGCAGGTGGACGCGCCGGATGAGGAGACCGCCGTGATCCACACCTTGGGCATCTCCCCCGGCCTTACTGGCCAGGGGCTGGCCCTGGAAATGCTGGAGGGGGCGGCAGACCTGGCCCGGGAAAGGGGCTGGAGGTCCCTGCGTCTGGATGTGCTGGAGAGCAACCGTCCGGCCCTCCGCCTCTATGAGCGGGCAGGCTTCACCTACATTGCCACCAAAAAAATTTGGTACGAGAGCACCGGACTGGCCAATTTTCTGTTATACGAATATGTTGTTTGAGCTGGCCGGCGCGGGGCCCGGACGTGTTGTCCGGGCCCCGCGCTGTTATTTCCCCGTGGCTTGCTTCAGCATGTTTTCCGCCAGAATGCCATAGCCCCGAGCGGGGTCGTTGACCAGCACATGGGTCACCGCTCCCACCAGCCTTCCGTTCTGAAGGATGGGCGAGCCGCTCATACCCTGCACAATACCGCCGGTGGCGGAGAGCAGGTCCGGGTCGGTGACCTCCACCATCATGCTCCGGGTGCCGTCCCCCTCGGAGTACAGGTGGACGATCTCGATGTCAAATTCCTCCACCTCGTCCCCACGGATGTTGGACAGGATGGTGGCCGGGCCAATCTCCACCTGGCTCCGGGAGGCCACCTCCACCGGCTCCACGGCGCTGCCCACTGTCCCCTGGGGCATTTGGCCAAAGATACCCAGGTTGGTGTTGGCATACAGGGTCCCCAGGTCCCGGGTCAGGTCGAACTGGCCGTGGAGCTCGCCGGGGGAGCCGCTGGCCCCCCGCTTCACCTCCATCACGCTGGCGGGCATGATGCTGCCCGACTCCAGAGGCATGAGCATGGAGGTATCCACGTCGTTGATGCCGTGGCCCAGAGCGCCGAACACGCCGCTGGACGGGTCATAGAAGGTCATAGTGCCGATGCCGGCCATGGAGTCCCGCAGCCAAACCCCCAGCTGCCAGACCCCCTGGCTGTTCTCCACCGCCGCCGCCTTCAGCTGGAGCTGTCGCTGACCCCGCACCGCCTGAATGGTGAGGGGCTCGTCCCCGCTCTGGGCCACCAGGGCCTGGACCTCCTCAATGGTGTCCACCTCGCCGCCATTGATATGGGTGATCACGTCGCCGGTTTTCAGGCCGCAGTCCCGGCCCGGGTAGGAGGCTCCGTCCTCCGTCTCCACCGGGGACAGGCCCACCACCAGCACGCCGTCGGAGAACAGCTTGATGCCAACCGCCTTACCCAGCGGGATGACCTTGCCCGCCGTCCCGTCCAGGACGGCCGCCGGGGCCGCCGCCGCGCGGGGGAGCGCCGCTGGGGCCAGAGCCGCCACCGCCCCGCCGCCGGTCCGGTGGACTGCCAGCGACAGACAGAGCGCCGCGCCAAGGGCCAGCAGCCCCAGCACGACCGGCCCCTTTTTCTTGTCTTGTTCCATCATTCCACCCCCTTGCCAAAATAAAAAAGAGCGGACGGACCAAGATCCGTCCGCCCTCTCATTATGGCCGGAGATTTTACAATTCAACCGTGGGGAGATATTACAGCTTTTCCTCCCACTCACCCTGATGGAAGCCGGTGAGCACAAAACCGTCTCCCACCAGGATGGGCCGCTTGACCAGCATCCCGTCGGAGGCCAGCAGCTCCAGCTGCTCCTCCTCGCCCATGCCGGGCAGCTTGTCCTTCAGGCCCAGCTCCCGATAGAGCATCCCCGAGGTGTTGAAAAATTTTTTCAGCGGCAGGCCGCTGGCCCGCTGCCAGCTCCGCAGCTCGTCCAGGGTGGGATTTTCCTCCTTGATATGCCGCTCCGTGTAAGACGCGCCCCGCTCGTCCAGGAATTTTTTGGCCCTTTGACAGGTCGTGCATTTGGGGTACCATAAAAACAGCATCACGCCACGCTCCTTTTCGTTTTGCATATCGTACCATGTTTTGGCAAAATACGCAACCTATTCCCCAAATCGTTGGGCAAGCATTTTCAGCTCGCCCAGCGTGGAGACGGTGATCTCGCTCTCCAGCAGGCGCAGCTGGGCTTTGGCGGGCATGGTGTCCCAGTAGGACAGAAGCGCGGCGTCATGCCCCACCACGTCCTGGGGCAGACGAAAATATTGTTCCATATCGACCCTCCCGCCTCCAGTCTGCCCGGGCGGAGCGGTTTCCATGCGCCCGCGGCCGGAGACGGGCTGGACAACGGAGGAAAAAACGGATATAATAGGAAAAACCGCGCAAAAAGGAGCTCTGTCATGCTGTATCATTTTGTCTGGCTGTTTTTCATATACGCCTTTCTGGGCTGGTGCACCGAGGTGAGCTACGCCGCCCTGGTCACGGGGAAATTTGTCAACCGGGGCTTTCTCAACGGCCCGGTCTGTCCGGTCTACGGATTCGGGGCGGTTATCATTCTGGCCGCGCTGACCCCCCTGGCGGACAATTTGCTCCTTCTCTTTCTGGGCTCCATGGCCCTCGCCTCCGCCCTGGAGTGGCTCACCGGCTTCGCCCTGGAGAAGCTGTTCCATCAGCGGTGGTGGGACTACTCCGACCAGCCCTTTAACCTCAACGGCTACATCTGCCTGCGCTTCTCCGTCGCCTGGGGCTTTGCCTGCCTGTTTGTGGTCGAGCTCCTCCACCCAGCGGTGCGCCTGTTCATCCGCCTGATCCCCCAGGTCCTGGGGGTTGTCCTGCTGGCGCTGATGGGCGCGGTGATGGCTGTGGACCTGGCCGCTACCGTCTCCACCGTCGTCAAGCTGAACCGCCGGCTGGAGCAGATCGACGAGCTGGCCGCCCGGATCAAGGAGGCCTCCAACGAGTTCGGGGAGAACCTGGCCGACCGGGTGCTGGAAGCCGCCGAGGCGGGGGCGGGCTGGAGGGAGGATCTGGACGAGCTGTCCTTCAAGCTGGCGGAGCGCCGGGCCGAGCTGGCCGACAGCCTGGAGGAGTGGGAGGCCCACCGTGAGGAGCACCGGGCTCAGGTCCGCCGCCAGCTGGAGGAGTGGCGCGAGGCCATGGAAAATCTCCACAGCGGGGAATTTTTTGGACGCCGCCGCCTGCTGCGGGCTTTTCCCCGCCTGCGCTCCATCGACCACCGGGACGCTCTGGAGCGTCTGCGCCGCCGGGCTGAGAATTTTAGAAAACCTTAACGCCTCCGCCCTTTACAATATGGGAAATGTTATGATATAATTGCCGGGATTTTATCTCAGAAAGAGGCCTCACCTATGGACGAACTGCAAAACTTAAAGGACCGCATGGAGCGGGAACGGCCCACCGCCTGGAAGGACCTGCCCGACATCGCCCTCTATATGGACCAGCTGATCTCCTATATGCCCCGCCAGCTGATCCGCTTTGACGGGGGGAACGTCCTAACCTCCGCCATGGTGAACAACTACATCAAGGACGGCCTGGTCCCCAGGGCGGAGGGGAAGCGGTACGGCCCCATTCACCTGGGCTATCTCACCGCCGTGGTGGCGCTGAAGCAGGTGCTGTCCGTGCGGGACATCGGTGCGCTGATGGGCGCGGGCCGCGCCCTGGAAAAGACGCCCCCGGAGCAGTATGCCTATTTCTGCGACGCACTGGACCACGCCCTCTCCGACACGGCCCGGGCCATCGACCCGGAGGCCGGTCAGCCCGACCTGGCCAAGCTGGCCCTGGATTTTGCCGTGCGCAGCTACGCCAACCAGCTGGCCTGCCAGCGAATTCTCAGCATCCTCCAGCCCCGGGACGGCAAAAAACATCAAGTGAAATAAAAGGAGCCTTTCCTATGTCAGACTTTGTTATCCTCACCGATTCCTCCGCCGACCTGGGCGCCGACCTGGCCCAGCGGCTTAATGTACAGGTTGTCCCCCTCTGCTTTGTGATGGACGACCACACCTATTACAACTATCCCGACAACCGGGAGATGGACCCCCGCACGTTCTATAACCGCCTGCGCCAGGGGGACCTGGCCACCACCAACGCCGTCAACGTGGCCCAGTATACCGAGGCCCTGGAGCCCCTGCTTCAGGAGGGGCGGGATGTGCTCATCCTCGCCTTTTCCTCCGGCCTGTCCAACACATATAACTCCTCCCGTCTGGCGGTGGAGGAGCTGAGCGTCAAATACCCCGACCGGAAGCTGTACACCGTGGACACCCTCTGCGCCTCTCTGGGTCAGGGACTGCTTGTGTGGTACGCCGCCCGGGAGCGGGACCGGGGCCATTCCATTGACGAGGTCCGGGACTGGGTGGAGGAGCGCAAGCTGAACCTGTGCCACCAGTTCACCGTGGACGACCTCCACTTCCTCAAGAGGGGCGGCCGCATCTCCGCCGCCACCGCTATGGTGGGCTCCATGCTGCACATCAAGCCCGTCCTCCACGTGAACGACGAGGGCCTCCTTGTCAGCACCGGCAAGGCCCGGGGCCGTCAGGCCTCCCTCAAGGCCCTGGTGGACCGGATGGAGGAGACCGCCATCGACTCGGGCAGCCTCACCGTATTCATCAGCCACGGCGACTGCCTGGAGGACGCCCAGACTGTGGAGAAGATGGTCAAGGAGCGCTTCGGGGTGGAGGACGTCTACATCAACTACGTGGGCCCCGTCATCGGCGCCCACTCCGGCCCGGGCACCGTGGCCCTGTTCTATGTGGGGACCAACCGGTAATGGAAGGGATGTGCAGCAATGGACGAGATCAAATGGCTGGAAATTGCAGTCAACACCACCCCGGACAAGCTGGATGACGTATGCGCCAAGCTGGCCGCCGCCGGGATGGACAGCCTGGTCATCGAGGATGAACAGGACTTCCTCGCCTTTCTGGAGCAGAACCGGCAGTATTGGGACTATGTGGACCAGGAGCTGCTGGACCGGATGCGCGGGGTCACCCGGGTAAAGTTCTATGTCACCGATGACGCCGGCGGAAAAAAACAGCTGGCGCAGTACACCCAGGGCCTGGAGGAGGAGTTCACCACCACCTCCCTCACCGACAATGACTGGGCCTACAGCTGGCAGAAGTACTACAGGCCGCTGGAAATTGGAAAACGGCTCTACGTGGTGCCCCAGTGGCTGCGGGAGGAGCCCGTCCCCGAAGGGCGGACGCCCTTCTATCTCAATCCCGGCCTGACCTTTGGCACCGGCTCCCATGCCTCCACCCAGCTGTGCCTGGAGGGGGTGGAGGAGCACACCCTCCCCGGCCGGGACGTGCTGGACCTGGGCTGCGGCAGCGGCATTCTGTCCATCGCCGCCCTGTGCCTGGGGGCAAAGTCCGCCATTGCCGTGGACATCGACCCCAAGGCGGTGGACGTGGCCTATGAGAACGCCGCCCTCAACGGCATCGGCAGGGACCGGTACACCGTCCGGGCGGGCAACGTGCTGGCCGACAGAGCCCTGGCGGCGGAGCTGGCCCAAAAGCGCTATCATCTGGTGCTGGCCAACATCGTGGCCGACGTTATCATCCCCCTTGCCCCCCAGGTTCCCGGACTGCTGGAGGAGGACGGCGTGTTTCTCTGCTCCGGCATCATCGATGCCCGAGCCCATGAGGTGGAGGCCGCCTTGAAGCAGGCGGGCCTCACAGTTACCCAAAAGCGGGAGAAAAACGGCTGGGCGGCGCTGGAGGCAGTCCGGTCCACCCCTTGATAAAACCTTGGGCGGCCCGTCTGGGCCGCCCAAATCTATTGTTACACCAGCCGCACCCGGACCTGGTCCCCCTGGGCCATGACCTTGAGGGTATCTCCGGTTTTCAGCTGGCCGGTGAGCATCAGATCGGCGGCGGGGTCCTCCACCAGAGAGGCGATGGCCCGGCGCAGGGGCCGCGCGCCGTATTCCCGAGCGCCGTGTCCGGCCAGGAGGGTCACCGCCCCCTCCTCCACCTCCATGCCCACCCCCAGCTTGTCCAGCCGCTTCCCGGTCTCGGCCAGGAGCTGGCGGGTAATGGCGCTGAGGGTCACCTGATCCAGGGGATGGAAGACCAGGGTGGCGTCCAGGCGGTTGAGAAACTCAGGGGCGAAGGTGTTGGAGGCGTCGGACAGCACCGCTTTTTCCAGCTCCTCCCGCTCGGCCTCCCCCCCGGCGGCGAAGCCCAGCCGCTTCCCCTTGGCGAACCGCTGGGCCCCCAGGTTGGAGGTCATCACCAGGACGGTGTTGCGGAAGTCGGTCCTTTTCCCCTGGGCGTCGGTGAGCACCCCCTCCTCCATCACCTGGAGGAGGACGGACCAGATGTCCCGGTGGGCCTTCTCCAGCTCGTCCAGCAGGACCACCGACCAGGGGTGCCGCCGCACCCGCTCGGTGAGCTGGCCCCCCTCCTCATGCCCCACATAGCCGGGCGGGGAGCCCAGCAGGCGGGATACGGTATGGGCCTCCATATACTCCGACATATCGAAGCGGAGAAGGGCCTCCTCGCTTCCGAATAGAGTCCGGGCCAGGGAGCGGCACAGCTGAGTCTTGCCCACTCCGCTGGGGCCCAGGAGAAGGAAGCAGCCCACCGGCCTCCGTGGGTCCTTCAGCCCCAGACGGCCCCGGCGGATGGCCCGGGTGACCGTGTCCACCGCCTTGTCCTGGCCCAGAAGGTGGCGGCGCAGGGCGGTGTCCAGCTCGGCCAGGGCCCGCTTATCCGCCTCGTCCGGGTCGCAGACGGGCACCCCCGTCCACTGGGACAGTACCGCCTGGATGTGGCGGGGCTCCACGGCAAACTGTCCCCGGCCCGACTGCCACTTCTGGCGCTCCGTGTCCAGCTCCTGGCGGAAATCCCGCTCCACGTTGCGCAGGATGGCGGCCTGTTCGAAGTCCTGGCGGCGGACCGCGTCGGCCAGCTGGCGTCCCGCCTGAGACACCCGGCCCTCCAGCCGCTGGAGCTCCGGGGGCAGGGCCTTGCCCGACAGCCGGGCCTGAGCCGCCGCCTCGTCCACCAGGTCGATGGCTTTATCGGGTAAAAACCGCTGGGGCAGGTAGCGGCAGGACAGGTCCACCGCCGCCTCCAGAGCGCTGTCTGAGATGATGAGGTGGTGGTGGGCCTCATACCGGCCCCGGAGGCCCTGCAAAATTTCCAGCGCCTCCGCCCGGCTGGGCTCCTTGACCGTGACAGGCTGGAACCGCCGCTCCAGGGCGGCGTCCTTTTCAATATACTTGCGGTATTCGTCGATGGTGGTGGCCCCAATCACTTGCAGCTCCCCCCGGCTCAGGGCGGGCTTGAGAATGTTGGCCGCGTCAATGGCCCCCTCGGCGCTGCCCGCCCCCACGATGGTGTGGAGCTCGTCGATGAAGAGGATGATGTTCCCCGCCCGGCGGACCTCCTGGAGGACATGCTTCAGCTTCTCCTCAAACTCCCCCCGGTACTTGGTGCCCGCCACCATGGCGGACAGGTCCAGGGCGTACAGCCGCTTGCCCAGCAGATGCTGGGGGGCGGCCCCGTCGGCGATGGCGGCGGCGAGGCCCTCCACCACCGCCGTCTTGCCCACTCCCGGCTCACCGATGAGGGCGGGATTGTTCTTGGTCCGGCGGGAGAGGATTTGAATCACCCGCTCCAGCTCCTCCTCCCGGCCAATGACCGGGTCAAGGCGGCCCTCCGCGGCCATGCGGGTCAGGTCCCGGGCGCACTGGTCCAGCTGACGGGTGTCGCCGTTGGGACGGGCCTCCGGCTCCCTGGGCCGGGGCTTGGGGGCGGGGGCCTCCTCCCCGCCGCCCAGGGAGGCGGAGACCGACCGGTACAGCCCGTCGGCCTCCACCCCGCAGTGGGCCAGCAGCCGGGCCGCCCCGCTGCCCCGAGTCCGCAGCAGACCCAGCAGCAGATGCTCGGAGTTTACCGCCCCCTGGCCCAGGCGGCGGCTCTCCTGCACCGCCCCCTGAATGGCCAGACAGCAGTTGGGGGTCAGGCCCTGAAAGCTGGCCTTGGCGGGCACGCCCGTCCCCACCCGCTGGGCAATGGCCGCCCGCAGCGCCTGGCTGTCCGCCCCCGCCCGGCGCAGGGCCATGGCGGCCGGACTGAACTCCTGGCCGGCCAGCCCCAAAAGCAGATGCTCGCTGCCCACATAGCTGTGCCCCAGCTTGGCCGCGTTCTCCTGCGCCAGCCGGATGGCCCCCAGAGCGGTGGATGTGAATTGACTGTCGGACATGATTCGCTCACCTCAGAACTCAAGTGTTTTTACCATCATGCCCAAATTTTTCGGGGTTTAGCCCTGTGAAAACGGGCTTTTTTTGTTGAAAATGTCGAAAAAGAGTTTCCTGAATTTGCGAGGCAATCGTGAGGATGCACGTAGGGCGGGACGACCCGGCGCGCCGTCCACGGAGATCGGGTGCCCTCGGGTGGACGGCGCGCCGGGGTCGTCGCGCCCTACACCTCGGGTCCCCCGCAGGGAAAGCCTCCCTCCTGGAGGGAGGTGGCACGGCGAAGCCGTGTCGGAGGGAGTCCGACGAAGGAACGCCCTCAGAAAGAAAGTCCGGCAGGGGGACTCCCTCAGTCACCGCCTGCGGCGGCGACAGCTCCCTCAGAGAGGGAGCCTTTGGGAGATAGGGGAGGCTTTGCCGAGCCGTAGGACAGGTTTTTCCTGTCCTTTATATTTCCACCACAAAGCCTCAAAAAAACAGTTGTCAGGAGCGGTCTTTTAGTGTATAATGACTAACAGCGTGTAACGCCCGTCTTTGAGCTTTGTCAGGGGCGATACCCAAACGATAAGGAGTGGAACCAATTATGAGCTATTCTGTACAAAACATCCGCAACGTGGCCCTGATCGGACATGGCGGCAGCGGCAAGACCGCTCTGGCCGAGAGTCTGCTGTACATGACCAAGGCCATTGACCGCATGGGCAAGGCCACCGACGGCAACACCGTCTGCGACTACGACCCCGAGGAGGTCAAGCGCCAGATTTCCATCTCCCTGGCCGTGGCTCCCGTGGAGTTCAAGGGCTGCAAGATCAACGTGCTGGACACCCCGGGCGGCTTTGACTTCTCCGGCGAGGTGATGGAGGCCCTCCGGGCCGCCGACGCGGCCATTATCGTCTGCTCCGCCAAGGACGGCATCTCCGTGGGCCTGGAGAAGGCCTGGAAATACTGCGAGGAGCGGAACATGCCCCGGTTTATCTATATCTCCAAGACCGACGAGGACAACTCTGACTATAACGCCACCTTCGAGGCCCTCCGCGCCAAATACGGCAACAAGATCGCCCCCCTGGTGGTCCCCATCTGGGACGATAACAAGAAGGTCACCGGCATCATCGACGTGCTGAACAAGCGGGCCTATGAGATGCAGAAGCTCCAGCGGGTGGAGATCGAGCTGCCCGAGGGCAAGGGCGACGTAGTCACCGAGTTCAACGACGCCCTGAAGGAGTCTGTGGCCGAGACCAGCGAGGAGTTTATGGAAAAATTCTTCGGCGGCGAGGACTTCACCTATGCTGAGATGATCCAGGGCCTGCGTCAGGGCGTTCGGGAGCTGTCCCTGTTCCCCGTACTGTGCGGCTCCGCCGTCAGCTGTATGGGCTCCCTGATGCTGATGGACTACATCATGGAGCTGCTGCCCACCCCCATGGAGGGCAACTACCACAAGGCCACCCTGCAAAACGGCGAGACCGAGGAGTTCGTGGTCTCCCCCGGCGGCGTGCCCACCGCCTTCGTGTTCAAGACGGTGTCCGACCAGTATGGCAAATACTCCTTCATTAAGGTCCTGTCCGGCCACATCACCTCCGACCTCACCCTGGTCAACGCCCGTACCGGCGCCTCCGAGAAGCTGGGCCGGCTGTATGTGATGAAGGGCAAGCGGGCCGAGGAGGTCAAGGACCTGTCCTGCGGCGACATCGGCGCCATCGGTAAGATGGACAAGGTCAAGACCGGCGATACCCTGTGCGACAGCCGCAAGGTGGTGTCCCTGAAGCAGATTCCCTTTGCCGAGCCCTGCTACTCGGTGGCCATCGCCCCCAAGACCCGGGGCCAGGAGGATAAGGTAGCCCAGGGCCTGTACCGCCTCAACGAGGAGGACCCCTCCTTCACCCTGGTCAACAACGGCGAGACCCATCAGATGGTCCTCACCGGCTCGGGCGACATCCAGGTGGACGTGCTGGTCAGCAAGCTGAAGAGCCGCTTCAACGTGGAGGCCGTCCTCAGCGAGACCCGGGTGCCCTACCGGGAGAAGATTCGCAAGACCGTCCAGAAGCAGGGGCGGCATAAGAAGCAGACCGGCGGCTCCGGCCAGTTCGGCGACGTTTGGATTCGCTTCGAGCCCAACCTGGAGGAGGAGCAGATGGTCTTCGCCGAGGAGGTCTTCGGCGGCTCCGTACCCAAGAACTTCTTCCCCGCCGTGGAGAAGGGCCTGCGCGAGGCCTGCGTCCACGGTCCCCTGGCCGGCTACCCCGTGGTCAACCTGAAGGCCGTCCTGTATGACGGAAGCTACCACCCCGTGGACTCCTCCGAAATCGCCTTCAAGACCGCCGCTCAGCTGGCCTACAAGGCCGCTATGCCCGAGGCCAACCCCGTCCTGCTGGAGCCCGTGGGCGAGCTGAAGGTCACCGTGCCCGACAGCTACATGGGCGATGTCATCGGCGACCTGAACAAGCGCCGGGGCCGTGTCATGGGCATGAATCCCACCGGCGACGGCGACCAGATCATTGAGGCCGAGGTCCCCATGGCCGAGATGACCTCCTACGCCATCGACCTGCGGGCCATGACCCAGTCCCGCGGCTCCTACACCTTCCACTTTGTCCGCTATGAGGACTGCCCCCCCGCCGCTCAGGACAAGGCCATCGCCGCCGCCAAGGCTATGGCTGAGGAATAAGACTAGAATTTAAACCCGCTGAGAAGCATTTGCTTCTCAGCGGGTTTTTCATCCCTCGCGGCAATAGATCAGCATAATTCTCTAAACACCCCTGCGGCAGAGGTGCCGCCGTAGGGGCGGGCTTTAAATATTGGCGTGGGCCAGCTGGGGCTCCCGCTCCAGCTGAGGCTCCGGCCGGGGCCGGGCGGGCTCCTGATGGGTGAGGCCCTTGGCGTTGGCCAGCATCAGCTTGATGCGGTTCTCCTGGTTGATCTTGGTGGCGCCCGGGTCGTAGTCGATGGCCACAATGTTGCTGTAGGGGTACTTGTCCTTCAGCTTGCGGATCATCCCCTTGCCCACGATGTGGTTGGGCAGACAGCCGAAGGGCTGGGTACAGACGATGTTGTTGGTGCCCGAGTGGATGAGCTCCAGCATCTCGGCGGTGAGCAGCCAGCCCTCGCCCATCTTGTTGCCGTCCCCCAGATACCCCTGGACCAGCCTGTGCAGGTCCTGGAAGGTACCCGGGGCCCGGAAGCGGCCCGACTGCTCCAGAGCGGCGATCATGTCCCGCTGGCAGGCCTCGATATACCGCATGAAGAGGGTGCAGCCCGCCTTCTTGATCCACTTGCCGCCGTACAGCTCCACGTCGGCCACCCGGTTGTAGACCTTGAAGATGATGAAGTCGGTCAGTCCGGGGACCACCGGCTCCACCCCCTCGGACAGGAGAAATTTTTCCAGGTTGTTGTTGCCCAAAGGGGCGAATTTCACATAGATCTCGCCCACTACCCCGACCCGGATCTTCTGCTCTCCCTCCACGGGGATGGAGGCGAAATCGGCGCAGATGGCGTCGAAGCTGGCCCGCATCTGCCTGCGGCTCATGCCCCTGCCCGCCTGAAAGCCGTCCACCAGCCTCTGGGACCAGCGGTCGATCATAGCGTCGGCGGCCCCGGGCTCCACCTCATAGGGCCGGACCTGGTTTGCCACATTGACAATGATGTCGCCGTACATCATGGCGTACACCGCCTTGCGGACAAAGGGCAGAGTGAGGGAGAAGCCGGGGTTCTTCTCCAGCCCGGACAGGTTCACCGACACCACGGGGATGTAGGCCATGTCCGCCTTGGCCAGTGCCTTGCGCAGCAGATGGATGTAGTTGGAGGCCCGGCAGCCGCCGCCGGTCTGGGTGATGAGCAGCCCCACTTTGTGAGGGTCGTAGCCCCCGTGCTTCACCGCGTCGATGAGCTGTCCAATGACCAGCAGGGCAGGGTAACAGGTGTCGTTGTGGACATATTTGAGGCCCTCGTCCACGATCCCCCGGTGGTTGGTGGTGAGCATATCCACCTTGTAGCCTTCGCACTCCAGCAGTTTTTTCATCATGCCGAAGTGGACGGGCAGCATCTGGGGCATGAGGAGGGTGTACTCCTCCTTCATCTCCTTGGTGAAGAGCAGACGTCCGGTGTTGTCATAAACTAACTTAGCCATATCAATGCTCCTTTCTGGCCTCAATGGCGGCCATCAGAGAACGAATCCGAATTTTGACAGCGCCCAAATTGCTGATATCGTCGATTTTCAGCTGGGTGTACAGCTTGCCGCCCTCCTCCAGGATGGAGCGCATCTCGTCGCCGGTGATGGCGTCGATGCCGCAGCCGAAGCTGACCAGCTGGATGACCTCCATGTCGGGCTGGGTGCAGACATACCGGGCGGCGTTGTACATCCGGGCGTGGTAGGTCCACTGGTTGAGGACGTGCCGGGGGGCCTTGTCCTCCAGCCAGGCCACCGCGTCCTCGGTGACCAGGACGAAGCCGTAGGAGGTGATCAGATCGTTGATGCCGTGGTTGATCTCCGGGTCCATGTGGTAGGGCCGTCCGGCCACCACCAGGATGGGCCGGCCCTCGGCCCGGGCGCTGTCGATGTAGGTCCGGCCGGTGTTGCGCAGGTCGTTTTTATAGGCGTTGTAGGCGATGTAGGCGGAGCGTACCGCCGCCGCTGTCTCACGCTTGGGGATGTGGAACTCGTTGAAAAACCACTCCCCGGCTTTGCGCTCCATATCCTTGGGGCGGTGGAGGCCGAAGTAGGGGTAGAGGTAGCGGGTCCGCTTCAAATTGGGGACGTTTGCCGCCAGAAGCTCCGGGTAGTAGGCCACCACGGGACAGTTGTAGTTGTTGTCCCCCGCCCCCTCGTCAAAATTGTAGGGCATACAGGGGTAGAAGATGGCGTCCACCCCCGCCTCTGCCAGGGCCTCCACATGGCCGTGGAGGAGCTTGGCGGGGTAGCACACCGTATCCGAGGGGATGGTGCGCTGGCCCTTGAGGTAGAGCTTCCGGGAGGACTCGGGGGACAGGACCACCTCAAAGTTGAGCTGGGTGAACAGCTCGAACCAGAAGGGCAGGTTCTCATACATGTTCAGGCCGAAGGGGATGCCGATTTTTCCCCGGGAGCCGTCGCCGCTCCCCTTGCCCTGGAGGGCCCGGAGCTTGGAATATTTGTACCGCATCAGGTCGGGCAGGCGGCTGGGCTCCTCCCCCAGGGGACGGGAGCAGCGGTTGCCCGAGACAAACCGCCGCCCGCCGTCGAAGGAGTTCACCGTCAGGGCGCAGTGGTTGGTGCACAGGCCGCAGGTTGCGGGCTTGGCGGTGTGGGTAAAGTGTTCCAGAGCCTTGGCGGACAGCAGAGCGGACTTGTCCAGACCCAAGTCCCGGGCAACCAGCGCCGCTCCATAGGCCCCCATAATGCCGGCAATCACCGGACGGGTAACTTCCCGGCCCAGCTCCTGTTCAAAGGCACGGAGCACCGCGTCGTTGAGGAAGGTACCCCCTTGGACCACGATGTGTTTGCCCAGATCGTCGGCAGAAGCGGCCCGAATCACCTTATAGATGGCGTTCTTCACAATGGAGATGGACAGTCCGGCGGAGATATCCTCCACACTGGCCCCGTCCTTCTGGGCCTGTTTTACGCTGGAGTTCATAAACACCGTGCACCGGGAGCCCAGATTCACCGGCTTCCGGGTAAACAGGCCTAGCTTAGCGAAGCCGGCGATGCTGTAGCCCAAGGCCTTGGCAAAGGTCTCGATAAAGGACCCGCAGCCGGAGGAGCAGGCCTCGTTGAGCATGATGGAGTCCACCGCGCCGTTGCGGATCTTAAAGCACTTCATGTCCTGCCCGCCGATGTCGATGATAAAGTCCACGTCGGGCCGGAAGTGGGCGGCGGCCTTGTAGTGGGCCATGGTCTCCACCAGCCCCAGGTCGCAGCCGAAGGCGTTTTTAATCAGGTCCTCGCCGTAGCCGGTGACGGCCGCGCCCCTGATTTGGATGCGGTCCCCGCACAGCCGGTAGATTTCCCGAAGCTGCTCCAGCACGATAGCGACAGGGTTGCCCAGATTGGAGTGGTAATAGGTGTAGAGAAGTCCGCCGTCGGGGGCGATGAGGGCCAGCTTGGTGGTGGTGGACCCGGCGTCCATCCCCAGGTAGGCGGGGCCGGTGTAGGTCGAAATATCCGCCTCAGGGGGACGGCTGGCGTTGTGCCGGGCGGCAAATTCGCCGTACTCCGCCTCACTGGTGAACAGGGGAGGCATGGTGTCCACCACTGTAGTGGCGGCGGCGCTGTCCTCCAGCTTTTTCAGCACCGTCTCAAAGGGGACGGGGGCGTAGTCGGTGGCGCACAGGGCGGCCCCCATGGCGGCGAAGCAGTCGCCGTCCTCGGGGAACACAGCGTGGTTGCTGTCCAGCTTTAACGTCTCCACGAACCGCTGCCGCAGGCCCATGAGGAAGTGCAGCGGCCCGCCGAGAAAGACGATTTTGCCCTTCAGCTCCCGGCCCTGGGTGAGGCCGGCCACCGTCTGGTCCACCACCGCCTGGAAAATGGAGGCGGCCACGTCCTCCTTCCGCCCGCCCTGGTTGAGGATGGGCTGGATGTCGCTCTTGGCGAACACCCCGCACCGGGAGGCGATGGGGTAGATTTTCTCGTGCTTGAGAGACAGCTCGTCCAGCTCATTGACGGTGACGTTCATCAGGGTGGCCATCTGGTCGATGAAGGCCCCGGTGCCCCCGGCGCAGGAGCCGTTCATCCGCTCCTCCAGGGCCCCGCCGAAGAAGATAATCTTGGCGTCCTCGCCTCCCAGCTCAATCACCGCGTCGGTGTCGGGGATGTATGTATTCACGGCGGCGGCGGTGGCGTAGACCTCCTGGACAAAGTCGATGCCGGCGGCGTCGGCCACCCCCAGACCGGCGGAGCCGGTGATGGTGACCTTGATCTCCTGGCCGGCCAGCAGGTCCCGGATGGAGTTCAGCGTCTCCAGGGCCCGTTCCCGGGTTTTGGAGAAGTGCCGCTCATAGGACCGGAAGAGCAGCTGGTCCTGTTCGTTGAGGACTACCACCTTGACGGTGGTGGAACCGATGTCAATGCCGACGCGCAGACTCATAGGGAATAACCGCCTTTCAGGAGTAGGAAGCCTATTTTTCAATGGTATATGATACCGGCTTTTTGGTTGAAAAACAACGAAATTAACGGCTTTTTAACGGGGCAAAAGGGAAGAAAAGCGGAATGTTAACGGCCTTTCCGTGCGCAAAAGTGACAAAACCCCCGGCGGATTGAATCCGCCGGGGGTGCTTCAGCTGCCGGTGACCGGGTGAACCCGTTCCGGTTCCTCACTCCGGGCCAGCTCAGCCAGCTGGTCATACAGGCCGGAGGGGAAGCAGGCGACCAGGGTAACCGGGTCGTCTGGCTGGACCAGAAGGCAGAACCCCTCCCAGGGGACGAGCCAATACCGGCGGGCGGCTTCCAGGTCCTGCTCCTTTGTGGGGAAGAGGCTGACAGGACACCCCTCCAGGAGAAATTGGTGCTTCAGCTCCTCCCGGGAGACCATCTTCTGATCCTGAGAATCACTGCTCAGGCTGAGCAGGGCCCAGACCCCGTCCTCCACCTCGGCCACCGGAATCGCTTGAGAAAGCAGCTCCTTGGCCTGGGTCAAATTCTCCGGGGTGTCGATCCGGCCAGGGGCCAAGGTGCTATAGTAGAGGGGCTGGCCCACAAAGATGGACTGGACGCTGTCCAGATCAGCGAGGAAGCGGTCCAGCTCTGGGGAGCCGTTTTGATTTTTCCGCTGCCGCATCAGCTCATAGATTTTGGGGACTGCCTCCTGGTCCAGAAGGACAGCCACTCGACTGCTGCGGACGTTGGACAGACTGCCCTCTGTAATCACACAGAGCTGTGAATTGAGGGTCGGGCTGTCTTCCGCATCAAAACGGACCAGCTGATAGCGGAACTCATCTCCGTCCTGGCCGGTGAGGGTCAGGGTGCGCAGGGAGGACAAATCCAGGTTCTCCAGGACCGAAGGGGGATTCAGCCAGTCGCTGGCTCCCTGTAAAAGCACGTCCTTGGCCTGGGAGAGCAGCTCCGGGTCGGTAATGGCGGTGGGGTTGGCATAGCTGGAGGTTGTTTCCTGGCTCAAATGGATGGACTGGGCACTTTTTACATCACTTTGAAAGACGTGGTAGTCCCCATCTTTCCCCTGTTCGGACCGCCCCACAAAGACAAACACCGAGGCCACCGCCACCACTGCCACCAGGGCAAAGAGGGCGGTCCGTACCGTCTCGGGCTTTTTTACCAGCTGGGCCACCCGCTGTTGGATGGACTTCCTGCCGCCGGTCATGGCGGTGGAGCAGGACAGAAGGTCGGCGGGCCGCGGGGACCGCTGGGCCACCATGTTCACCAGGGTGCGGCCATAAGGGACCCGCTCCCCCTCCCCCAGCCTGACCACCGACCCCTCGTCGCAGGCCAGCTCGCCGTCCCGCTTGGACAGCCCCACCGCCAGCCACACCAGGGGGTTGTACCAGTGGAGGGCCAGAGCCAGGCACCGGAGCAGGGACCAGATGTGGTCCCTGTGGGCGTAGTGGGTCAGCTCATGGGCCAGCACATGGCGCAGAGCGTCGGGGTGTTCCGCCGCCCCCGGGGTCACGTAGACGGCGGGCTTGAATACCCCGAACAGGCAGGGGGAACTCAGGTGCGCCGCCGTGTAGACGGGGATGGGGGCCTCTGTCCCCTCCAGCGTTTCCCGCCGCTTTCGCAGTCCGCTATAGAAGCGCAGATTGGAGGCCAGTACCACCAACGCCGTCAAAGCCGTGCCAGCGATCCAGATAACGATCAGCACTTCCAAGGCGGTCATCATAAAAAAGTAGTGGGTAATGCTCTTCCCGTCATAGACCACGCCGCCGGAGTAGTATTCCCAGTCGGCCTCGCCGTGGAGCGTGCGGGTGTATTGAGGCGGCTCCACTGGCAGCACTTGGTCTCTGGGGCTGCGCTCTGTGGGGATGGCATACAGCATGGTATCATCCAGCCGGGGCGTCACATCCTGGGCCAGATTGGAGGCCAGCACCGGCAGAGCGTCGCCGGCGGCGGGCAGCTGGACCTGGAAGGGCACCAGCAGCCGCAGGAGGACCACCCCCCACAGGGCGTATCTCAGCCGGGCGGACAGCTTATTCCGGAAGAGATACCGCGCCGCCAGCACGATCAAAATCAGGGCGCTGGAGGTGATCGCCCACTGGATCATCAGCTTCATATCAATCACCCACTGAATCAACTGCATCATAGTTCTCCCTCCTCCGCTTTTCGCAAAATCTCATACAGTTCGTCAATTTCCGCCTTGGACAGGGCCTGATCCTCCGCCAGGGCGGACATCATCAGCCCCACGCTGCCCCGATACACCTTGTCCAGGAAGGACCGGGTCTCCCGGCGCGCCGCCCGGTCCCTGGACACCATCGGGGTGTAGTGCTTCGTCCGGCCCTCCAGGTCGCAGTGGACCAGTCCCTTGTCCTCCATCCGCCGCAGAGTGGTGATGGTGGTGCTCTTGGCCCAGCCCGGTCGGTCCCCCAGCGCCGCCACCAGCTCCATCACCGTCATGGGCGACCTCTCCCACAGGCAGTCTAATACATACCACTCGCTGTTGGTCAGATTGATGTTGTCCATGATCTCCACTCCTTTGGTTTACTTTGTAGACCTATCATACCACAGTTGGTCTACAGTGTCAACCTGTATTTTTTCACACAACGTGCTCCCCGCCGGTTGACAGCGTTTCTCCGCTCTGATATACTGTCAGGGACAACTGAATCGTATAATGTCTTCAGGGCAGGGTGAAATTCCCGATCGGCGGTAAAGTCCGCGAGCGCGAAAGTGCTGATTTGGTGCGATTCCAAAACCGACAGTATAGTCTGGATTTGAAGAAGGTGTGTTGAAATGACCGGCGGTCGGGCCGGGCTTTTGCACGTTCTTCTGTCGATCCGGACAGCGGCTCTGTTGACATATTCAATACACCTGAAAAAATCAGCGCCTGAACGTCATTTCAATACGTTCAGGTGTTAATTTTTTTAGGAGGCTTTTTTATGAAGGACAAAACCAGAAGAACGGTCATAACGGGGATGCTCTGCGCCCTGGCCTACACCACGGCAGTCGTGGGCCGGGTCCCGATGGTGCTTTTTTTGAAGTACGACCCCAAGGATGTTGTAATTGCCACCGGCGGCTTACTGTTCGGTCCGCTGACCGCGCTGGCGACCGCGGTGACCGCCTCTCTTCTGGAGATGCTTACCGTCAGTGAAAACGGTATTTTAGGCTGTTGCATGAATATTATCTCAAGCTGCTCCTTCGCGTGTACCGCGGCGATCATCCATCAAAAAAGACGGACGATCAGGGGCGCGGCCCTCAGCCTTCTCTGCGGATGGGGATGTATGGTCGCAGTAATGCTGTTTTGGAATTATCTGATCGCGCCGGTCTATATGGGCTGTTCCAGAGAAGCTGTCCTGGAGCTGATGCTTCCAGCCTTCTTGCCCTTCAATCTGATGAAGGGCGGCCTGAATATGGCAGTCACAATGCTTTTATACAGACCTGTCACAAAGCTCGCCGCGCGATGGGACAGAGGGGTCTTCCATAATTAACAGACAGACTATGGCCGATTCTGTTTTGTTTCTGGACATTCGGGCCAAACTATGGTAGACTGACATCACACCGATCCACACCAACATGAAGGAGAAATATTATGGACAACAAGGTCATGTATTCCCTGAGCTACGGTCTGTTTGTGCTGTCCGCCCGTCAGGGGGACAAGGACAACGGCTGTATCACCAACACCGCCATCCAGGTGACCACCGACCCCAACCGCATCGTCATCGCCGTGAACAAGAGCAACTACACCCACGACATGGTGAAGGAGACGGGCCGGTTTACCGTTTCCGTCCTGTCGGAGGAGGCGGAGTTTGAGCTTTTCAAGCGCTTTGGCTTCCAGTCGGGCCGGGATGTGGACAAGTTCGCCGGCTTTGAGGCCTACGTCAAAAAGGACGCCGGGGGCATTCCCTACGTCACCCAGGGGACCAACGCCTGGCTGAGCTGCAAGGTGGTGTCCGCCACCGACCTGGGCACCCACACCCTCTTCCTGGCCGACGTGCTGGACGGCGGCGTCCTCTCCAGCGCCCCCAGCGCCACCTACAGCTACTATCAGGCCCACATCAAGCCCAAGCCCGGCGCGGCGGCTCCCAGCGAGAAAAAACGCTGGGTCTGCAAGGTCTGCGGCTACGTCTATGAGGGCGACGAGCTGCCCGCCGACTATATCTGCCCCTGGTGCAAGCACCCGGCCTCCGACTTCGAGCTTCTGGCATAATAAATTCCGCGCCGGGGTGAAACCTCCGGCGCGGTTTTGCGTCTATTAAAATAAAGGCTCCCTCTCTGAGGGAGCTGTCAGCCCGCAGGGCTGACTGAGGGAGTCCTCAAGGTCCCCGCAGACCTCCGAAGGACTCCCTCTGTCACGGCTTCGCCGTGCCACCTCCCTCTAAGAGGGAGGCTCTTAGAGAGAGGAGGCTCCCCTATGGAGGACACAGCCATCATCGACCTGTACTGGGCCCGGTCCCAGCAGGCGGTAGCGGCCAGCGAGGAGAAATACGGCCCCTACTGCCACACCATCGCCCGGCGGATTCTGGACCGGGAGGAGGACGCGGAGGAGTGCGTCAACGACACCTGGCTCCGGGCGTGGAACGCCATGCCGCCCCAGCGACCGGGGGTCCTGTCCGCCTTTTTCGGCAAGCTGACCCGGAACCTGTCCCTGGACCGGTGGCGGCGGCTGAAAGCGGCCAAGCGGGGCGGCAGTCAGGTGGAGATAGCCCTCCATGAGCTGGAGGACTGCCTGCCCGACCACCGCAGTCCCGATGAAAATCTGGAGGCGGGGGAGACGGCGGCCCTCATTTCCGCCTTCCTCCGCCGCCAGCCCGAGCTGGACCGGGCGCTCTTCGTCCGGCGGTACTTTCATCTGGAGCCCTTGAACGACCTTTCCTCCCGGTTTGGGCTGACGGTGGGACAGGTGAAGTCCCGCCTGCACCGGACGCGGCAAAAATTGAAAACGGAGCTGGAGCGGGAGGGGGTAGCGGTATGAACAGCGAGCATCTTTTGGACGCGATCGGCCTTTTGGACGACGGCCTGATCCATGAGGCGGAGGAGTACCGCCGGCCCAGGCGGGATTACAGCCGCTGGATCAGCCTGGCGGCCAGCCTTGCCGTCGTGCTGACCCTGGGCTACGGCCTGACCCATTTGGGTATCGGCGGCGGAGGCGGCGCCTCGGCCCCAGGTGGAGTTACAGGCGCGGCGGGAGCGGACACACCCGCCGCCAGCGCCCCGACGGAGCCGCCCACGTCGACGGAAGGCATGGACCAAAGCGGCGGCGCCCCCGACCTTGCGGAGCCCGACGCTTCTGGGGATTGGTCCCTTGCCCTCCGGGTGGACGGGGTCGTGTACCGGGCCACAAATGAGTATATCCACATGGAACCGGAGGAGAGCGATATCCGCTGCACCACCTCCTTCCTCAACGGCGCGGAGCCGGAGGAGGACGGTCAGGCCAACTTCCTGCCGGTGGGGTCCCCCTATGTGCTGCTGGACGACGGCACCGCGGCGGTGCTCCAGGACGAAGAGACCAACTCCTGGCGGATCTATGATTCCGTCCCGCCCTGGGAGAAATAAGAAAACAGCCCCGATGGGGGCTGTTTTCTTTTGCTCTATAAGCCTGATCGCCCAGAGGACAGCTTACTTCATGCCGTTCTCATAGGACTCGATCATCTTCTTGACCATCTGGCCGCCCACGGAGCCGGCCTGCTTGCTGGTCAGGTCGCCGTTGTAGCCCTGCTTCAGGTTGACGCCGACCTCCCTTGATGTGCCTCCTCCATCTTAAGCGGGTTTCTCAGCGGAATTTTTCTCGCCGCTGCCGGCCAATTCTCCGATGAATTTGTAGAAAATCCGCACACTTTGCCGGTAGGGCTGGTTGGCCCGGGCCGGGACCTTGTGAGAGCCGTTTTCGTAGAGCTTGGGTCCGATTTCGATGCGGTCCACAAAAGTCAGCAGGGTATCCCGATCCAACTGCTCCAGGTGGGTATAGGACCGGGCCAGCTCAAAGAATTGAGCGTAGCTGTCCGCCAGCTGTTGGGCGGGACTGGAGGCGCTCAACTCCTTCAGTGCCGCCTTCAGTCCGGCGGATTCCTTTTCCAGGTCGGCCACCATGCGGTCTAGACGTTCGCCGTCCAGCTTGCCTGATGCGTTGTCGGTGTACAGCTTGGTGACGATTTTGTCGATGGCCGTGATCCGAGCCTCAGCCCGCTCCTTTTTCATCTGCCGGGTTTTGAGGTTTTCCTTGCTGCCCATCCGCCTGACCGCCTCCTGAACCAACTCCTCCACTTCCCCGTCACTGAGAGCCAGCAGGCTGTTCAGGTCTCGCCGCACCAGCTCCACCAGGTCGGCGTAGCGGATGCGCACCCCCTCGCAGGGGGCGGCAATGTCCTGGCGCTGGTGGGTGCAGGAGAGATACCAGTATTTTTCCCGCTCCCCCTTGTACACCGTGCCGCAGGAACACAGGGAGTGCCCGCACTTGCCGCACACCGCCACGCCGCCGAAGATGCTCTTGCGCACCTGGTCATAGGCCCGGTAGTCCCGGCTGCCCCGGCCCAGGTTTTCCAGGGCCCGCTGGAACAGGGTCTTGTCCACCAGCGGGGGATGGGTGTCCTCGGTCACGGCCCACTTGTCCCTCGGGACGGCCGCTTTTTTCTTGGACTTAACGCTGACCTTTTTGCTCTTGCCCAGCAGGGTGTGCCCCAAATAGACCGGATTTTTCAAAATCCGTTTTACTGTGGTGTAATTCCAGGTGTCCGAAGCATGGGCCGCGCCCTCTTCGCTGAACTCGTCCCGGTACAGCACCCGGTATTTCAGCGGTGGGATGATGCCATCGGCGTTTAAGTCCAGAGCGATCTTCCGGGAGGAATCCCCCGCCGCCGCCCGCTGAAAGATGCGCTCCACCACCGAGGCGGTCATCTCGTCGGGGGCCAAGCGGTGCTTGTCCGCTCTGTCCTTGCGGTAGCCGTAGGGCGGACAGGCACAGTATTGGCCGCTCTCCCGCTTGCTTTTCAGCACGTCCTTGACCTTCCGGGAGCCGTCCCGGAGGTAGACCTCGTTCATGGCGAACAGGAAGGGGGCCATGATGTTGTCATGCTCCGTGTCGAAGTTGTCCGCGATGGCGATATACTGGATGCCGTGCTCTGGGAAAAACTGTTCGGCGTAGTAGCTGGCCTCCCGCATATCACGGCCCAGCCGGCTGAGGTCCTTGGTGATGACCAGGTTGGCCTTGCCCTGCTCCAGCTGCTTCAGCATTTCCTTGAAGCCGGGGCGGTTGAAGTTGCCGCCGGAGTAGCCGTCGTCCACAAACTCCCGGACAAGAGTGATGCCGTTTTGTCTGCAATAGTTCTCAACGATCATGCGTTGATTGGTGATACTGGACGATTCCCCGCCCTGGGCCTCCTCGTTGGAGAGCCGCAGGTAGGCGAAGCCCAGTGTGAATCTGCCGGTTTTCATGCTTGCCTCCTCCGGTGAACCGGCCCACTGGGTTGATTATACCTCATGGCCGGCGCCTCCGTCAACGGACCGGGCGGCTGGAATATTTTGGACAATCCGCTCCGCCATCAGCTCGGACAGCGGGCGTGTCCCCTGAAAGACCCGCCGCAGTTCGTAGGTGGCCTGGCCCATGGTAATGGTTTGCTGTTCCATTGCATCGCCTCCGGAGTTATTCTGCTCCGGAACAGGGACGTTTATCCCACTATTTCCCATCCGCACCGTCTTGCTGGATGGAGGCTGGGCAGCCTCAAGCAACGGCTTTCTTCGCCGGCGGCTGGCAAGACCGTCGGCTGTGACGGTCCGTAATTTTGGAACGGATCTCTTCCAGGCCGATCTGATCGCCAGACTCCTCCCGCAGCAGATAGGGGATTGGGACCGCCCCCAGCAGATGGGGAACGTTGACGTAGTTGAGCCATCTCGGCGGCAATCCCCTTGCCCAAGCCGGCGGCAGAGGCCATGCATAAAACCACTTTATTCTTCAAACAGAAGTAAACCCAGCATCTATTGTCGGTATGTTTGAATGCTGCTATGGTAAAACACTGCGCCCAACCATGAGAACCTGAAGTAAAAAAAGTATAAATTTATGTTCCCCCTTGACAACTGTCACAACTTGTTCTATACTGTACTTGTTACTACAATACAGTAAAAGACGGATAGGCGGTGGGAATTTGGAGATTGTAGTCAGCAATAAAACAAGCCGTCCCTTGTATGAACAGATCTCAACTCAGGTAAAAGCGCAGATCATGAGCGGGGAGCTGAAGGCGGGAGAGCCCCTTCCTTCCATCCGCTCCCTGGCCAAGTCCCTGCAGATCAGCGTTTTGACAGTGCAGAAAGCATACGACCTTCTGCAAGCGGACGGGTTCATCGAGACGACGGCGGGAAAGGGCTGCTTTGTTTCCGCGCAGAATCAGGACTTTTATCTGGAGGAGCAGCAAAAGAAAATCGAGGAGCATTTTAATGAGGCGATTGAAATAGCCCGCACAAGCGGAATCCCCCTCGACAAAATGCTGAACCTGTTGACGCTTCTGTATGAGGAGGATTGATCATGACAAATGCTTTCACTGTTTCAGGACTGACCAAAACCTATCCGGATTTTGTTTTGGATCAGGTCTCGTTCTCCGTCCCCAGCGGCTCCATTGTGGGTCTGATTGGGGAGAATGGCGCCGGGAAAAGTACAACCATCAACGCGGCCCTGGGCCTGATCCAGAAGGAGGCGGGGCAAGTCTCCGTTTTGGGCAGGGAAGGGCTGGACGGCGATACCAAGGAAGAGATCGGCGTGGTCTTTGACGGCAGCAATTATCCCGAAATTCTCTCGCCCAGGAAGCTCGACGGCGTCATGAGGAACATCTACCGCTCCTGGGATGAAACGGCCTATTTCCGTCTTTTGAAGCAGTTTTCCCTGCCCCCTGACAAGCCAATCAAGCGGTTTTCCAAGGGCATGAAGATGAAGCTGGCGATTTCCGCCGCCCTCTCCCACCACTCCAAGCTGCTGATTCTGGACGAAGCCACCAGCGGCCTGGACCCGGTGATCCGGGACGACATTCTGGATATGCTCCTGGATTTTGTTCAGGAGGAGGACCACTCCATTCTGGTGTCCTCCCACATCACCAGTGATCTGGAGAAGATTGCGGACTATATCGTGTTCATCCATGAGGGGAAAGTGGTCTTTTCCAAGCCCAAGGACGAACTGGTGGAGCAGTACGGCATCATCAAGTGCGGAGCGGCGCAGTTTGATGCGCTGGACAAGGCCGACATCATTGTGTACCGCAAGATGGACTATGAATGGCAGGTGCTGGTGGCCGACCGGGAGAAGATGCAGAAGAAGTATCCGAAGGCCATGGTGGTTCCGGCCACCATTGATGAGATTATGCTGCTCTATGTAAAGGGGGAAAAGTGATGAAAGGCGTTCTGCTGAAGGACCTCTATATCGCTAAGAGCAATATCCTGGTCACTGTGGTCAGTTTGGTTGTTCTGGGGTTCGGGCTGTCGTTCCTTCTGGAGACAAGCGCGCTGCTGGTTCTGGCCCCGGTGGCCTCCACCACCGCGGTCTTTATCAGCATCACCAGTGACGCCGCCTCCAAGTGGAACAAAAATGTGATTACGATGCCGGTGTCCAGGGGACAGATTATTGGGGAGAAATTCGTGTTTTACATCCTGCTGGCCGTCCTGGGGCTGGTCACAGCACTGATTCCCTGCCTGATCCTCGGGGCCCTTGGTGTTGATGTGACCCTCCATTCCCTGTGCCTGTATGGGTCTATCGGCATCAGCGCCACCCTGCTGGCTGGAGGCATCAGCCTGCCCTGCGCCTATCTGTTTGACCCGGAAAAATCCCAGATCGTGTTTATGATGTCCTTCATGGCGTCCACGGGGATCATTGTAGGGATCGTACTGCTTACCAATCTGTTTCTTCCCGTGAAAGAGAATATCCTGTTGGCGTTTAACATTGTACTCGCCATTTCCGCCCTCTGGTTCTTTATCTCCTATCGGGTTGCGGTAAAGGTATATCAGAAACGGGATATTATCTAACTGTAGTTCCATCTCCCCTCCAGGCCAGCGGGGCGGCTGCGGCTGCTCCGCTGGCCTTTTGCAACAGCATTTCATGACAGATCCGCGACAGTTCATGACATCGGGGGTTGCATCCCTGCTCCTCTTTTGTTATTCTGAATTTATTACATTCCCCCCGCCTCCGGCGGGGAGAATATAATAAGAGCATTAAAACTGTGGTGGTGAACATGATAAAAATTGCGGTCTGTGACGATGAACCCATGATGGCCCAGGAGCTTGCCGGCCATCTCGCGGACTATATGAAAGAAAAATCAATGACTGCCGCCTGCTCGGTCAGCATTTTTCCCAATGGCCGCGCCCTGCTGGATGCGGCTGATCGCTTTGACGTGATTTTCCTGGACATCCAGATGGAACAGCCGGACGGGATGGAAACGGCCAAGCTGCTGCGCCGGCGGGTAGACCACAGCCTGCTGGTCTTTGTAACGGTACTGAAGGAGCTCGTTTTCGATGCTTTCCAGGTGGAGGCATACGACTATCTGCTCAAGCCCCTGGACAGCGCCCGCTTCCACCAGACCATGGACCGGGTGCTCCGCTCCCTGGAGCGGAGGACGGTTGAGAACATCGTGATCCAGCGGGGAACGGGCTGCGAGGTTGTTCTTCTTTCGGACATTGTATACTGCGAGGTGCTGGGCCGGAAAGTCTATCTCCACAAAAATGACGGGACAGTGAGCGGCTACTACGACAGGCTGGAGGATCTGGAGCGCCGGGTAGACGAGCGCTTTTTCAAGTGCCACCGCAGCTTCTTGGTCAACCTGGACTATGTGCGCGGGTGCCAGGACGGGCAGGTCCTGCTGTCCCAGGGGGAGCGCGTCCCCGCCTCCCGGCTGCGGGAGCGGGAGCTGACCCAGGCCCTTTTACGCTATATGAAAGAGAGGGGTATCTGATATGGACTATTTCGCTCTGTTTTTGGACAGCTTCTGCCTCCTTGTGGGACATGGGGTGATGCACATGGTCTTTATCAGCCGCCTCACCAGGAAGAGACTGAAAAAATGGTACTTTGCCGCTTATTTTCTCCTCTTGGGTATGATTCAGCTTATCTCGAACAGACTCGCCCTTGGCGGGACACTCCCCGTTGGCGCAGGCGTGCTTGCGCTCTACGGACTCAGCCGCTATTGGATGAGAAATCAGCGGTCCGTGTCCTGGCTGGCCGCCGTGCTGTCCTACTACGTTTCACAGCTCTCCTTCGGGATCATCAACTCGGTGGAGGCGGCGCTCTTTCCCCGCTTCATCGGCAGTCCGCTGTTTTATCTGCTGTTTTTGGCGGCACAGCTCCTGTTCTTTGTGCTGTGCGCCGGCTGTTATTATGCCGTACTGAAGCTCCTGGACTGGACAGAGGACAGCCAGACGCCTTATATCGGACTTCTGCTGTTTCCCGGACTGTTTTTCTTTGCCTCGGAGCTGTATATCCTCCAGACCGCCTACAGCTTTTTTGCCCCCACCATTTCTCTGGAGGAGGTTGGCAGGCATAGTACGCTGCTGCTCCTGCAAGTCATGGGGCTGGCGGCACTGCTGTGTACCCTATATGCCTACCGCCAGCTCTGCAAGGGTTTTCAGGCCCAGGCGGAACTGCAATCGCTGACCCAGGCGGCCCATGAGCAAAAGGTTTATATTACGGAGGCCCAGGCGCGCTACGAGCAGACGAAATCCTTTCGCCACGACATCAAAAACCATCTATCCGTCCTGGACGGCCTGCTCCGAAGCGGAAAGCTGGAGGAGGGCAGGGAGTATCTGAAAGGGCTGGAGGCCGTCTCGGAGGCCCTGTCCTTCCCATACCAGACCGGCAACCCGGTGGTGGACATCCTGCTGGGAGAGAAGCTGGGGCTGGCGAAGGAGATCACGGCGGAGGTGTCCCTGGTCCTGCCCAAGCCCTGCGGAATTGACGACCTTGATCTGTGCGTACTCTTTGCCAACGCCCTGGACAACGCCATCGCCGCCTGCCGGGCCAACGATGGAGCCAATACGCTCCGCATCAGCGGGAAACAACAGGGAGATTTCTACATGCTGACCTTTGAGAATACCTGCTTGGATGGACCACTGCCCCCGGCGGGGACCGGGCTTTCCAACATCAAAGCGGTGGCGGAAAAGTACCACGGGGCGCTGATGACGGAACAGACAGGCGGGCGTTTTTCCCTGAATGTGCTGGTGAATATCTCCGCGCTTGCGTCTTAGAGCCTGTTTAATATCTTCTGATGAGGATGGCAATGAGGGCGAAAGTAAGA
>CANSDP010000006.1 GCA_947645675.1 uncultured Bacillota bacterium
AAAACTACAAAATTTCTTCGGCGTTTTCTTACAATTTCATATCGGCGTTGACACATAACCCCTCAGACGAACGAACAGCTGTGTTTATTCTAACCCGCAAGGCCGACGGCCACAGGCCGCCGCTGGTGCAAGTCCAGCCGCCCCCTCAGCGGGGCGGGCGCTCATGGGTTTACACATCGGCACAGGGGGAGTCAACCGCCGCCCCTTTCACATACAGGTACCTTAAAAACTTCAAAATCCCAATCGTCTGGGAATTTGCCACAAAAAAAGAGCCGCCTTACGGGTCAGTCCCACAAGGCGGCATACTTACTTCTTCCTAATCTGCTCCAACGATGCCATGGTCTGCCGCAATTTATCAAACCCAAACATAGCGGCGTGGGCCACGAACACGCCCAGGACCACGGCCCCGCCGTTAGCCTCATTGGTGGGGGCGGTGTTGCCGTCGATGGTGGTGATGTACGCCCCGTCCCAGCTCTCACAGATGCCCACATGGGCGGCGTTGCTCCCACCGTTAAAATTGAAAAAGATCACATCCCCGGGCCTGTAATCCCCCTTTTTGGGAGTGACAGCGCCAGTCCGGCCACTGAAGGAGGAATTAAAATCCACCCTTAAAGTGAGCTGCACCCCATTTGTCAAGCAAGTATGGCATACTTGTAACAAATGGGGTGCAGCTCATCTCAAACGCTTCGGGAGTCCCGTAGGTTATTCAGCTTTCCATATGCCGGCCCAAAAAACCTGCAATAGATTGGGCCAGCTTGTACTCCACCTCTCCCCCGGTCAGCTTTTCGGCGGCACCTGCGAAGAGCACACAGCCCAGTACGTCGCCTTCAGAGAGAATCGGTGCGGCGGTGGACAGGGCGTACTTATCGCTGTCGGCACACAGAGGGATGGGCTCTTCCCCCGGCTTGTACTGATAAACCTGCCGCCCCTCCATCAGCCGCTCCATTTGGGGCGAAACACTTTTGTCCGCCAGCTCCCGCCGGGGGACGCCCGCCACCGCAATGCAGCTGTCCCGGTCAGTAATGACCGTCACCTGTCCGGTGGTACGGTTCAGCGTCTCACACAGCTGCCCCGCAAAATCCACCAGTCCGCCCATCAGGGAATACTTCTTAAAAATAACGCCGCCATCCTTATCCGTGTATATCTCCAGGGGGTCGCCCTCACGGATACGCATAGTCCGGCGGATCTCCTTAGGAATAACCACCCGACCAAGATCATCGATACGGCGCACAATGCCAGTTGCTTTCATCTATCTCATGCCTCCTGCGGTTTTTTGCTTTGACAGTGGATAGTATCCGCAGGAGCTGGCAGGATATACAGAAATTTGCATGGGGATGTTTTCCAAAACATTGCAGCGGCGGCCCGATGTTTTCATCGGGCCGCCGCTGTTCGTTTAAATTTGAATCCGCTCAATGCCATCCACGGCGGCCTGGACCATCGCTTCAATGTCCAGCCCCTGTTCCGCCGCCTCCAGCTCCTCCAGGGTAGGGCGCAGGCGGGGGTGACGGGGGGTAAATACGGTACAGCAGTCCTCATAGGGTAGGATGGACGTGTCATAGGTGCCAATCTTCCGGGAGATTTTTACAATGTCCTCCTTGTCCATCCCCACCACCGGGCGCAGGACGGGCAGGTCCGCCACCGCGCCGGTGACGGTCATAGCCTCCATGGTCTGGCTGGCCACCTGGCCCAAACATTCGCCGGTGACCAGGGCCTTAGCCCCGCACCGCTGGGCAACCCGCTGAGAAATGCGCATCATAAACCGGCGCATGACCAGGGTAAACAGCTCCTGAGGGACGGACCGGCGCAGCTCCTCCTGAATGGCGGTGAAGGGCACCACATGGACGGTGAGCCGTCCGCACCAGGGAGCCAGCAGCCGGGCCAAGTCGATAACCTTCTCCTTGGCCTCGTTGGAGGTGTATGGGTAGGAGAAAAAGTGGACCATCTCCAGGGCCACGCCCCGCTTGGCGATCATCCAGGAGGCCACCGGGGAGTCGATGCCCCCGGACAGCAGGGACACCGCCCGGCCGTTAATCCCCACCGGCAGTCCCCCCGCTCCCGGCTCCGGATCGGCGTGGACGAAGGCGGCGTAGTCCCGAATCTCCACATGGACGGTGAGCTCCGGGTGGTGGACGTCCACCTTCAGATCAGGGTACAGCTCGTCCAGCTCGCCGCCCACGTACTGGCTGAGCTGGATGGAGGTCATGGGAAAAGTCTTGTCCGCCCGCTTGGTCTCCACCTTGAAGCTACGGGCGGCGGACAGCCTCTCCCCCAGATACTCCTGCGTGGCGGACAGAATGGCGTCCTTGTCCTTCTCGCAGGCCCGGGCCCGGGACAGTCCCACCACGCCGAACACCTTTGTCAAGGCATCCCAGGCCCCGTCCATATCGCAGTCGCCGTTCATGGGCTCCACATAGGTGGTGGACTGGCGGGTATACACCCGAAACTGGCCCATGTGGTTCAGCCGGCGGTAGATGTTGGCTTGCAGCTTATCCTCAAAGCTGCGGCGGTTCAGGCCCTTGAGGACCATCTCTCCCAGCTTGAGGAGGATCATTTCATTCATAATAATCACCTGATTTACAACTGTAGGGCGGGACGGCCTCGGCCCGCCGCATGAAACGGCGCGCCGGGTCGTCGCGCCCTACATATCCTTTCTCTGCCAGTCCGGGATCGCCTTGGCCTGCTCATACAGGCGGACATAGCTCTGGTGGCGGGTGGCGGGAATCTCTCCGGACCTCACCGCCGCCAGGACGGCACAGCCCTTTTCCTTCACATGGGCACAGTCCTGGAACTGGCATTTACCCAGACAGGGGGCAAACTCCCGAAAGGCGTATTGCAGCTCCTCCTTTCGGGCCAGCTCCAGCTTGTCCACATCAAAGGAGGAAAAGCCGGGAGTATCCGCCGCCAGAGTCCCGCGGGACAGGCGGAAGAGCTCCACATGACGGGTGGTGTGCCGGCCCCGGCCAAGCTTATCGCTGACTTCTCCGGTGGCCAAGTCGAAGTCGGCCTCCAGGGCGTTGAGCAGGCTGGATTTCCCTACACCGGAGTTACCTGTAAAGGCACATACCTTTCCAGCAATCGCCTGGCGGAGGGCCTCGATCCCCTCCCCCGTCCGGGCGCTCACCTGGAGGGTCTGGAACCCGGCCCGCCCGTAAATGCCGGCCAGGTCCTCCCCCGGCTCCAGGTCGCACTTGTTGACGCATACCAGCGTGTCACAGCCCCGGGCGGCAGCGATGGCGGCCACCCGGTCGATGAGGAAGGGGTCGGTCACCGGCGCCGCCTGGGAGGCCACCACCACCAGCAAATCAATGTTAGCCACCGCGGGACGGTAGAACTCATTTTTCCTGGGCAGTATCTCGTCCAGGGCACCGGAGCCATCCTCCAGCGGGGTAAACCGGACCCGGTCCCCCACCAGGGGGGTAATTTTCGCATGGCGGTGCTTTCCCCGGGCCCGGCAGGTGGTGACGGACTGGCCGTCGTCCACATAGTAGAAGCCGCTGAGGGCTTTTCGGATGATCCCTTCTCCCATCATCCCACCGCTTCGTCGAAGTTTACTGTCTTGGTACCGCTGGCAATGCCGTCGATATAGATGGCCAGCTCCTTCTCCCCCGATCCGGTGACGGGGAACTCAATGGCGTCCTGCATGGTTGCGTCCACGTCGTTGCCAAAGACCTGGGAACCATCCATCAAAACCCGCACGTTGACGATCTTGTCATACTTGCTCAGGTCAATCCGCACGGTTTTTGTCACGGTCGGCGCCGGAGGCGGGTCGGGATTGGGCACGTTGGTGGGTCCGCTGGGGTCTGTGGTGGACGGCGGAGGAGCGACCTGCGTACTGGGGTCGGGTCCCAGGCTGATAATCAGGTTGACCTCGGTCCCCTCGGTCACCTCAGTGTTAACCAGGGGGTACTGGCTGACCACCTTGCCTGCCTCCACCGTATCGTCGTACTCCTGTCTAATCTGCCCCTTCTCCAGCTTATACATGTCAATGGTGCTCAGAGCCAGGGACTCGGTCATGTTCACCAGATCCGGCATGGTGACAGGCTCCGACTTGGGCCCCAGACTGACCACCATATGGACTTCGGTGTTTTTGGGCACCTCAATATCCTTATGGGGGGTATAGGAGATGATCTTGCCCTCCTCAATGGTGTCGTGGTTGGCATATTCCGGCGGGGCGACGGGCTTCAGCCCATGGTCCCGCAGGTAGCGGTTGGCCTCCTGATAGGTCATATCGCTGATATCGGGCATAACCACGGTCTCCAGCCCTCCGCTTATGGTGACCTTGATCTCGGTCACCGCCTCGGTGACCTCCTTCTCCCCCTCCGGGTCCTGCTTGATAATGGTACCGGGGTCGGCCTCGTTGGTGACCGTCTCCTCCACCACCACATTGAAGCGGCCCAGAAGGCCGGCGTCGTCCTTGATCTCGTCATAGATCCGGCCCACCAGGTTAGGGACGGGGTAGGTCTCCGCCGGGGCCAGCATTTTGGCGAAAATGGTGTTCCACAGGAACACGACCATCAGTCCCACAAAGAGCAGTACCGCCACCGCCGCCAGCATCACCGGCCAGACGGGCCCCCGGCGTGGGGGATAGTCGTCCTCATCCTCATAGTACCGGTCGTCCCGGCGGGAGGGGGCGTACTCATCCTCATAGCGGCGGCCGCCCCTGCGGCGCTGATAGGAGGGCTCCTCATCATAGTCATAAGAGCGCCCTCCCCCCTGACTGTACTCCTCCGGCCTCCTCCGCTCGCCGGAGGGGTAGGAGGGGTATCCCCCTCCCCCGGTGGGGATAGGGCGGATATGGGTGCGGTCCTCGTCCAGGCCGTCGTCCTCACGGACGGGCTCCGGGGTAAAGTTGAAGTTGATGTTGGGGTTTTTCCGAAATTCCTCCAGATCGGCCAGCATGTCGTCGGCGGACAGATAGCGGTCGTCCGGATTGTGGGCCATAGCCTTCATGGTGATGGCCTCCAGAGCCTCCGGGATGGAGGGCTCCAGCTCCCGGGGCGACAGGGGGATGGAGTTGATGTGCTGAATCGCCACCGACACAGGGGTGTCCCCCTCGAAGGGCAGGCGGCCGGTGAGCATCTCATAGAGCACCACGCCGGCGGAGTACAGGTCGGAGCGGTTGTCGATGTGGCTCCCTCTGGCCTGCTCCGGGGAGATATAGTGGACCGAGCCCAGGGCCTCCTGGGTCAGAGTGCTGTGCCCCCCCGAGGCCACCCGGGCAATGCCGAAGTCGGCCACCTTCACACTGCCGTCCCGGAGGACCATGACATTATGGGGCTTAATGTCCCGGTGGATGATTCCCCGGCTGTGGGCGTGGCCCAGGGCCTTGGTGATCTGGGTAATGAAGTGGAGGGCCTCCCGCCAGTTCAGCTTGTTGCCCTTTTTCTGCATATACTGCTTTAAGGTGATGCCGTCGATGAGCTCCATGACGATATACTCCAGCTCGGAGGAGCGGCTCACGTCATACACCGCCACAATGTTGGGGTGAGACAGCATGGCGACGGCCTGGGACTCGTCGTGGAAGCGGCGGCGGAACTCGGCGTCCTGAGACAGGTCCTCCCGCAGGATCTTGATGGCGACCAGCCGGTTGAGCCGGTGACAGCGGGCCTTATACACCTTGGCCATCCCGCCGGTGCCCACCAGCTCCAGTATCTCATATCGGTTATCGAGTAATTTACCGATGTACTGATCCATGGTAAATATCCTCCTATTCTTAGCGTTTCACCAGCACGACCGTCACGTTATCCGGTGCGCCCCGGCTCAGGGCGATGTCCAGCAGCCGCTGGCAGCAATGCGCGTCCCTGCCGCCGTGAATCACCTCATAGAGCATCTCCTGCTCGTTGACCACGTTGCTCAGCCCGTCGCTGCACAGAAGCAGATAGTCCCCCTCGTTCAGGGGCTGGCGGAAGCAGTCGGCCATCAGGATGGGCTCAGCCCCCAGCGCCCGGGTGATCAGGTTCTTGTGAGGGTGGGTCCGGGCCTGCTCCCGGGTCAGCTCCCCCCGTTCCACCAGGTCCTCCACCAGGGAGTGATCCCGGGTGACCAGTACGATCCCCTCGCTGTTGATGTGATAGGCCCGGCTGTCCCCTTCGTTGAGAATCACCGCCTCCGACGGTCCCGCCAGAACGGCCACCATGGTGGTGCCCATCCCGGCGCAGTCCTGATCCTCCACCGAGCGGCGGAATACGGCCTGGTTGGCCACGGAGGCCGCGTGTCCCATCCGTTCCTCCTCCGGGCTGTCCGGGTCCCCCTTGTCAAAATGCTCCATGAACAGCTCCACCGCCATCGTGCTGGCGACGTTGCCCGCCCGGGCGCCGCCCATGCCGTCGCAGACCAGAGCAAGCACCCTGTCGTCCTCCAATACTCTCGCGGCGTACGCGTCCTGATTCTGCTGCCGCACCGCGCCTCGGTCGGTGACTCCCCATACCTGCATAGCGTTAAACCTCGTTTCTTGCCGGACCTCCGGCTTTGTTGCATTCAAATTTCTATGTAGGCGGCCCGCGGCCGTCCGTACGCGGGGCCCGCCCTTACTCGGAGCCCTGCTTCATCGCCTTGCGGCGCAGCTGGCCGCAGGAGGCGTCGATGTCGCCGCCCAGCCTCCGCCGGACGGTGACCGTCACCCCATGGCCCTCCAGCCGCTTCTGGAAGGCCGCCACCCGGCGGCTGGGCTTCAGGGGGCTTTCTTCCACCTCGTTGAGGGGGATCAGATTCACATGGGCCGGAGCGCCCCTCAGCCGTTTGGCCAGCAAATCGGCCTGCCAGTCGGCGTCGTTCACCCCGTCGATCATCGCGTACTCATAGGAGATACGCCGGCCGGTCGTCTCAAAATACCGGCGGCAGGTCTCCATCAGCCGCTCCACGCCGACGCCCTGATTCACCGGCATAATCCGGGAGCGGGTCTCGTCGTCGGGAGCGTGGAGCGAAACCGATAATGTTAATTGTAACCCATGTTGGGCCAGTTTGTCAATTTTTTGCGTTAAACCGCAGGTGGACAGCGAGATGTGCCGCATCCCGATATTCAGCCCGTCGGGGTTGTTCACCAGGGTCAGGAAGCGCAAAACCGTGTCAAAATTGTCCAAAGGCTCCCCGATCCCCATTAAAACTATGTTAGAAATGGGGGCTCCGCTGTCCAGCTGGGTAAAAAGCACCTGATCCGCCATCTCCGCCGGAGTCAGGTCCCGGACCTTCCCGGCGATGGTGGAGGCGCAGAAGGCGCAGCCCATGCGGCACCCCACCTGACAGGAAATGCACACCGTATTGCCGTGCTGATAGCGCATCAGCACCGACTCCACGCAGTTTCCATCGGACAGCCGCCACAGGTATTTAATGGTCCCGTCCTCCCGGGATATCTGCTTCCGCGCCACCTGGGGCGGAGTGAGGAGGGCGGTTTCCGCCAGCCTCTGCCGCAGGGCCTTGGACAGGTCGGTCATCTCCTCGAAGGAGGTCACCCCCCGATACAGCCACCGGAACACCTGCTCGGCCCGAAAGGCGGGCTCCCCCTGGTCCTTGAGCCAAGCAGTCAGTTCCTCCAGGGTCATAGATTTTATGTCAATCAAGGGACTCCCCCTCTCTGCGGAACCTACTGATGAAAAATCCGTCCGTCCCCTGTCGGTGGGGCCAGAGGGTCACTCTTCCGTCTCCCACAAATCCAACTGGTTCAGGGAGTGTAAAGGCATCAGCCTTGTACTCAGGATGGCATTTCAGAAAATCCTCCGCCACTCCCTCATTCTCCCGCCGCAGGAGGGTGCAGGTGGAGTAGACCAGCAAGCCATTTGGCTTTACATACCTTGCGGCTGTTGCCAAAATCTCCCGTTGGACCTTGGGCAGGTCCTTCAGCGGCTCAGGGTCCTTATATCGGATATCCGGCTTCTTCCGAATAACCCCCAGACCGGAGCAGGGGGCGTCCACCAGCACCCGGTCGAAGGCGTTTTCCCACTCTGGACGGAACACCTTTCCGTCGGCGGTCATGGGGGTAATGCTGCTCAGGCCCAGCCGACCGGCCCCGGCCTGAATCAGCTTCTTCTTGTGGGGGTGGAGATCGCAGGAAACCACCTCTCCCCTGCCCTCCATACAGATAGCGGCGGCAAAGCTCTTGCCGCCGGGGGCGGCGCAACAGTCCAGCACCCGCATCCCCGGCCCGGCGGACAGAGCCTCCACGGCTAACCGGCTGGCCGGGTCCTGAATGTAAAACAGCCCCTCCTGAAAGGCGGTCAGCCGCTCCAGCTTGCCCGTTTTCTCCAAAATCAGACAGTTTGACAGCCAGGGGTGGGGCCGCGTCTGAACCCCCTCCCCCTCCAGCGACTGGATCAGGCCCTGAACTGTCGTCCGGGTCCGGTTCACCATGGCCGTCATAGGGGCCTGTCCATTGTTGGCGGCGAGCAGCTTCGCCGTCTCCTCACTGCCCAGGGCGGTAAGCAGCTCCCTCACCAGCCACTCCGGGTGGGAGTACAGGGTGGACAGATAGCTCACCGGGTCGGTCTGGGGGATGGTGGGCAGATTGTTCAGGTTCCGCTCCATATTTCGGAGAATGCCGTTGACCATCCCTGCCGCCCGGGGATTTTTGCAGTGCTTCCGGGTCAGCTCAACGGAGGCGTTCACCGCCGCGCTGTGGGGGATTTTGTCCAAAAACAGCATCTGATAAGCCCCCATCCGCAGGGCCTCCACCACCCGGCCCTCCATCCGCTTCAGGGGAAGGTTGGAGAAGTGGGACAGGTAGAAATCCAGCAGCAGCCGGTTTTGCAGCACGCCGAAGCACAGCTGGGTGGCTAACGCCCCGTCCCGGCTGTCCAGACCGGCGGAGGCCAGCCGCTTTTTCAAAATGGCGTCCGACCATCCTCCCTGCCGCTGGCAGTCGTTCAGCGCCAGCAGCGATATCTCACGGGCGTCCATACTTCTCACCGGCCTTTCTTCTTCTTTTCTTTTGAAAAAGAAAAGAAGCAAAAGAAAACTTTAAAAAAACTTCGTTTTTTCTCAACGCACCTGAATCGGGTTCCCCGCCAGGTAGGCGGCAACGGTCATTCTCTTCTTGCCCGGAGCCTGGAGCTCCAGGATACGCAGAACCTGGCCGTCGCCGCAGGCCACGTCGATTCCCCCCCAGTCGGCGGCAATCACAGTGCCGGGTAGGGAGGCGGTATGCTGTTCCACCACCTGGGCCACCCACAGCTTAATGGGTTCGCCGGTGATCGCTGTGGTAGAGGCCCCCGGCCAGGGGTACAGGCCCCGGATCTGGTTAACAATCTCCTGGGCGCTCCTGGTCCAGTCTACCGGCGACATCGCCTTGGAAAGCATGGGGGCCTGAGTGGCCTGGGTGTGGTCCTGAGGGGTGTATGCGGCTGTCCCGGCCTGAATTTGGGCCGCAGCCTCCACCGCCAGCTCCCCCCCCAGCTGGGCCAGGCGGTCATAGAGGGCGGCGGCGTCCTCCGTCTTCCCGATTTTGACCGCCCGCTGGAGAATGATGTCCCCCGCGTCCATATCCCGGACCATGCGCTGAATGGTGACGCCGGTCACCCGCTCCCCATTGAGGATGGCCCAGTTGATAGGGGCAGAGCCCCGGTATTTGGGCAGGAGGGAGGAATGGACATTGACACACCCCTTGGGGGGCAGCGCAAGAATATCGTCGGGGAGGAAGCGGCCATAGGCCGCCACCACGATCAGCTCCGGCTCCAGCTCCCGCAAAACGGCCAGGGCGGTCCCGTCCCGCAGGGTCTCCGGCTGATAGACGGGGATACCGCGGGCCAGGGCACAGGCCTTCACCGGGGTGGGCTGGAGCTTATTGTGGTGCCGGCCCACCGGCCTGTCCGGCTGGCTGAACACGCCAACCACCTGATGCCCCGCCTCCGCCAGTCCCTCCAGAGAGGGGACGGCAAATTCTGGGGTGCCCATGAAGACGATTCTCATCTTCTCCGACGCCTCCTTCTTCTCCCCTGGTTCTCCTCCTCGGACAGGATGGCGTCCATCTCCTCCGAGGTGTAGAGCCGGTCCACATGCTCGTCGTACATATGACCCTCCAGGTGCTCCAGCTCATGGCAGAAACAACGGGCGGCAAGGCCGGAGCCCTCGGTTTCAAACCAGCTGCCCTCCCGGTCCTGGGCCCGCACCTTGACCCAGGTGGGCCGCTTCACATAGCCCCACATACCGGGGATGGACAGGCAGCCCTCCAGGCCGTCCTCCTCCCCCTCCTGGGCCACGATCTCCGGGTTGACCAGCTCCACCATCTCGTCGGTATCCGGGTCGGGCACCACGATGACCGCCCTGCGGATGATGCCCACCTGGGGGGCCGCCAGGCCCACGCCGCCGGCCTCGGCCAGCGTCTCCCGCAGGTCGTCCAGCAGATCGGCCAGCTTGCCGTCAAATTTGGTTACCGGGTGGCACCGCTTGCTCAGCGCCGGGTCTCCCTGAGTCAAAATCGTACGAATCGACATATCCCTCTAACTCCTTTTACTCCTTACTAGCTGTGATAAGGGTCCACGTCGGCATAGACGGAGACACCTTTATTTTCCTTGTCCTTTTGGGCCGCCTTGATCAGATAGGCCAGCATAGCCCGAAACGCCCGGTCCGGCTGGCCCGTGAGGGTGAGGCGGTAGCGGTAGCGGTTATTCACCTTAGCCACCGCGGCGGGAGCGGGACCCAGCAGCTGCCAGGGCCCTGGGACCTTGGGCAGGTCCCGTTCCAGGGCGCGGCGCAGGCGGGTACAGCACCGCAGGACGGCCCCCTCCTCCAGTCCGGAGGCGGTGACCACCACCCGCTGGGCAAAGGGCGGGTCGTTCCGCAGGCGGCGCAGCTCAATTTCCTGGGCGTAGAAGCCGTCGTAGTCCTGACGGGCGGCGCAGCGGATGACATCGTTGTCCGGTGTGAAGGTCTGGATTACCGCCCGGCCCAGCTTGTCTCCCCGGCCCGCCCGGCCCACCACCTGGGTGAGGAGGGAAAAGGTCCGCTCCCCCGCCCGGAAGTCGTCCACATAGAGGGACAGGTCGGGGGCGATAACCCCCACCAGGGTGACATTTTCAAAGTCCAGCCCCTTGGCCACCATTTGGGTGCCCACCAGGACGGGAATCCGCTCCTTCCGGAACCGCTCCAGCAGCTCCTCATGGGGGTGGGCGGCGGAAATGGTATCGGTGTCCATCCGCAGCGCCTCCGCCCAGGGGAACAGGTCCTGGAGCTCCTCCTGGACCCGCTGGGTGCCGGTGCCCACAAAGTTGAGCAGTCCCCCGCAGGAGGGGCACGCCGGGGGCAGGGGCTGAGAGTATCCGCACTGGTGGCACATGAGCCGGTTGTTGGCCGAGTGATAGGTCAGCTTGACGGAGCACCGGGGGCACTCGGGCACCTGGCCGCACTCCCCGCAGGACACCATCCGGCTGGCCCCCCGGCGGTTCAGAAACAGGATGGCCTGCTCCTCCCGCTTGAAGTTTTCCTCCAGCTCCCCCTTTAGGATGGAGCTGATGGAGGAGGCGTTGCCCTGGCGCAGCTCCTCCTTCAAATCGGCGATGAGCACCTGGGGCAGGGCCTTTTGGTTGTATCGGTTTTTCAGGGTAAAAAAACCAATCTGCCCCTCCCGGGCCTGATACATGGTCTCCACCGAGGGGGTGGCCGACCCCAGCACCAGCAGGGCGTTATTCTGAACGCAACGGTATTTAGCCACTTCCCGGGCGTGGTAGCGGGGTACATTTTCCGACTTATAGCTGGTCTCCTGTTCCTCGTCCAGAATGATGAGGCCCAGATTATCCAGGGGGGCAAAGACCGCCGACCGGGTACCGATAACCACCTGCGCCTCCCCCCGGCGAGCCCGCTTCCACTCGTCGTACCGCTCCCCCGCCCGGAGGGAGCTGTGGAGGACGGCCACCTGTTTGCCGAAGTGGGCGGCAAAGATCCGCAGCAGCTGGGGCGTGAGCACGATCTCCGGCACCAGCACCAGGGCCGTCCGGCCCCGGGCGAGGACCTCCTGAATCAGGCGGATGTAGACCTGAGTCTTGCCGCTGCCCGTCACGCCGTAGAGCAGGGCGGCGGCGGGCTTGTCCGACCGGGCCAGAACGTCCAGTCCCTCCAAGGCCGCCCGCTGCTCCCCGTTGAGCTCCGGGGGCGGAGCTGGAGGGATATCCTCCAGCGGAGCCCGGCGGAGCACCTCCTGCCGTTCCAGTGTGAGGATGCCGCTCTTCTCCAGCGACTTTAGGGTGGGCATGGAGGCCCCGGTGAAGTAGCACAGCTCCTTAGCGGAGGCCGCGCCCAGGGCGCACAGCAGCTCGGTCACAGCATACCGCAGGGGGGCGGACCTCCGCCGTGGGGCCACCATTGCCATGGCGTCCTCTGCCGGGACGGCCAGCACCGCCAGCTTCTCCGTCTTGTCGGACACCGCCCGCTGGGCGCCGCTCTCCAGCTCCGCCACCCCGCCGTCGATGAGCCTCCGGATGGCGGGGTTAGGGTCCTTGGCCCCGAAGGCCAAACGAATTTGCTCCATATCCCCCCTGCCGCCCCAGCCCCACAGCAGGTCCAGCAGCTGAACGGCGGCGGCGGAGCCTCCGGCGGCCCCATAGGCCCGCTCCCGGTCCACTCCCCGGCGGATGGACAGGCAGTCCCGCAGGGAGAAATACAGTCCGGCGGGCAGCATCGCCTTGACGCAGTCATACACCGTACAGAAGTACCGTTCCCGCATCCAGAGGGCCAGCTGAATGGCATGGCCGTCCAGCACTGGCGACTCGTCCAGGGCCAACAAAATGGATTTCAGCGGCTCTCCGGCTGTGGGGGCCTCCCGGACCGACAGTACCAGCCCGTCCGACCCCCGGTTCCCGGCAGCGAAGGGGACCAGCACCCGCATACCGGGCCGCAGCCGGTCCTCCAGCTCCCGGGGGATCAGGTAGTCATAGGGCTTGTCGATGGCGTAAACCGCCCTGGCGACAGCCACCTTCGCAATTTTCCGGCTCAATGGCTCTCCTCCGTAAAAAAAGGGGGCGGAGCCCCCTTACGCTTCTGTCTGCTCCGGTTCTTCCGCCTTGGTGTCCAGTTCGCCGTTGGCCACCGCCTGGATGGCGATGCTCACCGGCTTTGCGTCCAGCGGCTCGCCGGCCATTTCGGCTTCCCGAGCAATCCGCCGGGCCTTGCAGGCCACCACATTCACCAGCTCATACCGGCTGGGTACCTTTTCCAATAAATCCTTCATCGCGGGATACAGCATCATAATAAAGACTCCTTCTCTTATAGCGTTATAGCAGGGGCGCGCCGAAATCCGCCCCTACAGGGCATTCTTACGCAAACTGGGTCAGAATAGACCTCCGGTTCTCCACCCGGCACTCGGCGGCGGTGAGGATGGCCTCGATCTCGGCCACAGCGCCGGACACCTTGTCGTTGATGACCAGATAGTCATAGCTGGGAATTTCCCGAAATTCCACCTTCGCCTTCTCCAGCCGCCCGGCGATCACGTCCTCGCTGTCGGTATTCCGGCGGTGGAGGCGGCGGGACAGCTCCTCAAAGGAGGGGGGGATGATAAAGATGAACAGAGCCCCCGGGCACCGTGCCCGGACCTTGGCCGCCCCCTGAACCTCGATATCCAGGAGCACGTCAATGCCCTGGTCCAGCCGGTCCTCAATGGCTTTCAGAGAGGTGCCGTAGTAGTTTTCCACATACTCGGCATACTCCAGCAGCTCATCGGCGGCGATCATCCGCTCAAACTCCGCCCGGTCCACAAAGTTATAGTTCACCCCGTCCTGCTCCCCCACCCGGGGCTGACGGGTGGTGTAGGACACGGAGAAATAGATGTTGTCCCGCTGGCTGAGCAGCTCGGCGATCACCGTGCTCTTTCCCACGCCCGACGGTCCGGACAACACAATCAGCTGACCTCTGTCTTTTTTCATAGCTCCTCCTCCGCTCCGGGCCGCTCCCCGCCCTCCAGACGGCCGGCAATAACCTCCGGCGTCAGAGCGGACAGCACCACATGGTCGTTGTCCATAATCAGCACCGCCTGGGTGCGCCGGCCATAGGTGGCGTCGATGAGGACGCCCCGCTCCCTGGCCTCCTGAGTCATGCGCTTGATGGGGGCAGACTCGGGGCTGACCACCGCCACCAGCCGTCCCGCCGACACCAGACTTCCAAAACCGATGTTGACAAGCTTCAAACGGGTCCCCCCTATTCGATATTCTGGACCTGCTCCCGGATCTTCTCGATCTCTGCCTTGATATCCACCACATGGCCCGCTATTTCGATGTCGCTGCACTTGGAGCCGATGGTGTTGGCCTCCCGGTTGAACTCCTGGATGAGGAAGTCCAGCTTCCTGCCTGTAGCCCCTCCCTTGGACAGCATCTCCCGGAGCTGGCTGATGTGGCTGCGCAGGCGGACGGTCTCCTCGTCCACCGCCACCTTGTCGGCGAAGATCGCCGCCTCGGTGAGGATACGGGCGGGGTCCAGCTGGGTACTGGACAGCACCTCGTTCATCCGGGCCTCCAGCTTGGCCCGGTACTCCGCCACCGTCTGGGGGGAGCGCTTCTCCACCAGAGACACCTTCTCCTCAATGACGGCGGCCCGGGACAGGATGTCCTCCTTCAGCCGCTCCCCTTCCCGGGTACGCATCTGGTCGAAGTCGTCCAGGGCCCGGGAGAGAACGGAGCAGATATCCTTTGCCATCTGCTCCACATCCTCCTCCGCCTTCTCGGCTAACAGGACCTCCGGAAAGCGAGACAGAAGAGAGACGGAAATATCGCTGGACAGTCCATAGTCCTCCGCCAGCTGCTTCAAAGCGTGATAGTAGCCGTCGGCCACCGGCCTGTTCACCGACACCTGGACCTTCTCGGCGCCGGCGCTGTCCAGGGTGACAAATACGTCCACCTTTCCCCGGGAAATGGTGCTCTGCACCCGGGATTTGATGGCTTCCTCAGAGAAGAGATACAGCCGGGGGATACGAACGTTGCAGTCGAGGTAGCGGTTGTTCACGGAGCGCAGCTCCACAGTGATGGTACAGCCGTTGACGGTCTCCTCCGCGCGGCCGTAGCCTGTCATACTCTTGACCAACTTTGGTCACTCTCCTTATGTGTTATGTGAATTCAGCAGCAGGGACCGCCCCAGGGGGTGCACAGGCTGCAGCAGAGGTAAGTCGTGCAGGGGTCGCAGGTAGTGGCGGTGCCGTAGCCCGCCGGGCGGTAGCCGCCCATAGGGCCCCGCTGTATCAGGGCCAGTGCCTGACGGAACTCCATGTTGTTGGGCTCCATCTGCACGGCTCTGGTGTAGTTCTGCATGGCCTCGTCCAGCCAGCCCTTGCGGTAGGCGATGCTGCCCGACAGGAAGTACCACTCCCCGTCCCTCTGAACCACCCCGTAGAGCAGCTGCTCCGCCTGAGCCAGGTTGCCGGCGTTGATGAGGCTGCGCACCTGAGCGTAGGCGGGGTTGGCGGTTTTCTGTTGATAATCCTGTTGATAGCTTTGCTGGTAGCCGCCATAGCCCCCGGAGGAGGCCCCCGACCGCTGCTTGGTAATGGTGTCGTAGGCCTCGTTGATCTCCTTCATCTTCTCCTCAGCCAGATCAGCCAGTGGGTTATTTTGATAGTTGTCCGGATGATACTTCCGGGCCAGCTCCCGATAGGCCTTCTTAACCTCGTCGTCGCTGGCGCTCTGACTCACACCCAGAACGCTGTACGGGTCTCTCATCTCTCGTTTCTCCAAATCTTTTGTTTTTTTATATTGTTCCAGCTTCCATCAAAAACGGCCCTCTGCACCAGGGGCAGGCCGAGATAGATGATATTTTCCACAAGGGGCTTCCGGCAGCCGAACTGCCCCAGCTGGAGGGCTGCGCCCATCAGCTCCAGGGACTGGTCCATGGTCAGCCGCAGGGCCTCGTCGTCCCCCGCCGGGCCGTATCGGGCGGACACCGGGTTATAGCGCCCGGCCAGCTTGTCCTCCTCCAGGTCGTCCCGGGCGTCCGCCAGATAGATCCACCGCCCCAGGTGATAGAGCAGCTGTGACAGCACCCTGCCCTGTTCCCCCTCCGCTGGCGCGGCGGACTGGAGCAGCCGGGCAAAGGTGTCCGCCGTCCGGTCCAGGGAGGGACAGCCCGCCTTCTCCAGCCCGGCCAGCTCCTCCAGACAGTCCCGCACCGTCCGGTCGAAGCCGGGACGGCGGCGGGCCGCCTTCTCATAGGCCGGCCTCAGCGCCCAGGACACGGCCCGGGCGGGCAGTCCTCCCCAGAGCCCGTCGTCCCGAACCGAGTCCCGCAGCTTCCACCAGGCCAGCACCACGCTCTCGTCCGCCGCCGCCTCCAAGGCGGGGCTGTCGGGACACATGGGCACCCTCCGCAGGGGGTTGCCATGGCACCGGCCCCGGCAGGGGGCAAAGTCCTCCTCCGGCTCCCACAGCAGCAGGGCCAGGAAGGTAAAATCGTAGTTGAGCAGCAGCGGGGCGATCAGCCCGTACCGCCGCCGCATACAGCGGCACAGGCCGCAGTAGGTAGCCCTGTAAAGGTCATAATCCTTACACTTTAATTCTGGCCGGAGGGGGCGCACATAGCCGAACATCGGGCCGTCCTCAGCGCAGCTGCTTCAAAATGGCGAACTCCGGCTCCTGGCTCCGGGTGATGCTCCGGTTCATCAGAGCGGCGGGGACAAAGCCCGCCGCCAGGCCCAGGGCCGCCGTTACCAGAGAGGCCAGCTCGCCCAGATGGAGCAGGCTCATTCCAAAGGCGTAGCCCAGTCCCAGCCCCACGCAGGGCAGAAGGAACACCACCACCGAGGTACTGATATTGTGCCCGGCGGAGGGCTCCACCTCCACAAAGTCCCCTGGCTGAGCCCCGATGCCATTGGAGGCCAGGGCCAGGATCTCCTGGGGTGGCTTAGCCGTACAGCCGGCGCAGGCGCCGTCGCAGTGCAGGCCGCACTCCATCTGACGGAGGAGGGACACCTCGGCCACACCCTCCCGGATAATTTTCTTAACAATCGCGTTTTGAACCATGATAATCCTCACTTATCAGCTGATATCCACCGCTACAGTGTACTCCCCAATCACGCCCACCGCGCTGGAGCTGTCCAGATAGACCCGCGCGGGGACCCGGCTTCCGCCCAGGGTGGTTGCCTTGGACAGATCCGCCACCACCCGGAGCTGGCTTGCGTCGATGGCCTCCAGGTCCTCCTCCCTGCCCCGGACGGTCACCTGTAGGCTCTGGGTGACCACCTGGGCGGTATAGCCCTCCTGAGGCTCGGTGGTGGTGATGTTCTCCACGGAGAAGGTCCTGGTGCTCAGGCCCTCCACCGTTATGGTGACCTCGGCGGTGGCGTTGCCGCTCTCGTTGTTCAGGCTGGGGTCCAGGTTGATGGGCAGCTGAATGACCTTGCGCTCCAGCACCTTGGACAGCTCCACCCCGCCCAGGGAAATTTCAGTCAGGGCATCCAAGTCGGCCTGACTGCCCGAAACGGTGATTCTCTTGGGCTCAATATCCACCTTGGCGTTGTCCTCGGTGGCCCCTCCGCCGGGCAGAATGTTGACGGTCAGCGGCACCTCCTTGGTCACCACCACCGGCACCACCACATAGACCTTCTCGGCGCTGAGGGTGACCTCCAGTTCGGTGAGAGGCTTGCCATCACTGTCCAGAAGGGTAAGGGGCAGCTCGCCGGCAAACCGCTCGTCCAATTCGGAGTCCTTCAAAATGGCGGCCACCTTGGCCACCTGATTGACCTGCTCTACCGGGCCGTTGATTACCACCTGGGCCGGCTCAATGGCGGGGGTGCCCATCTGATAACCCTTGGCCACCCGGCCGTCCAGCTGAAACTCCACGTTGAAGCTCTGGCTGTACAGCTTCTCCACCAGCACGGTGATGGTAGAGGGCTCCTGAGTGGTATAGACCTTTTCGGTATTCACGTTCTCCGGCAGAACCGGCCGGCACTTCACAGTGTTCTCCCCCTCCACACAGCGGGAGACATCCACCTGCACGTAGAGGTTGTTCCGATAGCGCAGCAGGTCGCTGCGAACGCTGGCGGGACCCTCTATCCGGAGCTCCACCGTCTGGGGGGAGATGTCCGCGATGGTCAGACCCTGGCTGGCCAGCACGTTGGTGCCCGTGGTCTCCACCCGGACACTGTGAATAGGCGTGGTGCCTGTGGGGTCCACCGAGGCCCGGACATACACCCAAAAGGCAATGGCCAGCACGATGGACAGCAGGACACAGACCCATTTCTTCTCTAAAAGACGTCCCATTATGGCTGGTCCTCCTCCTTCCGGCCTCCGCCCAGCAGCAGACCAAGCAGGGGGATCTGACTATTTTTCTCCTCTTTGTCGTTGAGCAGCTCGTTGCGCAGCAGCCGCTCCAGGGTCTCCGGAGCCAGGTGCCGCTTGAGCATCCCGCCCACAGCCACCGAGATAGAGCCCGTCTCCTCAGAGACAATGGCAACCACCGCGTCGGAGTGCTCACTCATACCAATGCCCGCCCGGTGGCGCATCCCCAGGTCACGGCTCAGATTCACGTTGCCCGACAGGGGGAGCATACAGCCCGCGCCCACAATCCGGCCGTCCCGGAGAATGACCGCGCCGTCGTGAAGGGGGGCCTTGTTCCAAAAGATATTTTTCAACAGCTCGCTGGACACGGCGCAGTCCAGGGCGGTGCCCGTCTTAATCACGTCGTCCAGCAGATTCTGCCGCTCAAAGACCATCAGCGCCCCCACCTTGTCCCGGGACAGGTCGGTGTACGCCTCGGTGGTCTGGGTAATAGCGGTCTCCATGTCCTGGCCCGCCTCCTTGTTGGAGGCAAAGACCAGCTTCAGGCTCCCGCTGCCCATTCGCTCCAGAAACCGGCGGATCTCCGGCTGGAACAGGACCACCATCACCACGATGCCCCACTGGACCACGCCGTCCAGCAGGAAGCTGGTGGCGGTGAGCTGCAAATAGTAGGACAGGGCCATAGCCGCCGCCAGGATCAGCAGGCCCCACATGACCCGCCCGGAGTTGGTCTTACGCAGCATCCAAAGCAGCTTGTAGATGACCAGGGACAAAATGGCAATATCCAAAATGTCGGTCAGCTGAATCTGGAGCAGTGGGAAATTAGACTGCAAAAATACCTGGACGCCGGAGAACAGTTCCGTCACAGCTCCCATATTCCTTCCACCTCCCAGCGGCAAAATACTTCATCATGGTATTATACGATATTTCCCACCGCTTGGCAACCGAAAAGGCAAATTCCAAAATAAAATTTTTATGAATTTTTTGTCGAAGGAAACCCCGGAGGGGGCAGCCCGCGCCGCCGCCTCCGGGGTTTGCCCGCCGTCAGCCTGAACCGATTACGTTTTTCATGATGCGGAGGAACTGATCCGCCTCCCGCCGGGTGCTGAACGCGGAGACACTGGCCCGCAGGGTGCCGGTGTTCAGCGTGCCCCCGCTCTCATGGGCCAGGGGCGCGCAGTGGAGCCCCGCCCGCAGGGCCACGTCCTTGCTTCCCAGAGCCTCCCCGATCTCCTCGCAATCCCGGTCCTTCACCCGGAAGGAGAGCACCCCGGCCTGGGTTCCCGGGGACAGAAATACCTCCAGCCCCGGCAGGCTCCGCAGCCCCTCCCCGATATAGCGGGCCAGCTGGGATTCCTGCGCTCCGATGTGCTCCACCCCCTGGTGCTCGACAAAGCGCAGTCCCTCCAGCAGTCCGGCGATACCGGCCACGTTGTGGGTCCCCGCCTCCAGCCGGTCCGGGAGGAAGTCGGGCATCGTCTGGCGCATGGATTCGCTGCCCGTCCCCCCCTCCAGCAGGGTGGCCGGGTCCCGGCCGCACAGCAGCAGGCCGGTGCCTTGGGGCCCGTACAGCCCCTTATGCCCCGGCATTGCCACAAAGGCCGCCCCCAGCCCCTCAAAGTTCAGGGGCAGACAGCCGGCGGACTGGGAGGCATCAATAATCAGGGGCACCCTTCTGGTCCGGCAAAGGGCGGCGATCTCGGCCACGGGCAGGATAAAGCCAAAGACATTGGATACATGGGTACAAACCGCTAGGTCAGCCCCCCGGTCCAGCTCCCGCCGGAAGTCCTCCAGGACAGCCTCCCGGTCGAAGAGCCGTCCCCGGGCCACACGCAGGTCCACCCCCAAGGCGTGGAGAGGCCGGGTGACAGCGTTGTGCTCATAGCCGGAGATGACCACCCGGCTGCCCGGCCGGGCCAGAGTTTTAATGGCGATGTTCAGGCCGTGGGTGGCGTTGAAGGTGAAGACCACCTTCTCCGGGCCATCCACATGGAACAGCCGGGCTGCCGCCTCCCGGCAGGCGAATACCTTCTCCGCCGCCGCCATGGCGGGCCAGTGCCCCCCTCTCCCCGGGCTGGCCAGATGGCTGACCGCCCAGGCTGTGGCGGCTGACACCGCCTCCGGCTTTTGCAGGGTAGTAGCCGCGCTGTCCAAATAAATCACAGGGCCACCTCCTGATAGCTTCCGTCCCCGGCGGTGATATAGACCCGTTTTGGTGTCAGACCCACCCGCTGAAGCACCCGCAGGGCGTCGGGCAGATTGCGCTGGGATATTTTTACCGAATGACTGCACCCCTCGCCGGATATACTCTTGGGCGAGCGGATCACCCGGGCGGTAATGCCCGCCCGTTCCAGCGCCGCGGCGGTGCGTTGGGCGTAGGTCAGCGAACGGCACACAATCAAATAATAGAGCATGGCATGGTTCCTCTCCCGGGACGGAATTCCTCCGCCCCGCAGAAATAGCCGGGAGGGGAACTCCTGCTCCCCTCTCGTAACCAGTCTATGCTGTGCCCCGGCGGGGTGACACAATACTTATACTAAAGGAATGGGAGTGTCCCATCCGCAGATTTCATGTAGGGGCGGCCACAGGCCGCCCCTACATGAACCCCTAAAAGGACATTTCTCCCGGTAAAACACCGGGCTGTCCTCTACATTTCCTCAATCAGCGCCACTGCGTGGGCGGCCATGCCCTCGCCGGAGCCGGTGAAGCCCAACCCCTCCTCGGTGGTGGCTTTTATGTTGACCTGGCTGGGGTCCACGTCCATGGTCCGTGCCAGGTTATCCCGCATTTGGGGAATATGGGGGGCCAGCTTAGGCCTCTGGGCCAGGACGGTGGCGTCCACATTGCCCACGGAAAAGCCCCGCTCTCCCAGCAGCTTTACCACATACTCCAGCAGCTTGAGGCTGTTCGCTCCGGCGTAGGCGGGGTCGGTGTCCGGGAAGTGCCTCCCGATGTCCCCCAGACCCGCCGCGCCCAGGAGGGCGTCCATCACCGCGTGGGTGAGGACATCGGCGTCGGAGTGGCCCAGCAGCCCTTTCTCCCAGGGGATGTCCACCCCGCCCAGGATCAGCCTCCGCCCCTCCGTCAGGCGGTGGACATCATAGCCGTGTCCAATCCTCACAGCACCCCCTCCCCTCTTGCCTGTAGGATGGCCTCCCCCAAAATCAAGTCTAAAGGAGTGGTGATCTTTAGATTTTCCGGGCTCCCGGCGGTCAAAGTCACCGGCATACCCATCCGCTCCACCGCGCCGCAGTCGTCGGTGAGCAGCTCACCGTCGTCCAGCGCCTTCTGGACGGCCCCCTTAATCAGTCCGGCCTCAAAGACCTGGGGGGTCTGCACCGCCCACAGGGCGGACCGGTCTACTGTCTCCTCCGTCCGCCCCCCAGTCGCCCGCTTGACGGTATCGGTCAGCGGGACCGCTGGAGCCGCCGCCCCGGTCAGCGCGGCCCGGGCCACCGTATCCCGAATGATCTCCTGGGACACCAGGGGCCGGGCTCCGTCATGGATAGCGATGAGGCTCATCTTGGGATCGACTTCCTTCAGGCCGGCCTGGACTGAGTGGATGCGCTCCGCCCCACCCATGATCACCTTTCTCACCTTATCCAGGTTAAATTCCCGGCACAGCCGGCCCACCTCCACCAGCAGGTCCTCCCGGGCCACCACAATGATCTCGCCGATGGCCGGGCAGTCCTGAAAGGCGTAGAGGGTGTGGACCAGCACGGGCAGCTCTCCTAGAGGGGCCAGCACCTTGTCGATGCCCCCCATCCGCCGGGCAGACCCGGCGGCCACGATCACTGCCGAGCATTGGGGCTCCTCCCGCTTTTTCTGAAACAGAGACAACAGTCCCGCCATGGCTCTCACTCCTTATCCGTCGTTTTTTCCTTCGCTTGGCTTCTCCTCAGGTCTGCTGATGGTGCATGGAGATCACCTGGCAGTCGGGGCATATTTCGATATACAGGGTGCCCTCCATGTAGTCCAGGCTGTCCCACTGGATCTGAGCCAGATACTTCATAGTTTTCCCGCCTCCCCGGGGTCCTCCGTCTCCAAAAGGGCCTGACCCAGCCCGTCGCGCACATCCGCCGGGGCCTGGTAATATATCTCGCCGGGGTAGTACAGTTCCAACGCCAGCGCGGCCCTCTGAAGCTCAGGCGTAATTGCGTTGTGATAACACAGCAGCGCCCAAAAATCCTTGTCCCAGGAATCTTCTTCCAGCCGGCTCAGGTCCGCGGTCAAAGCCTCCAGCTTTTTTTGTATCTGCTCCGGCGTCCAGGCCAGCATCTCCCGGCGCTCCCGCTCCGCCTTGCAGCTCCAGCACAGGCTCTGATAGCGCAGCTCCCGGCCGCATTCCGGGCAGTGGTACATCCTGCTCATGCTTGTCTCTTCCTTACTATACAAAACGCGGCGGCTTTTTCATTCCGGTCGGGAACAAAAAAGCCGCCCTGATTTCCAAAAGACAGTTTATGCCAGCGCGGTGTCCAGTTCCTTCTCCACCGATTCATAGCTGGAGCTTTTAGCCAGCACGATCTCGGAGATCAGGATCTGTCTGGCGGAGTGAAGCATCTTCCTCTCTCCGGTGGAAAGGCCCCGTTTCTGGTCTCGGATGGTCAGTCCCTTGATGACCCGGGCCACTTCCAGCAGGTCGCCGCTCTTCATCCGCTCCATGTTTTCCCGGTAACGGTGATTCCAGTTGGCCGTCATCTCCACCTGAATGTCGGGGATGGCGGCCATCACCTGGTCCGCCTGCGTCTGGTCCACCACCCGGCGGACGCCGATCTCCTCACAGTTGTCCGTGGGAACCATCACGACCATGGACCGGTTGGGCAGCTTCAGGATATAGTAATCCCTGACCACGCCGTCCACCGTCTTCTGGACGATACTGTCCACCACGCCTCCCCCATACATGGGGTGGACCACCTTATCCCCGATCTGGTACACCTGAAACCTCACTTTCTGTCATCCAAACTTGGGTTTTCCTATACTTTTTCCCCTATCTGACTTTAGTATAGCAACTTTATCCTTTTTTTGCAAGGGAAAATCGGTCGTTCAGAATACTATTATCCTAATTTTCCCAAGTTTTCTTCCCAGAAAGATAAAAAAAGAGCCCAGCCATCCTCCGGCCAGGCCCATTTTACCGTATCTGCTCCTCCGCGCGGGCTGATTATTGCTCCGCGTCCAGATAAGCGTCGAAGATGTAAGCACTGGTGCTGTCCACCCCAACATTCGTGAGCCGGACAGTGAGCTGGCTGATCTTGAGCAGTGGGGTCGTGACCGTCTGGGCCACCTAGCCGCCGACCACGCGGCAAAGCAGACCACGCCGGTCACGGTCACGCACAGGGTCAGGATAAAGGCCAGGGTCTTTTTCTTCATAGTCCTCTAAAAATTGCAGCCATCAACTCGCAAAGCAGGCGATAAAAATGACCGCCCGATTGGGCGGTCGTTCTGTTTTACTGCTCCTCCCCGGCGGGAGCGTCCTCCTCGACGGGCTCCTCCAGCAGGGCGCGGATGGACAGGGAAATCTTCTTGTTTTCCATGTCCACATCGGTGATCTTCACGTCCACCTTGTCGCCCTCAGACACCACGTCGCCGGGCTTCTCCACCCGATGGTCGGCCAGCTGGGAGATGTGAATCAGGCCGTCCACGCCGGGGACCACCTCGGCGAAGGCGCCGAAGGTCATCAGCTTGACGACGCGCACATTGGCGGTGTCGCCCACCTGATAGGTGGTAGTGAACACAGTCCAGGGGTCCTGACTGTGGTCCTTCATGCCCAGAGAAATCTTCTTCTTCTCCTTGTCGGCGGAGATGACATACACCTCGACGGTGTCGCCCACCTTGACTACCTCGGAGGGGTGCTTGATGCGGCTCCAGGACAGCTCAGAGATGTGAACCATGCCGTCCACGCCGCCAATGTCCACGAAAGCGCCGTAAGAGGTCAGGGACTTCACAGTGCCGGTGTAGCGCTTGCCGTCCTCGATCTCGGCCCAGACCTTCTCGGCGGCGGCGGCACGCTCGGCGCGGGTAACCTTGCTGATGGAGCCGACCACGCGGCGGCGGGCCCGGTTGACCTCGGTAATAACCAGGCGGACCTTCTGCTTCAGGAGCTCGCTCATGGGAGTCTCCCGGGGCAGGCCGGTCTGGGAGGCGGGGACGAACACCCGCACGCCCTTGACGGAGACGACCACGCCGCCCTTGTTGTCCTCGGTGACGAAGCCCTCAACCACGGACTCGTTCTCCCGGGCGGCCTCGATCTCCTCCCAGCCCTTGTTGATGTCCAGGCGGCGCTTGGACAGCTTGACCAGGCAGTCCCGATCGCTGACCTGCATGACGATGGACTCAATCTTGTCGCCCACCTTGACAATGTCCTCCACCTTGACGGTGGGGTCGTCGCTCAGCTCGGTAAGGGCAATGTAGCCGGGATACTTGACGCCCAGCTCCACCTGAACCTCGGTGGGGGTAATGGCCACAACGGTGCCGGTAACCTTATCTCCATTATTCAAAATTTTGAACGATTCCTCCAGCATCTCCTGGAAAGACTTGTCCATTTCTAAAATTTCTTCGCTCATTTTGTCAATGACCTCCTTTATTATCCACGCGGGCGTGGACGCGCCCGCCGTGATGCCGACCATATCCACTTGAGGCAGTTGGCTCAGGTCCAGCTCCTCTGCCCGCTCAATGAGCCGGACGTCGGGACAGCGCTCCAGACAGATCTCTCCCAGCCGTCTGGTATTGGAGCTGTTTCTGTCGCCCACCACCACCATCAGGCCACATTGGGCGGCAAGCTGGCGGGCCTCCTCCTGGCGTTTGGACGTCGCTCCACATATTGTATCAAAAAATTCTGCGTTTGTACATAGTTTTTTTGCTTTTTTCACGCAATCTTCCCAAATTTTCTTCGTCGAGGTTGTCTGGGAAACAAAGGTCAGTGGGAGATTTGTGCGATTTTCGTCCTCTTTCAGCCATTTTTCAAGGTTTTCCGCCCCGGAAAGTATCACAGAATCCTCACACCATCCGGCGATGGCCAGCACCTCCGGATGGTCCGGCGCGCCCACGATCACCGGCCTCCGGCCCCGTTTTTCCGCCTCCGCCACGATCTGGTGGATGCGGGTGACGTTGGGGCAGGTGGCGTCAAAGACCTCCGTCCCCCGGCGGGCGAAGCCCTGGTGGACCGCCCGGCTCTCTCCGTGGGAGCGGATGATTACGCCGAAGCCATCGGGCACCTCCTCCGGGCTGTTCACCACCCGCAGTCCCTGAGCAGCCAGCCGTCCGGTCACGTCCTTGTTGTGGATAAGGGGGCCCAGCATGACGCAGGGGACGCCCTGAACCGCCTTCTCCTCGGCCAGCTCCACCGCCCGGCGGACGCCGTAGCAAAAGCCTGCGGACCGGGCCAGCATGATTTTCATCCGATCCCCTCCCCCAGGGCCTGAACCCGGTCCATCAGCTCCTGGGCCATGACCTGAAGCTCCTCAGCGGTGGGCTTGCGCCCCTCATACTTTGGAGAATAGGGTTTCCCAATCACCACGGTATTACGCCGGAAGCGCCGCTTTCTGCGCTGTATGTACACCGGGACCAGGGGGACCCCGGTGCGGGTGGCGAAGAGGGCGGCGCCCACCTTGGCCTGAACGTCCTCCCCGCCGCGGACCCGGGTCCCTTCGGGGAACATCAGCAGTCTGTCGCCCTCCTTGAGGAACTTCATGGCTGTGCGCACCGCCTTTACGTCAGTGGTATCCCGGTCCACCCCGAATACCCCGGCCTTGCCCAGAATCCAGCCGATAAAGGGAATCCGCATAATCTCTATCTTGGCCATCGCCCGCATGGTCCATCTGTAGCCAAAGGCAAAGACCACATAAAAGGGGTCGCCCGCGGTGGTGTGGTTGGGGCAGATGACCGCCGGTCCCTGGGGGATGTTCTCCCGGCCCACCGCCCGGACGGGGTGGATCAGCCGGAAATAGGGCCAGATAATGATATACAGCAGGTGGTAAAACCAGTCCATCCGTTTCTTGCGCCGTTCCGGCGTTTCCTTCGCGCTCTTTTCCGCTTTGACCGCAATCTCTTCGCTCACAGGGCAATCTTCTCCTTTACCAGGGACAGCAGCCGGTCACAGCTCTGCTCCAGATTCAAGCCAGTGGTGTCCAGCAGGGCGGCGTCCTCCGCCTGCTTCAGCGGGGCGATATCGCGGTGCTCATCCTTCCAGTCCCGCTCTTTGATGTCCTGAAGAACACGGTCAAAGTCCGCCTCCTGCCCCCGCTGCTCCAGTTCCAGCAGTCGGCGCTTCGCCCGGGCCTCCGGGGCGGCGGTGAGAAAAATTTTCACATCGGCGCCGGGCAGCACCACCGTGCCGATATCCCGGCCGTCCATCACTACGTCGTGCTCCCGGGCCTGCTTCCGCTGAAAGTCAAGGAGGAAGTCCCGCACCGCCGGAATGGCGGAGATTTGGGAGGCCGCGCCGGAAATTGGATGCTCCCGGATGGCGGCGCTCACGTCCTCACCCGACAGGTACATCCGCTGTACACCGTCTGAGCCGTAGCCCATTCGGATATCCAGCCCATCCAGGAGCGGGACCACCTGGTCCTCTCTGGACGGGTCCTCCCCCGCCCGCAGGACCGCCAGGGCCACCGTGCGGTAGATCGCCCCGGTGTCCACATATAAAAACCCCAGCTCCCCCGCCAGCCTTCTGGCCAGCGTGCTCTTCCCCGCCCCGGCGGGACCGTCAATGGCGACGCTTCTAAAACTCATGCTCAACGCTCCGTTTCCGCTCTATTCAGGCTCCCTCTCCGAGGGAGCTGTCAGCCCGCAGGGCTGACTGAGGGAGTCCTACAGCACTCCGCCCGACGGACTCCCTCCGTCACGGCTTCGCCGTGCCACCTCCCTCTAGGAGGGAGGCTTTTCGCACTCTCTCCCCAAGAGATAATCCGTAGTCACGCCGAAGAAATCGGCGAAAAAGCTCAGCACTTCAAGAGGCACACCGACCTCCCCGTACTCATAGCGTTGGTACTGACGCAGTTTGATTTCCATAATATCAGCCATTTCCCGCTGTTTCAGCCCTTTTTCCTCTCGAAGAGCCTTTAATCGCTTGCCAAAATCTGCCAGAATATTTCTATCCATAAAAATTCCTTTCAACCCTTGACATGTTAGATTTTGACGTATATAATTATGTCAGAATCTAACGCAAGGAGGTATCTCGATGAACGATCTAATGACCTGGCTGTACGACCATTATATCAAACCTCAAATCGAAAGCCAACCCAAAGATGCCACGGAAGCTATGTGGTTTGACCGTTTGGACAACAAGCTTTATCCACAAGAAAAGGAAAGCCTCCAGGCTGTGCTGGCCTTTTACGCCGCTCAGGGCTTCCGGTTAGGGGTGCGCACCGGGCTGGCGCTCAAAGAGGATCTGTAAACGCCGCCGCGCTCTCCCCCGCCGCCCGTCCGGTGGCCCAGGCGATCTGTAGGTTAAACCCGCCGGTATAGGCGTCCACATCCAGTAGTTCCCCCGCAAAGTATAATCCCTTTACACGCTTTGACCCCATCGACTTCGGGTCCACCTCGGACACCTTCACCCCTCCCGAGGTGACGATGGCGTCCTCAATGGGCCGGGGGCCGGAGATGGACACGGTGAAGCACTTGAACAGCTCCAGCAAACGGCGGCGCTCCTGCTTTGTCAGGTCGTGGGCCTTTTTATTCCCCGAAATTTCCGCTCGGTCCAGCAGTACCGGAATCAGCAGCCGTGGGGCCAGCGTGCCCAGGACGTTGTCCATGTCCCGGTTGGCCCCGGCGGTCAGCTCCCGGAGCAGACGGGCGTCCAACGTGGCCTCGTCCAGGGCGGGCTTGAGGTCGATGGCGCAGATGTATTGGTCCTTTTCAAAGTCCCGCATGTGGGCGCTGGCGGACAAAACCAGCGGTCCAGACAGGCCGAAGTGGGTGAAAAGAAGCTCCCCCTGCTCCTGAAAGACCGTCTTTTTTTTCTGGTTTTTTACCGTCAGCGCCACATTTTTCAGCGCCAGTCCCTGCATTTGACCGCAGAAGGGGTCAGGGGATTCCAGAGGCACCAGCGACGGCTTGACATCTACCACGGTGTGGCCCAGCGCCGCAGCCAGCCGGTGGCCGTCTCCGGTGGAGCCGGTAGCGGGATAGGACAGTCCGCCGGTGGCAAGGATAATCGCTTTACAGGCAATCTCCCCACCAGACTCCAGCCTGACGCTGGACACCGTCCCCTCCTCCAGAAGGACCTGGGTGAGCCGGTCGTGGACAATGGGTATCCGCAGGCGTCTCAGCTCGCCGAAAAGGGCGTCGATGATGTCCGCCGCCCGGTCGGACTGTGGGAACACCCGGTTCCCCCGCTCCACCTTTAATTCTACGCCCAAATTTCGGAAGAATTCCTCCACCCAGGCTGGCGGAGTGTGCTCCAAAGTACTGTAAAGGAATTTCCCATTACGGGGAACCGCCGCCCGGACCTCCTCCGGGGAACAGTGGTTGGTCACGTTGCACCGGCCCTTCCCTGTGATATACAGCTTGCGGCCCACCTTCTGATTGCGCTCGATCAGCGTCACGGAGGCCCCCATTCGGGCGGCGCAAATGGCGGCCATCATACCGGCGGCGCCGCCTCCCGCCACAACAATACCAGCCCCGCTCATTCGGGCACCTTCTCATAGACGCCGTACTCGTCCCAGATATCCTCCAGATTTTGGAAGGTCCGAGCCAGCTCGTCATTCTTTCGCTGACTCACCGCCACCAGCAGGGCGTTGACCAGGGACAGCGGAGCCACCAGAGAGTCCACAAAGGAGGCCATATCGCTGCGGGCCATCAGGCTGTATGTGGAGATGGGCGTCAGGGGCGAGGCCTCGCTGTCGGTAATGGCGATGGTCACGGCCCCCCGGTCCCGGGCGAAGCTCATGGCCTGGACAGTGCGGCTGGAGTACCGGGGAAAGCTGACGCCAATCACCGCGTCCCCCTCCCGCACCCGGAGCAGGCTCTCAAAAATCTCGCTGGCCGTGTTGGCGGAGACCAGGCTCACATTGTCGAAAATCAGGTTGAAATAGAAGTGCAGGAACCCGGCAACCGAGGCCGAGGATCGCACGCCGATAATATAGATCTTCTTGGCCGATACAATGGCGTCCACCGCCCGGTTGAAGCTCTCCCGGTCCAGCTCCTCCAGGGTCTGGCGGATCTTGTCGATGTCCGACTGGAGCACCATGGACAGCAGATCCTGGTCCCCAAGCCGGTCCTTGGTCACCTCAATGCGCTGGACGGTTGTCAGCCGGTTGCGGATCATCTTCTGGAGACACCGCTGCATATCCGGATAGCCGTCATAGCCCAGCTCCGAGGCGAACCGAACCACGGTGGACTCGCTGACGCCCACCTTCTTGCCCAGTCGGCTGGCCGTCATGAAGGCGGCCTTGTCGTAGGACTCCAGAATGAATCCGGCGATTTTTTTCTGTCCCTTGGAAAAGGTGTGCATGCTGTCCTGAATGACAGTCAGGATGTCCCGACTCACGGTCCTCACCCCCTCAATCAGCTTATTGCCCTATATCATACTCGATTTTCCCTGAAAATGCAAGAGATTCCTGCAAGAAAACAACAATTTTCCTGCAAGAATCTCTACCCGCTGAGGGGCCCGGTCAGAAGGAGCAGCTCCTCCTCGGTGAGGCTCCGCCACTGCCCCGGCTTCAGGCAGCGGTCCAGAAGCAGGTCTCCCTCCCGGACCCGCTTGAGCCGCAATACCTCCAGACCGGCCTGGGCGCACATCCGGCGCACCTGCCGGTTTTTCCCCTGGTGGATGGTGATGGACAGCTGCCGGACCCCGCCGCTGTCCCTCCCCCGCCGCACTTGGGCAGGCGCCAGCTCCTCCCCGTCCAGCGTCATGGGGGCGGACAGAATGGGCAGGGCCTTGGCGACGCTTCCCGTCACCCAGACCAGATACTCCTTTTCTACCTCATGGCTGGGATGGAGCAGCTGCTGGGTGAGGGCGCCGTCGTCGGTGAGGAGGAGCAAACCCTCGGAGTCCATATCCAGCCGTCCCACCGGCCAGACCCGGGCCCCGCACCCCTCCACCAAATCGGCCACTGTCCTTCTCCCCTTCTCATCGGAGAGGGTGGTCACATACCCCCGGGGCTTGTTCAGCATCAGATAGGTCCGCCCGCCTCCGGCTCTCAGGGGCCTTCCGTCGATGAGAACGGTGTCCCGATCCAGGTCCGCCCGGTCCCCCAGCCGGGCCTTCTCCCCGTTGACGGTCACCCGCCCGGCGGCAATCCACCCCTCCGCCGCCCGCCGGGAGGCCAGCCCGCAGGCGGAAATCAGCTTTTGAATCCGTTCTTCCACGGCCAGCCCCCTCTCTCCGGCGCGGCGGCGTCAGGGACATCCGTCCCTGTCACAAGCGGCGTCCGCGCCAGCTTTTTCGAGTTTACATAATATATGATCTCTCCCACCGGAGTTCCCGCCGCGACGGGCGCTTTCAGGGCGAAGGCGGTCAGCTCACAGGCCATCTCCACCCGATCCTCAGGGGTTAGGGCGGCAGCAAGGCTCTCACCCGCCGCGACGGGGCAAAGAGGGAGCAGTCCGCCGGAGACGGGCAGCTGTCCCACCCGCTCCCCCTCCTGGACCAGCGTCCGGGCCTGACGTCCGGAAAAGCCCCAGTCCAGGAGGGCGGTGTGGTCCGCCCAGTCGCTGGGGGCGTCCAAGGTGACGCAGATCATTGTCATGCCGTCCCGCCGGGCGGCGGAGACCAGGGTGCGTCCCGCCCGCTCGGTGTAGCCCGTTTTCATGCCCACACAGCCCTCATACCGCCACAGCAGCTTGTTGTGGTTGGTAAAGCTCCTGGTCCCCAGGGTGATGGACCTGGTGCTGGCGATTTGGGACAGGGTCTCGTTTTCCAGGCAGGCCCGAGCCAGAAGGGCCATGTCGTAGGCGGTGGAGTAGTGCCCCTCGGCGTCCAGACCGTTAGGGTTGGCAAAGTGGCTGTCCGCCATGCCCAGGGCCTCCGCCTTCTCGTTCATCCGGGCCACAAAGTCCTCCACCGTCCCCCCGCAGAACCCGGCCACCGCCAGGGCGGCGTCGTTGCCCGAGCGGAGGAGCAGGCCATACAGCAGCGCCTCCAGGGTGATCTCCTCCCCCGGGCGCAGATAGATGGAGGAGCCCTCCGCCCCTGTCCACTCCGGCGCGGCGGTGACCACCTCGTCCAGGTCTCGGCCCGACTCCAGTGCCACCAGGGCGGTCATCAGCTTTGTGGTGCTGGCAATGAGCCGCCGGGTGCGGCTGTCCTTCTCATAGAGCACCCGCCCGCTGTCCCCGTCCATTAAAACTGCGCTGGCGGCGGAAATCTGAGGCCCCTCCTCCGCCCTCACGGCGGGCAGAGACGGCGCCATCAGCGCCCCAGCCAGCACAATGGAAAAAAGTCGCTTCATGCTACCACCTTCTTTTCAGTAGATGGTACTAGTATGGAGCGGCTTTTCTCCATTGTTTCCAGGAAATTTTTTATTCCGCGAAATCCGCCTCAGCGGCCTTTTGGGCCTTTTTTTCCTGCTGCTTCTCGATAAAGCCGGTGACCTTGTCCACCACCTCGGGCACCGTCTCAATGACCCGGTCCACGGTGGTGGCGGGAGGCGGGGCCACGGGGAGCAGCTTCACACTGCCGTCCTCCCGGACCACCAGAAAGGCCACCGGCTCCAGCTTGGCACTGGCGACGGAGCCGCCGCCGAAGCCCTCCTTGGACGAACCGGCCTTGGTGGAAAGCTCGGTTCCGCCACCCCCCATGCCGAAGGACATTCGGGACACGGGGATGAGGGTGACCCCCTCCGCGTGGATGGGGGTGCCGATGATGGTGTTGGCGTCCGCCATCGTCTTAATATGCTCCATAGTAATCTTCATCAGCTCGCCGAGGGAGTTCTTCTGTTCCATAGGTCATGCCGCCTTTCTCCGTTTTAATTTCAGCCGTTTTCTTACGGCAAGCGCGCCAGACAGGGCCTTAAATCCCGCCCGCAGGCCAATCCAAACCACAGTCCCGATCTTGATGGACAGGGCTGCGGCTCCGTACACCGTCATACTCGGGGCATCGAAATCCAGCTTCACCCGGGCTCTTCCGTCCTTTACCTTGAAGGCCTTGGTCAGCGGGAACCACAGCGCCCCCAGAGCGGCGTTGGCCTTACCGTAGAGCATAGCCGCGTCCGCTGGGTCGGTGGAGCCTGCGGTAAGCTCCAGCTCCAGGGTGTCCATCCGCAGGCCCCGCAGCATCCCTCCGGCGGCCTCCAGCCCCACCGGCAGCAGGGCCTGAGCGTACTCCAGCGCTCCGCCAATCCTCTCCGGAAGGGGAACGGGCTCCCTCTCCTTTTTGGGCTTCTGGGGTTTTTGGGGCTTTTTCGGTTTTTTTGGCTCCTTGGGAGGCTTTTCCGTCCTTGGCTTCATGGGTAGGACCCTGATATGAAACCGCCCCAGCCGAATCCACAGGAAAAATCCCTGGGCGTTAAACTCCGCCCGGCCTCCCACCCGGACCTGTCCGATGAGGAACAGGACCAGAGCGATGACGGCCAGGACCTGAAGCGCCCTCATGTCCCCTCCGCCGGGGGCTTCGGCTCTTCCGGCTCCTCGCTGCTCTCCGCCCCCCGGAGCTTTGCCAGACTGGCCTCCAGCTCCAGGGCAATCTGACTGCCCTCCTGGGTCTGGCTGGGCAGCTCAGGCAGCTCGTCCAGACTGGACAGGCCAAAGGAGCGCAGAAAATTCTTGGTGGTCTTAAACTGCATGGGCCGGCCCGGCACGGCCAGACGGCCCGCCTCCTCGATCAGCTCCCGCTCCAGCAGCAGACCCATGGTGTAGGAGCTGTCCACCCCCCGGACCTGGTCCACATAGGCCCGGGTCACCGGCTGGTAGTAGGCGATGATAGCCAGCACCTCCAGTGCCGGCTGAGACAGCCGGGCGGGCTTGCGGCTCTCCAGCGTCTTGCGGACATAGGGGGCAAATTCCGGTGCGGAGCACAGCTGATAGCTGGTGTCCAGCCGCACCAGCCGGATGCCCCGGCGGTCATAGCTGTACCGGTCCATCAGCCGCTGAGCCACCGCGTCCAGGGTAGGTCTGTCCACCTCCAGCCCCAGACAGAGCCGCTCCACCGGCACCGGCTCCCCGGCGGCGAACAGCACCCCCTCCAGGGCGGATTCCAGTTCTTTTACCTCCATCGGGGGCCCCCTCTTTCATCAATAATTTTCCGACGTAAACTCCACCGCCCCCTCCTCCTGAGTGCTGGTGACGGTGCAGTCGGTCTCGGTTCCGGCCAGGAGCAGGCGGCGGTTTTTGCACAGCTCCAGCACGGCAAGGAAGGTAGCCACCACCTCCGACCGGCTGCGGCTGCCCTGGAACAGGGCCCGGAACCGGGTGACGCCAAAGGTGACCAGCCGCTTGATAATCTCTCCCGCCTTGTCGGCCACGGGGTAGGGCTCCCGGCCCACGATGCCCTGAAAGGCGGACACCGGCGGGGGCAGCTTGTTGTCCAGACGGCCCAGCACGGCGTTCATTGCCTTCAGCAGGTCCCCCTTGTCATGGACATAGCGGTACACTCTGTCCGGCTGGACCGCCTCGGGCACCTTGGTCAGGTAGTCCCGGCCAATCTGATAGCGGCTGTCCAGCGCGGGGACCACCGCCTTGACCTTTAAATAGTCCTCACTGCGCTGGTGGGCCTCCAGGGAGGCAATAAGCTGTTCCATCTCGCTCATGGCCTCCTCGTCGTGGATAGACAGCAGCATTCGGGTTTTGATATAGACCAGGTGGGAGGCCATGGTGACAAAGTCGCTGGCTACCTCCAGGTCCAGCTCCCGGCGCTGGTTCATCCAGTCCATATATTGGTCCAGAATCAGGGATATCTGAATGTCCTTGATCTCCAGCTTGTTCTTGCTCAGCAGATGGAGGATCAGGTCCAGTGGACCCACGAAGTCCTCCATGTTCTCCTCTTTTGCCTTCACCACCCCTTCCAGGTGGTAAATGGGTGCCTCCAAAGGCCCACCTCCCCATTTTAGGATCATCTTTTCTATTATTATACCAGTTTATCCCGGAAAAGACAAGCAGATTTCTGATAAGTCTTGACAGGGCAATAAAATGGTGATAATATTGTATATAAAGAGGAGGTGATTTTTTGTCTCCCAGGCCAAAGGCCAACACAGAACGAACAAATGTGTTTTTTACTCCTGAGGTAATGGACCAGCTTCGCCAGCTTGCTGAGCGTAAAGGCACATCTGTCAGCGGTTTAATCCGTATGATTGTTCTGGATTATCTGGCCGAAAAATAAGAGTTTCGGCGACCACGACAAGTCAACACCGAAACTCTTAAACCAACACCCGGAGGTCTGGCAAATCTATTATGCCACACCTCCCGGTGAAAATCAACAGGAGGTTTTAAAATTGAAGCCAAAAAAAGAATTACTGTTCCCCATTCCCTATGAGATTTTGGAGAATACTATCGAATACTCCCGTGATTACACCCTCCGCCTGCAAATTGAAGCCGCCGCGCTGGCGGGGCTGGACAGTCCCCAGGCCAGAGCCCTGGCTCAGGAGCGGCTGAAACAGGCAGAGGACGTCTGGGCAATGTTTGAGCATTACACGTCCTTATAGAAACAAATGTTCCCCGACCGATTGACATAGCTTCGTTCCTCTGGTAAAATAAAAATGGCCCTGAAAAGGGCCGGGTGTCACAGTATTTGTTTCGTCTTCATGGCGGTCAGCCACACCATCCGAAAGGGGGTGTGTATATGCCCCTTACCATTACCTGGCATTGGCATGGTTTTACCATTACCATCAAGGTAAAAAGAGACAACCGCCACCCTGCACGGTGACGGTTGTTCAATAAAACTACCGCTTACCTAAAGGGCTGACCGCTTATACTGTGGCACCCTTTTATGCGTTTATTTTACCATTCGGCCGCCTCCCTGTCAAGGGCGAGGCGGTCATTTTTCTATCCCGGCGAAGATCGCCGACAGCAGCTCCTCCCGGCCAGTCCCCTTCTCGGCGGAGAAGGGGATGAGGCGGTCTGCCTCGCCCAGCTCCAGGGTGTCCCGGATGAGCTGTAGGTTGGGTTCGACCTCGCTTTTTTTCAGCTTATCCAGCTTGTTGGCCACAATAATCAGGGGGCAGCCGGTTTCCTTGAACCACTGGAACATGGTGCAGTCGTCGGCGGTGGGCTTGTGGCGGGAGTCCACGATCATCACCCCCAGGGTGAGCAGGTCGGGCCGGGCGAAGTAGTCCTCCATCAGCCTGCCCCAGCGGTCCCGCTCCGCCTTGGACACCTTGGCGTAGCCATAGCCGGGAAGGTCCACCAGATAAAAGGCCCCGTCGATGTTGAAGTAGTTCACATGAACGGTCTTTCCCGGTGCCGCCCCCACTCTGGCGAAGTTCTTCCGGTTAAGCAGCCGGTTAATCACTGAGGACTTGCCCACATTGGACCGCCCGGCAAAGGCCACCTGGGGCCGGCCGTCCTGGATGAAGTTTTTCGGGGAGACGGCGGACAGCACAAACTCCGCTTTTTGTAAGTTGACCATTTGGTTCTCCTCCTTACGGCCCCCTATTGGCTCACACGGGAGCCGCCCTCCCCCTTGGGCGCAGGCGGAAGTTCTGGCAGGGCCTCATTTTTTCTGGGACGGCCCCGGCGGCGGGGAGCGGGTGTCTCCAGGGGAGAGCTCAGGGCGTGGGCCAGCACCTGGTCGGCCCGCTCCACCAGGATAAACTGGAGGGCCTTGCGGACTGTCTGGTCGATCTCCTCCAGATCCTTGGCGTTTTCGGCGGGAATTATTACCGTTTTGATGCCATTTCTGAACGCGGCCATGGTTTTCTCTTTCAGCCCTCCGATGGGCAGGACCCGGCCCCGGAGGGTGACCTCTCCGGTCATGGCCAGCCCACGGCGCACCGGGGTCCCGGTGAGGGCGGAGACCATAGCGGTGGTGATGGCGATCCCGGCAGAGGGGCCGTCCTTGGGGACCGCACCCTCGGGGAAGTGGACATGGATGTCCTTCTCCTTATAAAAATCGGCGGAGATGTTCAGTCGTTCGGTCTGACTGCGGATAAAGCTGAGGGCGGCATGGGCCGACTCCTTCATCACGTCCCCCAGGTTGCCGGTAAGCTCCACCTTACCAGAGCCGGGGACCACGTTGACCTCCACCTCCAGCAGCTCGCCCCCCACGGAGGTCCAGGCCAGGCCGTTGACGACCCCCACCCGCTCCTCCAGCGCCTGACGCTCTGGGTGATATCGAGGCACGCCCAGGTATTCCTCCAGGTCTCTATCTGTAATGTGGATAAGCTTTACATCTTCTGTGACCACCTTCATCGCCGCCTTGCGGCAGAGGGCGGCCAGACGCCGCTCCAGCACACGGACCCCCGACTCACGGGTATAGGCGGCAATAATCTCCCGCAGGGCTCCGTCAGACACCTTGAGCTGCTTTTTGGTCAGGCCGTGGCGCTTCAGCTCCTTGGGCAGGAGGTGCTTTTTGGCGATTTGCACCTTCTCCTCGTCGGTGTAGCTGGACAGCTCGATCACCTCCATCCGGTCCAGGAGGGGCCGGGGGATGGTGTCGGTGGCGTTGGCGGTGGTTACAAACAGCACATCGGACAGATCAAAGGGGATCTCCAAAAAGTTGTCCCGGAAGGTGGCGTTCTGCTCTCTGTCCAGCACCTCCAGCAGGGCGGAGGCCGGGTCTCCCCGGTGGTCGCGGCCCAGCTTGTCGATCTCGTCCAGAAGGATGAGGGGGTTGCAGCTCTTGGCCTGATTGATGGCGCTGATGATCCGGCCAGGCATAGCCCCCACATAGGTCTTTCGGTGGCCTCTGATCTCCGCCTCATCGCTGACGCCGCCCAGGGAGATACGGGCCAGCTTCCGGTTCATCGCCCGGGCCATGGACATGGCGATGGAGGTCTTGCCCACTCCCGGAGGCCCCACCAGACAGATGATCTGCCCCTTCAGCTCCGGGGCCAGCTGCTTGACGGCCACGAACTCCAGAATGCGCCGCTTCACCTTGTCCAGGCCGAAGTGGTCCTGGTCCAGCGCCTTCTGGACGGCGGGGACGCTGATTTTCTCCTTGGTCCGCTTACCCCATGGCAGCTCCAGGCAGGTATCCAGATAGCTGCGCAGAACTGTGCTCTCTGAGGAGCTGTAGGACTGCTTGGCCAGACGGCTCAGCTCCTTGTTCAGCTTCTCCCGGACCTCGTCGGGCAGGGCGGCCTGCGTAATCTTTTCCCGGTACTCCTCGATCTCGTCGGCCTCCTCCCCCAGCTCGGTCTGGATGGCCTTGATCTGCTCCCGAAGGTAGTAATCCCGCTGGTGTTCATTCATCTGCTCCCGGGCCCGCTCCTGGATCTCCTGGTCCAGGGAGAGGATCTCCACCTCCCGCTCCAGCAGGCGGTAGAGCTTTTCCAGCCGCTTGACGGGCCGCAGCTCCTCCAGGATGGACTGCTTGTCGCTGTTGCGCATGGGGATATTTTGGGCGATATAGTCGGCAATATGGCCCGGTTCCTCGCTGGCCAGCACATGGACCATCAGATCCGGGGACAGCTTGGGGGACAGCTCGGCGTAGTCCTGAAACAGCTCATAGGCCGCCCGGACCAGTGCCTCTGTCTTGGCGCTCCCCCGGGACTCGACGGCTTGAATCTCCCGCACCTCCGCCTCCAGATAGGGCTGGGCGCGCAGAAGCTGGAGCAGGCGGCCCCGGCCCTGGCCCTCCACCATCACCCGGACGTTGTCCCCGGGCATTCGGAGAATCTGGCGGATGCTGGAGATGGTGCCTACCTGATACAGGTCGTTCAGCTCCGGTTCCTCCACCGCGATATCCTTCTGACCCACCAGGAAAATAGGGCTCCCGGCGGTCATAGCCGCCTCCAGCGCCCGGACAGAGGCCTCCCGGGCCACCTCAAAATGAATCAGCACATTGGGAAACACCGTCAGCCCCCGCAGGGCGATGACGGGCATGGTGCTGGTATGGAGGATGTCATATTCCTTACTCATAGCAAGTCACTTCCTCTCAGGGAAATTAGCTCCCTCTCTCTGAGAGAGGAGGGGGTAGACCAAACGCCCCGCGCCCCCGCCCGGGGGTGCCGCGGGGCGTCTTAACATTTTAACCTGCCCGTCCGTGGTCCCGCCGGCCAGACTGCTCCACCTGAAGGGTGGCCTTGCCCAGCTTGGGGCGCTGGGTGCGCTCCGGGTCCCGGGTCAGCTCCGGGGACTCCTTGTCCTTGACACAGCCCTCGGTGATAGATACCTTGACAATGGTGGGGTCGGAGGGGATATCGTACATGATCTGGTTCATGACCTCCTCCAGGATGGCCCGCAGGCCGCGGGCGCCAATCTCCCGCTCCACCGCCCGTTCGGCCACCGCCTCCAAAGCCTCGGATGTGAACTCCAGCTCCACCTGGTCATAGTCCAGCAGGACCTGATACTGCTTCACCAGGGCGTTCTTGGGCTCGGTGAGAATGCGGACCATGTGCTCCCGGTTCAGGGACTCCAGGGTGGTCACCACCGGCATACGGCCCACCAGCTCGGGGATGATACCGTATTTGAGCAAATCCTGGGGCTGGATCTCCGCCATCAGCTCGCCCACGTTCCGCTCCTTCTTGCTCTTGATCTCGGCTCCGAAGCCCAGAGACCGCTTATCCAGACGGTGCTCGATGATCTTGTCGATGCCATCGAAGGCTCCGCCGCAGATGAAAAGGATGTTGTGAGTGTCGATCTGGATAAATTCCTGGTGGGGGTGCTTCCGTCCGCCCTGAGGGGGGACGTTGGCCACGGTGCCCTCCAGGATTTTCAACAGCGCCTGCTGCACGCCCTCGCCGGACACGTCCCGGGTGATGGAGGTATTCTCACTCTTCCGGGCGATTTTGTCCATCTCGTCAATATAGATGATGCCCCGCTCGGCCAGCTCCACGTCGTAGTCGGCGGCCTGGACCAGACGCAGGAGGATGTTCTCCACATCGTCGCCCACATAGCCGGCCTCGGTGAGGGTGGTGGCGTCGGCGATGGCAAAGGGGACCTTCAGCACCCGGGCCAGAGTCTGGGCGAAGAGGGTCTTGCCGCAGCCGGTGGGGCCGATGAGAAGAATGTTGCTCTTTTGCAGCTCCACATCCTCCGCCCCGCCGAAGTAGATGCGCTTATAGTGGTTATACACCGCCACGGACAGGGCCACCTTGGCCTTCTCCTGGCCGATGATATACTGATCCAGAACAGCGTGAATCTCCTTGGGCGTGGGGATTACGTCGGGGATTTCCCCGGTGTAGGCGATCTCATCCTCCAGGAACAGACCGTCCTCCCCCATTGCCGCCATACACAGGCCCACGCACTCGTCGCAGATATAGACGCCGGGCCCGGCAATCATCCGCTTGACCTGATCCTGGTGCTTGCCGCAGAAGGAACAGCGGATTTTTCTATCGTCATTCTTTATCATGGATACACCTCGTTTACGGGACCGGGTCCTCACCGTTTATCCAGCACCTTGTCCACCAGACCGTACTCCAGGGCCTCCTGGGCGGTCATGAAGTTGTCCCGCTCGCAGTCGGCGGTGACCACCTCGATGGGCTTGCCGGTATTCTCGGACAGGATCTGGTTCATCCGCTTTTTGATGATCTCCAGCCGTTTCAGGTGGATGGCCATATCGGTGATCTGGCCCTTGGTTCCGGCGGAAGGCTGATGAATCATAATCTCAGCGTTGGGCAGGGCCAGGCGTTTGCCCTTGGCCCCGGAGGACAGCAGGAAGGCCCCCATAGAGGCGGCCATTCCGATGCAGATGGTGGACACGTCGCACTTGATATACTGCATCGTGTCGTAGATCGCCATGCCAGCGGTGACAGAGCCGCCGGGGCTGTTGATATAAAACTGAATGTCCTTGTCCGGGTCCTGGGCCTCCAGATACAGCAGCTGGGCCACGATCAGGGAGGCGGTGGTGTCATTGACCTCCTCGGACAGCATGATGATACGGTCATTGAGCAGACGGGAGAAAATGTCATAGGACCGCTCGCCCCGGTTGGTCTGCTCTACTACATAAGGAACTAAACTCATAACGATACTCCTTTTTTCTGGCAGGATACAAAATTATACCCGCCCAGCAGGAAATTCATTCCTAAAGACAGCGGCACGCCCGGGACGGCTTTCGACCGTCCCGGGACATATGTTATTCCTCGGTCTTGGGCTCCTCAGTCTTCTTGGCCCGGGTGCGCTTGGGCTTGGCCTCGCTCTCCTCCGCTTTTTTGGCGGTCTTCTTGGCGGCGGTTTTCTTGGCCGCCTTGGCGCTGTCCAGAACCACCCGGCTGGCCTTGCGCAGCATCAGGTCCTGCTTCAGAGCCTCCTGGGCCACAACGGCCTTCACCTGCTCTACCGGCATATTATACTGCTCGGACAGCTTGGTGATCTCGGCCTCATACTCCTCGTCGGAGACCTCCAGGCCCTCGGCCTTGGCCACGGCGGTGAGGGCCAGCTCCATCTGCACCTGCTTCAGGGCGGCGGGACGGGCAGAGGTGCGCATCATCTCGGGGGTCATGCCCATCATGGACATGTAGTCGTCCACCCGCATACCCTGGTTCTGGATACGCATGGCGTAGTCGTCCATAATGCGGTCCACCTGGACCTCCACCATGCCGTCGGGGATCTCGCACTCCATCCCCTCCACCAGCTGCTCCATAATGGCGTTCTCAAACTCGGCCTGAGCCTGCCCCTTCTTCCGCTCCAGCAGCTTCTCGCCCAGGTCCTTGCGGAAGTCGGCCAGGGTTTCGAACTCAGACACGTCCTTGGCGAACTCGTCGTCCACCTCGGGGGCCTGGGACTCCTTGACCTCGTTGCACTTCACATGAAAGACCACTGCCTTGCCGGCCAGGTCGGGGTGATACTCCTCGGGGAAGGTGATGTCGATGTCCCGCTCGTCGCCGGCCTTCATACCGGCCACCTGCTCCTCAAAGCCGGGGACGAAGGTACCCGCGCCCAGCTTCAGGTCGTGGTTCTCGCCCTTGCCGCCCTCGAAGGGGGTGCCGTTGTCAAAGCCCTCGAAGTCGATAACGGCGGTGTCGCCCTCCCTGGCCTCCCGGTCCACGCTGACCAGCCGGGTGGCCCGGTCCACATAGGGCTTGAGCTCCTGGTCGATGTCCTCATCGGTGACCTTGGGCTCCTCCTTGGGGGCGGTGAGGCCCTTATATTCGCCCAGCTTGGCCTCGGGACGGACGGAGACCAGCGCTTTGAAGGTGAAGCCCTCCTTGCCCACCTCCACGATCTCCATCTTGGGGTAGCCCACATCGTCCAGGCCCTGCTCCTTCACGGCCTCTTCATAGGCGGTGGGATAGAGCTCGTTGATGGCGTCCTCATAGAAGACGCTGGGGCCGTACATGCCCTCGATGATCTTCCGGGGGGCCTTGCCCTTACGGAAGCCGGGGACGTTCATGCGGCCCCGGGTCTTCAAATAGACCTTCTGGATGGCGGCCTCAAAGGCGTCGGCCTCCACCTGGATGGTGAGCTCTACGGTGCTCTTCTCTTTCTTCTCAACACTGGTGACCTTCATTTGTACAATTTCCTCCTATGAGTCCCGCCTGGCGGACCGCCCGCGGGGCCATTTTACTTTCGCCACGATATTCTATCAGATATCCAGCGGTTTGAATAGTCTTTTTTTGAAATTTCCCTGTTTTTTTCCTATTTAACCGGTAGGACACGCCCTAATCCAGCAATTTGACGGGGGAAAAGGCCAGATAGTCCGCCGCAATCAGGCGATATTCCACATTCCCCTGCCGTCCGGTGACGGCCAGGCGGTGGCTGCCGCCGTGGAGGTGGCCGTAGCAGCACAGGCTCACCCCGTAGCGCTCCATCAGGTCAATGATCTCCTGGCAGCGGTAGCCCTGGTACAGGGGCGGATAGTGGAGGAAGCACAGCTTCTCCCTCTCCCCCGCCGCCTTCAGGGATGCCTCCAGGCGGATCAGCTCCCGGTTGAAAATCTTGGCGGAGTGCTCCCCCCGGTCCTCCTCATAGAACCAGCCCCGGGTGCCGCACAGGGCGGTTTCCCCGTAGAGGTGGCAGTTGTTGTGGAGGATGCCCAGGGTGGAAAAGCCCCTCTCCTGAAAAAAGGCCTTCATCTTGGAGGCGGTGGTCCACCAATAGTCGTGGTTGCCCTTGAGGAGGAGCTTCCGCCCCCCGGGCAGGGCGTTCAGAAAGGCGAAGTCGGGGGCGGCCTCCTCCAGGCTCATGCCCCAGGACACGTCGCCGCACACCACTACGGTGTCCTCCGGACCCACGGCGGAAAACCCCTCCCTCAGCTTGTCCACATAGCCGGTCCACCTGCCTCCAAACACGTCCATAGGCTTGCTTCCGCCCAGGGACAGGTGGGTGTCTCCGATGGCGTGCAGGGCCATGGCTCACCCCAGGAGGGACCGCACCGCGTCCACCATGCGGTCCTTCTCCACCACCTGGGTGAAGCGGACCTGCTTGTCCCGCAGTCCGGCCAGGGGGGCGGGGGCGGGCAATCCGGTCTTGGCGGACAGCTGGTCCAGCGCGTCCAGGCCGTGGGCGGGAGCGGTCTCCCCCAGGGCCTCCAGCACGCTGGCACAGAACTTGAAGGGGCTGGCGGTGGAGGCCACGACGGCCGTGGTGTCATCCCCCGTCTCCCGGCGGTACTGCTCCAGGGCGGAGAAGGCCACGGCGGTGTGGGTGTCGATCAAATAGCCGTGCTTGTCATACATGGAGCGGATCACCCGCTGCGTCTCCCTGTCGTCGCAGAAATAGCCCTTAAAGCACTTTTGCAGCTTGTCCTTCACCCGGCCGCTCACCTGATACCGGCCCGTCTCCCCCAGCTGGTCCATGTAGCCCCTGACCTCCGCCGAGTCTCCGGTAAGGGCGTAGAGCAGCCGCTCCAGGTTGGAGGAAATGAGGATGTCCATGGAGGGGGACATGGTGGTATAGAACTGCCGGTTCCGGTCATAGACCCCCTCCCGGATGAAGTCAGTGAGGACGTTGTTGCTGTTGGAGGCGCAGATGAGCTGGTCGATGGGCAGGCCCATCTCCCGGGCGTAGTAGGCCGCCAGGATGTTGCCGAAGTTGCCGGTGGGAACACAGATATTCACGCTCTGGCCCGGGGCCAGCTTCCCGTCCCGGAGCAGGTCGCAGTAGGCGGAAATATAATAAACCAGCTGAGGCAGCACCCGGCCCCAGTTGATGGAGTTGGCGGAGGAGAAGAAATATCCCTGATCCGCCAGCTCCTGCCGGACCGCCCCGTCAGAGAACAGCCGCTTCACGCCGGTTTGGGCGTCGTCAAAGTTGCCCACCACGGCGGCCACTCCCACGTTGTCCCCCTCCTGGGTGACCATCTGGAGCTGCTGGACCTCCGACACCCCGTCCTTGGGGTAAAAGACCAAAATCTTGGTCCGGGGCACGTTTTTGAAGCCCTCCAGGGCTCCCTTCCCCGTGTCCCCCGAGGTGGCCACCAGGATGCACACCGTCTTGTCCTCCTCCGTCTTTGACAGGGAGGCGGTGAGCAGATGGGGCAGCATCTGGAGGGCCATGTCCTTAAAGGCACAGGTAGGCCCGTGCCACAGCTCCAGACAGTGGGTATTCCCGTCCACCGCGCGGACGGGGGCCACCGCCGGGGTATCGAACTTGTCCGGTCCGTAGGCAGCCCCGGCAAAGTCGGTGAGCTCCTTGACGGTGAATTCCTCCAGAAACATCTTCATAATATACACCGCTCGCTGCTGATAGGCCATGCCCAGCATATCCTCCAGCGCCTTGCCCGGCAGTTTGGGGATGTAGCATGGAGTCAGCAGTCCGCCGTCCTTTGCCAGTCCCTGAGAAATGGCCTGAGCGGCGGAATACTGGATGGTGTTGTCCCGTGTGCTGATATACCGCATGTCGATCCTTCCTTATCATTTTAATGACGGCTCCTATTATGCCAGCTTTCCCCTGTGAGGTCAAGGGATTTTATAATCAAAAGGCGTTTTCCAGATGGAAAATCTCCGGGGCCTTTGTGTCCGTCCCCTGGGGGGCGTAAATCTCAATCACGTCGAACCGTGGCTGGAGCTCCGTGGGGTGGCGGACGAGGTAGAGCTCGGCGGAGGCCCGCAGCTTTTCCTGCTTGCGCCGGTCCACAAAGGCGGCCGCCGTGCCGTAGGCGGCGCTCTTGCGCAGCTTGACCTCCACAAAGCACAGGTAGACGCCGTCCTCGGCGATCAGGTCGATCTCCCCAAAGCGGCATTTCCAGTTGGCCCCTGTGACTTGAAAGCCCTTTTTCCGCAGACACTCCGCCGCCCGGTCCTCCCCCCACTGGCCTAACAGGCGGCTTTCCTGCCCGCTCACGGCCTCCGCTCCTTTTTCAGGAACGTCCTGCGGTGAATGGGACTGGGACCGTACCGGGCCAGCAGCTCATAGTGGAGCTTGGTGCCGTATCCCTTGTGCTTGTCAAAGTGGTACTCCGGAAATTGCTCCGCCATCTCCACCATAAAGCGGTCCCGGCTCACCTTGGCTAAAATGGACGCCGCCGCGATAGAGGCTGACAGGCTGTCTCCCTTTACAAGGCACAGGTGGGGCGTCACAATGGCCGCGGACCGGCCCTTGTCCCGGTTCCCGTCGATGAGGGCGAAATCGGGGGTATGCGCCAGCCCGTCGATTGCCAGCTGCATCGCCTTCATCCGGGCGCTGAGGATGTCGGTCTCGTCAATCTCCGCCGCGTCCACAAAGGCCACCGACCAGGCCAGAGCCTGGCTCTGGATGACAGGGAAAAGTACTTCACGGCGTTTTTCAGTCAGCTTCTTGGAGTCGTCCAGGCCGGGCAGGTCAAGCCCCACAGGCAAAATCACCGCCGCCGCGTACGCCGGCCCCGCCAGCGGCCCCGCCCCCGCCTCGTCACAGCCGCAAACGGCGGTGCGGCCCTCAGCTATCGCCTCTTTTTCATACTGCCAGAAGTCCATCGCAATCGCTCCTTTCGTCCCCCCGCAGGGGCAAGCCCCCTTGCGGAAAGGGAATCTTTCTCCGTCCTTATGGCACCTCCAGGGTAAACCGTCCCAGCCTGCTCCCCCGGTACTCGTCCAGGAGGACCCGGGCCATGCGTTCCGTGTCCAGCTCCCCGCCGGAGATACGCATCCCCCGTTTGGCGGCGCAGGCCTGGAGGAGCCGGTAGCCCCAAGCCACGTCATTTTCCCCCTCCTCCCGTGCGGGAACCTCGGCCAGCTTGTAGCCGTCCATAAGCGCCTGGGGATAGCGCTCCCCCAGCAGGGTCATGAAGTGGCAGCCCAAAGTCTCCACGTCCATAATCTCGTCCTTCACCGCCCCGGTGAAAGCCAGGTGCATCCCGGTGACCTCGTCCTCAAACTTGGGCCAGAGGATGCCGGGAGTGTCCAGCAGGTCCAGGCCCTGGTCCACATGGACCCACTGCTTGCCCCGGGTGACGCCGGGCCGGTCGCTGGCCTTGGCGGATTTTTTCTTGGCTACCTTATTGATAAAGGTGGACTTGCCCACGTTGGGCACCCCCACCACCATGGCCCGGACGGGACGGCCCACCTGGCCCTTCTCCTTCCATCGGGCAATCTGGTCTTTCAGCACGCCTTGAATCACCACCGAAAACTGGTTGATTCCCCGGCCCGACCGGGCGTCAGTCTCCAGCACGGAGTGCCCCTGACTGCGGAAAAAGGCTCCCCAGGCTTTGTTCTGGACGGGGTCGGCCTGGTCCGCACGGTTGAGGACAATCAGCCGGGGCTTCCCCCCACAGATGGCGTCAATATCCGGGTTTCGGCTGGACGACGGGATGCGGGCGTCGATGATCTCCACCACAATGTCCACCAGCTTCAGATCCGCCTCAATCTGCCGCCGGGTCTTGGTCATATGGCCGGGATACCATTGGATGTTCATAGAGACCTCCTGAAGTTTCAGAAATTTGTAAGAGAGTTGACTGCTTTTCCGTAAGAAATATTTGGTATCCTTCCCCTACTCGTTATAAGAAAGGATATGAATTGACATGAGCTTTTTCGCGCTGAAAATCATTGCCCTGCTGTCCATGCTGTGGGACCATGTGACCCACGTCTGGCCTCTGTCCATGACATTGGAGGGGCTCCTTTATCCCAACGCCGCTGAGGCTGTCCCGTGGATTACGGCGCTTGGGCGGTGTACCGACTACATCGGCCGCATCGCCGCACCCATCTTTCTGTTCTCCATCGCCAACGGCTGCCGGCACACCCGGAATTTTAAAAAATACGCCCTGCGGCTGCTAATCTTCGCCTGTCTGGCCGAGTATCCCTATTATCTCCTGTTCGGCTTCCACGGCAACATCATGTTTACCCTGCTGCTGGGACTGCTCACCCTGCGGCTCATGGACTGGGGCAACGGGAAGCGGGCGGGGCTGGGGTACTTCCTGGCCGCCGGGGTGGTAATTGCCGCTGAACACTTCGCGCTTGCTGAGGGCAAAGGGCGCTACATCCTGCTCATTCTGGTCTTTTATCTCACCGAACAGTGGCCGGCCCGGAAAAAGGCCCTGCTGTGGCTGTTTCTCATGCCCCTGTCCCGGTATGGGCTAATCCGGATGTTCTTCTCTGAACAGCTGTTTGACTATCGCTGGTTTCATATGCTGTGCATCAACGCTGTAGGCCCTCTGCTGGGGGTGGCGTTCACCTTTTTCTACAATGGCAAAAAGGGGCCTGCTTTCCCAGGGGACAAGTATCTGTGGTACGTCTTTTACCCCGCCCATCTCCTGCTGCTGGGGCTGGCGCAGAGGGCGCTGATGGGAGCGTAGCAAAAAGGAGCGGCAAAGCCGCTCCTTTTTTGATTACAGCAGTTCCTTGACCTTAGCGGCCTTGCCCACGCGGTCACGCAGATAGTACAGCTTGGCGCGGCGCACCTTGCCCCGGCGGACGACCTCCACCTTCTCCACGGAGGGAGCGTGCAGGGGGAACACCTTCTCCACGCCGATGCCGTAAGAGATGCGGCGGACGGTGAAGCTCTCCTCAATGCCGCCGTGCTTCTTGGCGATGACGGTACCCTCGAACACCTGGATACGCTCGCGGCTGCCCTCTTTTACCCGCAGGTGAACGCGGACGGTGTCGCCGATGTTCATCTTGGGGGGCTCAGCCTTTGTGTACTTCTCGGTAAATGCTTTCATCAGATCCATGATTGTTTTCCTCCTGTTGTATAGGCGTTCGTTCCGGCTGCTTTCCCCTCTCCAGGGGCGCCGCAGAGGACCGCCCGTTATTCAGACTAAGATAGTGTATCACAGGAACTTCCAGATTGCAAGTGTTTTTTACACCGATTTGTAAACTTCTCTGTGGACCTCCGACAGGAGGACCTCCGTCTCCGGGAAGGCCTTGGCCAGACGGCCGGCCAGGGGGGCGCACACCACATTTTCCGTGGGGAAATGGCCGGCGTCCAGCAGGTTGAGGCCCAGGGCCTTGGCGTCCAGGAACTGGTTGTATTTCAGGTCGGCGGTGACGAAGGTGTCACAGCCCCGGGCAACGGCATCCTCTATCATGGAGCCGCATGCGCCGCCCCCCACCGCCACCCGCTGGACGGGCCTCCCGCCGTCCACAAAGCGGACGCAGGCGGACTTTAGCCGTTCCTTCACAAAGGCGGCGTACTCCCCCGCCGTCAGGCCGGGGCGGTGGACCGTCCCCGTCCGGCCGATCCCGTAGGGCCGGCCCTGGCCGTCCTCCCCCGCCTGGCACAGCTGTCCAATTTCAGACAGCTCCAGCGCCCGGGCCAGACAGCCGTTGACCCCGCCATGGGCGGCGTCCAGGTTGGTATGGGCGCAGATGGCGGCCACCTTATGCTCAATGAGCTCCAGCAGTATGCTTCCGGTGAGGGTCCCATCGGTAACCGACTTCACCGGGTTGAAGATTACCGGATGGTGGGCCACGATCAGCTCCGCCCCCAGCCGGACAGCTTCTGCCGCCACCTCTCCGGTGATGTCCAGGACCACCAGAATCTTCTGGACCGCCCGGTCCCCCCTGCCCACCAGGAAGCCGGCGTTGTCGAAGTCCTCCTGCGTCTCAAAGGGGGCGATTTGGTCCATAAATCGGAAAATATCCGCTACCTTTGCCACTGTTCCCACTCCTTTTTCATCTCGGCGAGGCCCTGACAGACCTCCTCCAGCTCCTGGCGGCGGCAGGAGACGTTCTGCCCCTGGGCCATTCCTTCCAGCGCCCTGCGGGTCCGGGCCAGCCACCGGTCCAGCCAAGCCCCCCGCAGGGGGGTGCTGACATTTTTGCCCGCCCACAGCTCCGCCGGAGACATCGGCTCCATCTCCCCCGTCCGGACAAGCAGAGCGGTGTAAAGCATTTCTCCTTCCCGGGCTAATCGTTCCTCCTGAATGGCGAAGCCGTTCCCCTGGAGCCAGCCCCGCAAATCGGGGAAGGAGGACATAGGCTGTAAAATCAGGGGCACGTCCTCCGTCCGGACCCAGGGCGCGGCGGACAGAATGGCGGCGATGGTCTCCCCGCCCATGCCCGCGATCACCACCGCATCCACCTCACCGGGCTGAATACCCGTCAGGCCGTCGCACAGGCGGAAGGCCACCCTCCCGGCGAGGCCGCACTCCCGCGCAGTAGCCCGGGCCCGGTCCAGGGGACCCTGGCGCAGGTCAGAGGCAATGGCCCAGGGAATTTTTCCCTCCAAAATCAGCGCCGCCGGGAGGTACGCGTGGTCGGTGCCCACGTCGGCCAGCCTGGTCCCCTCCGGCACCAGGTCCGCCGTCATTTGGAGCCGCGGCGTTAAATGTATCGTCCTCACAGGTCCCTCCTATTCCAGTCCGGCCATCCGGTCGGCCCGTACCGCCAGGACCAGCGCCTGGGCAAAGTCACGGGCGGCCTGAGTCCTGTCCTCATTCATGAAGGGCTCCGCCCCGCCCCGGTCCTGACGGCAGAGGATGCCCATATACTCCAGCCCCCCGTGGCGGCAGAAGCGTTTCAGCCCCCCCTCCCACAGGCCGGCCCCCCGCTCCGGGGGATATCCGCAGGTGACAATGGAGGCCAGCCGCTTCCCCTCCAACAGCCGGGGTCCCTTCACCCGCCCGTAGTTCTTCGTTCCGGCATAAATCGCCCGGTCCAAGAGGGCCTTCATGGGGGCGGTGCAGAAAAAGGCATAGATGGGGGTGGCCAGCACAATCACATCGCTGTCCGCCATAGCCTGGAAGATCTCCTCAAAGCCGTCATCCTGGGCACAGCCCGGGCCCTTCAGACAGTCCTGGCAGGTCATACACCCCAAGCAGGGCTTTACCGCCCGGTCATACAGGGAGATCACCTGAGTCTCCACCCTCAGCGCCCGGCACTCCTCCAGGAAGGGGGCCAGCAGGGCGGCGGTGTTGCCCTCCGCCCTGGGACTGCCCGTACAGACACAGATTTTCATGGCTGTTACCTCACTTCATCGAACATTCGTGCTTATTTTAACACAAAAGCCCGCCGCTGTAAAGACAAAAATAACCGCCCCCGGCTGGGAGGGCGGTCGCGGTCTTACTTGCCGATCAGCGCGTTGACCTTGGACAGAAGCTCGCTGACATCCACGCCGTGGGCCATGCAGGCCTCCTCCACGGTCTCGCCCTGAGAGGCGGGACAGCCCAGGCAGTGCATTCCGATGCCCATGAAGAGGGGCGCGGCCTGGGGAGCGATTTTCAAAATATCGCCAATCACGGTGTCTTTGGTAATGGTCATAGTTGATTCCTCCATCTTTCTTTGGGATGGAGATAGTATACCCTATCGACAGGTTTTTTGCAATGAATTTTTTCTTTTCTTTTGGGAAAAACAGCGTTATAATTGTAGCACTTTAAAAATAAGGAACTGATATTATGGACCAGCAGCCTCACCCCGCCGCCGAGAGTCTGTTCTCCGTGGCCCTGCTCACCCTCTCTGGTGGGCTCCAAGACGCCTACACCTACCTCCGCCGGGGGCAGGTTTTCGCCAACGCCCAGACGGGCAACATCGTCCTTCTGGGCCAGAGCCTGTTCGACGGCGACTGGAGCCGCGCCGCCCGGTACCTCCTCCCGATTCTATCCTTCGCCCTGGGCGTGGCGGCGGCAGAGTGGCTCCGGCTGCGTCCCTCCCGCCTCCACTGGCAGAGGCGGGTGCTGATCTGGGAGATCCTCTTGCTGTTCCTGGTGGGCTTTATCCCCCACTCCCTGGACCACCTGGCCAACGCCCTGGTCTCCTTCTCCTGCGCCATGCAGGTGCAGTCCTTCCGCAAGATGGAGGGCTTCGTCTTTGCCAGCACCATGTGTATCGGCAACCTGCGGGGCGGAATGGAGGCTCTGTGCGCCTTCCTGCGGACCGGGGACCGGCAAGAGCGCAAAAAAGCCCGGCTGTACTTTTTCATAATCCTCCTGTTCGCCCTGGGGGCCGAGATGGGCAGTCTGGCCGTGGAGCTGCTGGACCTGCCCGCCATCTGGCTGTCCTGCGCCCTGCTGGCCCTGGGCTTCTGGCCGCTGTCCCGGTCATAAGCAAATGGGTTCCATTTGTAAAAGCCTCCTCGATTTTCACCGGGAGGTGTGGCATAATCAGATACGAAAAACTGCAAAAGAAAAAGTCCGCCTTTGGGAGCCGCTTCGTAAGGAAGTGGCTCTCAAACTTTTTGTCAGGTCAGCCGAATGTGATTGAATTATAGGGAATTTTAGTATATCGGAGGACTATATTATGGAAAAGTCATTATTTGAGCAAATGGGCGGGACTTATCGCCAAGGGGGTGACTACCTCCTCCCTAACCTCACTGTGCCGGAAAGCGTTCCTGTGGGTATCTGGGGTCGGCGTCGGAAGCGGTATCTGCGGGAGCATAGAGAACCGCTCTACACCGCTTTACTGTTCAGCGGGAAATTAGACGCCCATATCATGGACGTTGACCAGCAGGCCCAAGAGATGTTTTCCCAGTTGATTGAGCAGGTGGCAACTCAAGAGGAAATCACTGAACATCTGAAGGCAGAAAATCAGAGGGGGTGGATTGGCCGTATGAACAATATTCGTAGTCAAGTGGAAGAAATTATCTTCAATGAATACATATACCATTAAGCAAGCTGGGCTGACAGAAAATTCTGCCAGCCCAGCTTTTTGCGTCAGTAAGACTTAGGAAAGTAATCTTTCCCTAATTGCCAGATGTACTTATCCACTTCTTTCAAGCTGAATTGGTTTAAGCCATAATAAGATTGGAATGCGATGAGAATATCTTTAAACTGGCCGTATTCCTTTAACCCATCGTTGGCAAAGCACTCAAAGCAATGCTTTGCCCGAAAATAGCGCAAGACCTCATCCACATAGCTGTCATAAATGGGATAGTCTTTTTCATTGTGATGGCTACAATATTTGCTGGCAAAGGAATAGAAATGACGCTCTTTCCCTCCAATCATCACAGTCTGGAGATCATCGACCAGCGTCAGGTCACCGTTCATAAGCCGTGTATCAATATCAAGCTCAAGAATATGTTTCGCAACAGGAAAGATAGAGAAAATGTTCGTACTGTAGAAATCATTTAATGTAGCAGCTTTCAATAGAATATCTTCAATCGTTTTATTCTCTGGACAAAGTTGGTGGAACAGTCTGTCCAACGCACTTTCCTGTAAGTGATAGTTCTCCAATTCATCCCACCGGCGCAAATAATATATGACTTGCTCTGGGGACGGTCGCGGAATATCCACTGTACGGGCACCATGCTGCCCAGTTGCTCTCTGATCGGCTACGGTTGTGGGTGTTTCCATTTCCCAGCCAAGAAAACGGCGGAACCTTCGTAAATGGGCCATGTACCCACCTATTAGCGAGTTTACATTACCACTGGAGTTGGCCCGGAGAGCGTTCAGTAACTCAGTTTTTGCATCAACTTCAAAGTTGTTGGACTCCAACACTTTCCAAAAGATCTCGCTGTTGACTTTCCGCCACAGGTAAAACGTATCAGTGTATGCGGTAGAAATTGTATTCCGTGAAAATCCTTGTGTAGTGAGGTAGCTTTTATATTGCGCTCTTAAATCGTCAAAGTTCATTGCCTTATAGTCTACAACATCCACAGTTTTTCTCCTCCTTTGTATTTGTTTCTGCCCTTCTCTAAATAGTTGCTGATAAGAAGTGGCTCTCAAGTTCCAAGTTTCCATAAAATGGGGTAAAATTGCATCAACGATTTGTCGAATACCCAAGCTTTCTGGTAGCGAAAATGGATGTTCATAGCTGAAAAAGTAACCCTTGTTGTCCATATAGCGTTTACGAATTTGATTGCACTCAATTTCAGTAAAGTTGGCCCTGTTAAACCACCGCTCCAATCGTGTTTCGATACCGCCGGTTACAAACCAGAAGTTGAAACCAACCCCCAATTTCTCTGGGACTATATACAAAACGATGTCGCCTTTTGAGGTATCTCCCAAGCGAACCTCTCGTGCCATATCTTGGAGAACAGAAGTGAGTAACTCATGAAAATCGGGATATGTTTCCTGAAAAACTGCCAGAACATTATCAGTATCCAACATCTCAAGTGTGGTATCTTGAGAACCAAAGCCGATTGGGTCAATACGCTTCATTGTCCCGTCCTCCTGCAAATTGAGAAATATCCCCAGCCTATATTTCCAAACATTATTATTGATTATATCAGCACCAATGCTAAAATTCAATGTGCCGGTTAAGCAGCACAGAATATTTCAGAATATTTCGCATTGCCCATTGACAAACATCGGTTCCATGTGGTATCCTACAACATTCCCGCACGGGAGCGCCAACTGAATAGGCTAATCTGATTAGTACAGATAAAGCCGGTTACATACACAAACCAAAACGAACACCAGCGGGGCGGGGGCCGTCCTGCTGGTGTGGTTGTGTATGCAATCGGCTTCTTTCTTTGCCCGAAACAACTGAATGACCGTCTGGATGGAATACCGCCAAGACCTCCCCACCGGGAGCGAGCGAGACAACGCCGCTGATGCTGTCAGGGGCAGGAACACCATTCAGGGAATACGGCAATGGGGTCTCCGCAAAGTCGCAAGACTTTGTGGGGAGAGGAGGAGCAAGGGAGCGGGCGCAGTTTTCGCCGCAGGCGGAAACGGAGACAAGCGGACTTTGCTCCGACGAGGTGCAGGGTGCCCTTTTCAAAGGGCGGCCCTGCTGGGGGAGCAATCCGCAGATTGCGGGGGCGAAGCCCCCTCCCCCTCGGAGAGCCCACTGACATCTTTCCAGCCCGGAGGGCTGAAAGTGTCATAGTGGGTTAGATACTTTGAAAAAGTATCTAACGAGAACGGCGCGGGTCGCGCAGAACGGAGGTTCAGATGGAAAAAACGAATTTCACCGTGGCGAGGGTCGTCACCCATACCAGGGCGGGCGTGGGCAAGTGCGAACGCCACAACGAGAGGAAAAACGAGAATTACGGCAACATGAACGTGGATTTGGAACGCACCCCCATGAACGTCCACTTCAAGGCTTGCGGTGAGTTGACCTACAATGAAACGCTGGACAGACTGGTGGCGGATGGGTCGGTGTCCCTGCGTGGGCTGAAAGAGAACGCCAAAATCTATGACGAGATGATTTTGGACGTGAACACAGATTATTTCGAGCGGCATGGCGGCTACAAGTTTGCCAAGGAGTTCTATGAGGAAGCATACCGCTTCGCCTGCAAGCTGTACGGAGATCGGAACATCCTCTCCGCCGTCATGCACGCCGATGAAATCAACCTGGCCTTGACGGAGAAGTATGGCCGTCCCATCTACCACTACCACCTCCACATTGTAGCACTCCCGGTGGTGGAAAAGCAAGTGCTGTGGTCAAAAAGGTGCAAAGACAAGGCGCTGGTGGGGACGGTCAAGGAAACTGTTCAGCAGGTCAGCCATTCCAAGAAGTGGAAGTCTCAGCGGGTGGTGGACAAGCAGGGCAAACCCGCCTTTGACGATAAGGGCAGGCCTAAGCTGATCCCATCGTACAGCATTTTGCAGGACGAGTTCTGCCGCCATATGCAGGGAGCGGGCTTCACCGACTTCATCCGTGGGGAGCGTGGCAGCACAGCGGATAATCTGTCCAACCTGCAATACCAAATCAAAAAAGACACTGAACGCCTGGAAGAGATACAGGAGAAGATCAGGGCAGAGGAAGCCGAGTATGCGGTCGTCCACCCCGTCCACAAGACCCATGCCGAGATTGACGAAATGGGAAAGAAAACACTGACTGGCAAAATCACAGTATCTCAGGATGATTTTGACACCCTTACCCAGCTTGCCAAGGAGGGCGTTTCCGGGCGGGGCCAGCTAAACCGGCTAAAAGAGGAAAACAGTCAGCTTCAGGCCAGAATTTGGAGCTTGCAGGGCAGTTTGAACCGGCTGCAAGGGCAGTTCAACGAGTTGGCGGAGCGGTGCCGCCCCTATCTGGAAGCGGTCAGGTTCATGCCAGAGAAAGTGAAGGAGTTGCTGGACAGCGTTCTGGCCCCGCTTCGCAAATGTCAGGAGGAACAGGGCCGGTCTATCATGTACGTAAAGGGGAAATCCCGGGAGAACAGGGGTGACATCAGGTGAATATCGTTTTAGAGTTGACGAAACGTGAACAGGAAATTTTTGATGAAGTGTTGGAAAAGATTGATGAAACGGCAGCTTTCCTTGCCGGTCTGTCCCCTACTGACCGGCTGGACTGGCTGAAAGAACATCAGTATAGTTACCCAATCAGCTTTGAGCGGGAGATTGACGGGACGGTCTACACTGTCAACGCCCATTTCAGCGAGGACGCCGAAACTGCCGAGGAAAAAGTAAATCGCATTCTCAATCGAAATATTACACTGTAAAGTGTTGAAGTTTTGCGCCGGGTGTGGTGTGATAAGGCTACCCCGCAATTCATATCACATCCGGCTGCGGAAAGGAGCACATTTTGAAGAAAAAGCAGCCAAACAATCAGAGAATTACAGCATTATACGCCAGATTGTCCCGTGACGATGAAAAGGATGGCATTTCAGGCAGTATTCAAAATCAAAAGGCCATTTTAGAGAAGTACGCCAGCGATAACTACCTGCCTAATCCGAAGTTTTTCTTTGATGACGGTTACTCAGGCGTTTCGTTTACCCGTCCGGCCTTCATGGAAATCATGGAGTTAGCCGAGCAAGGGCTGGTGGCAAACTTTGTGGTGAAAGACCACTCCCGGCTGGGGCGCAACCGCCTTGTGGTGGGCCAGCTTCTGGAAGAAGATTTTATGCGGTTAAACGTGCGGTACATTGCCATTATGGACAATATCGACACCGCCAATGGTGTAAGCGACATCGTTCCAATGCAAGACCTGTTCAATGAGTGGCACGCAAAAAATACGAGCGATAAGGTGCGCCGTGTCATGCAGAGCCGTGGCAACGCTGGGATACCGCTGACCACCAGCGCTCCCTACGGCTACAAAAAAGCCCCGGAGGATAAGAACAGGTGGATCGTGGACGAGCCGGCGGCGGCAATCGTCAGGCGGATATTCCAGATGTGCGTCGGCGGCCTGGGCCCCACCCAAATCGCAAAGAAGCTGCGCTCTGAGGGCGTGATGACCCCCAGCGAGTATTTTCAAAGTGTGGGTATCAATTGCCCTACAAAACCTCCCGCATACCCCTGTAACTGGAGTTCTGGCACAGTGGCAGGCATTCTGGACAGACAGGAATACACCGGGGACACCGTGAATTTCCGCACCTACCGACAGTCTTTCAAGCAGAAAAAGCAGTTGGACAGGCCGCAGGAGGAATGGAAGGTGTTCCCCGACACCCATCCCGCCATCATTGACAGGGAAACCTTTGCCCTCGTCCAAGACCTCCGCCAGCACCGCCGCAGGCCAAACCGAACCGGCGTTTTGAGTATGCTTTCCGGCCTCCTTTATTGTGCAGACTGTGGTGAAAAGCTGTATTATGGGAGCAGCAAGAGCGATAAACGGGAGCAAGCCTACTTTTTCTGTTCCAGCTATCGTAAAAATTCCAGTGTTTGTTCAGCCCACTATATCCGGGAACGGGCTGTGGAGCAGTTGGTGCTGGAGGGCCTGCAAAGGCTGTTGTGGTACATCCAGGTCTATGAAAAGCGGTTTGCCCAGGAACAGATGGAGCGGTTTGGTTTACAGGAGAAGAAGGAACTGTCCGTCAGGAGCCGGGAGTTGGACAGAGCCAAGTGCCGGGTGGCGGAAATCGACCAGCTTATCCAGAAAAGCTATGAGGATATGACCAAAGGCCTGCTGTCCGAGGAACGTTTTGCCACGCTGTCTATATCCCTGGAAAATGAGCAAAAGCGGCTGAAAGCGGCGATCCCGGAGATGGAAGCCAGTTTGGAAGCCACTACGGATAAGGCTGCTGACCTCCAACATTTTATTGAGCGGGCCAGACAGGTGACACGGCTGACAGCGTTGACGCCTGAAATCGTCCATGAGTTCATTGATAAAATCATGGTTTCTCAGCCAGTAAAGGTAGACGGCAAGCGCCATCAGACTGTGGATATCCATTATAAAACCATCGGTTTGTGGTCTGTCCCTGCGCCGGAGGTTTTGGAGCAGGAATATCTGGCCTATTATAAAGCAGTACAGAAACGCAAGAAAAAGACTGCGTAGCCGTAGCCGCACAGTCTAAAATTTCTTTACAAGTAGCCCAAAGGGTGGCACTTCCTTATGGAGTGCCACCCTTCGGCGGACTTTTTTCCTGGCTTTTTAATCAGCCCTGCTCACGCATCTTGGCGAAGCAGTCGCTGCAGTAGACGGGACGGTCAGACTTGGGCTCGAAGGGAACCTTCGCCTCACCGCCGCAGGAGGCGCAGACGGCCGTGAAGTACTCACGGGGGCCGCGGGCGGCGTTCTTGCGGGCGTCACGGCAGGGCTTGCAGCGCTGGGGCTCGTTCTGGAAGCCGCGCTCAGCGTAGAACTCCTGCTCACCGGCGGTAAAGGTAAACTCGTTACCGCACTCTTTGCATACCAGGATTTTGTCTTCGTACATGGATTTTTCCCTCTCTTTGACTTTTGCCCGGCGCTTGGCCTGGGCGTGTGATATTGCGATCAGCTCTCGCTGGATACGCCAGAAATTTGCAGGGCCGTTTTGCGGCGGATACGCTGAATGGCGTTGTCCACCGACTTCTGTGAGCGGCCCACCCGCTGGGCGATCTCTCCGCAGGAGAGCCCGCTCAGGTAGGGGGGTAAAATTTGTGCTTCAAACTTGGATAACCGGCCCTTGAGCGCCTCCAGGCGTTCTCTCAGTTCCTCTCTGCCGATGACCACATCCTCGGGGCTCTCGGCGCTGGAAAACAAATACGCGTTAGTTCCGTCAAAAAGAGGGGGCTCGTAGGAAACACTGTGATTTAATGGGGCGTGCTTGCCGCCCTGGGCCGCCCGGATGGCGGTCAGCATACGGCTTCGGACACATACCTCCGCAAAGGTACGGAACGCGGCGTCCCGCCCGGAATCAAAGCTCCGGATGGCGGTGAGCAGGCCAAGCATTCCCTCCTGGATCAGGTCCTCGCTGTCTCCCCCCACCAAAAACAGGGGGCGGGCGCAGGCGCGGACCAGGCGGCTGTATCGCCGCACCAGCTCTGTCTCCGCCTGAGAATCACCCTGTGCCACATTTTGGCAAAGCGCCTCGTCCGAAGAAACCGAATAGGAGGTCTGTTCCATTTTATTACCTCTGTCCTTTATCATAGTAATCAATATATTCAGATTTGTCAAGGGTTTTCGGGAAAAACTTTGTCGCGTTTTCCATATTTCCAATTTTTGGACATTCTGCCAGTCTTCCATTTGGTTACAGCTGGCCAATCAGATCGGCCAGGCGCTGGCCGGCCTGCCGGGCCTGTTCCTCCGTTTTCGCCTCCACCATGACCCGCATCAGCGCCTCGGTCCCCGAGGGGCGGACCAGCACCCGTCCCTCGCTGGACAGGGCCTCCTCCTCCCGCTGAACCGCCTGTGCCAGAAGGGGGCTGGCCATATTGGCCTTTTTCACGTCGTTGTCCGCCACCGGGATGTTGATGAGCACCTGGGGGTACCTGGGACAGGCCCCGAAAACCTCGCTGGCCTTCCGTCCGCTCTCCTTCATCAGGGCCAGGATTTTCAGGGCGGTGAGCTGTCCGTCGCCGGTGGTGGCGTGGTCCAGGAAAATCATGTGCCCCGACTGCTCCCCGCCCAGACGGTAGCCCTTCTCCACCATCCGCTCCAGCACGTTCCGGTCCCCCACGTCGGTACACTCCAGGGCGATGCCGTTTTCTTTCGCGTAGACGTGAAAGCCCAGGTTGGACATAACGGTGGCCACCACCGTGTCTCCAGGCAGCTCCCCCTTGCTCTTCATGTCCAGGCCGCAGGCGGCCATGATCTGGTCGCCGTCGATGAGATTGCCCAGCTCATCCACCGCCAGACACCGGTCGGCGTCCCCGTCGAAAGCGATGCCGATATCGTAGCCCCCCGCCTTTACCATAGCGGCCAGGGCGTCCATATGGGTGGAGCCGCAGCGGTCGTTGATGTTCACCCCGTCGGGGTCGGCGTTGATCACATCGGTGCGCAGCTTGGAGAACCGGTCAAACAGCCGGGCGGCGGTGGCCGAGGCGGCGCCGTTTGCGCAGTCCACCAGAATGCGCAGGCCCCCCAGGGTAGAGTCGATGGTGGACTCCAGGTGGTCGATGTAGTCCTCGCTGGCCTTGGGGGCCCTGTAGCTCACCTTTCCGATGTCCGCCCTCGTCTTCATAGGCACATTGTTGGAGCCGAAGAGGACGATGTCCTCAATCTTCTCCTCCAGCTCGTCAGACAGCTTGAAGCCCTTGCCGTTGAAGATCTTGATGCCGTTGTGCTCGAAGGGGTTGTGGCTGGCCGAAATGACGATGCCCGCGTCGGCCTCCTCGTCCACCGTCACCCAGGCCACCCCCGGCGTGGGCAGGGTGCCCAGGTCCAACACGTCCGCCCCGGCGGTACACAGTCCCGAGATCAGCGAGCCCTTGAGCAGGTCCCCCGAAATGCGGGTGTCCTTCCCGATGGTCACCAGAGGCTTTCCCCCCTTCTTCTTGGCCAGCACCGTGGCCGCCGCCAGACCCACCTTATAGGCCAGGTCCGCGTCCAGCCCAGCGTTTACCACGCCCCGAATGCCGTCCGTTCCAAATAATTTGCCCATGTTGCCGCATCCTTTCTTACTTATTCACTTCCCGCTTGTCGGTACGTCCCAGGAGGTAGTCGATGCTGACGTTGAAATATTCCGCCAACTCATACAGCCGCGGAACATCCGGGTAACTTTTTCCCTGCTCATAGCATTGATACCCACTCGGGGACAACCCGAGGTCAGCAGCTATCTCATGTTGTTTCAGTCCAAATTCTTTACGGATTGCTTTCAACCGGCCGGGAAATTCCTTCATGAAATGTCTCCTTTCCCCTTGACAAGGGGGCGTGATAAAGCTATAATATTCGCATAATTACTGCGAGTAGTAATATTGCGATAATCGGAGGTACTATTTATGAACTCATTACCATCTCTATTCCTCAACGACACCATCGACGCTGAAATCGAGGCGTTCTGCGCCAGTGATCCGGAATTCGCAAAAGCGAAACAGGAATTTTACGAAATCGCAAATCAAATTGCGGAACTGGTCGGCTGCGACCTGTATAACGCTTTTGAAAAGAGCCTCAGCGCATATTGGCTCCGCGCCTCCGACCTCTATTATCTCTACGGACTGGGCCTGCGTCAAGAGATTTTGCAAACAATCGGCATGGGCGGATAATATCCGCCCCTACCGCTTCGCCGCCGCGAAATCGTAAGCCTCCCGCACCCAGGCCATGAGCTCATCATCGATCTCCTCCACAGAGCCAATCACCAGGTGGTGGGTCCACCGGCCAGGGTAGGGCTCAGATGCCTGGTCAATGCGTGGGAAGCCCTCCCGGCGATTCAGCCCCAGGGTGACGGTGATATAGGGGTCGGGCCGGGCCTTGGCTTTCCGGGCCTTGAGAAAGGACACCGCCCCGAACACCCGCCGGTTCTTCAGGGTGATCTGGCTCTTCTGCGGCTGGATGACCACCCCCTCCAGCTCGGCCAAAAGCCGCTCCTCAAAGGCGGTATAAAGGGGAATCGCTTCCGGGTGCTGGTTGAAAAAGAACAGGGTATTCTGGTCCATAATTCAATCCTCCCCCAGCCGTTTCTCCATCACATCCCACACCAGCACACAGCCGCTCTCTGTCTCCTCGCTCTGGTGCTCCACGGTATGGTATCCACGGCGCTCATAAAGATGAACGGCAGGCAGCGAGGCGTCCAGCTGGACCGTGTCGTAATCCGCCGCGACGGCTTCCTCCAGCCGGTCCAGAATGTAACGCCCATACCCCCTGCCCTGTCGCTCCGGCAGGACAAACACCCGGGTAATGCGCTCCCCCTCCTGACTGCCTGTGCCCACCAGTTCTCCGCCGTCCAGCAGGACACACACCTGCCCGGCCTCTATGGCGGCGGACACCCGCTCTTGGCTGTGCCAGTTTAGAAAATAATCCACACAGCCCTGCGGGTAGTATCGGGGGTAAATGGCTCGGATGGTGTTTTGAATCAGAGCCAACACAGCGGAAAAATCTGCCTGACCTGCTTTTCTATACTCCATAATGCCCCCTCAAAAGCTCAGCTGGTCCAGCCCGCCGTCCCCGCCGGGGACGGGCAGTCCCAGATGCTGGTAGGCCTTGGGGGTAACGCACCGGCCCCGGGGGGTCCGGGTGAGGAAGCCCAGCTGCATGAGATAGGGCTCGTACACGTCCTCCAGGGTGACGGACTCCTCATTGATGGTAGCGGCCAGGGTCTCCAGCCCCACCGGGCCGCCCCGGTAATTTTCCATGATGGACCGCAGCATCCGGTGGTCGATGGAGTCCAGTCCAAGGTGGTCGATCTCCAGAGCGGTAAGGGCCTCGTCGGCCACCTTTTTGGTGATAACGCCTCCCGCCCGCACCTGAGCGAAGTCCCGCACCCGACGGAGCATCCGGTTGGCGATACGGGGCGTCCCTCGGGACCGCCTGGCAATCTCCATAGCGCCGTCGGGCTCAATGGGCACCTCCAGAATCCCGGCGGACCGAGTGACAATCCAGGACAATTCCTCCGGCGAATACAGCTCCAGCCGCAGGGTCACCCCGAACCGGTCCCGGAGAGGGGCGGACAGCTGGCCCGCCCTTGTGGTGGCTCCGATCAGGGTGAACTTGGGCAGGTCCAGCCGGATGGAGTTGGCCGACGGCCCCTTGCCGATGATGATGTCAATGGCGTAGTCCTCCATGGCGGGGTAGAGAATCTCCTCCACCGCCCGGTTGAGTCGGTGAATCTCGTCCACAAAGAGGATGTCGTTTTCGTTCAGGTTGGTCAGCAGCGCGGCCAGGTCCCCCGCCTTCTCAATGGCCGGGCCGGAGGTAATCCGTACGTTGACCCCCATCTCGTTGGCGATGATGCCGGACAGGGTGGTCTTGCCCAGCCCCGGCGGGCCGTGGAGCAAGACGTGGTCCAACGGCTCGCCGCGCATCTTGGCCGCCTGGATGAAAACCTCCAGGTTGCCCTTGGCCTTTTCCTGGCCGATGTACTCCTTCAAGGTCTTGGGACGCAGGGAAAATTCCCCCTCGTCCTCACGGGTCAGCGAGGTGGTCACCAGAGGCTCCAGCTCCTCAGCGTCCAGCCCCCCGCCGGAAAAATCAATGCTCACAATGTCACTTCCTTTTACGGACAATCTCGTAGGGACGCATCACGATGCGTCCGTTTTTCATTGTCCTACGGACGCTTCGTGGTTTTGCGGACGCTTCGTGAAGCGTCCCTACCACCTCCGCGCCACTATACGCATGTAGGGCGCGACGACCCCGGCGCGCCGTTCTCCCAAGAGCACCCGCTCTCCGTGGACGGCGGGCCGAGTCGTCCCGCCCTACAAAGGGCTCAGAACCCTCGTTCACTTCGCACATTTCGCCTGTGGCGGGACGGGTTTTTACCACCTCCGCGCCAGCTCCCGGAGGGTATCCAGAAAGGCCTCCTCGCCGAAGGTGTTGAATTTGAAAAGCATCCCCTGGCTGCCCCCAGCGGTAATGCCGGAGAGATAAATCTTCTCCCCGTCCCCCACCAAAGTGAGGGTCATAGACAGGCGGTTTCCGCCGGTCATGCTGTACCGCTCATAGACGCGGACGGTGACCCGCGCGCCAAAGGTCTGAAAATAGCTCTCCTCCTCAAAGCTGGCCGACATACTGCCGTTGAGGATGCCGTCGTGAAAATATCGCAGGGCCTGATCGTAGTCGCCCTGTAGGGTACACTCAAATTTCGCCATATTAACTCCTCTCCGCTTCGACCAGCTGAAGCTCATCGGGCAGATGGTCAACGCCGTCCACAATATGGAAGTCTAAAATGTAATCGCTTTCCAGGTCCTCCCGGCGGACCTCGGGCGCGTCGGCCATGTAGTAGCCGGTCACTCTGCCGTTCCGGTTGTCGCCGTAGACCGCCGCTTCACACCGGCCGCGGCTCCAGCTTCCGGAGTGGTACAGCTCCCCCTCTTTCCAATCGCTCATTCCGACCTGCCGCAAACGCAGGCCAAACAGCTGCCGCTCAAAGAAAATCACATAACCATATTTCCAGTCCGGGTCACTGTCCCGGTACTCCTCATACAGAATCGCCTGCATCCGGCCCCCTCGGGCGGTTTTTCGCACCGCGATTTTCAAATCAAAGATGTCTTTTCCCTTCACCATCTGCTCCACATACCGGGTCATGTCCTCCGCGCTGGCGCCGCAATTCATGAGACCGTAATACTGAACGCGGATGTACCAGACGGTGAAGCTCAGCAGCAGCACCCCAGCCAGTACCCAGGGCCAGCGGCGTTTCTTTTTCTCCATACCTCGCCTCCCCTTTCACCATTCTGCTACACTCCAAACAGCCCCAACAGCACACAGGGCTCTTGTATCTCCAGTCCATCCTCCCGATACCCCTCCGGGCAGGGATAAACGACAACTGACAGACAGCAGTCCGGCCCATAAAAATCCAACTCATAGCCTGATTCAGACCGGGCTGTTCCATAAAACAGATAGTACTTACCCTCGCCCGCACAAAACGCCGGTCTTTCCAGATCAAGGCCGAGCTGTTCCGCCAGCTCATCCAACCCAGACACCGCACCGCTGAGCCCAAATACGCTCTTCGGAAACGCCTGCGACCGGTCCTTCGTCTTTTGACTGTCGAAGCAAAAATCCCACCCTTGAAGCGAATATCGGGCCATAGTTATCCTTTCACCATCTTTTTCAGCGCCTGCTTAATGACCTGCTCCAGGGACAGGCCGTCCAGATCGACGCCCTTGAGGGCCAGGTTAATCTCCCCCTGGGAATAGCCCAGGACAGCCAGGGCGGCGGTGGCCTCGGACAGCTTGTTCTCCGGGATGACGGTGACGCCGGTGCCGGCGTAGGTCTCCCCGGCGGCGTTGATGGACTGTCCCTTAGCCAGCTTGTCCTTCAGCTCCAGAATGACCCGCTGGGCAATTTTTTTCCCGATGCCCTGAGCGCAGGTGAGGGCCTTTTCGTCCCCGGTGATGATGGACAGCGCCAGGTTGGCCGGGGTGCTGGCCGACAGGATGGACAGCGCCGCCTTGGGGCCCACGCCGGAGACGGAAATAAGCTGCTGGAACAGCCGCAGCTCCTCCGCCGTGGAGAAGCCGTACAGCTCCATAGCGTCCTCCCGGACGTTGAGATGTGTAAAGAGCTTTCCCTTGTCACCCTTTTTCAATGCGGACAGGGTGTAACTGGTGGTGCGACAGGCGTAGCCCACCCCGCCGCAGTCAATGACGGCCAGAAAGGGCTCGATGTGGGACACGGTACCGTTGAGATAATAAAACATATGCGTTACCTCGTATCATATTTTTCCGGGTCAAAGACCCGCTCGGTGTTGAGCAGACTGGTGGCCGACCGGGCGTGACAGATGGCGATCGCCAGAGCGTCAGCGGCGTCATCGGGGCGGGGGACCTCCCGCATGGACAGCAGCCGCTGGGTCATCAGCATGACCTGACGCTTGTCCGCCCCGCCGTACCCGGCCACGGCCTGCTTCACCTGCATGGGGGTGTACTCAAAGATGGGCACCCCCAGCTTTTCCGCCGCCAGGAGAATCACCCCCCGGCCATGGGCCACGGCGATGCCGGTGGTGATGTTTTTGGAGAAAAACAGCTCCTCCACCGCCATCTCGTCTGGGTGAAAGGTGTGAATCAGCTCCTCCATATCATCGGAAATCTGGATGAGGCGGCGGGACAGGGGGATGCCCGGCGGGGTGGTGATGACCCCGTAGCGCAGGAGGGTATTTTTCTGCCGCTCCGCCCGGACGACCCCGAAGCCGATGGTGGCCACTCCCGGGTCGATGCCCAGAATAATCATACGCTCCCCCCCTGCCCGCAATAATACATAGTAATTATAGCACAGGAATGGTAAAATAGGAAAGAAAAATTTTTCGGTGCTCTGTGACAATTCCCGCCCCTTCTTTGAGTTACAGGTGAAAGGAGGTTTTGCATATGGAAGCTCTGCCGCTGCGCGCGGGCGGTGAGATGGATTCAGTGATAGACCGCTATCAGGATATGGTGTACGGCCTGGCCCTGACCCGGACGGGCAATCGGGCCGACGCCGACGACGTATTTCAGGAGGTCTTCCTGGCCTACTGCCAGTGCGGCAAGACGTTCCGGGGCGAGGAGCACCGGAAAGCCTGGCTGCTGCGGACCACCATCAACCAGGCCCGGCGGGTGACCGCCTCCAGCTGGAGGCAGAAGACCGTCCCCCTCTCGGAACAGGAGGACGCCCCCGTCCAGTTCCGGGAACCTGAGGAAAACCAGGTGTGGGAGGCCCTCCAGGACCTGACTGAGGACTACCGCCTGCCCATCTATCTGTTTTACTTCCAGGAACTGTCCACCCAGGAGATCGCCAAGGTGCTGGCCATCCGCCCTGGGGCCGTCCGAATGCGGCTGACAAGGGGCCGGGAGCAGCTCCGGGAAATGCTGAAAGGAGCGTATTTTGATGAATAAAGAACTGTTTTCCAATATGCAGAAGCAGATGGCCCCCTCCCCCGAGGTCCGGGCGGCCCTCAGCGAAAAGCTGGCCCAGCCGGTGAAAAAGCGGCCCGTCCCCTGGATGAAGTACGGAGCTGTCGCCGCCTGTGCCGTGCTGGCCGTCGGGGTGTTGGGCGCCTCTCAATACCCAAGCTGGGAGCACATCCTTCAAAACTTCCGTCCCAGTATTTTGGAGACCAAACTCCACAGCTATGTGACGGTGGATAGCCTGACCGGCTATGTTCAGGAAAACGCCACCACCGCCACTGGCGGAAGCGAGGAGGGTGACCAGGACATGGGCATGACCCCTGTGGACCTGGAGCAGGCCATGCTGGACGTGGGCTACACCCAGGAGGAAATTGACGAGTATCAGGCCATCGGCTACCAGATGACTTGGGCCAACTGGTGGAAGTTTGTCCACCAGCAGGAGAACAGCGAAGGAGCCGACCCCTTTAACCTGGACTCCCTGAAAGTGTTCTCCCAGAAAGAACTGTATATCAACACTGGGGCCCTCCCTGCCCCCAACACCGGCGACCTGCCCGGCGGGGCCTATGTGGGGGACGTCCCCGTCCAAGTGGGGGCTGAGGACTACCAGAAGCTGATGGACCGCTTCAACGGCACCTACCCCGACTGGTACGGCGGGGCCTATCTGGACCAATCCGGCCGGCTGGTGGTCCAGCTGGTGGAGGACAAGGACCCCGGGGACAAGACCCTGGAGCTCCAAGTGCTGGACTGGACGGGCAGTGATACCGTGATGTTTTCCTCCTGCAAGCACTCCCTGGCCCAGCTGCACGAGCTGATGGACCAGCTTAACGCCCTCCCCAACACCGACCCGCAGTGCAAAGAAGTGATGGCGGGCTGGGGGGTTGACGAGGAAGCCAACCACATCAAGCTGACCCTCACCCAGGTCAACGACCACATTCTGTCCGTCCTGGCCCGGCTGGACCCCGACGACGACGCCATCTACGTTCAGGTGGGCCAGCGGACCACCGCCGATGTAGGGACTGAGGACCCGGCGGTCCACCACGTCATGCCCGGCGGTGTCCCCATTCCGGATGACGAGGACCTCATCGCCGAGGAGCCCTGGGTGGACAATCTGGACGGAGCCCATTACGACATCCGGGACCTGCCCGAGGAGAAAAAGCCCGCCGCCACGGATTTTGCCCATGAGGAGGACAGCTCCGCCGATACCAGCGCCTTTACCCCCGCCTGCGACCCCAATGCAGACTTCACCTCCCCCAAGGAGTGACAAAAAAATCCCCGGCCGGCGGCCGGGGATTTTTGTTCAGTTGCGCTTGTTGCCCAGGAAGCGCAGCAGGTACAGGAACAGGTTGATAAAGTCCAGATACAGCTGGAGGGCGGAGAAGATAGAGGCCTTTGCCAGCATCTCGGGGGAGGCGGAGTAGTAGCTGTAGTAGGCCCGAATCTTCTGCGTGTCATAGGCGGTGTAGCCCAGGAATACAGCGATGCCGATCAGGCAGATCACCCGGTCGAACATATCCAGAGCGGGGATGAACAGGGACAGCACACCGAAGATAATCAGGAAAATCAGACCGGAAAAGAGAATGGGCCGGATTCCGGACAGGTCCCGCTTGGTCAGATAGCCATAGGCGGCCAGGGCGCCGAAGTAGACGGCGGTAAGCAGGAAGCTGAAGCCCAGAATCTCCAGGCTGTAACGCCAGAAGTAGATGGACATGGTGAAGCCGAACAGGGCGGAAAAAACTACGAACAGGGCAATGGCCGTACCCACCGCCATCTTCTCCAGCCGGTGCACCATAGTGAAGGAGATCACCAGCGTGGCCACCAGCACCACCAGAGGAACTATGGGATACATGACGATGATATAACCGGCGATCCCGGTGACCCATCCGCTCACCGCTACCCCAAAGGTGACCAGTAGCCCCAGCACCATCCACAAAAAGGTCTTGGCGGTGTACTGGCCCAGGGTGTCCCCCATACTGGAGGCATAGCCGCGATCAAACTCATAAGGATCAAAGCTCATATTAAACGCTCCTTTCAGGTTGGGCGGATTTGTTTCATTCTGCCCATTTGAGATTCATTCTATTATAGCGCTCTTTGGAGGAAAAAGCAATACCCTATCTTCCAAACGCCGCCTGATAGAAGTTGTTCTCCACAATCATCGGGGTGGATTTCAGCTTATAGTTCACCAGCTTTTTCATGGCGGAGACGTAATTTTCCTGCTCCTCCGCCGTCATTGTGACGCCTTCGGCGGGGGTGAAGGTCTGGGTAAAGCGGTTGTAGAAGCCCCGGTCGCTCATCCAGCAGGTGGAGGTAAAGACCACCAGACCCTCGCTGTCGGACAGGATATCGCTGCCCGCCAGCATTCGGGAGTCGTACTCCAGGCCCAGCAGATTGGAGACGGTGGGCAGGATATCCACCTGACAGCAGGGCTTATCCACAACCACCGGCTCGGTCATAGAGGCCGACCAGAGGATCAGGGAGCTTTTGTACACGTCGAAGTCAATGCTGGACTCGTCCAGGCGCTCCATGGCCTCGGAGCTGCCGAACTTCTTGCCGGACAGCTCCTCCAGAGTGGACACGTCGAAATAGGGGATGTGGTCGCCGGTGGCAACGATGAGGGTCTTGTCCAGCTTGCCCGCCTCCTCCAGCTTTTGCAGGAGCAGCGCCAGCGCCCGGTCCACCTCCATGGCGGTGCCCACATAGTTCTGGGTGGTCTCGCTGTAGGGCAGGGCCCGGACCACCTCCCGGTAGGGGGCCACCGCCCGGTTGTCGGAGTAGGGCATGTGGCCGCTGATGGTCAGGTAGTAGACGTGGAAGGGGGTGTCGCTGTTGATATAGTCGTTCACGCTGGCCTCCACCATCACGGTGTCCAGCTGAGGCCACAGGAGCTTGCCGCTTTCGCTCACGTCCAGGCCCTCGAAGCCGGCCCCAAACTGATGCCAGTCATAGCCCAGGTTGGTATGGGAGGCCATACGTCCGTACATATCGCTGTTGGCGTGATAGCCCAATACGTTATAGCCCGCCCGTTTCAGCTGCTGGGGCAGGGTGAGGTAGGCGTTGAAGCCCACAGTCTGGCCGTTCTCCTTGAACGTCACCTCGCCGGTGCGCTTCATGGTAATGGGACTGCCGTTCTTGGGATAGAGGCCCAGCAGGGTCTGGCACTCGCCGTTGGAGGTGCTGGTGAAGTGGAGGGCGGTGTAGTAGTTGTTGAACACAAAGCCCTCATGGGTCAGCTTGTAGAGGGTTGGGGTGAGCTCCGGGTCGATGACATAGCCGGAAAAACCCTCCAGCACCAGCTGGATTACGTTGTAGCCCTCAAACATACCGGTATACTCGTTCTTCCTGGTGGGCGTGACGCTGTTGAAGTACTCGGCCAGCCATTTGATCTCCTCGTTGGAGCTGTTCTCCGCCAAGGCGGCAAGGTCAACGTCCATCACGTTGGGCGAGGTGTCGATCACCGGGCCCGGGTCCACAACCTGAGAGCCAGCCGGCTCTCCGCTGCCGCCGGGGCTGGAGGAGCCGGGATTCGGGATAGCGATATCGCCGAAATCGGCGTCCATGTCGGCCTTCGGCGGGAAGACCTGGTGCTTCATGTCCAGCCGAAGCATGGTCAGAAGCCCCAGCTGCTCCACCTGATCGTCAATGTTGGTGTCCACCTTATAGAGCCCGGACGGGGTCAGGTCCCCCTTCCAGGGCAGGCGGATCACCCCCAGGCCCAGCACATGAAAAATCACACAGCCGCCCAGCATCAGGCCGGCAAAGCGGATGTCGAACCGCTCAAAGCCCATCAGCCCTCCGCCCAGGACGCACACCAGGATGGCGGGCAGGAGCATAATCAGGATAATGGGAAGCTTTTGCAGCACGGTGGAAATAATCACGTCGGAGTAGTCGGTGAGCCGGTTGTTGGCCGCGGTGCCCAGAGAGCTGGGGCCGTAATAAGTCTGCAAAATGGTCTTGGCAATCATCTCCACCACGAAGACCAGCGAAACTACCACCGCCAGCACTCTGACAAGCACGCCGTTGACCACCGGGGTCCAGGGCAGGGTCAGCGCGGCGAAAAGCAGTCCCGCCGCCACGCTGAACACCAGGTAGACCGGAAAATAGACCAGCGCCGTCTTCATGTGGATGTGCAGGACCAGCTCCAGGTAGATCAGCAGCACAGGGAACAGCAGCACCCGCCCCATAGTCCGGGCCATCACCGCCTCGTCACTGCGCCGGGAGCGTCTCCCTGTCCCCATTCGCCTTCCGTTATAAGCCATTGGAATCGACCTCCAAATCAGTACCATGTTTTACCTATCTACTTTACTCACTTATATTGCCGCAGTCAAGGGATATTTCTTTAATAATTCATAAATTTTCTGTCCCGCGCGTTTTCATACACTTCTTCGCAATTACCCTTGCAAAGCGGGGTAATTGAACGAGTGAACAATGTACCATTAACAGTATCCAAAGGCTCCCTCTCTGAGGGAGCTGTCAGCCGCAGGCTGACTGAGGGAGTCCTCAAGGTTCTCACAGACCTCCGGAGGACTCCCTCCGTCACGGCTTCGCCGTGCCACCTCCCTCTAAGAGGGAGGCTTTTGGACCCCGGTCGTTCACAATTTATTTGCTCATTCAATTACCCTGTTCCCCCGCCCTGGCCGCATTGACAAACAAAACCATCCAGGTAGCCACCGGCGTCAGCCTCTATATCAACGACCAGAAATTAGACCCGAAAGACCCCAACGGCAACCCGGTAGAGCCTTTTATCCTGGACGGCACCACCTATCTCCCTGTCCGCGCCGTCAGCGAAGCGTTGGGCGTTCCCATCCAGTGGGAGGGCAGCACCTGGAGCGTATATATCGGCGTTTCTCACCAGGCGATAGAAATAATGGCTATTATACGAATGAGTGCGCCATTGGCGAGTGCGGCCTTTGGTCGCAGTTGAGTATATTAACGCAAATTGAGCCGCCGTCACTTTAAACGTGGCGGCGGCTGTTTTTTTACTGCTGTACTCCAGTAATATAAGCGTCAATCAGTTTTTCCAGTTCCTCTGCGGAATACGCTTTTTTAGGTTCCTGCTTCAAAATCCGAAGAAGGTCATACGCCATAGCTTTTTGAACATCTTTCCTTTCATTCTCGGTCGGCATAATGTCGGCCTCCTTTCATTTGATAATTTCATTATAATTTACCGCCGTTGAAATGTCAATCCTTACCCAAACATAGAAAACAGATTCATCTGGCTGGTCTCGGGCAGGTCGCCGAAGGCGCCGGCCTCCTTCAAAAGCTGGATATGGGTCTTGGACACCTTGGGGCAGGCGGCGGAGACCTCCTCGATGGAGATAAACTCCCGTCCCACCCGCTGCTCGGCCAGGGAGATGGCGGCCGTCTCCCCCAGCCCCGCCACCGACACAAAGGGGGGCCGCAGGGTCCCCCGCTCCTCGTCCACGGCGAAGCGGATGGCCTCCGACTGGTAGACATCCATCCGATCGAACTGGAAGCCCCGGAGATAGAACTCATAGCACACCTCCAGGGTGGTGAGCATGTCCTGCTCCACGGCGGTGGCCTCCTTGTCCTTTGCCACGATCTCCCGCATTTTCCGCTGGCACACATCCATCCCCCGGCACATAAAGGCCTCGTCAAAGGCCTTCGCCCGGATGGAGAAATAGGCGGCGTAGAAGGCCAGGGGGCGGTGGACCTTGAACCAGGCGATGCGGAAGGCCATCATCACATAGGCCACGGCGTGGGCCTTGGGGAAGAGGTAGGCGATCTTTTTGCAGGAGCCAATGTACCAGTCGGGCACGCCGGCGGCCTTCATCTCCTCCTCCGCCCCGTCGGGCAGGCCCCGGCCCTTCCGGACCGCCTCCATGATCTTGAAGGACCGTTTGGGGGGCATTCCCTTGGAGATAAGGAAGAGCATAATGTCGTCCCGGCAGCCGATGGCCTGCCCGACTGGAATGCCCTGCTGAATAATCAGGTCCCGGGCGTTGCCCAGCCACACGTCGGTACCGTGGGAGAAGCCGGACAGCCGCACCAGGATATCGAACTGGTTGGGCTGGGTCTCCTCCAGCATCCCCCGGACAAAGGAGGTGCCGAACTCCGGGATGGCGGTGCCCCCGGTGGGACCCAGAATCTTGTCGTTCTCATAGCCCAGCGCCTTGGAGGAGGAGAACAGGGACATGGTGTCCGGGTCGTCCAGGGGTATTTCCCGGGCGTTCACCCCGGTCAGGTCCTCCAGCATGCGGATCATGGTGGGGTCATCGTGGCCCAGCATGTCCAGCTTGAGGAGGTTAGACTCCATGGAGTGGTATTCAAAGTGGGTGGTGATGATGTCGCTGTTGGGGTCGTCGGCGGGGTGCTGGACGGGGCAGAAATCGTAGATTTCCTTGTCCTGGGGAATCACGACCATGCCCCCGGGGTGTTGGCCGGTGGTGCGCTTCACCCCGGTGCAGCCGATGGCAAGCCGGTTCTCCTCCGCCTTGGAGGCGGTTTTGCCCTTCTCCTCCAGGTACTTTTTCACATAGCCGAAGGCGGTTTTTTCCGCCACTGTACCGATGGTCCCCGCCCGGAAGACGTGGGTCTGTCCAAAGAGCTCAAAGGTGTACTTGTGGGCACTGGACTGGTACTCACCGGAGAAGTTCAGGTCGATATCAGGCACCTTGTCGCCGCCGAAACCCAGGAACGTCTCGAAGGGGATATTGAAGCCGTCCTTCACGTACTTGGCCCCGCAGACGGGACAGACCGCGTCGGGCATGTCCGCCCCGCAGCCGTAGGGGTGGTCCGGGTCCTGGGCGTAGTCGAAGTCGGTGTGCTTGCAGTTGGGGCAGCGGTAGTGGGCGGGCAGGGAGTTCACCTCGGTGATGCCCGACATAAACGCCACCAGCGACGACCCCACCGACCCCCGGGAGCCCACCAGATAGCCGTGCTCCAGGGAGTTCTGCACTAATTTTTGGGCGGACATGTAAATCACGTCGTATTTGCACCGGATGATGTCCCCCAGTTCGGCCTCGATGCGGTCCACCACAATCTGGGGCGGGTTCTCCCCGTAGAGCTCATGGGCCTTGCCCCACACCAGCCGCTTCAGCTCCCCGTCGGAGTCCTCCAGCTTGGGGGCGAACAGACCCTGAGGCAGGGGCTCGATGGGGTCGCACCAGCTGGCGATGAGGTTGGTGTTTTTTACCACCACCTCATGGGCCTTCTCCTTGCCCAGGTAGGCGAACTCCTTTAGCATCTCATCGGTGGTCTTGAAGTAGATGGGCAGGTCCTCGTCGGCGTCCTCAAAGCCCTTGGAGGCCAGCAGGATATGGCGGTAAATTTCGTCCTCCGGGTCCAGGAAGTGGACGTCCCCGGTGGCGCACACTGGCTTGCCCAGCTCCTCCCCCAGGCGGACGATCTCCCGGTTGAAGTCTCTCAGCTCCTCCTCCGACCGAACCATCCCCTTGCGGAGCATGAACATATTGTTGCAGATGGGCTGGATCTCCAGGTAGTCGTACCAGGAGGCGATACGTTTCAGCTCCTCCCAGTCCTTGCCGTCGGTGAGGGCCCGGAACAGTTCCCCCGCCTCGCAGGCGGAGCCGATGATAAGCCCCTCCCGGTTCTCGTTGATCAGGGACTTGGGCATGATGGGATAGCGTTTGAAGTGCTCCAGATGGGCCAGGGACACCAGCTTGTACAGATTCCGCAGGCCGGTCTGGTTTTTAGCCAGCACAATCAGGTGCTTGGGCTGGCGCTTGGCCTTCCCCTTCCCCCGGAGGGTGGTCATGTAGGGGTTGATTTCGGACAGGTTATGTAAACCAGCCGCCTCCAGCTTTTTGAAAAAGTGGGGCAGCATATAGGCCACCGTGGCGGCGTCGTCGCTGGCCCGGTGGTGGTTGAAGGCGGGCAGATGCAGGTGCTCCGCCACAATATCCAGCTTGTACTTGCCCAGCTCAGGCAGCAGGTTCTGAGCCAGAATCAGGCTGTCGATGGAGGGGTTGTGAAAGGGAATTTTGTACCTCCGGCAGCCGGCGGCGATAAAGCCCATGTCGAAGTCGGCGTTGTGGGCGGCCAGGGGCCGGTCCCCGGCGAAGGCCAGAAAGGCGCGGATGGCCTCCTCCTGAGAGGGAGCCCCCAACAGCATCTCGTCTGTAATGCCGGTGAGGCGGATGATCTCCGGGGACAGGATACGGCCTGGAGAGGCAAAGGTGTTAAAGGTTTCGGTGATCTCTCCGTTTTTCAGCACCACCGCGCCGATCTCGATGATGACCTCATGCTTCCGGTTCAGGCCGGTGGTCTCAATGTCGAAGCAGACGATTTCGCTGTCAAAGGGGGCGCCGGTCTCCCCGTGAATGGCAACCCGGTCGTCCACATCGTTGACAAAGTAAGCCTCCACGCCGTAGAGAAGCTTGATTTTCTTGGCGGAATGCCAGGCGTCGGGGAAGGACTGGGCCACCCCGTGGTCGGTGATGGCGATGGCCGGATGGCCCCAGGCCTCCGCCCGCTTGACCACGTTCCGGTCCGGGCCCAGTTTGGGCCCCACGCTGGTGAGAGCGTCCATGGAGGACATGGTGGTGTGGAGGTGGAGCTCCACCCGCTTCTCCTCGGCGGTGTCCTCCTTCATTCTCTTCTCCGCCGCCGTGACGGCCACCGGCTCCAGCACCATATCGCCGTAAAACCGATCCATGTTGAGACGGCCCTGTACCTTGATGTGCATCCCCTTCTTGATCCCGTCCACCAGGGGCTTGCCCTCGTCGCCGGGGAAGAATTTGTTCACCCGGATGGAACCGGTATAGTCTGTCATATCGAAGGCCACTACCCAGGCCCCCCGCTTTTTCAGCTCCCGGTTGTCGATGGCAAAGACGTCGCCCTCCACCACCACCATGCCCATGTCCAGCTCCAACTCCCCGATGGGAGTGGGGGCCTTGGAAATAGCCTTGCCGAAGATAGACTTTCCTTGGGGCTTTTTGTCCTTCCTGGCGTTGGCGGGAGCGGCGGGGCGGACGCCGCTTTTCAGCGCCGCCTTTCGGATAGCCTCCGTGCGGGCAAAGGCGTCGTCAACCTTACCTTCATCTCGGTTTATATTTTGAGAACCCCTGTCCTCCAAGGGTTTGGGCTCTTCCGAGATTGGTTTATCAACCTTTTTCTCTTCATGGGTTACAATTTGCTCTTCCGCCTGAATCTTCACGCTGTTCAGGCCATAGGCCCGGCAGACCGCCTCCTCCGCCTGAGCGATAAGGTTGGAGCCCGCTCCGGCGGCTCCCTCCACGGCGATTTTGGCGCTGCGGCTGGCCTTGTCAATGGCGGCGGACGCGATCAGCCAGCCCTCCACACCGTTGGACAGCTCGGTCCACTGGCGCAGGGCGGCAAACATCTGCAAAAATGGTATCTTTTGGGACATTCAATCGGTCTCCTTTGTCCAAACGTGGTGGTCGGATAGCAAAATAATAAAGTCGGAGTGCCGTTTGGTCCAGGCAGGATTCCAGTCCCGGAAGTGCCAGTGGGACAGGCTGTCCAGCTGGACCCCCTCCGCCTCTTCCCGGACGCTCTGTAGAAACTCAATGAGCTGGTCCAGCTCCTCCCGGGAGCAGTCCAGGCTCACCTCCCGCAGGGTCTCGGGCAGCTGGCCCTCGCTGTTCCACTCATAGCCGTATGCAAGCATGGATATTCCTCCCTTACAGCGTCTCGATCAACGCGAACAGCTCGTCCACCAGCCGGTCCTGGGGGACTTTTTTGATAATTTCCCCCTTCTGAAACAGCAGGCCCTCGCCCACGCCCCCGGCAATGCCGCAGTCAGCGGCGGCGGCCTCCCCGGGGCCGTTGACGGCACAGCCCATAACGGCCACGGTGATCGGCTTGTCCACCGATTTCAGCCCTTCCTCCACCTGATTTGCCAGGGAGATGAGGTCGATCCTGGTCCGCCCGCAGGTGGGGCAGGAAACCAGCTCCGGCCCCTCCCGGCGCATCCCCGCCGCTTTCAGGATATCCCGGGCGGCGTAGACCTCCTCCACCGGGTGGGCGGACAGAGACACCCGCATGGTGTCACCCACCCCCAGGGCCAGCAGACCGCCGATGCCCACGGCGGATTTCAGGGTGCCCATCCGCACTGTCCCCGCCTCGGTGACTCCGATATGGAGGGGATAGTCGCTCCGCTCCCCCATCAGCTGATAGGCCCGCATGGTCACAGGCACGCTGGAGGACTTGAGGGAGACGCAGATATCATCAAAGTCGAATTTGTTCAGCAGGCGTATGTGTCCAAAGGCGGACTCCACCATAGCCTCGGGGCAGATCTTGCCGTATTTGGTCAAAATATCCTTCTCCAGAGAGCCGCCGTTGACGCCGATACGGATAGGGATGTTATGTAAATGGCAGGCCTGGGCCACCGCTTTTACCCGGTCCTCCCCGCCGATGTTGCCCGGGTTGATGCGTACCTTGTCCGCCCCGGCGGCGATGGCCTCCAGGGCCAGCTTGTAGTCAAAGTGGATGTCCACCACCACCGGGATGGGACTTCCCTCCTTGATCTTCCCCACCGCCCGGGCGGCCTCCATATCCGGGACGGCCACCCGGACGATCTCGCACCCGGCCGCGGCCAGCTCCC
>CANSDP010000007.1 GCA_947645675.1 uncultured Bacillota bacterium
CTCCATACTTGACTTTGTCGAATCTCGCTTACACAAGATTTTACGGAGGGCCGGCCCCGGTTTTTAAGCTGTATTGACAGGAGGGCTTACTCCTCCTCATCCTCCTCGGCCTCTTCCCGCTCATCCTCGTCGGTGAGCTCCATAGCGTAGCGTGTGCCGCAGCTGGGGCACTCCACCTCGCCTTCGGCCAGGGCCTCGTCGTCCACCACGATGTCGGTGCCGCAGGTGGGACACTCCACCTCGAACCAGTCGTCGTCGTAGTCCTCCAAGTCGTCGTCCTCGTCGAAGACCTCCGACTCCACGTCGGCCAGATCGTCGGAGAGCACGTCGATCTCCTCACCCAGGTTGAGGGCGTTCTCCTCCAGGTCCTCCACGGACATAGCCAGCTCCTCCAGGATGCCGATCATCACGGAGATGAGCTTGCCCTCCTTGGACTTGGTGGTGTCCAGGTCCAGCCCCTCGGCCAGGCCCTTCAGATAGGCGACTTTCTCGGAAATAGTCATAATGTTACTCCTTATTTCAGCGGCAATTCTGTAGGGACGGCCATCAGCCGCCCGGATACAGCATTGCAAATGTGACGGGCGGATGATATCCGCCCCTACGAAATGGCGGAAAATCAGGCCTTGCAGCGCTCCAGATACTCGCCGGTGCGGGTGTCGATTTTGATCTTGTCGCCGGGGTTGACGAACAGGGGGACCTTGATCTCAGCGCCGGTCTCCAGGGTGGCGGGCTTGAGCACGTTGTTGGTGGCGGTGTTGCCGGCGAAGCCGGGGTCGGTCTCGGTCACCACCAGCTCCACAAAGTTGGGGGGCTCCACGCCGAATACGCTGCCCTTGTAGGACATGACCTTGCAGGTCATATTCTCGGTGACGAACTTGAAGCTGTCGCCCAGCAGGTCCTTGCCGATGGGGATCATCTCGAAGCTCTCGGGGTCCATGAAGTAGTACAGGTCGCCGTCGTTATAGCTGTAGTCCATGTCCTTGCGCTCCACAAACGCCTGCTCAAATTTGGCGGTGGGGTTGAAGGAGGTCTCGGTCACGCCGCCGGTGATGACGTTCTTCATCTTGGTGCGGACAAAGGCCGCGCCCTTGCCGGGCTTGACGTGCTGGAACTCGACCACCTGCATGACCTTGCCGTCCATCTCGAAGGTCACACCATTGCGGAAGTCGCTGGCGGAAATCATTGCCATAGGAATCATCCTCCGTTGTTTATCAATTTGAATGCCTTTAGCTGACTTATTCTACCCTATTTTTTCCCTTTTGGCAAGGGGTTGGGGGCGAATTGCGGGAATATCACAGAAAAATTTATACGCGCCCTCCAATCCTTCAGCCCTTTGCCTGCTGAAGCGCTCCAAAGCCGGCCCTTGTGACCACCTCCTGCCCCTCCGGACTCACCATAAACTCAGCCAGCCGCCGGGCGGGGCTGTCCTCCGGGGTATCCGCCCGCAGGACGATATAATTACAGGCCGAAAGGGGATAGGAGCCGTCGGCGATGGTCTCATCGGAGGGGGCCACGCCGTCGATCGCCAAAAGGTGCAGGCGGTTATCGGTCACGTCCACCATCATCGTCTCGGCGGTCAGGTAGTAATAATAGACGCTGTACCCGATGGCATAGCCCGCCGGGCTGGTCTCCAGGGCGGCGGCCACGTCGGTGAGGGCGGTGCTCATCGCGGTGGACATGTTCCCCTGGAGGATGTCGCCGCTGAGGCTGAGCGCCCCGTGGTCCAAAATCATCTCCTCCATCAGGGCGTGGGACCCGCTGTCCGTGTTCCGGCAGTAGGGCATCAGCCGGGCGTCGGGCCCGCCCACCTGACTCCAGTTGTCATAGGCGTTCCGGACATAGATATCCTGAAGCTGCCCGATGGTCAATCCCTGGGCCGGATTCTCCTCGTTGGTGAAGAACACCATCGCGTCATAGGCGATGGGGATATACTCCAGCTCCACCCCTGCGGCCTTGGCCTGCTCCTCCAGCTCAATGGACGCCTTGGTGGCGGCAAAGAGCACGTCCACCTCTCCCCGGATCAGCCGCTCATAGGAGGCGTGGCTCTTGCTGTGGGAGGCCGGGAGCCCCGGGTGCCGCCCAGCATTGTGAAACAGCGCGCTGTACAGAGCGTCGGTGTAGGGATAGGTGGAGGTGGACCCGTCGATGACCGGCATAGCCCGGTCAAAGCCGCGGTCGATGGCCGTCTGGGTGGGGTAAACCGGCAGACGGTCCAAGGCGCTGTCGATCAGCCCCACCGCCTCCCGCCGGGTCACTCCCTGCCCGGGCTGTGCCAGGCGCTCCACCTCCGGCTCGCTTTCGCCGTTTTCATCCAGCTCCCGGATTGTGGAAATGCTGAGACTCCCCAGCGTCTGGTAAGCCTCCAGCGCCCATTCCGGGATACCGGCGCTGTCCGCGTAATCCTGCGCCTCGCCCCGCTCCGGGTCGGCCCAGCCCACGCTGCGGAACGCCCGGTATACCATGGTGTTAAACTCCGCCCGGCTGACGCTGTCGTTGGGGCGGAAGGTCTCGTCCGCCGCCGCCAGCCCCGCCGCCCGGGCAGCGGACACAGCGCCGTAGTACCAGTCGGAGGGGGCCACATCCCTGTATCCCGGGTCTCCGCCCTCCTCCAGGTCCAGCAGACGGACCAGCAGGCTAAAGGCCTCCGCCCGGGTGAGGACTTGCTCCAGATTCAGCCGCCCCTCCCCGTCCCCGTGGAGGACGCCCCGGATGTATAGGGTGTTGGCGGACATCGGCTCGTTCTGATGCTGGATGTCCGTCCAATCAAACCGCTCCCCCTGGAACACCTCCAGAGGCCGGCCGGCGTCCCGGGCGGGGACGGTGGCGAAGAGATATCCCGCCTTGTAATCGCTGGTCAGCGCCACCGGCTCGCCGGTCCCGGCATACCGCACCCCCAGATACCGGGTCTGGCCCCAGCTCATGCCCTCCCCCTCCGGGAAGGGCACCCGAACGGTCACATAGGCTCCCCCCGCCTCCTCCCGGGTCCAGAGCGCCCCTCCGGGCTCCGCCCCCGCGGGAAGGACCATCGCCGCCGCCACCAGGGCGCACACCAGCAGATGAATGAACCTTTTCATAAAATTTCCCTCCTTATCAAGTTTCTATCCCGTCAAGCGGGACATGCCTTCTGTATTATAGCAAAAATTCCCATTGAATACAATAGAAAGCCGCCAGGCGTCCGAATGGACAGCCCGACGGCCTCGCCGTTATCTTACAGCCACAGCACCACCTGGTACATCATGACAAAGTGAGCCAGACTGCCCAGGAGGATAAACACGTGAAAAATCTCATGACAGCCGAAGCGGGGGTTGTCCCGTCCCGGCCACTTGACGGCGTAGAGGACGCCGCCCACGGTGTACAGCAGTCCTCCGGTCAGCAGCCAGGCAAACCCGGCGGCGGGCAGAGCGCGGTAGATGGGGACGATGGCAAAGATCGCCAGCCAGCCCATAAACAGATAGATGGCGCTGGTAAGCCACCGGGGGATTGACAGCTTGGCGATGGTGAGTACCGTCCCCGCCGCGGCCAGCGTCCACACGGCGATCATCAGCGGAATCCCTCCCGACTCCCGCAGGACGGTAAGGCACAGCGGCGTATAGCTCCCGGCGATGAGCAGATAGATGGAGCAGTGGTCATACTTCCGCAAGGCCAGCCGCTTGGCCACGGAGCCATTGAGGCAGTGGTACAGGGTGCTGGCGGTATACAGGCAGACCATGGACAGCCCGTACACCGCGAACAGGCCGAAGCGCAGCCACTTGCCCATCGCGGCGGACCGAGCCAGCAGCAAGGCGGTCCCCGCCAGGGCCAGCGCCGCCCCCACTCCGTGGGTGATGGCCGACCAGGGCCGCAGGCCGTCGTAGGGGTCCCGGACCTCCCGCCGCCGCCGGGGCTTGGGGATGGTCAAGGGGGCCTTCTGGGCCGTTATCAAGTCAGCGCGCATATGACACACTCCTTTCAGATCAAGGTATCATGTTCTTCACTGACTACAGTATATCCCAGACGGCCAAAATAATCAATATAAAAAATGACCAAATATAATATTGTAAATTATATTTCGCCGTGCGCCCCACGGCGTCCAGCGGCCCTTTGGACCGGATATTCCCTCATTCCCCCGTCAATCTGGCCCGCAGGCCGGAATATCTTCTAGTCTGGCGGTTGTTGTTGACCATCCCGGCCACGGCGTCGGGGTCGCCCACCACGATAAACAGCTCTCTGGCCCGGGTGACGGCGGTGTACAGCACCCCCCGGGTCATGAGCATGGAGGCCCCCTCAAACGCGGCCAGAATCACCGCCCGGTACTCGGAGCCCTGTGCCTTATGGACCGTCACGGCGAAGGCGGGCTCCAGCTCCCCCAGCATATCCGGGGTGTACTCCACGACCTTGCCGTCGAAGTCCACGGTGATGATCTCCTTCTCAATGGACCGGATCACCCCCACGTCCCCGTTGAACATCCCCATGCCGGAGTCGGTCCCCCCCTCTTCCCGCCAGAGGATGTCGTAGTTGTTCCGTACCTGCATCACCCGGTCCCCCGCCCGAAAGACCCAGTCGCCGAAGCGCCGCTCCCCCTTCCCCTCCAGGGGCGGGTTCAGGGCGGCCTGGAGCGCCTGGTTCAGGGCCCGGGTGCCGGTACCCCGGCGGCGGGTAGGAGAGAGAACCTGGATCTGGTCGGCGGGGATGCCCATCCGCTCGGGCAGACGGCGGCGGCACAGGTCCACCACCGTGTCCAGCACCGCCCGGGCGTCCCAGCGGGCCAGACAGAAAAAGTCCCCCTCGTTGCGCCGCAGGTCGGGAATCTGCCCCTGGTTGATAAGGTGGGCGCTGCGGACGATGGCGCTCTGCGCGGCCTGACGGAAAATCTCCGTCAGCCGGACCGTGGGAACCGCCCCGCTGCGGATGAGGTCGGCGAAGAGGGCCCCCGGCCCCACCGATGGCAGCTGGTCCGGGTCTCCCACCAGCACCAGGCGGCACCCGTCGTCCAGGGCGTCCAGCAGGGCGGCCATCAGGGGCACGTCCACCATAGAGGTCTCGTCCACGATAACGGCGTCGGCCTTTAGGGGATTGTAGGTATTCCGGGTAAAGACCAGCTTGCCCGACCGGGGGTCAAACCCGGTTTCCAGCAGCCGGTGAATGGTGGAGGCGTCGGTATCGCACAGCTCCCCCAGCCGTTTCGCCGCCCGCCCGGTGGGGGCGGCCAGGGCGGTCTCCAGTCCCATGGCCTCGAAGAGGGCCAGCACCCCCCGGAGGCAGGTGGTCTTGCCCGTCCCCGGCCCGCCGGTAAGGAGCATCACCTGACAGCCCGCCGCCAGCTCCACCGCCTGCCGCTGTTGGGGGGCGTATGTAATGCGCTGCTCCCTCTCAATGCGGCGGATCAGCTTGTCCAGCCCCTCCGGGGGCAGGGGCTCCGCCCGGCTCATCTCCAGCACCCGCTGCGCGATGAAGGTCTCGGCCTCATACAGTGCGGGGAGGTATACCGCCTCCTGGCCCGCCACCTGTTCACACTCCGCCTCACCCCGGCGCAGAAGGGCCTCCAGGCTGTCCTCCAGCCCCTCGCCGGGGGTGCTCAGCAGGGCGCTGGTGGCCTCCACCAGCTTCCGCCGGGGCAGGAAGGTATGGCCGTTGTTGTGATTGTTGTGGGCCAGCTCAAAGACCAGCCCGGCCTCCAGCCGCAGGGGGTCCTCCGGCCCCACCCCCAGGGACAGCGCCAGCTTGTCCGCCTGGGAGAACTCCACCTCAAACTCCTCATTCACCAGGAGGTAGGGGTTGGCCTTCACCACCTCCAGGGCCACGTCTCCATAGGCCCGGCGGAGGAGGGCGGCCAGCTCCAGAGGCAGCTGGTGCTCCGACAAAAATTCCATCAGCCGCCGGGTCCCCATCTGTTGGCGAAAGACCTCGCCAATCTGCCTGGCCCGCTTTCTGGTAATCCCCTTGATTTTGGTCAGCTGCTCCGGGTCCTCCTCCATAACGGTGAGGGCGTCCTCCCCGAACTCCTCAATGATGAGCCGTGCGGTGGCCTTGCCCACCCCCTTCACCGCTCCGGAGGACAGGTAGTGGTAAATTTCCTTCAGCCCCTGGGGCAGGCGCCGGTCCACCACCTCCGCCTTCATCTGAGGCCCGTAGGTGGGGTGTCGGGTCCACCGGCCCCGGACGGACAGATACTCCCCCGGCGCAACCCCCGCCATGGGCCCTACCACCGTGACCTCCTCCCCCCGGACGTCCAGCCGGAGGATGGTGTAACCGTTCTCCTCGTTCTGATAAATAACAGAGGAGACGGTACCCTCCAGCAGCTCCAATTCCTGCTCCGACATGGTACCATCTCCTCTCAGCTATGTTCCCGCAATGTAATCGCCTAAATCCGAGGCGGGCCACAGCGCCACCTCCGGCCAGCGGGCAGACAGGCGCAGGGCCAGCTCCCAGCCGGCGGGGGTGAGGCCCGCGTCGGCGATGACAATGGGACAGCGCAGCAGTCCCATCCCCCGCAGCCAGAGGAAGGAGCGGACCAGCTGCTCCAGCCCCTCGCCCTCGCCCCGGCCGGTCAGGACGACCCTCGCCCCCCGCCCGGGCAGGGGACGCAGCAGCAGCCCAAAGAGCCACCACCCCACAAACGCCAGCCCGCAGATGCAGGCTCCGGCCAACAGCGCATCCCAGAACGTACCCACTCGGCAACACCTCCGGGGTATTCTATGCCCGCCGGAGGGCGGGGGTGCGCCCTACAGCGCCCCGGAAAACAGATTGATCCCCATATGGGTCAGCCCCAGCATAATGCACCCGGCGGTGAGCACCCCCAGCACCACGGCGGGCATGGCCTTTTTCAGCCGCATCCCCAAAAACGCCGCCGCCAGCGAGCCCGTCCAGGCCCCCGTCCCCGGCAGGGGGATGGCCACAAAGAGCCACAGGCCCAGGTACTGATACTTCTGAACCTTCTGCCCCTTGAGGTGGGCCTTTTTCTCCAGCTTGTCCACAATGCCGTTGAGCCAGGGCAGATATTTCCGCATCAGCTCAAAGACCCGGCGGATGTAGACGATGATGAAGGGGGCGGGGATCAGATTGCCGATCACCGCCGCCGGAAAGGCCAGATAGGAGGGCAGTCCCAGCACCGCCACCCCGAAGGGCACGCCCCCCCGCAGCTCGATGATGGGGACCATGGACACCAGCATGGTGAACAGACACTTGCCCGCTGTGGTGGCAGTCAAAAATTCATAGAGTTCCATTTCTTACTCCCGTCCCAATAAATAATCGGCGGTCACGCCGAAGTAGTCGGCCAGGAAAATCACCGTGGTGGCGGGGACGTTGATTTGCCCGTATTCGATCTTCTGATAATGCCGCTCTGTACAATCCAGCAGCTCCGCCATCGCTTTTTGCGTCATACTTTTGCTTTTTCTCAGCGGTTTCAGCCGCTCCGCAAGGCTGGGCAAAATAATCTCCATTATTTTCTCGCTTTCTATTGACATCATCTAAATTCGTGGTATAATAACGCCATAACAATTCGTGTCAGGTGGTGCCATCATGGAAGAAAACCTCAAAGCGCTCTACACCCAGGAAATTGACCAATTCCGGCTGGACTTTGACCATAACCCGGAATACCAAGCCTATTATACACAGGCGGAGGCCATATGGAAAGGGGGAGATATGCCCCCCCGCCGTATTTCACCTCTTGGAAACCGGCAATTTCCTCTCCTTCGCCCACGGCTTTCGCCTGGGCGCGCGGCTGGCCGGTTGGGTGCGGACAGGGTAGTCCCCCGTCCCGCCCGCAGGTTTTAGAGCATCTTCCGCAGATACTGCCCCGTATAGGACCCCGGGCAGGCGGCGACCTCCTCGGGGGTGCCGGTGCAGACGATCTGTCCGCCGCCGTCGCCCCCCTCGGGGCCCAGATCGATGATGTAATCGGCGGTTTTGATCACATCCAGGTTGTGCTCGATGACCACGATGGTGTTGCCCCCCTCCACCAGCCGCTGAAGCACCTCAATGAGCTTGTGGACGTCGGCGGAGTGCAGACCGGTGGTGGGCTCGTCCAGGATATAGATGGTCTTGCCGGTGGACCGCTTGCTGAGCTCGGTAGCCAGCTTGACCCGCTGGGCCTCGCCGCCGGACAGCTCGGTGGAGGGCTGGCCCAGCTTCACATACCCCAGGCCCACCTCCTCCAGGGTCTTGAGGCGGTTGTAAATCTTAGGGATGTTCTCGAAGAAGGGCAGGGCCTCGTCCACCGTCATTTCCAGCACCTCATAGATGTTCTTGCCCTTGTACCGCACCTCCAGGGTCTCCCGGTTGTACCGCTTGCCCTTGCACACCTCGCAGGGGACGTAGATATCCGGCAGGAAGTGCATCTCGATCTTGAGCAGGCCGTCTCCCGTGCAGGCCTCGCAGCGCCCGCCCCGGGTGTTGAAGGAGAAGCGGCCCGGGCCGTAGCCCCGGCTCTTGGCGTCGGGGGTAGAGGCGAAGAGGTCCCGGATGTCGCTGAACAGGTTTGTATAGGTGGCCGGGTTGGACCGGGGGGTGCGGCCGATGGGGCTCTGGTCGATGTTGATGACCTTATCTAAGAACTCCTCCCCCTCAATGCGCTGGTGCTTCCCCGCCCGGGTCTTGGTCCGGTTCAGGTCAGCCCCCAGCTTCTTGAACAGAATTTCGTTGACAAGGGAGGATTTTCCGCTCCCCGACACCCCGGTGACGCAGGTGAAGGTCCCCAGGGGGAAGGCCACGTCCACCCGGCGCAGGTTATGCTCCTCCGCGCCGAACACCTTCAAATAGTGCCCGCTCCCCTTCCGCCGTTCCGACGGAACGGGGATTTTTTTCCGTCCGGTGAGGTAGTCCCCGGTAATGGAGGCGGGGTTGTCCATGACCTCCTCCGGGGTACCGGCGGCCACGATGGTGCCCCCGTTCACCCCCGCCCCGGGGCCCACGTCGATGATATAATCCGCCTCCCGCATGGTGTCCTCGTCGTGCTCCACCACAAGGAGGGTGTTGCCCAGATCCCGCAGCTCCTTCAGGGTCTGGAGCAGCTTGTCGTTGTCCCGCTGGTGCAGGCCGATGGAGGGCTCGTCCAGGATATAGAGCACCCCCATGAGGGAGGACCCGATCTGGGTAGCCAGCCGAATCCGCTGGCTCTCGCCGCCGGAGAGGGTGCCCGCCTCCCGGGACAGGGTGAGGTATTGCAGGCCCACCGACTGGAGGAAGCCCAGGCGGTTCCGAATTTCCTTCAAAATCTGGGAGGCGATCATGGTCTGGGTCTCGTTGAGCACCAGCTTTTCCATAAAGTCCAGGGCCTCGGTGACGCTCTTGCGGCAGTAGCTGTCGATGTCCAGCCCGCCCACGGTGACGGCCAAAGACTCCTTTTTCAGCCGCCTCCCCTGACAGGTGGGGCAGGGGCACTGGGACATACACTCCTCCAGCTCCCGCTTCATGGCGTCAGACTGGGTCTCCCGGTAGCGGCGCTCCAGATTGTTGATGATGCCCTCGAAGGGCTGGTACAGCGTCCCCTTGCCCCGGGGCTGGTCGTAGTGGATGGTGAGCTTTTCTCCGTTGGTGCCGTGGAGAATCACATCCATTATTTCTTGGGGCAGGTCCTTGATTGGGGTATTCAGCTTGAATTTATACTTCTTCGCCAGGGCGTCGAAGTACATCCGTGAAATACCGTCGGACTTGATGTTGTTCCACCCGGAGGCGGTAATGGCCCCCTCCACAATGGACAGGTCCCGGTTGGGGATGATGAGCTCCGGGTCGATTTTCATCTGGGAGCCCAGGCCCATACAGGTGGGGCAGGCCCCGAAGGGGTTGTTGAAGGAAAACATCCGGGGGGACAGCTCCTCAATGGACACACCGCAGTCCTCACAGGCGTAGTTCTGCGAGAACATAATGTCCCGGTCCTCCTCTACGATGTTCACCACCACCAGACCCCCCGCCAGGTTGGAGGCCACCTCCACGCTGTCGGTAAGCCGCCGGGTGATGTCGTCCCGGATCACCAGCCGGTCCACCACAATCTCAATGTGGTGTTTTTTGTTCTTGTCCAGCTTGATCTCCTCGCTGAGGTCGTAGAGCGAGCCGTCCGCCCGGACACGGACATAGCCCGACTTCCGGGCGTCCTCGAAGATTTTGGCGTGCTCGCCCTTCTTCCCCCGGATGACCGGGGCCATCACCTGGATGCGGGTGGCCTCGGGCAGGGCCAGCACCTGGTCGATGATCTGGTCGATGGTCTGCTGCTTGATCTCCTTGCCGCAGATGGGGCAGTGGGGGGTGCCCACCCGGGCCCACAGCAGACGGAGGTAGTCGTAAATCTCGGTGACGGTGCCCACGGTGGACCGGGGATTTTTGGAGGTGGTCTTCTGGTCGATGGAGATGGCCGGGGACAGGCCGTCGATGTAGTCCACATCCGGTTTTTCCATCTGCCCCAGGAACATCCGGGCGTAGGAGGACAGGGACTCCACATACCGCCGCTGGCCCTCGGCGTAGATGGTGTCGAAGGCCAGGGAGGATTTTCCCGAGCCCGACAGCCCGGTGAGCACCACCAGCTTGTCCCGGGGGATTTTGACGTCGATATTCTTCAGGTTGTTCACCCGCGCGCCCTTGACGGTGATGTGTGTGTGCATGATCTTGTTACTCCTTTGCTAAAGTCCGAAAAAGAATGACGGAACGGCCAAAAAAACAGCGAAGATGGCAATCAATGTGCTCTCCCACCACAGGCCAAGGGTCAGTACCAGACAGACCAGCCGTCTCCCCAGCCTTCGCCAGCCCTGAGCCTCAAGGATGTATTCCTGCTTCCAGTTCGGCCCTCTGGTCCTCTTCATGTGCCGCCGCGCGATCAGCAGCGCCGCCAGCACCAGCACGTTCCACACCAGCAGGACCCAGGACGCCCAATAGCTGAACACCGGGTCGTTGAGCAGCTTCAGAACCGGCCCAAGCACTCCGGAAAAGGGGGCGATCATCGCCTCGATCAGGACATACAGCCCCATCACAGGGAGCAGCAAAACGATCCAAAAGATGAACGCCATGATTCTCCCCCCTCCCGTCTCGGGCGGCCGTAGGCCGCCCCTACAGCCTAACGGAACAAATTTTTAATGTCAACCCTCTTTTTTCGCCGGCTTCGCCTTCATCAGAATCAGCCGCTGAACCTCCTCCAGCTGCTCCGGCTCCTTCACGTCCACCACCAGCCACTTGCCGCTGTTAAACGGCGGGGTCCTCTCATACAGCTCCCGGAAGGCAGGAGAGAAGGTGGGCAGGAGGGGCTCCAGCTCCAGCAGCTGCTTTGCCCCCAGGGTTACCATGGCGGTAAACCATCCCGCCCGGACATAGAGCGCGCACAGGGCCTTGCTTCCCTTCTTATACTTGAGGTTCCACCCCCGGTCCATGGAGCACTTGCTGAACTCGACAGAGGGCTCCAGTCCATAGGTCCCGGCCATCCAGGCCAGGAGGCTGGCAAACAGAGGGTTGTCCACCCAGCGGTCGATGTCTCGCAGCTCCGGCTTGGCGTGGGCGGGCCAGGCAATATCCCAGGGCACCGGCCCCTCCACCGGGGCGGCCTCCCTCTTCTTCGGAGCCTTCTTCTTGGGCAGAGGCGTGACCTCCTCCGCCAGCCGCACCGCCTCCCGCAGGGTCTCCCGGTCGTCGGGGTCCAGGAGATAGTGGTCCTTGGCCCCCTGGTAGGGCGGCTCGGTGGGACGGTCTCGCAAAAGCTCCTCCAGACAGGGCAGCATCTTCACCATGGGCCGGTCGTCACAGACAATGACAACCGGCTTATCGTTGAGGTATACCATATATTCCCCAAACATTTTCCGAAAACGGACCGCTCCCAGACCGTCTAACTGTTCACAGATGTAGCTGACAAATTCAGGACTGCTTGCCATCGTTCTCCTCCTAAAAAATCACTGTCAGGGCCGCCCAATACAGCACGGCCACCACCCCTGTCAAAACAACCCACTCGATCCGTTCCATCAGGATGTACCAATCCGAGGGCTCCGCCGCATAGGGGTCCCGTACATGCCACCGTATGCTCCAGCGGAACATAAGCCCTGGGCAGCAAATCTGGAATATGTTGAAGGCCGCCAGCAGGGTCACCAGCAGGTACAGGCCAAAATGCCCCCGGTGGGTCAGCTCCGGCTCGTCCATCGCCAGCCTGGCAACGGTGGACAGATCGGGCGCGTGGAGGTCCCGCGCTGTCAGCTCCTTTCCGTTGGAATCGTAGGTCTTCCCGCCTGCGCTGACGGTGAAATCCACCATGCCAAAGGGCTCGCCGTCCTCACTGTACAGCACAAGCCATGACCCGCTGGGTTTATAGCCGCCCCGGAAGACCCGCTTGCCATCCTGGTAAATCTCCAGACCCGTCATGTAGCGCTCGGGGGCGGCGGCGGGATCCTCCACTATCTGGTAGGGGCCGTAAGCCTCATCTCCCCAGTGGTATTCCACTGTCCTGCCGGGGCAGACGGTAAATTCCGTCCTCTTCCAGTCCACCCTGCCGGCATACCGGCGGACCTCTCCCTCCTGGGTAAGGTGGAGCAGGGTATCCCGGTATTCAATCCCCTTCTGCCCGCCTGCAATCAGGGTGGCGGCGCCAAAACCCACAATCATCACGGCCAGAATGACCACCAGGATTCGCCGGAGCAGGGACATCTCCTCCCATTTCTCTCTCATTGGCGCCTCCTTTTATACAGTCAGGTCCGCCGTGGACGCCCCCGCCAGCTCCATCAGCGCGGCGGGGTTCAGCTCCACCTGAAAGCCGATTTTTCCAGCCGACACCAGAATGGTGTCGATAATCTCCGCCGTCTCATGGAAAATTATGGGGTACTGCTTCTTCATCCTCACCGGGGAGCAGCCCCCGTGGACGTAGCCCGTCAGGGGCAGCAGCTCCTTCTGGGCAACCATGGCGATGGACTTCTCCCCCACCGCCTTGGCCGCCTTTTTCAGGTCGAGGCTGTCCCCCACCGGGATGTCAAACACATACACTCCCCCGGAGGCCCCCCGGGCCACCAGGGTCTTGAACACCGTCTCCGGGTCCTGCCCCAGCTGCCGGGCTACGCTTACCCCGTCCAATCCCGCGTCCGGGTCGTAGGCGTGGGGGGTGTAGGGGATGTTTTTCTGCTCCAAAACCCGCATGACGTTGGTTTTTTCTTCCTTCTGCTTCGCCATTTATTCCGCACCGTCCTCATAATAACAATCCTCCCGCCATTTGGCCGGGTTCGTGTCGATGTATTCCCATATCCGCCGGTAATCCGCCTCGTTGCGGATGATGTGGTCGTGGTAACCCTTCTGCCATATGGGGAAACCGGCTTTTTTTGATACCACACGCTTCATCTGCCCCACGATGATGGGAATTTCTTTTGTAGGGGCGGATATCATCCGCCCGCTTCTCCACGCCAATGTCAAAATCAAATGTATATGATTTGGCATGACTACATATTTATCAACCTTAACGCCGGTATAATGCTGTGGGATATCTTGAATTGCTTTTTCCACATAAACCCCATATTGAGACAGCCTTGGAGAAAACGGGCGGATAATATCCGCCCCTACACAACGCATTGAAGAGGCCTCCCAGAAAAATTCCGCCCGTTTCCCGGCGCAGACCGTAATAAAATAATACCCCGGCCGGCCGTAATCGTAACCTTGCAGCCGGTTTTGTTTTCGTTTCGGCGGGTCCAAGAACGAATCTCTCATATCACAGCTCCGATGCTTTCGTCGGCGGTTTATCTCTTGTCTGTCCGGCCTAACAGGTAATCGGCGGAAACGTCAAAATGGTCCGCCAAAAAATTCAACATTGACACGGAAATGTTTACCTTCCCATATTCAATCTTCTGATAATGGCTGGGCGTACAATCCAACAATTCCGCCATATTCTTTTGCGTCAAATGGTGATTCTCCCGCAGAGCTTTCAGTCTTTCTCCCATAATTTTCAGCAATTCCATTCTGTACCCCTTGACCCGCTATCACCTCACCGCGTCAGCGGTTTATCTCCCGGTTGTCCGTCCGGCCCAGGAGGTAATCGGTGGAGACACCAAAGTAGTCGCCCAAAAAAATCAAGGCGGTGCCTGATGCGTTGACCTCTCCGCTCTCCCAGCGTTGATAATTCCGCTCTGTGATGCCCATTAAATCCCCCATCTGCCTCTGGGTCATATTCTTTTCCTTCCGTAATGCCCGAAGACGCGCCGCGAACACTTCCAATTTGCTCTTCACAACAACACCTCTTGACACGTCAAAAAACATCTGGTATACTAAATCGTGCCACGATGTTTATCGACGTGATATTTCATAACATATTCAAGGAGGACATCCCATGAACCAGTTCTGTGATTGGCTCTATCTCAACTACGCCGCCCCCAGATTTGACGAGGAAGCCATGCCGGTATCCTACCAATATCAGAAACAGGAGTGGCTGACCTACGCCCAGACGCTGCCCAACCGTGAGCGGCTGTTATCTTTGGACCTGTTAAACAACTTGAAGGACTGCTGGGGCGCTCAGGCGTTCGCTTATGGTCTCCAGGCCGGGGTTCTTCTGGCCCTGGAAATTCTGCCTGATGGCCCTATTTCCCCCGAAGCTCAATAATCTGATCCCGGAGGGCGGCGGCCAGCTCGAATTCCAGCATTTTGGCGGCCTCCCGCATTTCCTTTTCCAGCCGTGCGATACGCTCGGCCTTCTGCTGTTTAGTGAGGCCCTGGACCTCGCCCCGTTTTTCGGCGGTATCCTCGCCGGCGGAGATGCTCATCAGGTCCCGCACCGATTTGATGACCGTCTTGGGGACGATGCCGTGTTCCTTGTTGAAGGCGTCCTGAATGCCCCGGCGGCGCTCGGTCTCGTCGATGGCCCGGGCCATGGAGGGTGTCACCGTGTCGGCGTACATGACCACCATGCCCTCGGCATTCCGGGCGGCCCGGCCGATGGTCTGGATCAAGGAGGTCTCACTGCGCAGGAAGCCCTCTTTATCCGCGTCCAGGATGGCCACCAGGCTTACCTCGGGCAGGTCCAGACCCTCCCGCAGCAGGTTGATGCCCACCAGCACATGGAAGGTGCCCAGCCGCAGGTCCCGGATGATCTCCATGCGCTCCATGGCGTCGATGTCGTGGTGCATATACCGCACCTTGATGCCCGCCCCCTGGAGGTAGGTGGTGAGGTCCTCGGCCATCCGCTTGGTGAGGGTGGTCACCAGCACCCGCTCGTTCCGGGCGGTGCGTGTGTTGATCTCACCGATGAGGTCGTCGATCTGCCCCTCCACCGGCCTCACCTCAATCACAGGGTCCAGCAGGCCGGTGGGCCGGATGACCTGCTCCACGATCTGCCCCGACCGGGTGCGCTCATACTCCCCGGGGGTGGCGGAGACGTAGACGATCTGATTCACCCGTTTTTCAAACTCCGGAAATTGCAGAGGCCGGTTGTCGAAGGCGCAGGGCAGGCGGAAGCCGTAGTCCACCAGGGTGGTCTTTCGGGCCCGGTCGCCGTTGTACATGGCCCTCACTTGGGGCAGGGTGACATGGCTCTCGTCGATGAACAGCACAAAGTCCTTGGGGAAGTAGTCCAGGAGGGTGTTGGGGGGCGAGCCCACCGGCCTGCCCTCAATCACCCGGGAGTAGTTCTCAATGCCGGAGCAGTAGCCCAGCTCCTGCATCATCTCGATGTCATACATGGTGCGCTGCTTGATGCGCTGAGCCTCGATGAGTTTATTTTCGCCCTCGAAGAAGGCCACCCGCTCCTCCATCTCCCGGTAGATCTCCTGAATGGCGGCGTCCATCTTGTCCTTGGGGGTGACGTAGTGGGTGGCGGGCCAGATGGGGATATTCTGCAAGCGCCGGATGGGTGAGCCGGTGACCACATTGATTTCCGAAATGCGGTCGATCTCGTCCCCGAAGAACTCCACCCGAATGGCGGTGTCCTTCCAGTAGGCGGGCCAGACCTCCACCGTGTCCCCCCGGACCCGGAACATGTTGCGCTCAAAGGCGATGTCGTTGCGCTCATACCGGATGGCCACCAGCTTTTTCAACAGCTCGTCCCGCTCCAGACAGGCCCCCACCCGGAGGGAAACCATCAGCTGTCCGAAATCCTCCGGCTCGCCCAGACCGTAGATGCAGGACACCGAGCTTACCACGATCACGTCCCGCCGCTCCAGCAGGGAGACGGTGGCCGACAGCCGCAGCCGGTCGATCTCCTCGTTGATGGAGGAATCCTTCTCAATGAAGGTGTCGGTGTGGGGAATATAGGCCTCGGGCTGGTAGTAGTCGTAGTAGGAGACGAAGTACTCCACCGCGTTGTTGGGAAAGAACTCCCGGAACTCGGCGCACAGCTGGGCGGCCAGGGTCTTGTTATGGGCCAGCACCAGGGTGGGCCGCTGAACCTTCTCGATGATCTTGGCCATAGTGAAGGTCTTGCCCGAGCCGGTAACACCCAGCAGAGTCTGCTCGTCCAGCCCGTTCTCGATGCCCGCCGCCAGAGCGGCAATGGCCTCTGGCTGGTCGCCGCTGGGGGTGTATTCGGATACGACTTCAAATTCAGGCATTCCCTTCACCTCACTGCTTGATCTGTGGCCGCGGAGCGCGGCGTTCTACAGCCTCTGGCGGAATTTCCCCCATTATATCAGAACCAACGTTCTATATCAAGAGAAATCGAACAAATTTTTCACCACTGTCCCGGATAAATCATGCGGAAACCGCCGCGGCCCCCGGCCTCGCTCTCCCGGATGGACACCAGGTCGCCGTCCACAAAAACCAGGTGGTCCACCAGACGCACGCCCAGGGGCTCCAGGGCGGCCCGGATCACCTGAGTAGTGTTCAGGTCCTCCGGGGAGGGAAGCGCCACCCCGCTGACGTGGTTGTGGGCCAGGTAGCAGAAGGTGGCCCGCAGGGCCAGACACTCCTCCGCCGCCCGGCGGATGGTCACGTCGGAGCTGCCGATGTTCCCCTCGGACAGCTTCCGCACCCCCAGCAGCTTCTCCTTGGCGTCCAGGCAGAGGATATAGACCATCTCGTTCCGGGCGCCGTACAGATAGGGGGCCAGCACATGGCCGGCCTCGGCGGCAGTGTGAATCAGCCGTCCCGGGCCGGTGCGGCCCTCCAGATAGCGGCCCAGCACCGCGGGGAACAGCTTGAGCATGGCAGCGGAGTGCTCCCCCATCCCCTTCACCTTCATCAGCTCCTCGGGCAGGGCGTCCAGCGCGCCGGACAGGGAGCCGAACCGGTCGATGAGCTCATGGGCCAGAGGGTTCACATCCCCCTGGGGGATGGCGTAGAACAAAATCAGCTCCAGCACCCTGTGGTCGGGCCAGCCCTCAATGCCCCGGGTGAGAAACTCCTCCTTCACCCGCCCCCGGTGGCCGGTGTGGATGGTTTTTTTGCTCATTACCACGCCCCGTACTGGGCCAGGTAGTCCTCCATCCTGGCCTTCATCCCGTCGTCAATGTAAACCTTTCCGTCCACCGGGTTGTTGTGGAGGAAGGAGATGACCTCCTTCACCGTGACAATGGGGAAGACCTGGATGCCGTAGTCCTGGCGCAGCTCGTCCAGGGTGGAGCAGTCCCGGGTGCCCCGCTCCATCCGGTCCACCGAGACAAAGAGGGCCTTCATGTCCACCTTGGCCACATGCCTGAACAGCTCAATGCTCTCCCGGACGGCGGTGCCAGCGGTGACCACGTCCTCGATAATCACCACCCGGTCGCCGTCCTGGGGCTTGCAGCCCACCATGGAGCCGCCCTCGCCGTGGTCCTTGGCCTCCTTGCGGTTGAAGCAGTAGGGCAGGTCCCGGCCGTAATTGCGGAAGAGGGAGGCGGCGGCGGAGACGGCCAGCGGGATGCCCTTGTAGGCTGGGCCGAAGAGGCAGTCGATCCCCTGGGGCAGGTTCTCCTGGATGCAGGCGGCGTAGTAATCCCCCAGCCGCGCGGCCTGGGCTCCGGTCTTATAGTTTCCGGTGTTGACGAAATAAGGGGTCTTTCGCCCGGACTTGGTGGTGAAGTCCCCAAAGGTAAGGACGCCGGAGCGCACCATGAAGGTGATAAATTCCTCTTTATAGGTCATAGCAAAAACTCCTTTTTTCCCGATTTTAGCATTTTATTATACCATCTTTTCCTCTGTTGTACAAGAGCTTCCGCAACCCAAAAGCCTCCCTCTTAGAGGGAGGTGGCACGGCGAAGCCGTGACGGAGGGAGTCCTTCGGAGGTCCGCGGGGGCCTTGGGGACTCCCTCAGTCAGCTTCGCTGACAGCTCCCTCGGGGAGGGAGCCTTTGTCCGCGCGGCGGGGACGAAGGGGACCTTTGTAGGGCGGGACGACCCGGCCCGCCGTCCACGGAGAGCGGGTACCCTCGGGAGAACGGCGCGCCGGGGTCGTCGCGCCCTACAGACGCAAAATCGTTTTCTCCGCTCTCCCGCACGCCAAAAAAGCGGCCCGCCTGGAGTTCATCCAGGCAGGCCGCCCGCCCTTATTGGAACATTTTGCAGACCCGCTCCACAGCGGTTTTGGTGGCCCCGGCCTCGCCGAAGGCGGTGAGGCGGACATAGCCCTCCCCGCTGGGCCCGAAGCCCGCGCCGGGGGTACAGGCCACGTTGGCCCGGTCGAGAACCTGGTCGAAGAAGTCCCAAGAGCCCACCCCCTCGGGGGTCTTGAGCCAGATGTAGGGGGCGTCCATTCCGCCGAAGCAGGTCAGCCCGGCGGCGGTAAGGCCCTCCCGGATGACCCGGGCGTTTTCCCGATAGTAGCCGATATTGTCCATGATCTGAGCCCGGCCCTCCTGGGTGTAGACGGCGGCGGCCCCCCGCTGGACCACATAGGGCACGCCGTTGAACTTGGTGCACTGGCGGCGGTTCCAGAGGCTGTTCAGCTTGGCCCCGCCCCGCTCCAGCTCCATGGGCACCACGGTGTAGGCGCAGCGGTTGCCGGTGAAGCCGGCGGTCTTGGAGAAGGAGCGGAACTCAATGGCGCAGGTCCGGGCTCCCTCAATCTCGAAGATGCTATGGGGCACGTCGGGGCTGGTGACAAAGGCCTCATAGGCGGAGTCGAAGAGGATCACCGCCCCGGAGGCGTTGGCCCAGTCCACCCAGGCCTTCAGCTTATCCCGGCTCATCACCGCGCCGGTGGGGTTGTTGGGGGAGCAGATATAGACGATGTCCGCCCGCTCCCGGATGGGCTCCGGGGCGAAGCCGTTCTCCTCCACGCAGGGCATATAGACCAGCCGGTCCCACCGGCCCGGTCCCTCCTGAAAGCTCCCGGCCCGGCCGGCCATGGCGTTGGTGTCCACATAGACGGGGTACACCGGGTCACAGATGGCTACGATGTTGTCCACGCCGAAGATGTCGCCGATGTTGCCGCAGTCGCTTTTGGCCCCGTCGGAGATGAAGATTTCCCCGGGCTGGATGTCCACGCCCCGGGCGGCGTAGTCCCCCTGGGCGATGGCTTGGCGCAGGAACTCATAGCCCTGCTCCGGTCCATAGCCCCGGAAGCCCTCCGCCGTCCCCATCTCGTCCACGGCGGCGTGCATCGCCCGGGTCACGGCGGGAACCAGAGGCCGGGTCACATCGCCGATGGACAGCTTGATGATCTCCGCACCGGGGTGGGTCTCACCATACACCCGGATGCGCCGGGCCACCTCAGAGAAGAGGTAGCTTCCAGGCAGCTTCAAAAAGTTTTCGTTGATTTTTACCATGGAGTGTCAGCTCCTTCCGGATTTACACAGAATATCGTCTCACATTATAAGAGATTCCCGGAAGAAAGACAAGGGGCAATTTCCCGAATTTCAGCTCACCGGGATGGTCTCACCCATCAGCGACAGCGAGACCACCTCCTCCAGGTCCACCGGCTCTGCGAATTTCCAGGTGTTGAAGGTCTTCCAGATCGGGTCGATTCCGCCGATATTGTCGTAGCTGCCCGTGTCAGGCTCCGCTTCCACGGTAGTGCCGTCCCTTTTCACGGCATACAGCGTACTGCGACAAAATGCACCCGTGTCGTTGCTGCTCATGGTCACTGACAGGGGAGACAGGGTCACCTGATCCACTCTCCGGCCCGCCAGCTCGCCCGTCCAGTCCAGGACAAGGGAGGAGTAGTATTCCATCTGAAAATCAATATTCCAGGAGCCTTCAATGATCGTCCCAGGCCGGGTGTACCGGCCATAGAACCGGGCTGTGCAGTCCTGAATAGTTTCCAAATCATCCGCCTGGATCAGAGGAAACAGAATGTCCACACCGCCCGGCACAAGGGTCTCCCGGTATGCCTTGCCAAGGGTGTCTCCGATCTCAAAGGGGAGGAGGGTGCAGAGGAACCAGCTGTCCCCCTCCTCATCCAGGATGGATATCCCGTCCGCGAAGCCAAGACGAATGTGGAAGCACCCGTCGCTGGCCAGGCCCATAGAGGATATCCACATATCCTCTGTACCCTCTATGGGTTGGGGATTCAGCTCCGGAGCCAGCACCACCTTTTCGCTGGGAAGGATATCGTCTGTGTAGCCAAGATTTATAATGTCGCTGGGGCTGAGGATAGTCTGATTTTCCTCTCCCATAGGCAGACTTTCCAGTACCTCGCCGCTGATGGTTCCAATGTTGGTTTCGTTGTTTATTTTCGCCTGATAGGTGCTCATCCCCGTAAGGGACAGATGCGCGTCCGGAGTGGGGACACCCTCCTCCCAATAATCGATATTGGTAGAGAATAGGGCGGTTTTTGTCTCCGGGTCATAGGAGATCAGATCAAAACTGCCGTTTCTAAGACTGAAAAGGGAAAGCCCCATAGAGCTGCCGCCTGGTTCAGCCGCTTTCGTCCTGCCGTTTTCTATCTTGCCCATCAGCGTCAAATACTCGTTCAGCCGGTCCTGCTCCACGTCCTGCACGGAGATATAGAACCGGGCCTCCAGGTCGTCGGCCAGGGCGCTGAGGACCTGGACCTTGATGCCCTGGTCCCGGCACACGGCCCCCCGGATGGTCTGGGCGTAGGGGGCGAAGGCCCCCAGCTGTTTTGTCATGGCCTCCCACACCGCGGGCATCGCGGCGGCGGCGGCCGTAATGGTGAGGACGGCGGCGGCCAGGATCAAGGCCGCGGCCTTTCGTCCGATCCACTTTGCTTGTTTCACTTCAGTACCTCCTTCAATCATGTCGTAAAGCTCGTCCAGCTTCTCCTGCCGGGGCTCCAGGCGGTCCATCTCAAACCTGTATCTGTCCACCGTCCTCCTCCTCTCTCAGCTGGTTCCTCAGCAGGTCCCTGGCCCGAAACAGGCGGGACTTGACCGTTCCCTCACTTCTCCCAAGGATCCTGGCGATCTCGGCCACGGAGTAGCCCTCATAGTAGTACAGGTGGATGGGGATACGGTACCGGGCTGGCAGGGAGAGCACCGCCTGAGTGACGCTCCCCTCCTCCGGGCGCTCCGGCGCGGACAGGTTCTCGTCCAGGGGCTCCTCCCGCCTCCGCCAGGGCAGGCGGAACAGGTCGTTGGCGCAGTTGGACGCCACCCGAAGCAGCCAGGCCTTGGCGTGCTCCTCGCTGTCAAAAGACGGCCGAAACTTAATCAGGCGGAGAAACGTCTCCTGCATCACGTCCTCCGCGTCGGCCCGGGAGCCCGTCCTGGCATAGGCCAGCCGGTACACCGCCGGGGCGTACTGCTTGACCAGAGCGCCGGGGTCGTTCCACGGTTCCTGCATGCTCTCCCTCCCTTCTGCTTATAATACGGCGCCGAGGCCCATTTGGTTGCGTGACGGAAAAAATTTTTTTCGCACGAAAAAGCGGCCTGAGTCACAGCTCAGGCCGCTTCGGCGTTGTTATCTAATACGCTGTACGGAAAGCGGGGGTTGCTTACTTCAGCTCCACCTTGGCGCCGGCTTCCTCCAGCTTCTTCTTCAGCTCCTCGGCCTCGTCCTTGGACACGGCCTCCTTCAGAGTCTTGGGAGCGCCCTCGACAGCGCCCTTGGCCTCGGCCAGGCCCAGACCGGTGATCTCGCGGACGGCCTTGATGACCTTGATCTTGGCGGCGGCGTCGAAGCCGGTCAGGACCACGTCAAACTCGGTCTTCTCCACGGCGGCCTCAGCGGCTCCGCCGCCGGCGGCGGGAGCGGCCATAGCGGCGGCGGACACGCCGAACTCCTCCTCCAGAGCCTTCACCAGCTCGGACAGCTCCAGAACGGTCAGAGCCTTCACTTCCTCAATCAGAGCAGTAATCTTCTCACTAGCCATGATAAATAAACCTCCTATATCGTATGTTGATAGAATGTGCCGCTTACTCGGCGGCGGGAGCGGCCTCCTCTGCGGGGGCCTCCTCCTTGGCGGCAGGCTCGCCGCCCTTCTCGGCGATGGCCTTCAGCACGATGGCCAGGCTGGTAATGGGAGCCAGCATCATGCCCAGAGCCTGAGCCTGGAGCACGTCCTTGGAAGGCAGCTCGGCCAGAGCCATGATCTCCTCCAGGGAGATCACCTTGCCATCCATAAAGCCGCCCTTGATGTTGAACTTATCCTCGCCCAGCTTCTTGGCGTGCTTGTTGACCACGCGCATGGGGGCGATGGGGTCGCCGGCGCAGGTGGCCAGAGAGGTGGTGCCGTTGAGCACCCCGTCCAGCTCCTTCAGTCCGGCGCTGTCCAGAGCGAAGCGGACCAGGGTGTTCTTCACCACGCTGTACTGTACGTCGTTCTGACGCAGCTCGGCGCGCAGGGCGGTATCCTCCGCCACGGTGATGCCCTTATAGTCCACCAGCACGCCGCTGGCGGCGCCCTTCAGCTGTTCCTCCAGAGCGGCCACCACGGCCTTCTTCTCGGAAAGGACCTTTGCGTTAGGCATATTTGGTTTCACCTCCAGAAAATCATCCGCGAAACAAAAAACCTCCCGTCGTCAGACAGGAGGACAGCACAATCAAAAGAATATCCCTTTGAATGCACTCTCGGCAGGAATTATGCCCCGAAGGACCCCTGCTGTCTTTGAACGCAAGCCGTATTTTATCCCATAGGCGGAAAAATGTCAACACCTTTTTCCAAAAACCCTCTGAATTTTTTTGACGGGCGCTGTTTCGGTAAAATCGCACAAATTTTCGTGCGAAAATCTCCGGGAACGTCTGTTCTTCTTGCATCCCGGGCCGTTTAGGCGTATAATGGCCCTGTACGAACGATACCCGGCGAAATTCCCGCTTCTGTGTTCCTGCTCTGGGAGGTGGCTGACTGTTTGAAACGTTTTTTGTATTTTCCCTGTGTCCTGTGCCTGGTGATCGGCCTGCTGGTGGGGGTCCTCCTGCCCGTTGATTTCCAGGAGGACGGCCAGCCCGCTCCGCCCGGAAACGCGCCGGACACCTTCATCCCGCCCCCCGGTGCCTCTCCGGGCCAGTCCAGCGCCTCATCCGGTTCCGATTCCTCAGAGGCAGTCCTGGACCAGGCGGACAACTTCCCCCTACTGAGTACCGCCTGCGCGGTCAACCGCTGCCTTCAGAGGCAAAGCTGGTCCGCCCTGGCCGCCTATGTCCATCCGGAGCGGGGCGTAACCTTCACCCCCTACTCCACCGTGAAGCTGGACGCCGACCTGAACTTCACCCCGGACCAGATCAAAAATCTGGGCCAGGACCAGAACGTCTACACCTGGGGCTTTGAGGACGGCCGGGGCGGCCCCATCAAAATGACGGCGGCGCAGTATATTCAGCGGTACGTCTACGACAAGGACTACACCCAGGCCCCGGAGATCGGGGTGGACAGTATTATCACTGCGGGCAACGCCCTGGAGAACCTCACCGAGGCCTATCCGGACTGCCGCTTTGTGGATTTCAGCTTCCCCAGCGCCGACCCGGTGAACGACGGAATGGACTGGTCCTCCCTCAAGCTGGTCTTTGAGGCCAAGGGAGAGCACTGGTACCTGGTGGGCGTCGTCCACGGGGAGTGGACTATCTAGGCTGCAAAGGCTCCCTCTTTGAGGGAGGCTTTGCGCTTTCAGCCGGAAAGGATTTTTGGAATGAATATTATCATCGTAGGCAGCGGCAAGGTGGGCTTCACCCTGGCCGAGCAGCTGGTGAAGGAGGAGCACGACGTCACCATCGTGGACACCGACGAGGAGGCCCTCCGCCGGGCCGGCGACCAGCTGGACATCATGACCGTCCGGGGCAACGGCGTATCCGCCTCCACCCTGCGGGAGGCGGGGGCCGGCGAGGCCGACCTTCTGGTGGCCGCAACCAACTCCGACGAGGTGAACATGGTCTGCTCCCTCACCGCCAAGAGCATGGGCGCCAAATACACCATCGCCCGCATCCGCAACCAGGAGTATACCAGCAGCGTGGCCGAGCTGCGCCAGAATCTGAAGATCGACATGGTCATCAACCCGGAGAACACCACCGCCGTGGAAATCTCCCGCCTGCTCCGCTTCCCCTCCGCCGCTAATATTGAGACCTTCTGCCGGGGGATGGTGGAGCTGATGGGCTTCCGCCTCCAGGAGGGAGACTTTCTGGTGGGAACTCCCCTGTATAACCTGCCCGGACAGATCAAGAAGCTGTCCCTTCTGTTCTGCGCCGTGGACCGGAACGGAGAGGTCTCCATCCCCAACGGCTCCTTCGTGCCCCAGGCGGGAGACAAGCTCTATCTCATCGGGCGGCCCAACAGTCTGGACCAGTTCTTCCGCCAGCTGGGCCGCTACGCCCCCAAGGTGAAGCAGGTCTTTCTGGTGGGGGGCGGCAAGGTATCTATGTACCTGGCCGGCATTTTGGACCGCATCGGCATCCGCCTCAAGATTGTGGAGCGCAGCGAGGAGCGCTGCCGCCTCATCAGCGAGCGGTTCCCCCACGTCACCGTCATCTGCGGCGACGGCACCGACTCCGAGCTTCTGGAGTCGGAGAACCTCACCGCCAGCGACGCCTTTATCTCCCTCACCGACCGGGACGAGGACAACCTGATTATCGCGCTGTACGCCATGCAGCAGGGGCTGGGCAAGGTCATTACCAAGTGCAACCGCCAGGGCTACGCCGGCATCGTCCGCTCCCTGGGGCTGGACAGCGTCATTTCCCCAAAATTTGTCACCGCCTCCCACATCCTCCACGTGGTCCGAGGGATGCAGAACTCCCAGGGCAGCGTGATGAACTCCCTCCACCGCATCGCCGACGGCGGCGCGGAGGCCATGGAGTTCACCGTGGGCCCCTCCACCCGTCATCTGGGCGTCCCCCTGAAGGACCTGCGCCTGCGCCCCGGGGTCCTGTTGGCCGTTATCGTCCGGGGCCGGGATATCATCATCCCGGAGGGCTCCTCCTTCCTCCAGGAGGGGGACCAGGTCATCATCATCGCCCGGGGGGGCGGCGTGCTGGACCTGAACGACATCCACGCCGCTGAGCCCACGGCCTCGGGAGGGAGCGGGAGATGAACATCAAGCTGGTCTTAAAGCTGGTGGGCCGGGTGCTGCTCATCGAGGCCGCCGCCCTGACCGTCCCGCTGGCCGCCGCCCTGATCTACCGGGAGGACCCCCTCCCCTTCCTGTTGTCCATCGCCATCGTGGCCGGCATCGGCTTCGCCCTGTCCGCTCTGCCCGCCAAACAGCAGTTCTTCACCCGGGAGGGCTTTGTGGCGGTGGGCCTGATCTGGATCTTCACCGGCCTGGTAGGGGCCCTGCCCTTTATCCTCTGCGGCTATTTCGCCACCCCCATCGACGCCATTTTCGAGTCCTGCTCCGGCTTTACCACCACCGGCTCCACCATCCTCACTGACATTGAGTCCCTGCCCAAGGGCATCCTGTTCTGGCGGGCCTTCACTCACTGGCTGGGGGGCATGGGGGTGCTGGTGCTGGCTACCGCCATCGTGCCCAAGCTGGGCATCCGCTCCCACTACCTGACCCAGGCGGAGACGCCGGGGCCGGTGTTCTCCAAGCTGGTGCCCAAGCAGTCCCAGACCTCCAAGATTCTGTACACCATGTACTTCGTCCTCACCGCTCTGGAGGTCCTCTGCCTGAAAATCGCCGGACTGCCCCTGTACGACGCCCTGATTCACTCCTTCTCCACCGCCGGCACCGGAGGCTTCTCCAACCGGAACGCCAGTGTGGGGGCCTACGGTAATGTGGCCGTGGAGATGATTATTACGGTGTTCATGCTGCTGTTCTCGGTGAACTTCGCCATTTACTTCCTGCTTCTCACCAAAAAGTGGCGGGAGGCCGTAGCCAGCGACGAGCTGCGCTTCTTCCTGGCGGTGGTCCTTGGGTCCACGGCCATCCTCACCCTGGTCAACAGCGGGGTGTACGCCAGCCTGTGGGAGAGCTTCCGGTACACGGTGTTCCAGATAGCCGCCATCATCTCCACCACCGGCTTCGGCACCGCCGACTTTGTGCTCTGGCCCCAGTTCTCCCAGCTGATTCTGGTGCTGATTATGTTCTGCGGGGCCTGCGCCGGGTCCACCGGCGGCGGCATGAAGTGCTCCCGGGTGCTCCTTCTCCTCCGGGCCCTCCGCCGGGAGGTCCACCGCATCACCCACCCCCGCTCGGTAGAGGTGGTCAAGCTGGACGGCAAGCTGGTCAGCGAGTCCACCCTGCACACCCTGCTGGTCTTTCTGGGGGGCTATGTGATCACCGTCTTTGCCGCCGCCCTCGTCATCTCTCTGGACGGCCAGTCCTTCGCCGTCTCCTTCAGCGCCGCCCTCACCTGTGTCAGCAACGTGGGCCCCGGCCTGGAGGCCATCGGCCCCAGCGGCAACTTCGCCGCTTTCTCCGGACTGTCCAAGGCCGTCATGTCCCTGTGCATGATCGTGGGCCGTCTGGAAATTTTCCCCATCCTGGTCCTGTTCAGCCCCTCCACCTGGCGGCGCACCTGAGCCCTCTGTCCCGTCCTCCGGGTCTGTCAAAAATTTTTGAAAAAAGGTATTGACACCATTCGCTGATTATGGTATTATCTGTCTTGCGCTGATGAGTGCCACCCACAAACGCGCGAGTGGTGGAATTGGTAGACTCGCTGGCTTCAGGTGCCAGTGCTCGCAAGGGCGTGCGGGTTCGACTCCCGCCTCGCGCACCAAAAGAATCCGGAACCCTTAGGGTTCCGGATTTTTCTTGTTCTCCCAGCTTCTGATGAAACCGCCGCAGGCCTTGAAGGCCTGCGGCGGTTTGTTGTGCTTTATCCTGTTACGCCTTTCGCAAAATGCCCATGGGGGTACACTCGCCGCCCTGGCCCAGGGGGTTGTCCCCCAGCGCCCGGGCCAGCCAGTCCATAGAGGGCTCCTTCTCGGAGAAGCCCAGGATGTTGGCCCCCAAGTCGTTGATATCCACGATGGCCACCGGGTGCCCCAGGGCCTTGGCCAGCTTTTTGGAGGTTCCCATGGGGTCCTCGGGGGTGAGGACCACATAGTGGTCGTAGGGCGGGATGGTGCCGTGGGTGGGACCGTCGATGCCCCGGGCCTTGGGACCGGCCACATTGTAGAACCAGCCCCGCTGGCCGAAGATCTTGCCAATGACGGAACAGAAGGCGGCAAACAGGATCCGCAGGGTGCCGCACTCCTGGAGGGCCATCTCCATGGTCTCCGGGATGCCCAGGCCGATGCCGGCAGGGGTCTTGGTGACGTAGCGGCTCAGGGTGACCGCAAGCTTTCGGGGACGGATGTCCTCCATAGGGATAGCCCGGTTCTGGGTGCAGGCCACCGCCTTTTCCGAGATAAACAGGATGTCCCCCGGCCGCAGCTTGTCCCTGGGGTATTTGTTGACCACGTCCACCATGTCGTCGTCCTTTGTGATCAGGTGGGTCTTGACGGGAATACGCAGATAATCCACGCCGTCCACGGCACGGACCAGGTTCTTGCCGGGGTTGGCGCTGTAATTCTCACTCATGGGGCAGGGCTCCTCTCATTGGTGCGTTATCGATTGATGTGTGTAGGGGCCGACGACCTCGGCGGCCCGCTGTTTCAGATGGCAAAATCGCCTTGGGCGGCGCGCCGGGGTCGTCGCGCCCTGCAAAAAGGCCGATGGTTATTATACCACCGTTCCCTGGCAGATTCTACCCGTTTCCCAAATTTAATATTTCCCCCTCCAGATAGCCGTCCCCTACGCCGGTGACAGACACCTGCCGCAACTGGTTATGGAGATTTTCCCCGCTTTGGACCCGGACCTCGCAGTAGTGGGTGGTGTGGCCCCGCCAGAGGCCGTCCCGCTCCTCCTCAAAGAGGACCTCCGCCGTTTTCCACCGCTCCAGATAGCGCCGCTCCATCCTGGCCGCGATCTCGGCGGCACGGCGGGCCCGCTCCTCCTTCACCGCCTTGGGCACCTGACCGGGCATCGCCGCCGCCGGGGTGCCGGGGCGCTTGGAATAGGGGAAGATGTGCATGGCGGCAAAGGCGCACCGCTGGATGAAGTCCAGGGACTGGGCGAACTCCTCCTCGGTCTCCCCGGGGAAGCCCACGATCATGTCGGTGGTGACGGCGGGGGTTTGGAAGTACTTTCCCAGAAGGGACACGCTCTCAAAAAAACGGGCGGTGTCATATTTCCGGTTCATCCGTTTCAGGGTGGCGTCGCAGCCGGACTGCATGGACAGGTGAAAGTGGGGGCACAGGTTGTCCAATTCCGCCGCCCGGAGGCAAAACTCCCCGGTGACGGTCCGGGGCTCCAGAGAGCCCAGCCGGATGCGGCAGCCGGGGGCGGCGGCGCAGACGGCCTCCATCAGATCAATGAGGGAGGTCCCGTCCCGCAGGTCATGCCCCCAGGAGGAAATCTCAATGCCGGTGAGGACAAGCTCCTTATACCCCTCCCCGGCCAGCCTGGCCGCCTGGGCGGCGGCGTCTTGGAGGGGCAGGGAGCGGACCGGTCCCCGGGCGTAGGGGATGATACAGTAGGTGCAGAAGTTGACGCAGCCGTCCTCCACCTTCAGCATGGCCCGGGTGCGGCCCTCCAGCCCCCCGGCGGGGAGGGGCTCGAAGGTCCGGCGTTTCATGGCGTCGTCCAGGGCGGTGACTTTTTCCTGACGTTCCGCCCAGGCCCGCTCCACCAGCTCCACAAAGCCGGTCCGGTCCCCGGTGCCCGCCACCAGGTCCACGGGCAGGTTCTTTATATCGTCGGGGTGGGTCTGGGGGTAGCAGCCACACAGGGCCACCAACGCGTCCGGGGCCCGCTTCCGAGCCTGACGGACCACCTGCCGGGACTTCTTGTCGCTCACCGCCGTGACGGTGCAGGAGTTGATGATGTAGACGTCCGCCTCCCCCTCGAAGGGGGCCAGGACATGCCCCCGGGCGGTGAACAGCCGCTCCAGAGCCTGGGTCTCATACTGGTTGACTTTGCAGCCCAGGGTGCAGAAGGCGATCCTCATCGGGCGGGGATGACGGCCAGAATAACCATGTCCTCATCGCCGTCGTTGATGAGGCTATGCTCATGCCCCCGAGGACAGTAGTGGCAGGAGCCCGCCGACACGGGCTCATATTCTCCGTCGCACACCACCCGGCCCGTTCCGGATACGATGTAGTACATCTCGCTGTCCTCGGTGTGGGGATGCAGACCGATGACGCTGTGGGGCGCCAGATGCAGGTCCATGATCTGGATGTCCTCATTCTGAAAGGCCCGCTTGCGCATCTGCCCCTCGCCCCCCCTGGGGTTGGGGACAAGCTGTTCTTCCATTTGGTCAAAATTCAGTAACATAGTGGTTTCCTCCTCGTTTTTTATTCTTTCGCAGGGCGGGACGACTCGGCCCGCCGCTTTCCGTCTCCGCGTCCGTTCAGGGACGGCGCGCCGGGTCGTCGCGCCCTACACACGTTTATTCTGCGGGCGGATGATATCCGCCCCTACACGCCCTCAAACTCGCAGTCCTCCCAGCGAAGGCTGTAATGCTCGTTGTTGTAGTCCAGGTCGTCCAGGTCCCCCGTCAGCTCCGGGTGGAGCATACAGGCTGTGTGTTCGCTGATATGCAGCCTTGTGTTTTGGGTAAACGCCGCCCCCTGGGCGCCGTAGAAGACCATCTGCTTGAAAATATCCATCGCCCGGCCCTGCTCCGACTGGGGCACCCCCTCCAGCCCGATGTCCGGCCGGCCGAATTTCCGCATACCCCGGGTGTGGAGCCAGAAGCTGCCGTCCTCCATGGGGCTCCACAGGAAGGCCACATGCTCCCAGGGGGAGAAGGGCGGATCAAAAAAGGGTTTCCACCCCTGGGGCGAGATGAGCCGCAGGGCGTGGAGGTCCAGCACCGCATCCGCCCCCATGTCCAGCGCCGCCTGGACAATACCCACGGCGTTGCGCAGATAGTCCAGGGTGTCGTCCTTTTGGACCTCCCCCTGGAGAATCAGCCAGGTCTCCCCGGCCTTTGCTTTCTCATACAGGGCCCTGTCCTGGTTCTCCAGCACCCGGCCCAGAGCGCCGCCCAGCAGCTGGTCCATCTCGGCGGCATGCTCCGAGCGGCGGAAGGCCTTGAGCACCAGCCCGGCGGGCACCTCGTCCACACGGTGCCGGGAGCGGGAAATCTCCAGCTCCGCCTCCCCGTCTATGCCAATCACCGCGTAGTACAGATAGGGCCGCCTGCCCGTGTCCTGATAGTAGGGGCGCGCAAGCTGTTTTTCCATCCTTCCGTCACTCCGTTTCATCGGTAATTTCTTCCATAATCCTTTCCGCAAAATAGGCAATATCCTCGTTTCCCGAGGAGACAAGTCCGGCAAACACCGGCAGGTGGCTGGTCAGCTTGTCCCGCAGCTGCTTTTCCCAATCCGTCTCCGCGCTTCTCCCGGTGCAGACCGCAAAGCCCAGGAAAATATCCAGCAGCTCCACCTTCAGTTCGTCGTCCAGCTCCCGCAGAGCAATCATCAGGAAGTCATAGGCGGGCAGGGCGGCGGAGGATATATAGGCGTGCTGGCGGCACAGGACCGCCCACAGATCGCCGGTGGCCCGTATGGCTCTCTCCCGGTCCCCGGAGAACAGGTCCCACAGGGAACGGGGCACGCTGGGGGTTTTCCCGGCCTGAAAGTGGGGAATGTCCTGGGCGGCGTTTCCGTAGGCGGTCTCATATTGGGACCAGTCAATCTCGTCAATCATTTTGTAGAGCACAGCGGTTTCCAACTGCCTTTCCTCCCTGTGAATATCTGATTTACAGCCCCTGTATGATGGCCTCCAGGCTGTCGCTGCACGCTGAAAAATGATAAATCCCTTTCCATTTTGACAAAACCGCCCACACAAGGCCTTCTGTTTCGTCGTCTATGATTTCAGCAATGTAAGTGCCGCAATATTGGAACATCCGGCGCGGTATTTCGTATTCGGAAAATTTTGTTTTAGAAAGCTTAATTTCAGAAAGAATTTCACAACCAAGGCTTTCCAGAAAAGTCAATTCCTCTGCGGAATAATCGGTATCCAACACAAATTTCATTTTTCTCCAGCCGGCTGCGGCTCCTCCAAATCCTCGGGCAGCAGCTCCATGAGCTGCTCCTTGGTAGGGGCCTCCAGCTGAGACACCCGGTCGGCCTGACGGGCCACCGCCTGCTCGAAGAGGTTGCGCACGTCCCGGGCGTTGCCGAAGTTCTCGTCCCGCTCCTCATAGAGCTCTTGCAGATCCTTCTCCATGAACTGCTCCCCCTCCTCCGATAGGGTGTAGCCGTTCTTTTTGCACATAGACCGGAAAATTTCCATCAGCTGCTTGCCGTCGTAGTCCTCAAAGAAGAAATACTTGTTGAACCGGGATTCCAGCCCCGGGTTGGCGTGGATAAACCGCTCCATCCGGTCGGTGTACCCCGCCACGATGACAATCAGGTCCTTCCGGTGGTCCTCCATGTTCTTGAGGATGACCTCAATGGCCTCATGGCCGAAGTCGTTGGCGTTGTCGGCGTTGACCAGGGCGTAGGCCTCGTCGATGAACAGCACGCCGCCGATGGCCTTCTGGACGGCCTCCTGGGTTTTGAGGGCGGTCTGGCCCACGAACCCGGCCACCAGGCCGGACCGGTCCACCTCCACCAGCTGGCCCTGGGACAGCACACCCACGGCGTGGTAAATTTTGGCCAGCAGACGGGCCACGGTAGTCTTGCCGGTGCCCGGGTTGCCCATAAATACCAGGTGGAGGGACATGGGAGGCACGGGCAGGCCGGCCTCCTCCCGGAGCCTGCGCACCTTCACCAGGTTGATGAGGCTCTTCACGTCCTTTTTCACCTTGTCCAGGCCGCACAGCCCGTCCAGCTGGGCCAGCAGCTCCTCCAGGGTGGGCTCGGGCTCCTCGGGGGGCTTCTCCTCCTTGGGTGCCGGGGCCTCCGCCCGCTTGGCGGCGGCGGGCTGGCCGGGCCGGGGGGCGATGAACTCGTCCGCCCGTACGGCGGGCCGGTCGGGGCGCAGTCCGTCCTGATCGCACAGCTCCAGCAGGGCGTCGCTGCACCCGTTGACAAAGCCCGCCTCGCTCTCGCTGACCACACCGTCCACCGCGGCGAAGAGGAGCAGCAAAAGGGTCAGCTGGTCGGCGAACCGCCGGGCCAGACTTGTCCCTTTCATCCGGTCGTACCGCCGCAGGTCCTCAAAAAAGGCGGGGGGCTGAAACAGGTCGAAGTTGGCTACCCCGGATGCCACCTCCCAGTACAGGGCGGAGGGCACCGGGTTGCCCGGGGACCAGATGGCGTTGTAGTACTCCACATGCCGGGGGGAGATGGAGCTGGCGCTGTCCGCCTGCCACACCCCCAGGGCGTACTGGCGGACATAGCCATCCACCTGGCGGCTGAAGGCCAGCCGCAGGGCCGGGTCGGGGATCAGCTTCCGGAAAGCGGCGGTGATCTCGGTATACTGCTTGTGGACCTCACTGGCGGTCATTGCGGCACTCATAGGCGTGGCCTCCTTATTTCATGGGACCATTATAGTAAAAAGCGGCCAGACGGTCAAGCGGGGCGATTTACATAAAAATGTGAACATTTTGTGATTTCGTCGTTTCACCGTTGACGGGAGGGGAAAATGACGGTAAAATAGGATAGCAGAAATATCATTGATAAGATTGGAGACTCGATCATGGCAGATAGACAAAACTCCGGGTCCCGCCCCGGCGGCGAGCCAAGGCGGCCCGATTCCTATGGCGGCCCCCCCCGCCGGCCGTCCTCCCGCGGCGGCGAGCCAAGGCGGCCTGACTCCTATCAGTATCGTGAGCCCCGGCGGACAGACCCCCGCGGCGGTGAGCCCCGGCGGACAGACCCCCGCGGCGGCGAGCCCCGGCGGACGGACTCCCGCAGCAGTGAGCCCCGGCGGACAGACCCCCACGCCGGCGAGCGCCGCAGGCCCGAGTCCTATGAGGGCGACCGCCGCCAGCAGTCCCCCCGGCGCAGCGACGTGATCCGCTGTGAAAACTGCGGTGAGGACTACTCTGTCACCTATAAGCGGTGCCCCTTCTGCGACGAGCGCCCTGGCCGGGGCGGCGTGTCCGGCAAACGGGTCGCCAACACCAGGGGCGGCGGCTACGGCCGGCCCGCCTCCACCCTGCGGACGGCCACTTGGATCGGCTCCTTCGTGGTGGTCCTGGCCGCCATGTTCATCATCTACCGCTTTATCGGCTCCCCCATCTTCGGCGGCGGCAAGGACCCGGACCCCAAGCCCGGTGCTTCCTCCAGTCAGGGTCCCGCCAGCTCCGGCTCCAACCAGCCCGGCATCGGGGACACCAGCACCCCCCAGGTCCCCGACGGCAGCGGCGGCGGCACGCCGGATCAGCCTGACGCCCCCGTTGACCCCGCCACCCCCGACCCGGAACCTGATCCTACTCCCACTCCCGACCCGCCCCTTGAGCCTGACCCCGAACCCAGCGGCGGTACCATCGCCCCCGGCACCCGAGTCAAAATCGTCAACGCAGGCTCCGGCCTGAACATCCGCTCCGGCCCCGGCACCGAGAACTCCGTGGTAGCCAGCGCCTCCAACGGCGCGGAGGTTACCGTGGTGGGTGAGGAAAACGGCTGGTATCGGGTGCGCTACAACGGCTCCCAGGAGGGCTATGTCCGCAAGGACTTCGTCTCCGCGCGATAAGAAAGCAGTACGTCCCTCCGGCCTTTGCCGGAGGGACGGTTTTATTTTCCAACGCAGAACTTCGCAAAGATACGGTCGGTTACATCCTCCCGGACGGACTGGCCGGTGAGCTCCCCCAGGGCTTGGAGCGCCTCCTCCACATCGGTAAGGAGGGCGTCGGGGGTCATGCCCGCCTCAAGGGCCCCCCTGGCCCGGCGGACCGCCTCCCGGGCCCGGCTGGCCGCCTCCTCCTGCCGGGCGTTGGTGAGGATTTCGCCGTACCCGCCCCAGAGGTCCTGGGGGAAGGCGCAGGATATCTCATTGCACAGCTCGTCCAAGTCTCTGACCTTGGCGCTCACCGTCACCGAGGGGGGCATCTCCATATTTACAACCGGGATGGGGGCCTGGGGCAGGTCCCCCTTGGTCCACACCAGGATGGTGGGGGCCAGCGCCATCGCCTCCTGGAGCAGGGCGAAGTCCTCGTCCTGGGCGGGCCGGGAGGCGTCGATGAGCACCAGAATCAGCCCCGCCTCCTCCATAGCCCTTCGGGAGCGCTCCACACCCAGCTTTTCCACCGGGTCGTCGGTGTCCCGCAGGCCGGCGGTGTCGATGAGCCGCAGAGGGACGCCCCCCAGCTCGCACCGTTCCTCCACCGTGTCCCGGGTGGTGCCGGGGATGTCGGTGACGATGGCCCGGTCCCAGCCCAGCATGGCGTTGAGCAGGGAGGATTTTCCCGCGTTGGGACGGCCCACAATGGCGCAGGGCACCCCCTCCCGCAGCAGCCTCCCCCGGCCGCAGGAGGCCAGCAGAGCGTTCAGCTCCCCCTCCTGGTCGGAGAGGGCCTCGTCCAGCTCCTCCAGGCGGAAGGGGTCGATGTCCTCGTCGGGGTAGTCCAGCACGGCGTGAAAGTGGGCCATCACGTCCACCAGGGCGGAGTAGATATCCCCAATCCTTTTCGACAGCGCCCCGGCCAGCTGGCCCGCCGCATGGCGGGCCCCCTCCCGGCTCTGGGCGGAGAGCAGGTCCCCCACCGCCTCCGCCTGGGCCAGGTCCAGCCGGCCGTTGAGAAAGGCCCGCCGGGTAAACTCCCCCGCCCGGGCCTGACGGGCTCCGGCGGCAAAGAGGGCCTCCAGCCCCAGGGCCAGCACCATGGGCGAGCCGTGGCACTGGAGCTCCGCCGTGTCCTCCCCGGTGTAGCTGGAGGGGCCACGGCTGTAGGTACACAGCACCCGGTCGATGGGCTGGCCGCCGCTGTCCAGCAGGTCGCCGTAGACCAGCTCCCGGGGCTTATGCTCCCGCAGACCCTTGGGCCCCAAGGGCTGAAAGCATTTTTCCACAATGGAAGCGGCCTCCGGCCCGGACAGGCGGAGAATCCCGATGGCCCCCGGACCGGAGGGTGTGGAGATGGCGGCGATGGTGTCGGTTGGGAGGGACATGGGGGACGCTCCTTTCATGAATACGGTGGAATTGACGGCCTTTCCTGCAAAAATATCCCGGGACAAATTTTGTGAAAAATTCTGCCTTGACAGACATTATGGTAACCCGTGAATGAATATTTACGGCCCGAGAGTTGACATAACCGGTGTGGATAAACCTGTGGACAATGTGGAGAACCCTTCTGCCGCAGGAAAAAAGGCTGTGGAAAAACCGGTGGAGAAAGTGGATAAAAAACTGCATAGAGGTTGACAAAATAATTTCCGCCCCTGGGGCCTGCATTCAATTACTTGGACGGCGTCCCCCGGAGTTTTGCAGGAGGTCTGCCGCGGCGGTCAAAGCCAAATTGCCCAGCCGTCATATTGGAAGGTCCCCGCGCCGTGGCGGAGCTTCCCCTCCTGCTTCAGCCGGCGGAGGGCATCCCGCATCTGGCGGGGCAGCTCTGGGGAGACCTCCAGCGAGTGGTGGGCGGGCAGGACCCGCCGGGCAGGGAGGGCAGCAATCAGCTCCAGGGAGTCCAGGTAGGCCTCCGGGTCGGTGGAAGGATAGTAGGCGAAAAGGGTATCCAGATAGACCAGATCCCCAGTGTACAGATCGCCCCGCGCCTCCTCCCAGAAGCACAGGTGCCCTGGGGAGTGTCCAGGCGTATGGAGGACCTGAACATCCCGCCCTCCCAGGTCCAGCACTTCCCCACCCTTTAAAATGCGGGTAGGCATACCCTGGAACATCTCGTATGTACTGATGTCAAAGTCCTCCGGCGCTTCGCACCGGTCCAGCACCATCTCCCGGACCGTCTCCATAGACAGAGGAAACCTTCCCTGGAGCCAGGACAGCTCCGCCTCATGGGCATAGAAATCGGGGAAGTACTTGTGGCCGCCGATGTGGTCCCAGTGGATGTGGGTGGCTATGGCGGTGACGGGCTTGTCCGTCAGCCGCCGGACCTCCTCATGGATCTTGCAGATGCCCAGCCCTGTGTCAATGAGCAGGGCGCGGTCCTCGCCGGTGAGGAGATAGCAGTGGGTCTCCTCCCAGTGGCGGTATTCGCTGATGACCCAGGTATCAGGGGCCAGTTGTTCGGTGGTAAACCAGGGGCGCATAAAAACTCCTTTCGAGTGTAGGGGGGGCCGGCCTGCGGCCCTCCCTGTATCAGTTTGGTATCGCAATCGACAGGAAATAAGCTCCCGCACAGTAGATATCCTCAAAATCTATATGGAATGCGTATCCAGTCGGAGCCAAAATTTCCTGATATGGGGCGATCTGTTTTTCCAGCGCTCCGTTCAGCTCATCCACGTCAATGACAATGGGCGCTAAACCGCTCAGTTTTTCCAACAGTTCATCTGGAATCCTGCCCTTGAGGTAGTCCAGCACTTTCCGGGTCACGTCTCCCTCATAGCAGCCCAACAGCAGGCACAAGCCCCGCCAGGCCGACAGATACAACCGCAGCGGCTTCTCCTCCAGTGCGCCCTCTTGCTGGATGAAGTCCAGCCACTCCTCTAAGCTCTGAACAAAGAGCATATCCTGAAGCATTGGGGCGTATTGGTCATAAACGGCCTGATATTCCTCTTTGGAAAGCAGCTCCTGTATGTTCTTCACATCTTGATTGACTTGTGCGCTCATGCCGTACTTCTCCTTTTCTGCCGCGTACGCTTAGTTATAAAGGCTCTGTATCCCGCCCGCAGGCGGCAAGCCTCCTTTTGAAAGGAGGTGCCCCAGTGCGCACACTGGGGCGGAGGATTGCATTTTGGCGAAGCCAAAATATACGAAGTATACGAGGTTTCTGCAAATCTTGTTTACTTCGTATGTTCGGCTTCGCCGAACGCAATCCTCAGCCAGCCTTCGGCTGACAGCTCCTTTCCAAAGGAGCCTGTTTGGTGCAAACCTTTGGCTTCACAGCCTCTTACAAATCGCCCGCGCCGCCTGGACGCCGGAGGCCCCGGCCTGGGCCAGTCCCCGGGTGACCCCGGCGCCGTCACCGGCGGCGAAGAAGTTGGGCAGGGCGGTCTCCAGCTCCTCAGACAGCTGGAGGCGGGCGGAATAGAACTTCACCTCCGCGCCGTAGAGCAGGGTGTCATAGTTGGCGGTGCCGGGGGCGATTTTGTCCAGCCGCTGAATCATCTCAATGATGTCGTCCAGCTGGCGCTTGGGCAGGGCCAGGGACAGGTCCCCGGGGATGGCGGCGGACAGGGTGGGCCGGACGGTGGATTTGCTCATACGGTGCTCGTTGGTCCTCCGGCCCCCCAGCAGGTCGCCGAACCGCTGGACCAGCACGCCCCCCGCCAGCATGTTGGACAGGGAGGCCACATGCTTGCCGTAGCGGTAGGGCTCGTTAAAGGGCTTGGTGAACCGGTTGCTGACCAGCAGGGCGAAGTTGGTATTTTCCGAGCGGAGGGCGGGGTCGGCGTAGGAGTGGCCGTTGACGGTGTTGATGCCCTCCACACTCTCGGCCACCACATGGCCGTAGGGGTTCATGCAGAAGGTGCGAACGCTGTCGCCGTACTGCTTGGTGCGGTAGACCAGCTTGGACTCATAGACCACGTCGGTGATGTGCTCAAAGACGGCGGCGGGCAGCTCCACCCGTACGCCGATGTCCACCTGGTTGTTCAGCAGCTCCAGCCCCAGGTCCTTGCACTGGTTGGAGAACCACTCCGCCCCGGAGCGCCCCGGAGCGGCGATGAGGTACTTGCACCCCACCTCGCCCCCCTTGGCCAGGAGGAGCCGGTAGCCGTCCTCCGCCTTCTCAATGGAGGCTACCTCCGTATGGAAGGAAAACTCCAGCTTGTCCGCCAGCCCCTCATAGATGTTGGTGAGGATGCGCAGATTGTTCTCAGTGCCCAGGTGCTTGCACCGGGCCTGAAGGAGGTGGAGATCGTAGGCCAGGGCCTGGCGGGACAGCTGCCGGGCCGCCTCGCTCTCGGTGGAGAATACCTGGGTGGTGGCCCCGTGGGCCACATTGATGGAGTCCACATAGTCGATGAGCTCCATCACATGGGCGGGCTCCATAAAGTCGGTGAGCCAGCCGCCGAACTGGGTGGTGAAGTTAAATTTTCCGTCGGAGAAGGCCCCGGCCCCGCCGAAGCCGCACATGGTGTGGCACACGGGACAGTGGACGCACTCCTTCACCTTCCCCGCCACAATGGGGCAGCTGCGGCTGTAGATGTCCGCCCCCTGGTCCAGAGCCAGCACCTTCAGTTCGGGATGGAGACGGGCCAGCTCATAGGCGGCAAAAATGCCCGCCTCCCCACAGCCCAGGATCACAGCGTCGTAATTGGCGTTCATTAGGTTGAGCCTCCTTTTTTCTTGTCAGTATATCACAGTCCCGCGTAAAAGGCAACGAGGAGGGCGGGCCGAGGCAGGGAAGTCAATTTTGCGTCTGTAGGGCGCGACGACCCCGGCGCGCCGTCCTCCCGAAGGCACCCACTCTCCGTGGACGGCGGGCCGGGTCGTCCCGCCCTACAAATGCCCCCTCATCCCCGCCGCGTGGACAAAGGCTCCCTCCCCGAGGGAGCTGTCAGCGAAGCTGACTGAGGGAGTCGCCAAGGTCCCCACAGACCTTCGGAGGACTCCCTCCGTCACGGCTTCGCCGTGCCACCTCCCTCTAGGAGGGAGGCTTTTGGACCGCGGTCGTTCACAATTTGTTTGCTCATTCAATTCCTCTGCGGGCCCTGGAATGCTCTCCTGTGCATTTTATCATGCTCAGAAGAATTGGTGTGGTTTGCAGGAGCGTCCAGGCAAAAAAAGCCCCCCTCCTGGAGGGGGGGCGGCGGCAGCTCCCTCAAGGAGGGAGCGATTATTACACCCGGTAAACCAATCCCACCAGGTTGGGGCCGGCGTTGATGGAGATGACACCGCCGATGTGATAGCTGAGGACGGGCTCCTCTCCCAGCTCCTGGCGGCAGGACTCCAGGAGCTTCCCGGCCTGCTCCACGTTGTTGCCCTGGATCAGCAGATAGGGCGTCCCGGCCCTGCGCTCGGTTTTGCACATTTCGGTGAGCTTGGACACCACGGCTTTCTCTCCCCGGACCTTGGCGAGAATTTTTGACTCCCCGTCGGTGAAGGTCATAATGGGCTTCAGGCCCAGCGCCTCGCCCACGAAAGCGGCGGCGGCGGAGACGCGCCCCGACTTCTTGGCAAAGCGCAAATCCAGAGGGGAGAATACCACCCGGACATGGTCCACCCAGTCCTGGATGAAGTCCACCACCGCCTGGGGCTCCGCCCCCTCCTTGGCCATTCTGGCCCCCTGGGCCACGGCCCAGCCATAGCCCATGGTGTAGTTCAGCGCGTCGATGATGTGGATATGAAAGGTCTCCTCCGCCTCCGGGTGGTCCCGGTAGAAGTCGCCCCGGGCCTGGAAGGCGTTGGAGCAGGTGGCTGAGCCCTTGGAGTTGATCGAGGTGTGAATCAGGTCGGTATAGCCCTCCTCATAGGCCCGTTCAAAGAGCTCCAGAAAGACATAGGGATTGAGCTGGGCATGGGTAGGAATCTTGGGGGCGGTCAGGAGCAGGTCGTAAAACTCCTCCGGCGTGAAGTCAAAGCCGTCCTCATACTCCTTGTCCCCCATGGCGATGGGGAAGGGGAGCACCTGGATATCCAGCTCAGTCCGCAGGGCGGCGGGGAGGTCGGCGGCGGAGTCGGTGGTGAATTTGATACGCGTCATGATTTTGTCCTCCTTAATCGGCTCGGGGGGACCCGAAGGGTACTGTAAATTGCATCTGTCATTATGGCCTATTATTGTTGAGCTGTCAATTAAAATACAGTTAAGATTTCGGGCGCGCCCTACACATACTTCTCCAAAACCAGCATGGTCCGTCCCTTTTTGGACTGGCCGGGGACCTCCTTCACCACGCACTTGCCCAGTCCCCGGCAGGTGAGGACATCCCCCTCCCCCACCTGGCGGTCACCCTTGAGGCATTCCCGGTGGTTGAGGGCCACCCGGCCCGAGGAGATGAGGGCGGCGGCCTTGCTCCGCGACAGGGAGAAGCCGGAGGCCACCACGGCGTCCAGCCGGGGGGTGGCTACGGTGTCCCGGATGGTCTTTACCTGGGCGGGCCTGGGGGACAGCTGGCTCAGGGGGATCTCCGACAGGCTGGCCCGATACCGCCCGGCCCCCTCCCACTGGGACAGGAGGATGGGCAGGGCCTCCCGCAGGGCCACCACCTGACAAAGCCCCGGCTGGGGCAGGAGGATATCTCCCAGCACCTCCCGGGTGAGGCCCAGGCCCATGAGGGAGCCCAGAATGTCCCGGTGGCTGAGGGCGGCGTCTCCGGGAAATTTGGCCTGGATGGCGGACAGGGGGCCCTCCGGATCGTCAAGGACGCCGTCCTCCTCCTGCCAATCGGCCAGGAAGAGGCAGACGCTTCGCTCGCTGTCCGGATAGCCGCCCCAGAACAGGCGCCGGGGTCTGCCCCAGGCGTTGAGCAGATCGCTCACCGACGCCTGCTGGGCGGGGGAGAGAAAGGGGGTGTGGGCGGGCACGCCCCGGTTTTGGGACAGCTCCAGCTTGTCCAGCACCCGGGCCAGGAGCATCCGCTCCTCCCCGTCCCGGGCACACCGGTCCAAAAGCTCCTTTTTGTTCACCTCAGCCTCACTCTTTTCCCTTAGAATGGCTCATTATATCACCGCAAACGCTGTTTTGTCAAACAAATGCGGCAGTATTCTTTCCCTCCTCCGCCAGGCAGGGAAAAATAAAATTTTTTTGCCGGGGAGTGGAACCTTTTTATGTCTGGTGCGTCTATATAATGAAGGGGTCCCGCGAGAAATTTTAAGGAAATTTTAATCTTTTGTAACCGCATTGTAGTTGTCTGCCCCGTCTCCGGGGCATATAATCGACCTGAGTGGACAAGTGGTCCGCCCATTTTGGGCCGGGCCGTTCGTTATTGTAACCATTTGCAGATTGGAGGAACCGCTATGCCAGACCTTACAAAAATCACCGAAACGCAGACCGCCCCGAAGGAGGTTCAGCCGCCCCGGCCCACGCCGCCCCCCTCCCGGAAGAGTCCGGCTGGCCAGGGACGCAAAAAGCTCATCAAGCGGCTGATCGCCCTTGGCGTGGCCGCCGCCGTTTTTGGGGGCGGAGGCTTCGCCCTCTACCGCTTTTTGAACTCCAGCGACGACACGCTGGGCGAGATTTACGCCACCCCCGCCTTTATCGGCACCATCCAGAGCCGGGTGTCCGGCCAGGGCAACGCCAAGGCCAAGGAGACCGCCGCCATTACCCTGACCCAGAGCGGAGTGGTTCAGGAGGTCTTTGTCACCAGCGGCCAGACGGTGATGGCCGGCGACCCGCTGTACACCATTTACAGTCAGGCGGCTGAGGATGCGGTGAAGGCGGCCAAGGACAATGTGACCGAGGCCCAGAAGCGGGTGTCCGACGCCGAGCGGGGGGTTGTCACCGCTCAGCGGGCTGTCCCCGCCGCCCAGGAGGCCCTGGAGCGTCAGAAATCCGACCTGGTCAAGCTCAATGAGCAGCTTGCCAAGCTCAACGAGGAGCTCGCCGAGCTGAACAACAGCAAGTCCGACCTGACGGTGCGGGCTCCCCGGGCCGGCAAGATTCTCAAGCATGAGAGCTTTACCGTGGGCAAGGACGCCTCCCCCGGGCCGGTGTGCACCATCGCCGACAACCAGACCATGAAGCTGTCGCTGTACTACAGCTACGCCTATGAGAGCAGCATCTACACCGGCCAGAAGGCCCAGGTATCTATCCCCAGCCTGATGAAGGTCCAGGAGGGCCGGGTGGAGCAGATCAACCGGGTGAACTTCATCTCCCCCGAGGGCGGCACCTTCTTCGAGGTGGTGGTCTCCCTGAGCAACCCCGGCGCCCTCACCAAGGACATGGCCGCCACCGCCACCATGACCGACTCTGACGGCAACGACATCTACCCCTACGCCGACGGCAAGCTGGACTACGCCGAGACCTGGGAGCTGGAGCTGAAGATCGGCGGCCCCGTCCTGTCGGTAAACCTGAGCGACCACGCCCTGGTCACGGCGGGACAGGCTCTGCTCACCGTGGGCGACAAGGAGATCAAGGACAAGATCGAGGACAAGCAGGATGAGATCGAGGCCCAGAAGGAGTCCATCAAGGCCAAGGAGAAGGAGATCAAGACCCAGCAGGAGGAGGTCATCCCCGACGCCAAGGAGGGCATCAAGACCGCCCAGGAGGCGGTGGAGACCGCCAAGCAGGGCGTGGCAGACGCTCAGCAGAAGGTGGAGGAGGAGCTGGAAAAGCTGGCCGACTTCAACGCCGTGGCCCCCATTGACGGCACCGTCACCTCCTGCGCCATTGAGCCTGGCCAGGAGGTCAAGAGCGGCGACACCGTGGTCATGATCTCCAACACCGTCAACATGCTGGTCACCATCAATGTCACCGACCAGAACATCGCTTTCATCAAGCCCGGGAATACAGTGGACCTGGTCGACTGGAACGACAATATGTTCATAGGCACGGTCACCTCCATCGACATGTCCAAGGTGGAGAGCGACCAGGGCATGACTACTTATCCCGTCACCCTGACGGTGGACAACCTCGACGGCTCCCTGATGGAGGGCACCACGATGCGGTACTCCTTCGTAACCAGCCAATCGGACGACTGCGTTCAGGTTCCCACCGCCTGTATCCAGTATTTCCCCGACTCGGAGGGCAGCCGGTGCGCCGTGGTCTTTGTCCAGCGGGACGCACGGCCCGACGACGTGCCCGAGCTGGAGTTCCCCACCTTCGAGCCGGGCCAGAAGCGGACCTTCCCCACCGAGGAGGAGGGCTATTACCCCGTCATCGTGGAGACCGGCCTGTATGACACCCAGAATGTGGAGATCAAGTCCGGCGTGGAGGCGGGCGACAATGTGTTTGTCAACTACACCGTCACCGACTACTCCGGCTGGTGAGGTGGACTATGCTGATCGACATTCGAGACCTCTATAAAATATACAACGAGGGCAAGGAGAGCGAGGTCCGGGCGCTGGACGGCGTCTCCCTCCAGATCGAGAAGGGGGAGTTCGTGGCCATCGTGGGCCAGTCGGGCTCGGGCAAGTCCACCATGATGAACGTGCTGGGCTGTCTGGACATCCCCACCTACGGGGAGTATCACCTGGACGGCACCGATATCGGCTCCCTGTCCGACAAGCAGCTGGCCCGTATCCGCAACCGGGAGATCGGCTTCATCTTTCAGGGCTACAACCTGATTCAGGAGCTGGACGCCCTGGAGAACGTAACCCTGCCCCTGATCTACCGGGGGGTTTCGGTCTTTGACCGGGAGGACATGGCGATGGAGGCCCTGGCCAAGGTGGGCATGGACGGCCGGGCCCACCACCGGCCCAGCGAGATGTCCGGCGGCCAGCAGCAGCGGGTGGCCATCGCCCGGGCCATCGCCACCTCGCCCCCCATCATCATGGCCGACGAGCCCACCGGCGCTCTGGACTCCAAAACGGGCAAGCACGTGCTGGAGATCCTGCGGGAGCTGTACCGGGGCGGGACCACCATTCTCCTCATCACCCACGACGACGGCATCGCCGCCACCGCCCGCCGGGTGGTGCGGCTGTCCGACGGCAAAATCATCTCTGACAAGGAACAGGAGGTGGACTGGGAATGAACCTTTTGCAGGCCTTTAAAATGGCCTTCAAATCCATCGCCATGAAAAAGACCCGGTCCTTCCTTACCATGCTGGGCATCATCATCGGCGTGGCGTCGGTGGTCATTATGGTGTCCGTCATGCAGGGCCAGGCCAAGAAGAACATGGAATACTTTGAAAAGATGGGCGACAACAAGATCACCCTGCGGGCCTACTCCTGGAGCGACTCCGGGGAGGACACCAGCCAGCAGATCTTTGACTACTGCCTGACTCTCGGCGACCTGGTGCTGGGGGTCACACCGGACGCGGAGGTGAACGAGAAGGTCAAGGTGGTATACGGGGCCAAGACCCTCTCCGTCAACGACTGGGACTACGACGGCGGCATCATGATGGGCGGAGCCGTATCCGTGAGCACGGACTGGGAGAAGATGCTGCACATCAAGCTGGGTAGCGACCAGTACGGAGTGTGCGGGAACTACACCCTGGCCGGCGGCCGGGAGATGTCCTATCTGGAGGTAGATAAGGCCATCCCGGTGTGCGTGCTGGGCTCCGGAGCCAAGGAGCAGCTCTTCGGCTTCACCGACCCGCTGGGCGAGACCATCACCCTCAACGGCGACCCCTTCCTGGTGGTGGGCTGGTACAACTCCATGGAGATCAAATACTGGCCCGAAATGGACAACATTATTGTCATCCCCCACACCTTCAACCGCACCATGAACCGGAACAGCTCCATCAACAGCTACATCGTCAAGGCCAAGGACGGCCCGTCCACCATTGAGGCCACCACCAAGCTGGACGCCTTCCTCAAGGGCATCTTCCCCAAGGACGCCGACGGCAACTTTATCAACGGCGAGTACAACGTGGGCAGCGACAACAGCTATGCGGAAAACGCCGAGAAGGCCAACCTGATGCAGTCGCTGGTGACGGGGGCCATCGCGGGCATCTCCCTTCTGGTGGGCGGCATCGGCATTATGAACATCATGCTGGTCACCGTCACCGAGCGGACCCGTGAGATCGGCATCCGCAAGGCCATCGGCGCGGAACGGGCCAGCATCATCGCCCAGTTCCTCATTGAGGCGGCGGTGATCTGCTCCATCGGCGGACTGATCGGCATCGGCATCGGCTATGTGGGCACCATGATCGCCGGAAAGCTTATGTCTGACGTGTTCGAGGGCATGATCCTCATGCCCGAGCCCTTTATCGCCGTGGGAGCCTTCCTCTTCTCGGTGGTGCTGGGCGTCATCTTCGGTATGTACCCCGCCATCAAGGCCTCCGGCTTGCAGCCGGTGGAGGCCCTGCGGGCGGATTGATAGGAGAGTGAGTGAAATGAACGTAAAACGTTTTCTGGCAGCCGTTCTCGCCGCCGCGCTGTCGCTGTCGCTGATGGTTCTGCCCGCGGGGGCGGCCCCGGGGTCGTTCAGCGACATAACCGACCAGAACACCGCCCTCAACGCCGACATTCTGCGCCTGATGGGCATTGTCAGCGGCGTGGGGGACAACCAGTTTAACCCCGGCGGGACGCTGACCCGGGCGCAGTTCTGCACCATGGCCGTCAGCTTCCTCCAGAAGCGGGACGAGGCCGCCCGGTACGCCACCCGGACCATCTTCTCCGACGTGGGCAGCACCCACTGGGCCAGAAGCTTCATCAACTTCGCCGCCGCCTATCAGGTGGGCGGCGGCAGTTCGGAGGAGGAGCCCTCCTCCGGCTCGCCCCTGGTGTCCGGGGTGGGGGACGGCCGCTTCCTGCCTGACGAGAACATCACCCTGGCCGAGGCGGCCACCATCCTCCTCCGGACCCTGGGCTACACCGGCAAGCAGGCCGGGGCGGTCTGGCCCCAGGGGTACATCGACCTGGGCCGGTCGGTCCACCTTCTGGACGGCCTGTATGGCGGGGCTCTTGACCCCATCTCCCGGGCGGAGGCGGCTCAGCTGTTTGTCAACGCCCTGAACTGCGAGACCGCCGGGGGCGAGGTGTACTATAAGTCCCTGGGCGAGCCCCAGGGGGAAAAATCCATCGTTCTGGCCGTCAACGTGACCACTGACGACGGCAGCAGGACCGGCGCGGTCCGGGTGGTCACCGGGGCCTCCGTCCAGTCCTACCTCCCCGCCCAGGGGGAGGGCAACCCCGTCTCCCTCCAGGGCCGCCGGGGACAGCTGGTCCTCAACGACCGGAAGGAGATCGTCACCTTCCTGCCCGACAACAGCACCCGCATCACCGCCGTGCTGGACGGCAAAGCCGGGTCCGGCTCCTTCAAGGGGGAGGACGGAAAGCGGTACACCGTGGACGAGAATACACCGGTATATGTGGCCGACGCCAAGGAGAACAGCGGCTATAAGGACAGCGCCAGCTATGAGACGGTCCATAAGGACATGGTCTCCGGCACCCAGGTGACCATGTACGCCGAAAACGGCAAAATCGTCACCATCTTCGCCTCCACCCCCGGCACCAACATCAGCACTGACGCGGTGGTAATCCGGGGCAACGCCAGCGCCGCCACCTTCCACCAGCTCACCGGCGGGCGCGACGACTTCACCATCCGCCGCGGCCGGGAGACCATCCGCCTGGGCGATTTGAAGGACTACGACGTGGTCACCTATGACAAGTCCGCCAACGCCCTTATCGTCTCTGACCTGCGCCTGAGCTGCGTCTACGGCGCGGCGGCCCCCAGCCCCAAGGATGTGGAGAAGATTACCTTGAAGGTCGGGGAGTCTCAGACCACGTTCGATGTGCTGGAGAGCGCCTGGAACACCACCAACGACTTCAAGCCCGGCGACAGCGTGGTACTCCTCCTCACCGCCGACGGCAAGGTGGCCGGGATGGCCTCCCCCAACAGCAAGGTCCGCTCTAACGCCGTGGGTGAGATCAGCGGCGACGGCGTGAAGATTTTCCGCCCCGACGGCGGCATTCTGGAGCTGAAAGGCACCCCCAGCAACACCGACCTCACCGGCCTGGTCACCGTCTCCGCCAATAAGACCAACCTGTCTGTGAGCCGTTTGTCCAGCAGCCGGGCCCCCGGCGACTATCAGGTGTCCGACGCCAGGCTGGGCGACCTGCGGGTGGCCTCCGATGTCCGGGTTTACGAGCGGGCCAACAACAACGCCATGGCCGAGGTAAAGGTGGATGAACTGTCCGCCGCCCCCATCCCCGCCGACAAGATCGCTGCCTACCGCCAGAACAGCTCCGGCATCGTGGACTTCATCGTCCTGGAGGCCGTCACCGGCAACGCTTATGAGTATGGGATGATGGTGTCTGAATCTAAGAATGAATCGATACCGAATCCTATCAAGGATGAAAACGGAAAACCACCAGAAGATGAAGATTGGATTCCGACATATGGTCCTCCCACAATTAACACTGTTACTACTTGGAAGCTGATCCGACACAGCGGAGCAGAAATACAATTTGTCAAATCCGTCGGCTACAGCGGCAAGAGCGGCGACATGGTGGGCGTCATTGCCGGCAATCCCAGAGGGGACGCCGGGTCCAACGAAAAGACCCTGGCCGCCATTATCAAGCTGACTGAGGTCAAGAACGTGAAGTCCTCCGACTTCTTCACCAGTCAGGACGGGCAGTACGTCACCACCGGCGGGCAGACCTACCGGGTGGCCTCCGACGTGGAGTGCTGCCACAGCGACGGCGGAAGCCGTCCCACCAGCGTGAGCTGGCTGACCGGCGAGACCGGCGAGGAGCGCCTGAACGCCATCCGGGCCTACTCCGACGACCTGACCATCTATGTGGACCCCGTGGGCCGTCAGGTCCGGATCATCAAGGCCAACTGATTTTTGGGGAGCATCCCTTTCGCAAATTTCATTGTAGGGGCGGATATTATCCGCCCGCTCCTCCAGGGGACCTCAGCTCCCCTGTGGGACGGGCGGCTGATAGCCGCCCCTACATAGTCTTTATCCGCGCCATGGCAAACCGCGCGTCAAGACGCGTCCTGTCTCCCCCCTTCCTTTTCCCACGTTCTGGAATAGCCCGGGCCAAATCGGGACAGACTAGAGGAAAACACTGGAAAAGGAAGTGGTTATCATGGTGAAGGGCATCACCCGGCAGGTGATCCTGGTCAAATCTCCCGACCCCCGGCTCTTTGAGGAGGCCATCTTCATCGTCAAGGAGGAGGCCCTGGCCCGGGAGGGCGCGAGCGCGGACAAGGTGCTCCGGGAGGCCCGCCAGGCGGCGGACGGCTACCTCAAGCAGGGCCGGGCCTGGAACCGGCGGCTGGAGCGCGTCCCAGCCCCCGCCTGGGGGGCGCTGGGCGCGGCTCTGGCCTCGGTGGGCTGGGCGGCGTGGCTGTTTTTCCTGTAACACTCCGGCCCCCTCCGGCGTAGAATGGTATGGGAGCGGGCACAGCCCGCCTGCCAGACGCCGGAGCGGCGTTTCCTCCAAGGATAAGATGTTTTCTTCTTTCCTCCTTAAATAATTGCTTGCGCCCCGGCGGGCTGAACCGCCGGGGCGCCTTGTTTTCTGCCGGACAGACAAAAATCAGGCCCCCGCAGGGGCCCGATCACTTCATCTGTATATGAGCTGTACACAGCTTAAGCTTTATTTTCCTCTTCCTTTTCCAGCTCCCTAGCCACACTTTCTACCGTCGCAGTGTAAGGGTTCAAAATCTCAATGCTAGGAGACCACATAGTATCACTCCTTTCTATTGCCTCTATTTTCATTATACACAGGGATTTGACCTCATGTCAACAATTATCGAAAAAATAATTTTACTTCAACCCTTTTCCCGCATGGACCTTCGGTTCTACCTGCCGCGCCTTACGCTCGGTCTCCTCCAGGTCCTTTTTCTTTGCCTCAATTTTCTGACTGTACTGTTCCGCTTCCTCCTGGGCCTCCTTCTCGATTGCCCGCAGCCGGTCCGCCCATTTGTTGAAAAGCCAGATTACATTTGTAAACAGCTTGTCTGTATTCTCCCGATTGTTAAAGCAAATATACTGATATAACAGCCAAACTGACGACAGAAATGTCAGGTGCAAAGACTGATACAGCATTTCCTCGTCGGCCAGCCCATAGCGGCAACTCATAGAGAACCATTCCAGATCATTGAGCAGCATGGTGACCTCATTCGTAAACGCAAGCATCAGCATATCCTGATGTAAGATTTCTGTGACCTTGTTCCCCGCTGAATCCTTTGTCTCCTTTATATATTCGTCACACAGGGAATGTCTCTCCTCAACAGAACGCGCGTTTCGAATCATCCCCTGATAAATAATATGCGGCTCAATTCGGAATAGCTCGCTCATAGTCTTTTGCACATCATGCCCCTGTTCCGCTAAAATATCTGTCATTTCCTTATAATCGAAATTCTTCAGCCGATCATAGGGAAATAATTCCTTGATCTTCTCTTCCTTCTTTGAATGCTGAAAGGTATAGCTGACAAAGTCGTACCGCTGAATAATGTCGTGGGCGTAATAACGGGCCAGCTCGCATGCAGCGTCCTTTTTTGCCCGCTCCTTTTGGTGATAATATGCCCGGAAGGCAAAATAGACAGAAACCGCCGTCACAATCAGCAGGATCAAATTTATGGCAAATTGGGCAATATTTGCCGCAAGCGCATATTGCGCGGTCCTCAACTCCGCCAAGGCAAGGTCAGCCGCTGGCTGGACACTGCTTCCACTAGGCATTTTAAGCTTCTCCTACAATCTATTTCTATGTTTTTACAATTATAACAAATTATCACCCTTCTGTCCAGCCATTTTTCGCCACAAATCGCCGTCCTCCACCCAAAACCGCCAGGGGAAGTCCACCGCCTCCCCGGCGTAGTCGATGCCGATCCGCTTGCCGGTCCGGACGCTTGCGGGGGCGGCGGGCGTCCCGGCGCAGAGGTACAGGCCTTGGCCGGAGTCTGTCAAATCCAGGCCGTTCTGGGCCCGGGTGAGGTCCAGGCCTCTGCACAGCTTCCCCGGCCCATTGAGAAAATTCCGCCGCTGATAGGCGCTGAGCTCACAGAGCTTGCGTCCGAAGCGGTTTTTTGCTATAATATCCCCGTTTGCGGCTGGAGCCGCCCCCCGGATCAGGACGGCGGCGGGCTCCCCCTCCGCCTCGGTGACGAAATTGAGGCAGTGATACATCCCATAGATCAGATAGATATAGGCCGTCCCCGGCGGGGCGAAGAGGGTCTCGGTGCGGGGGGTGCGCTTGTAGCCGTAGGCGTGGCAGGCCTTGTCCAGGCGGCCGATATACGCCTCCGTCTCGGTGATGACGCACCGCAGGACGGTCCCGTCCTCCATCACCCGGACCAGCTCCCGGCCCAACAGGTCCCGGGCTACGGTGAGGGTGTCACGGTCGTAAAAATCCTTGGTGAGAATGTCCATGCGGGCCTCCTTGTCTCCGTGCCCCGATTATAGGGCAGGGCCGTTCCCATCATACCACCCCAAAGCTAAATTTTCAATCTGGAGTTGATACCATGTCCCCGAAAACCATGCGTCTTTTGGCCAAGCCCATGCTGCTGGCCGCCGCCCTGATCTGGGGCACGTCCTTTTTCATCATGAAGAACACCCTGGACGCGGTGCCGGTGTTTTTTCTGCTGGCCATCCGGTTTACCGCCGGGGCGGTGCTGCTGGGACTGATCGCCTGGAAGCGCTGGCGCTCCTTTACCCCGGACTACCTCTGGCGGGGGGCGGTGATCGGCGGCTTCCTGTTCCTGGCCTACTCCATTCAGACCTTCGGCCTGGCCCGGACCACCTCCTCCAAAAACGCCTTTTTGACGGCGGTGTACTGCGTCATCGTCCCCTTTCTCACCTGGGCGGTGATGAAGGTCCGGCCCGACCGGTACAACATCGCCGCCGCCCTGCTGTGCGTGTCGGGGGTGGGCCTGGTCTCCCTCAACGAGGAGCTGTCCATCAACGCCGGCGACCTGCTCACCCTCGTGGCCGCCCTATTCTACGCCGGGCATATCGTGGCGGTGTCCAAGGTGTCCGAGGGGAAGGATGTAACCCTGCTCACCGTCCTCCAGTTCGCCTTTTCCGCCCTGTTCGCCTGGGTGTGCGGGGCCTTTACCGAGACCTTCCCCGCCGCCGCCCTCACCGACCCGGCGGTGGCGCTCCCCCTGGCCTACCTGTGCGTCATGGCTACCACCGCCGCCCTGCTGTTCCAGAATGTGGGCATGGTCTGGTCCGACCCCGCCTCCGGCTCGGTAATCCTGTCCCTGGAATCGGTCTTTGGCGTCCTCTTCTCCGTCCTCTTCGCCGGTGACTCCGTCACCCTCCGCCTCCTCCTGGGCTTTGGGCTCATCTTCGTCGCCGTGGTTTGCTCTGAGACGAAATTTTCCTTTTTACACAAACGAGCCTCCCAAGACAGCAAAACCCGCCCCTAGGGGCGGGTTTTTTCGCGCGAAAACGCCGGAGCAAAGAAGGCTTCGCTCCGGCGTGGTGCCGGTGGGGGGACTCGAACCCCCACGCTGTCGCCAGCGGCGGATTTTGAGTCCGCTACGTCTACCAATTCCATCACACCGGCGGGTGCGGTAATTATTATACACGATTTTCTCAGGCTTGGCAAGCCCTTTCGCCCAACCCGCCGAAAAAAAGGGCGCAATGCGGCCTGACTTCCATTAAATGTATGGAAACGTGCAATTTTTCAAGGAGTTCCGCCAGGGTTGGAGGGGCGCGCCCCCACACATCTTAAAAATTGGAGGTAACATGATGAATCGCACAACCAACTACAAGCTCTGCCAATGGGAGGCGGAGGACAAGGTCCGGCGCACCGATTTCAACGAGGACAACGCCAAGATCGACCGGGCGCTGGGGGCGCTGAGGGACGGGAAGGCGGATGTCTCGGAGATTCCGCGGCTGGACGCGGCTGTGGCGGCTAAGGCCGCCATTGTCACAGGGTTTTACGTGGGAGATCGTGGAACAGACCGCTTTATCAGCCTGGGGGCCACGCCCAAGGCTGTGTTTCTGGTCGAATCCCGGGGTTATTTATATTACAGCGGCAGCGTATTTGGCGGACTTTTTATGAGTGACCTTCCGCTGCGCAATACCGACAAGAGCGTGGCGGCGAAAATCGTAGAAAACGGCTTTATTGTGACGTATGAATACCGGTCGGGATGTCTCACGAACGAAAAGGAGCTGACCTATTGCTATCTCGCCCTGATGTAAAAGCCACCCCCGGGCCGTATGGCCCGGGGGTAAGCTTTTTAACGAACGCTGTGTTAAATCTGAATAGCTGAATTAAGCGGGGAACTTCAGCTCGCTGAAATCTACCACAAAGTCACCCCAGTCAACACTGGTATTTCCGGCACCATTCGTGGCTCCGCCGTCGTCGCCCTCCTTTACCAGTCCGACCTTGTGGAGATCGCCGAAGCTCCACATGATAGAGGCAAACTTCTCACTGCCATCGGAGCTATATATCGTCTTAAGGGCATTCTCCATGCTGCCAAATGTGCTGTTGGGCTCGCCGGTCGTATCATTCAGGCCATAGTACCAGATGCTGAGCGCCTTCAGATCGGCTTCAGTCGCATTGTCCTTGTTGTAGACCTTATTCGCGTCAATCGTGCCGTAGAAGTGGATGGTGGGCTTTCCGGTGTTGTCAACGGTCACATACTGCTTCACGCCCACGTCGATGAGACTCTCGCAGCCTTTAACGTTCTTGCCCTTAGGATAGACTCCATTATCATAGCTATCCTGGATCCACTCACCAGCCTGCTCCTCGGTCTCGGGCTGCTGCCAGACCTTCGCGGCGGCGCTCTCAGTCGTCTTGCCGAAGACGCTGGCGTCCTCCTCCACGTAGACCTCGGTGACCTTGTCGTCGTCCATGACCACGAACAGAACGCCCTCGAAGCCCTCGCTGTAGTCTCTGTTAAACTGGCTGTTGGTCAGAGTGGTGGTGTCGTCGCCGTCGCTGACCCAGATCTCGCGCTCCCGATCCAAAACCAGGTCATAGGCGCCGATGGCCAGAACGTCGCCGCTGATCTTAAGCCCCGGGCCGCTCACCTTGTAGGCCTTCATATCCTCGGCGGTGCCGTCGTCAATAAAGTCAGCCGTCTCGATGCTGCCATTGCCGTCGGCGCTCAGGTTGTTGTACAGGCCCAGGATCCAGTTCTCGCCGGAAGCATAGGTCTTGCCGCTCATGTCGATGGTGGTGAGCTCGCCGTCCTTGATGACCTTGTAGGTGTAAATCTTGTCGCCGTCCTTGTTGGTTACGGTGGGCTCCTCATCATAGATGTAAATGTGGGAATCCACGCCGCCCTTGATAACCATGTTGTCCCCGCCGATGAAGACGTACTTCGCGTAAGCGCCGTCCATCACAGCGTTGACGCAAACGCTGTCACTATTATTGGCCTTGATCTCGGGAACCTCGCGGATGCCATTGTAGACGGTCACGGTGTCGCCCTTCAGAACGATGAATGTGGTGTCGCTGTTGGCCATGAAGGATTTGTCAGCGCCATAGCGCACCTTGGCAGTATTGGTATCAGTAATGCCAAGATTCGTGACTCCGGTATTTCCGTTGCCCACGGCCTTGCTTCCGGTGAGCGCGGTCAGCTCATACTTGCCGCCGCTCTTCGTCTCGTAGGAGTACCAGGCGTGGACATCTGTATAGTCGGAGGTATCTCCGAGCGCGCTGCCGCTGGTCAGGGTGATGACCTCGGAGGTGCCGTCGCTGAAGTAGGCCTCGGCCTCCGCGTTGCCCTTCACGCCGCCCTGCTTGTCGGCCGCGACTACATAGAGGTACTGGTCAGCGGCGTCCACGCCGTCGGCAAAGACGACATAGCCGTACTTGTCCAGAACCAGAACGTACTCCTCGCCGATCTCATAGGTCTTGGCGGTGTAGTTCTTGTTGTACTTGTAGGTGCTGCCGGCGGTAACGCTGTTGCTGTTGTCGTCGCCCTTCTTGGCGACGTAGGCGGTGACAGTCTCAGTGAGCGCCTCAGCGGCCTCGATGGTCTGGATCTCCTTCTTGGCCACGGTGACCAGAACGTAGTCCTCGTCCGCGAAGGTGTCCAGATTGGCGAAGTCCTCGCTGGACAGCTTGGTGCTGGTGGCGCCGGGCAGAGCTTTCACGCCTTCCAGATCGCTCAGCCGCAGCTCTTCCTTCTTGTCGTTGTAATCGCCGTCAACCTGAAGGACATAGGTGTTGATGATGGTGATATCAACCGCAGTCTTGACCCCTTGGCCGTCAGAGACGGTCTTCTTGTAGGCCTGGACCAGCACGCCGTTGCCGCCGATCTTCACATCCTTGTGCGTGCCGTTTCTGGTGAGCGCGATGTCAGAAAGCTTGGTCGTATTATCATTGGCCTTGAACTCGTCTGCTTCTTCCTCGCCGTCAACAAAGAAGACCACATCATTTTTTTCTACCTGTTTGCTCAGGCCCAGGTCTCTGTAGATGTCGCTGATCTTGACTTCCTTGGTGTAGGTGGCGTCGGCGTCCTGCGCGTACTCGTTGACGCTGGCGGACTTGTAGCTCCACTCGGTGGAGGGACGCTCAAAGGCGTCGGTGGTGGGGGTCTTCTTCAGGTCACCCTTGTACAGCTGCTCGCCCAGCTGAACAGTGTAGCCGCCGGCGGTGGTGCCCCCGGTCGCGTCGATGGCGCGGGCATAGCTGTCGTTGGCCTCTACGGTCTTGTAGGTAATCTTACCGGGGATGACGATGGTGCCGGGGATCTCGATGTCGCCCTCCTTCTCGGTGATGACCATGGTGGCCTCCAGGGCGTTCAGAGCCAGCTGAGCCACGGAGTTGCGGTCCATGGGAGCGTTGCTGGCGCCGGCCAGACCCTCAAACAGGTTGATCTGGTTGGCCTTGGCGGCAACGGGCTGGTCCCACTGAGCCGCGCCCTTGGACAGGTCCTCGTAGCCCAGAGCCCGCAGCATCATAGCGGCGGCCTCAACAGCGGTCACGGTGGAGCTGCCGTCATAGACGCCCTCGCCCCGGCCGGAAATGATACCGGCGTTGTAGCAGGCGGCCACATAGCGGCTGGCCCAATCGGGCACGTCGTTGAAGGGGTGGTTGCCCACATAGCTGTCAGCCTTGTAGGTGCCCAGAATCAGTTTGGCCATAATGACAGCCATCTCGTTACGGGAGACGGAGTCCTCGGGCCGGAAGTTCCCGTTGTCGCCGACAATCACGCCGACGGCGCTGAGGACCTCAATGGCCTCGACGTGGTCCTGATCGTCCACGTCGGGATAGCTCGCCGCGCTGGAGCCGACAACCATCATGCCAACCAGCATAACGGAGGCCAGAGCCAGGCTGAGAGCCCGTTTCAGGTTTCTCATAGTGTTTCCTCCTTGTTAATTTTTTCGGCCATGAGAGGGGCCGTTTTCCGTAAAAACAGGGCTTCGCGACGGTCTTGGTAGAACGCAAAGTTTTAACATTTCCGTAACAAAGTTCTCTATTTTTACCGAAATTTTCGAGGTTTTTCTACTTTTTCCTCCCCTCACCGGGGTGTCACACCCCTGACGTATGGTCTAAAAGTTGTAAAAACCGGAGGAAATCACAAAAAACAGGCCTCCAAACCTGTCAAAAAGTGAAACTGGTAGACATTTGGTAGACATCCTAAAATATTCCAGTCCCCGCAATCCCTTGCGGCGCAAGGGTTCGACAGGACTTTTTGGTAGACCATTGGTAGACATGGGGGGTAAACAAAACAGGCCGCCCATTCGGGCGGCCTGTGGGGGAGATTTTATGGTATCACATCAATTTAACGGTGTAGTACACAAACAGGGCGAAGAGCCAAGCTACCATGACAAAGATCAGGTAGTAGGCTGTGGTGCCTTCCAAGAGGAGGGCGGCGATGGGGGCGGCCAAGCTGGCGGCGCAGGTGGCCAGGGCGACGGCGTAATTAGTATCCTCTGGCAGGAAGCGGATAGCCAGCTTGCCGGGGAGAGTTCCCTTACTCTTCTTCATCCAAACCACCGCAGCGGTCACCACAGCGATAGCGGCCAGGACCAGGACAGCCTCCACCAGGCCGTTCCTGTCGTACCGAACGAACCACAGCGCCAGAACGGACATGCCGCAGGCGGCGGCGGCGACGAAGAACTCCCTCTGATAGATATAGTACACCAGCGCCAGCACCGCCCAGGCGACCACCAGCCAAAACAGCATGGACAGGCCCGGGCCCTGGAACTTGACGATGACGTGGACGCAGACGGAGACCGCCCCCATAGCCAGCGACACCACCAGGGCAAGCCCAAAGCGCTTGCCGCTTTTCAGCCGCCAGAGGGTACAGCCCAGGGCCGCTCCGGCGGCGACGGGCGCCGCGAACCGGAGGAAGTTCAAAAGCCCGTTGATCATCCCAGCCAGGCCAATTTCCCAGTCGGTGAGGTAGTAGTTGATATAGTAGCGATTGACGGCCATCAGAAGGGCCTCCAGCACAATCGCACCCGCCACCCACAGCAGTCCGCGCTGAAGCGCGATGTCCTCCTGACGGCGGCGCTCTTCTCTCTGTTTCCTATCCATGCTTTTTCATTCTCCTTGTCGGGGCGCAGCGGCCCAATCAAGTATTACCAATGTGCCTGTTTTCCAGACATTTTATTATTGTACCAGAAGGCTGTTTTTTTTGCAAGACTTAAAACGGGAAAAGTATCCAAATTTAAAAAGGGCTGCCCTTTTCCGGACAGCCCCAATGCCAAAAGGAGGTGTTTGCTTATTTCAGGTCCAGCGCTTCTTTCACCTTGCTGATGATATGGGCGCCGATGTCCCGGGAGGCGTCCACCGTCTGCGCGCCCAGGTGGGGGGAGACGATGAAATTGTCGCAGCTGAAGAGGGGGGAGTCGAAGCCGGCACCCTCGGTCAGACCGCCGGCGGCCAGCTCATTCTCCATGACATCGGTGGCATAGCCGCCGATCTTGCCGGCTTTCAGGGCTTCGTACATATCCCGCTCGTTGACAATGCCGCCCCGGGCCATGTTCAGGACCACGGCGTCGTCCTTCATGCCCTCGATGGACTTGGCGTTGAAGAGGTTGCGGGTCTCGTCGTTGAGGGGCATATGGATGGTGACGAAGTCGGAGACCTTGAGCACCTCCTCAATGGACATGCTCTTGGCGTGCTGCTGCTCAAAGACCTCGGCGGGGAGATAGGGGTCGTAGGCCACCACGTCCATCAGGAAGGCCCGGGCCAGCTCGCCCACCCGCTGGCCGATGCGGCCGAAGCCCAGAACGCCCAGGGTTTTGCCCCGCAGCTCGCGGCCCACAAACTTATACTTGTCCCAGTTCTTGCCCACCTTCACGTCGTTGCAGGCGGGGATGGTGTGCCGGGACATGTCCAGCATCTTGGCGATGGTCAGCTCGGCCACGGCGTTGCCATTGAGGCCGGGGGCGTTGAATACCTGGATGCCCTTGGCCTTGGCGGTGTCCATGTCGATGTGGTTCAGGCCCACGGAGCACACGCCGATCACCTTCAGATTCTTGGCCGCGTCCAGAATCTCCTTGTTGATGGCGGGGTCCACCCGCATGATCAGAACCTCATAGCCGCCGATCATCCCGGCCAGCTCGGCCTGGGAGGGGAGGATCTTGGTATCGACCTGCATATATTTGCCCAGTTCCTCAGAGATCGCGGGGGAGACGACGTCAATAATAAGACATTTCATAATCCAGCATTCCTTCCTGTTGATAAATTTAGGCGTCCGCCCATTGCATACTGAATATTATGCCACATTTTTTGCATTTTGAGAAGTAGGTTTTTGTTGAGGGTTGCCACAGCTAAATAATTGTGGTACAATGGGGTATCCCACAAAAAAAGGCGGGAGTTTTTGTGAACTTTCAACACCTGAAATATTTCCTCACCGTAGCGGAGGAGCTGAACATCACCCGGGCGGCGGAGCGGCTGTATATCTCTCAGCAGTCCCTGTCCAACCACATCGCCAATCTGGAGCGGGAGCTGGACGTGAAGCTGTTCACCAGGTCCCCCAAGCTGTCGCTGACCTACGCGGGGGGACTGCTGGTGGACACCGCCACCGAGATCCTGGACCTGCACCGGCAGTATCTATCTAAGGTAGGGGACATCAACAAGCAGTATGTGGGGGCCCTGCGGGTGGGCATCTCCCACACCTGCGGGCTGGCCCTTCTGCCAGACGTGCTGCCCAAATTCCGCCTGGAATTCCCCCAGGTGGAGTTTTCCCTGTCCGAGGGCAACTCCACCCAGCTGGAGGACGAGCTGGCTCATGGCCGGACCGACCTGATTATCTGCTTTCAGCCCATCATTATGGAGGGGGTGACCACCGTCCCCCTGACGGAGCAGCGGCTGATGATGGTGGCACCCAGAACCTTCACCGGCCACCTCTTCGGGGATCAGGCGGAGGAGGTCCGGAAGCAGTTCGCCCAGGGGGCGGACATCCGGGCCTTTGAGGCCATGCCCTTCGTCCTGATTAAGCGGGGCAACCGCACCCGGAGCATCGTGGACCAGTATTTCCGGCGGTACTACTTTAAGCCTCAGCTGATTTTGGAGACGGAGAACACCGTTACCACCCTGGCTATGGCGCAGGCCGGGGTGGGCGTTACCATCTGCCCGGAGCTGTTCCTGCGGGCCCTGCCCGCCCCCACCGCCGGTTCAGCAGGGGTGGACCTCTTCCCGCTCACCGACCCCTCTACTTACGGCCGTTTGGTGGCCGGCTATCGGGAGGGCCGCTGTCTGCCCAACTTCGGCCAGCGGTTTGTGGAGCTGACCCAGGAGATGTTACAGAAATAAACGGGGAAACCGGTTTCAAAACTTGACTTTTCTCTGGGAAATCCATACAATAGGAAACATGAGTATTTCATCCCCGACCAGCTGACATTGTGTTCCCTCCTCCTCCGGGAGGCGGGAGAAAAAATTTAAAGGACTGAAGAGTATATGGCCAACGAAAACAAGAAGCAAGTGGAACAGATCACCGACATGGAGGTGGACTTCGCCCAGTGGTACACCGACGTGTGCACCAAGGCGGAGCTCATTGACTATTCCTCTATCAAGGGTATGTTCATCTACCGCCCCTATGGCTACGCCATCTGGGAAAATATCCAGAAGGAGCTGGACGCCAAATTCAAGGAGACAGGCCATGAGAACGTGTACCTGCCCATCCTGATCCCCGAAAGCCTGCTCCAGAAGGAGAAGGACCATGTGGAGGGCTTTGCCCCCGAGTGCGCCTGGGTCACCTACGGAGGCAGCGAGAAGCTGGAGGAGCGGTACTGTATCCGACCCACCTCCGAGACCCTGTTCTGCGAGCACTATAAAAATATCATCCACTCCCACCGGGATCTGCCCAAGCTGTATAACCAGTGGAACTCGGTGCTGCGCTGGGAAAAGACCTCCCGCCCCTTCCTGCGCCATCGGGAGTTCCTGTGGCAGGAGGGCCACACCATGCACCTGGACGAGGAGGACGCCCGCCGGGAGACCATGCAGATGCTGGAGATCTATGCCGATTTCCTGGAGAACATTCTGGCCATGCCTGTGGTCAAGGGCCGTAAGACCGACAAGGAGAAGTTCAACGGCGCCGAGGAGACCTACACCGTGGAATGCATGATGCACGACCGCAAGGCCCTTCAGTCGGGCACCAGCCACTATTTCGGCGACGGCTTCGCCAGGGCCTTCGACATCACCTATACCGGCAAGGACAACCAGCTCCACCACCCCCACCAGACCTCCTGGGGGGTGTCCACCCGGGTCATCGGCGGTATCATCATGACCCACGGCGACAACAGCGGCCTGGTCCTGCCCCCCCGCATCGCCCCCGTCCAGGTCATGGTCATTCCCGTGGCCCAGCACAAGGAGGGCGTCCTGGACGCCGCCGCCGACCTGCTGAAGCGCCTGCAAAAGGCCGGTATCCGGGCGAGGATGGACGACTCCGACCAGTCCATGGGCTGGAAGGCCGCCCAGTATGAGATGAAGGGCGTCCCCCTGCGGGTGGAGATCGGCCCCAAGGATATGGAGAAGGGACAGTGCTGCATCTGCCGCCGGGACTCCGGTGAGAAGCGCTTCGTCCCCCTGGACCAGCTGGAGGACGATGTGAGGTGGCTGCTGGACGATGTCCACAAGAGCCTCTATGCCCGGGCCAAGAAGAATCTGGAGGACCACACCCGGGTGTGCCTCACTGTGGAGGAGGTCAAGCGGTTCATGGAGGCCGAGGGCGGCTTCGCCAAGACCATGTGGTGCGGCGAGCTGGACTGCGAGCTGAAAATGAAGGAGCAGGCCGGCGTCACCTCCCGGTGTATGCCCCTGGACCAGGAGCGCGTCTCCGACACCTGCGTCTGCTGCGGCAAGCCCGCCAAGCACTCCATCCTCTGGGGTGTGGCGTACTAATCAAAATAGCAAGGGCCCGCTTCCGATTGGAAGCGGGCTTTACATTATCCGGCAGTCAAACAACCCGGTCAAAGATGCCGGCGGCTTGGATGGTCAGGTCGTCAAAGAGGCTGCATTGAAATTCGGTGGGGATGGAGTCCCCCTCCTCCTGGGTCATTTTGTTCAGGATGGCCTCCAGCTCCATGCCGTAGGCGGTATATTTTCGCCGCCTGTCCCATACCATAGCTTGAAAGGGGGCGGCGGAGATGTCGCGAGAGGACAAGGGGGCGCGGACCGGCGGCGGGCGGCAGACGGTGAGCGCCGCGCTGGCGCTGGTTTTGATCTTGTTTTTCCTCCCCGTACTGGCCCTCCGGGGGGAGCCGGTTTACCGGCGGCCCGGGACGGGGGAGCTGCCCAACGGGGAGGCCGTCCTGCCCGCCGACCCCACAGCGGACCCCGCCCTCCCCACAGGGACTCGGGACCGGGGGCGGGCGGTACGGCTGCTGAACAAGGACGGGACGGTGGCCGAGCTGACCATGACGGACTACATCTGGGGCGTGGTGGCGGCGGAGATGCCCGCCTCCTTTGAGGAGGAGGCGCTGAAGGCCCAGGCCTGCGCCGCCCGGACCTATACCGCTGTTCTTCAGGGCGGGTCCAAGCATCCGGAGGCCGATATCTGCGCCGACAGCACCTGCTGTCAGGCCTATACCGAGCGCTCTGCCGCCGAGGCCCGGTGGGGCCTCAGCGCCCGGGAGTACGGGGAAAAGCTGGACCGGGCGGTGGCGGGCACCGACGGGCTGGGCGTCCTCTATGAGGGCAAGCCCATTCAGGCCCTGTTTTTCTCCTCCGCCGCCGGGAGAACCACCGACGCGGTGGAGGTCTGGGGCAGCTCGGTGGCCTATCTGAAGAGCGTGGACAGCCCCGAGGGGGACGAGGTGCCCAACTACCGCACCCAGACGGCCCTGGGGGCGGAGGAGGTCAAGGCCCTCACCCTGGCGTCCTATCCGGGGGCCGATCTGTCCGGCGACCCCGCCGCCTGGTTCGGTCAGGCCGCCCGGAACGAGGGGGGCGGGGTGATCTCCATCCCTCTGGGGGGCATCACCCTCACCGGGGGGCAGGCGCGGGCCCTGTTCTCTCTGCGGTCGGCCTGCTTTACGGTGAGCTGGGACGGCAGTCAGTTCCTCTTCGATGTCACCGGCTATGGCCACGGGGTGGGCATGAGCCAGTACGGGGCCAACGCTATGGCCAAAAACGGCAGCTCCTTTCAGGATATCCTCACCTGGTACTACACCGGAGCCCAAGTGGGGGAGCTATGGTAGGGGCGGTTTCCGGAAGAGCGGGGTTTGTTCCCCGCTCTTTTTTCTGTTTTGGAAAAATTTTTCATAAAACATGCCATTCTAATTATGAATAAATCTTGACAGAAAAGCTGTTGGCCTATACAATAGTAAAAGGACAAATATGAAAAACCTGTGGGGATGTTTTTCAGTTGTCGCAAGGGGCTCGCGTCCTCTTGCGGCCTTTTACTGCAAGCTCTGCCCCGGCCTGGCGGCGGAGCGCCGCGGCGGTCCGCCGCGGCTATGAAAAAATTTGGAGGTGTAAAGAGACCCAATGGACCCAATTTTAGCAGTTATCGGTATGATCGCCGCGCTGGCCGTGGGCGCTCTGGGCGGAGCGGTCTTTGGCTGGAACCGCCGGAAGGCCACCGCCGAGCGGGAGATCAAATCCGCCGAGGACGAGGCCACCCGCATTGTCAACGAGGCCTATAAGAGCGCCGAGAGCAAAAAGCGCGAGGCTCTGGTAGAGGCCAAGGAGGAGATCCTCAAAGCCAAGAACGAGCATGAGAAGGAGGTCAAGGACCGCCGCAGCGAGCTCCAGCGCCAGGAAAACCGCCTTCAGCAGAAGGAGGAGAACCTGGACCGCAAGACCGAGAACATTGAGAAGAAGGAAGAGCAGCTGTCCGCCAAGCTGGCCAAGCTGGACGCCACCCAGGCCGAGGCGGAGAAGCTGAAGCAGAAGCGGTTCACCGAGCTGGAGCGTATCTCCGGCTTTACCACCGAGGAGGCCCGGAACTTCCTGCTCCAGCAGCTGGAGGACGACGTGACCCACGAGTCGGCCATGAAGATCAAGGAGATCGAAGCCCGCTTCAAGGACGAGGCCGACACCAAGGCCCGGGAGATCATCTCCCTCGCCATCCAGCGCTGCGCCGCCGACCACGTGTCGGAGGCCACCGTGTCGGTGGTGCCCCTGCCCAACGACGACATGAAGGGCCGGATCATTGGCCGGGAGGGCCGGAACATCCGCACGCTGGAGACCCTCACCGGCGTGGACCTGATTATTGACGACACGCCGGAGGCCATCACCGTCTCCTGCTTCGACCCCGTCCGCAAGGAGATCGCCCGGCTGGCCCTGGAGAAGCTGATCCTGGATGGCCGCATCCACCCCGCCCGTATTGAGGAGATGGTGGAGAAGGCCAAGCGGGAGGTGGACATGGTCATCAAGTCAGAGGGCGAGCGGGCCATCTTCGAAACCAACGTCCACGGCCTGCACCCCGAGCTGGTCAAGCTGCTGGGCCGGATGCGCTACCGCACCAGCTACAGCCAGAACGTGCTGAACCACTCCATAGAGGTGTCCCACCTGGCGGGACTGCTGGCCGCCGAGATCGGCGCCAACGTCACCGAGGCCAAGCGGGCCGGCCTGCTCCACGACCTGGGCAAGGCCATCGACCATGAAGTGGACGGCTCCCACGTCCAGATCGGCGTGGAGCTGGCCCGGAAGTTCCGGGAGAGCGAGAACGTCATCCACGCCATCCACGCCCACCACAACGGCGTGGAGCCCAAGACGGTGGTGGCCTGCCTGGTGCAGGCGGCTGACGCCATCTCCGCCGCCCGGCCCGGCGCCCGGCGGGAGAATCTGGAGAACTATATCAAGCGCCTGGAGGCCCTGGAGGAGATCACCTCCTCCTTCAACGGCGTGGAGAAGTCCTTTGCCATTCAGGCCGGCCGCGAGGTGCGGATCATGGTCAAGCCCGAGGTCATCAGCGAGGACCAGATGGTCCTGCTGGCCCGGGACATCGCCAAAAAAATCGAGTCTGAGCTGCAATACCCCGGCCAGATCAAGGTCCACCTTCTGCGGGAGACCAAGGCCATTGAATATGCCAAATAACAGAAAGAGAGACCCGGGACGCCCCCCAAGCGTCCCGGGTTTTTACGCGCCTGGACGGAGGCGGCATTTTAAAAAAACCTTAATGAAATCCTCATATTTCCTTTAGAGCATTTTTTACAACTGTATGATACACTCTAATACAGTTAAACGAGAGGAGCGGATGAACCATGACAGAAAAAATCAAAACCGGACTGTGTGTCCTGGCCTTGCTGCTGGCCCTGCTGGCGGCTTATACCCAGGAGATGGCTTACCGAAGCCTTCCCGACAGGGGAACAGCGGTTCAGCCAGCCTCGTTCGTGGTGGTGCAAGCCGGATAGCTCCGGATCATATTCCCGCCCCGCGGAACGGGGATGGGCAGCTCAAACGGAAAAGGAGAAGCGTTATGTCTGAGATTTTAACAGTAACCGACCTGAGAAAGGTCTACGGAAAAGGCGGAGCGGTCACCCGGGCCCTGGACGGGGTGTCCCTGTCTCTGGAGGCGGGGGAGTTCGTGGGGGTAATGGGCCCCTCGGGTTCGGGCAAGACCACCCTGCTCAACTGCGTATCCACCATCGACCGGCCCTCCGCCGGCTCCATCGTCATCGACGGGAAAGAGCTGACAAAGCTCAAGGGCAAGGAGCTGGCAAAATTCCGCCGGGAGCGGCTGGGGTTTATCTTTCAGGACTGCAATCTGCTGGATACCCTCACCGCTTATGAGAACATCGCGCTGTCCCTGTCCATCGTCCGGGCCCCCGCCCAGAAGATCGACAAACGGGTGCGGGAGATGGCGGAGTTTCTGGGCATTACCGAGTGCCTGAACAAGTACCCCTATCAGATGTCCGGGGGCCAGCAGCAGCGGTGCGCCGCCGCCCGGGCCATGGTGACCCATCCGGCCCTGGTGCTGGCCGACGAGCCCACCGGCGCGCTGGATTCCAAGGCGTCCTCCATGCTGTTAAGCCGGCTGGACGCCCTGAACCAGGAGCTGGGCACCACCATCCTCATGGTCACCCACGACGCCTTCACCGCCAGCTGCTGCCGCCGGGTAGTGTTCCTCCAGGACGGCCGGCTGTTTCTGGAGCTGCACCGGGGCAATGACAGCCGGAAGGTCTTTTTCCAAAAGATCATCCAGGTGGTCACCCGGATGGGGGGAGGGATGGCCGATGTTCTCTAAGCTGGCCCTGCGCAACGTGCGCCGGTCCTTCCGGGACTACGGCGTCTATCTGCTCACCCTCACCTTCGGTGTGTGCCTGTTCTATACCTTCAACTCCATCGAGGGACAGGGAGCCATTGTCTACCTTTCCCAGAGCAAAAATCCTATGGTGGACGCCATTATGATGATCATCGACATCTTCTCCGTCTTTGTGGCGGTGGTGCTGGCCTGCCTCATTCTGTACGCCAACCGCTTTCTCCTCCGCCGCCGGAAGCGAGAGCTGGGCACCTATCTGCTCCTTGGCCTGAGCCAGGGGCAGGTGTCCCGCCTGCTCTTTCTGGAGACGGGCATCGTGGGCCTGATCTCCCTGGCCGCCGGGCTGGGACTGGGGGTGCTGGCCAGCTTCGGTATGTCCGCCCTCACCCTGTCCATGTTTGAGATGGACATGTCCGCCCTGCTGGCTGTGAACTTCTCCCCCGCGGCGGCGGGAAAGACGGTGCTCTACTTCGGCATTATTTTCCTGCTGGTGATGCTGTTCAGCGGGGTCCGGGTATCCCGCTCCAAGCTCATCGACCTGATTCACGGAGAGCGGAAGAACGAGGTGCTCAAGCCCCGGCCCCTGATGGCGGCGGTGGTCCAGCTGGCGGCTGGTGTGATTTGTCTGGCTGGGGCCTATGCTATTCTGCTCACCTTCGGCATGGCCCTGGCGGTGGCGGTCCCCTTTCTGTGTTTCCCCATGCTGGGGCTGGGGACGGCGGGCACCCTGCTCATTTTCCGGTCCCTGTCCGGCTTTGTGATGAAGTTTGTCCAGGGCCACCCAGGGGTGTATTACAAAAATCTGAACGTCTTTACCCTGCGCCAGTGGCTCAGCAAGGTCCACACCACCTATCTGGCCCAGACGGTGGTGTGCATCCTCCTCCTGCTGTCCATCGGCGTCACCGCCAGCTCCGTCGGCCTGAACAACACCCTGTCCGCCATGACCGACGGGGAGGCCCCGGTGGACATCACCCTGTGGGACTACTGCGATGAGGAGAGCGGGGAATCGCCCATGGATTTTCCCGCCCTGCTCCGGGAGGGCGGCTTCGACCTGGATGTCCGCCTCAGCGGACACAGCTCCCTGATCCTCTACCGCAACGACCCGGAGGTCGCCAGCTTCGAGCGGGAAGGGGAGGCCCCGGTCCAGGCGGTGCTGTCTGTGTCCGACTATAACCGGCAGCTGGCTCTTTTGGGACAGCCGTCCATCGCCTTGGCTCCTGGAGAATCCAAAATCGTGGAGGAAAGTCCTGTCAACGGCGCGTCCCATTGGCGGTATCTGATTGTGGAAGACGAAGCCGTCCAGGGTCTGGAGGTCTCCTGCCACTGCTGGTCCGCCAACTATGCCGGTCAGGCGGAGGAGTCGGAGCGGATGATTTTTCAGCTTATCCAGCCCTATGACAACACTCGGTCCATCTACGCCAACAGCCGCCTGGAAACCTATATGGACGTGATGGGCAGCAAGATTCTGGCTCTGTTCCTGGGGCTGTATCTGGGCTTCACCTTCCTGCTGGCCGCGGCGGCGGTACTGGCCCTCCAGCAGCTCAGCCAGGCCGCGGACAACACCGGACGGTATTCCATCCTCCGCCGCCTGGGCGCGGAGGAGCGGCAGGTGAAGAAGTCCGCCACCCAGCAGGTGGCCCTGGCTTTCCTCCTGCCCCTGGCTCTGGCCCTGGTCCACTCGGTGGTGGGCATGAAGGCCGCCAACGACATCATCGCCACCGCCGGCCGGGTGGACAGCGCCGCCAGCTCCTTTGTCACCGCCGGGGTGCTTCTAGCGGTCTATGGCGGCTACTTCCTGGCAACCGCCCTGACCTGTAGGAGAATGGCGAAGAACGCATGAAAACAATAAGCCCCCCTTGCCAAAGGGGGGAGGGCCTCGAAGCGGCGGGGGGATTCTGTGTAAGCGGTGGTGCTCCGGTGGAATCCCTCCACCCCCGCCTTCGGCGGCGGTCCCCCTCCCTTTCACAAGGGAGGCTTTGCCCTGCGGGGGACAGGGGCATTTTGATGAAAATTTTTGCAAGTCCAGGGGATAAAACCGTCAAAAATCAGCTAGTCAAGGAGGGGCGGGGCGGCTATAATAGGTCGGAGATTTTCAGAAGGAAGGTACCTCAATGACCAAAGACCTGACCGCCGGCAATCCTATGCGGCTGATCCTGGGCTTCGCCCTGCCCACGCTGTTCGGTATGCTGTTTCAGCAGCTCTATAATTTGGTAGACGCCATGATCGTGGGCAAGCTGCTGGGCGCTTCGGCCCTGGCGGCGGTGGGCTCCACCGGCTCCATCAACTTCTTCGTCATCGGCTTCTGCATGGGCCTGTGCAGCGGCTTTGCCATCCCGGTGGCCCAGAGGATGGGGGCGGGGGAGCTGTCCCAGATGCGCCGCTACGTGGCCAACGCCGCCTGGCTGTCCATCCTCTTCGCCGTGGCGCTCACGGCGGGGACGGGCCTGCTCTGCCGGGAGATCCTGATACTCATGCGCACCCCAGCGGACATCTTTGACGGGGCTTACGCCTATATCTTTGTCATCTTTATGGGCATCCCCTCTACCTTTCTCTATAACCTCCTGGCCGGAGTGATCCGCTCCCTGGGGGACAGCAAGACGCCGGTGTATTTCCTGGCCCTGTCCTCCTTCCTGAACATCGCCCTGGACTTCATCCTGATCCTGGGCTTTCAGGCCGGGGTGGCGGGGGCGGCCATTGCCACCGTGGCCTCTCAGGGGGTGTCCGGGCTGGCCTGCCTGGCCTACATGGTGAAGCACTACCCCATCCTCCGCATGACCCGGGAGGAGCGGCGGCTGGACCTCCACTCCTGCGGGGTGCTCTGCGGCATGGGCCTGCCCATGGGCCTGCAATACTCCATCACCGCCATCGGCTCCATCATTCTCCAGTCCTCGGTCAACGCCCTGGGCAGTCTCTACGTGGCCGCTATCGCGGCGGGGGCCAAGGTCTATCAGCTGCTGGCCTGCCCCTTTGACGCCATGGGGGCCACCATGGCCACCTACTGCGGCCAGAACGTGGGGGCCTGTAAGCTGGACCGTCTGGGCCGGGGGATCCGCTCCTGCTCCATGCTGGGGCTGGGCTACTCCATCATTGCCCTGGGGGCTATGCTCCTCTTCGCGCCCCAGTGCGCCATGCTCTTCCTGGACCCCCGGGAGGAGTCCCTGCCCGTGCTGGTGGAGCTGACCAGCCGGTACATCATCATCGGCGCGGCCTTTTTCTTCCCCCTCTCCCTGGTGAATATCGTCCGGTTCTCCATCCAGGGCATGGGCTTCAGCCCCTTCGCCATTCTGGCCGGGGTCCTGGAGATGGCCGCCCGCACCGGAGCGGGCCTGTGGCTGGTGCCCGTCTTCGGCTACACCGCCGCCTGCTATGCCTCCCCCGCCGCCTGGGTGTGTGCCGACCTGTTCCTCATTCCGGCCAGCGCTTTCTGCATCGCCCGGCTGCGGAAGCTCTACCCCAACGTCCCCGGCGAGGAGGGGCCCGCCCTTCAGCCCGTTCCCTTGAAGGCGGGAGCCCACCGGTAACAGCCCCCGCTGACAGACGCAAAAACGCCCCCGCCGTCAGGCGGGGGCGTAATTCATGCTTGTCAGTCGGTGACGTAGGGCAGAAGGGCGACCTGGCGGGCGCGCTTGATGGCCTCGGTCAGCTGGCGCTGATGCATGGCACAGGTGCCGGTGGTGCGGCGGGGCAGAATCTTGGCCCGCTCGGACGTGAACCGGCGCAGCTTGGCGGCGTCCTTATAGTCGATGCACTCCACCTTGTCGGCGCAGAAAGCACAGACCTTGCGGCGCTTGCGGCCCCGCATGGGCTTGTTATCCCGTTCCATAGCCATGGAATTAACCTCCTTTTTACGACCGAATCCGGTCAAAGTCAAAACGGCAGATTGCCGTCGTCAGTAGAAAGCTCGGCGAACTGGTCGCCGTCCGCGGGGGGATCGCCGTAGCCGCCGAAGCTGTCGCCCCGGGGCGCGGCGGGGGTGGAATAGCCTCCGCCCTGGCTGTAGCTGGGGGCGTAGCCCCCGCCGTCGCCGTCCCGCTTGGAGTCGCCGAAGTAGATGTTGTCCGCGATGACCTCGGCGGAGCGGCGCTTGCCGCCCTCCTTGTCGGTCCAGTCGCGGATCTGGAGCCGGCCCTCCACCACGGCCATACGGCCTTTGGCGAAATAGCGGCTGACAAATTCGGCGGTCTGACGCCAGGCCACCACATCGATGAAGTCGGTGGCCCGCTCGCCGGTGGACTTGTCCTTAAAATCCCGGTCAACGGCCAGGGAGAAGGAGGCCACCGGCGTTCCAGTCTGGGTCCGCCTCAGCTCCGGGTCCCGGGTGAGACGGCCCATAATGAAGATCTTGTTCAGCACGCGCGGTTCCTCCTTACTCGTCCTTGCAGACGATCATGGAGCGCATCACGCCGTCGGTGATCCGGAAAATACGGTCCAGCTCAGCGGGGACGGCGGCGGCGGCGGTGAAGGTCATCAGCACATAGTAGCCCTCCATCAGGTCGTTGATGGGATAGGCCAGCCGGCGCTTGCCCCACTCGTTGACCTCGGACACCGTGCCGTTGGCCTCTACAATGCCCTTAAACCGCTCGATCAGGGCGGCGTTCTGCTCCTCGGTCAGGTCGGGCTTCAGGATGTAGAGCGCCTCATAGTTCGCGTTAATTTTTGCCATGTTTTGCACCTCCTTATGGACATATGGCCCCCAAGCCTCGCTCGGGAGCAAGGATGACTCTGTCTCTTACAGGAAAGACAGGCTTGATTATTATACCGGAATTTCCCGAAAAGTCAAGAATTATTTTTCAATCCAGCCCCTCCAGGCCAAAAACCCGGTCGGGAAGGAGGTCGGACAGCTGGGTCAGCACCGGGTCCAGGCCGCCGTCCCGCTGGAGGGAGGGAGAGCGGACCGAGGCCTGCCCGCTCAGCGGTCCGGTGGGCAGGGAGACCACAGCGGCGGGGGCGGACTGCCCCCACTCCACCAAAAGGGAGCCTCCGTGGAGGGCTGCTACATCTCGGGCGATGGGCAGGCCCAGGCCAGCCCCCTGTCCGGGGAGGGGATCGGGCGTTCCCTGTTGGAATAGGGCGGCCATTTGCCGCTCGTCAGGCAGGGGGCCGTTGTGGGAGACCGACAGAATGGCCCGCCCCCCCTGCCGGCGCAGAGACAGGACCACCTTGCCCCCCTCCGCCGCCCGGGCGGCGTTGACCAGGAGCTCCAGCAGCAGGTGCTGGAGCAGCTCCGGGTCGCCGGGGATGAGCAGTCCGGTGAGGGCGGTCTCATAGTACAGCGAGACGCCGGCCTCCCCCAGCAGGGGCCCGGCCTGCTGGGCGGTGTGGCGGCACAGGCCCTCCAGGTCCATGGTCACCGGGCGGAAGAGAACGCCCTCCTCGCCAGAGGCCTCCCGCATATACTCCAGGTTGTCCACCAGGCGGAACAGCCGGTGAAAGCTCCGGCTGAATGCGGCGGCGGGCACCGGAGGGCCGTCCTGAACGGTGGCGGGGCCCACCTCGGCCAGCACCTCCCCCAGCAGACCCCGCAGCTGGGTCAGCACCCCCTCCAGCTGACGGCCGGTGAGGGCGCTCTGGGGGGCGGGGCGGAAGAGGAGCAGGTGCTCGTCTCCCTGCCTGGTGCAGCCGCAGGTGAAGGCCGTCCCTCCGCAGGTGAAGACCCCCGCCCCGGAGGGGCCGGTCCGGGTCAGAGGGATGCCCTCGGGGCAGGGCGCGCCCTCCGTCAGCCCGGGCAGATAGTGCCGGGCCATCGCGTTGGCGGACAGCACCGCGCCGTCCCGAAAGCGGACCGCCCCCTCGGGAAAGGCGTCCAGCAGAGCCTGGATGGAATTGAACATAAAAAACCTCCCGGACGGAACGTCCGCCCGCCGCGAAAGGCGGCGCCGTGATTGTTTCATTAGGGTATGCGGCTTTTAGCCGGATAACACGGCGACAGTATATCAAAATTTCCCACCCGCTACAATAGATTTTGTCTAAATTTGTCGAAAAAAGTCTGCTGCATCCCCCGGCCCGGAAGGGCTCCTTCCAAACCAATAGCAAAATTTTGGTTCATTTTTTTAATAATTCTATGAAAAAATACACTAGGAAAAAAGTGCTGTTCCGGTTATAATATAAAAGCTACCAAGTACCCCGGGAACGCGCCGCGGGTAAATTGATAAAAAAGGAGTCGTTCAACATGAGCATCAAAGTTGGCATCAATGGTTTTGGCCGCATCGGCCGTATGGTGTTCCGCGCCAGCCTGAATCATCCCGAGATCGAGATCGTGGGGATCAACGATCTGTGCCCCGCCGACTACCTGGCTTATATGCTGAAGTATGACACGATGCACGGCATCTGCACCGCCGAGATCAGCTACACCGACAGCGCCATCGTGGTCAACGGCAAGTCCATTCCCATCTTCGCCGAGCGCGAGCCCAAGAACATCCCCTGGGGCAAGCTGGAGGCTGAGTACGTCGTGGAGTCCACCGGCCTGTTCCTGACCCAGGAGAAGAGCCAGGGCCACCTGGACGCCGGTGCCAAGAAGGTCGTCATGTCCGCCCCCTCCAAGGACGCTACCCCCATGTTCGTGTGCGGTGTCAACCTGGACAAGTACACCCCCGACATGAACTTCGTGTCCAACGCCTCCTGCACCACCAACTGCCTGGCCCCCATCGCCAAGGTCCTGAACGACAACTGGGGCATTACCGACGGCCTGATGACCACCGTCCACTCCACCACCGCCACCCAGAAGACCGTTGACGGCCCCTCCCTGAAGGATTGGCGCGGCGGCCGCGCCGCCGCCGGCAACATCATTCCCTCCTCCACTGGCGCCGCCAAGGCCGTGGGCAAGGTTATCCCCGAGCTGAACGGCAAGCTGACCG
>CANSDP010000008.1 GCA_947645675.1 uncultured Bacillota bacterium
TGGCACGGCGAAGCCGTGTCGGAGGGAGTCCGGAAAACTCCCTCAGTCAGCCTGCGGCTGACAGCTCCCTCAGAGAGGGAGCCTTTTCCCTGGGTGAGATGAAAGATTGAAATCAAAGGATGTTGACGATATGTTAGACCACCAACAAGAAACACGCTTCTGCAAGGCCCGCCGGGGGGCCATCGCCCGGGAGTTTGGCCGGCTGAACGCGGAGCAGCGCAAGGCCGCTCTGGCCACTGAGGGGCCGCTGCTGCTTCTGGCGGGGGCGGGGAGCGGCAAGACCACCGTTCTCATCCACCGCATTGCCAACCTGATGAAGTACGGCCGGGGCTCCGACGGCGAGGAGGTCCCGGAGTTCGTCACCGAGGACGACCTGAACTTTCTGGAGGAGTACGCCAAAAGCGGCGAGGGGGACAAGGCCCGTCAGGAGCGGCTGTGCCGCCTGGACCCCGCCGCCCCCTGGACCATCCTGGCCATCACCTTCACCAACAAGGCCGCCGGGGAGCTGAAGGACCGGCTGGCCGCCATGCTGGGCCCCTCCGCCAACGACATCTGGGCCAGCACCTTCCACTCCGCCTGCGTGCGCATCCTCCGCCGGGACATCGACAAGCTGGGCTTTGCCAGCTCCTTCACCATCTACGACACCGACGACTCCCTCCGGGTCATCAAGGATATCTTGAAGGCGCTGAACATGGACGACAAGCAGTTCGCGCCCCGGTCGGTGCTGGGGTATATCTCCCGGGCCAAGGACGCCATGAAGCTGGCCCCGGACTATCTGGCGGAGTGCAAGGCGGCGGAGGATTTTAGGCTGACCAAAATCGCCAACGTGTATATGGAGTACCAGCGCCGGCTGTGGGAGGCCAACGCCCTGGACTTTGACGACATCATCCTCCACACCGTCCGGCTGCTGAAGGGCTTTGACGACGTACGGGAATATTACCAGCGGAAATTCCGCTATGTACTCATCGACGAGTATCAGGACACCAACAATCTGCAATACTTACTGGCCTCCACCCTGGCGGGGGGGTATGAGAACTTCTGCGTGGTGGGCGACGACGACCAGTCCATCTACCGCTTCCGGGGGGCCACCATCGAGAATATTCTGTCCTTTGAGAAGCAGTACAAGGGGGCCCGAGTGATTCGTCTGGAGGAGAACTACCGCTCCACCGGCCACATCCTGGACGCGGCCAACGCCGTCATCCGCAACAACCAGGGCCGGAAGGGCAAGGAGCTGTGGACCCGCGCCGGGCCGGGGGACACCCTCCACCTGTACACCGCCATGAACGAGAGCGACGAGGCCCAGTATGTGGCCAACAAAATTTTGGAGAACTTCGGCCAGGGCCGGAGGTGGAGGGACCACGCCGTCCTCTATCGGATGAACGCCCAGTCCAACCAGATAGAGCAGGCCTTTAAGCGGAACGGTGTGCCCTACCGGATCATCGGGGGCACCCGGTTCTTCGACCGGGCGGAGGTGAAGGACGTGCTGGCCTATCTGGCCGTGCTGGACAACCCGGAGGACGACCTGCGCCTCACCCGGATCATCAACAATCCCCCCCGGGGCATCGGGGCACGGACGGTGGAGATCGCCCAGGAGCTGGCCCGCCGGGACGACTCCTCCTTCTACGCCGTCATTGACAACGCCGCCCTCTACCCGGAGCTGCAAAAGGCGGCTAAGCGGCTGGGGGAGTTTACCAGGCTGATTCAGGAGCTCTATCAGCTGCTGGCGGAAAACCGCCTTACCCTGCCGGAGTTTTATGAGGAGCTGCTGGTCCGCACCGGCTACGCCGCCATGCTGGAGACCAGAAACACCGTGGAGGACCGCGCCCGTCTGGAAAACGTGCGGGAGCTGCTCACCTCCATCAACAGCTATCTGGAGAACCGGGCCGACCCGGAGGAGAGCCTCCTGGACGCCCTCCACAGCTTCCTGGACGAGATCGCCCTGTACACCGACATCGACAGCCACGACCCCTCCCAGGACTGCGTGGTGATGATGACCATGCACGCCGCCAAGGGGCTGGAGTTCCCGGTGGTCTTTGTGGTGGGGGCGGAGGAGGGACTCTTCCCCGGCATCCGTGCCATCGGCGAGGCGGAGGAGATGGAGGAGGAGCGGCGGCTGTGCTATGTGGCCATGACCCGAGCCCGGGAACAGCTCCACCTCACCTGCGCCAACCAGCGGATGCTCTTCGGACGCACCAGCTCCAACCGGCCCTCCCGGTTCGTGGAGGAGATCCCCCCGGAGCACCTGGAGCGGTCGGGCAAAACCTTCCTGTCTGACCTGGGGGAGAGCTGGGGCGGTATGCCCAGCCGGGCCTCCGGCTATGGGGGGTACGGCGAGCGGCCCTCCTACGGGGCGGGCCGGCAGAGCTATGGCGGAGGACGGGCTCCCGCGGGGCGGGACGACTCCAGCCCGCCGTCCTCCGCGCGCCGGACAACAGGAACCGGGGCTCCGGGCTACCGTCCCCCACAGCCGCCGGCACCGGCGGCGTCGGGGTCCCTCCGGCTGTCCAAGGGCGACGCGGTCAGCCACAAGGCCTTCGGGGCGGGGGTGGTCCTCTCCGTCCAGTCCATGGGGGGCGACGCCCTGGTGGAGATCGCTTTCGACAGCGTGGGCACCAAGCGGCTGATGCTGAAAGCCGCCTCGGCCCATATGACAAAGGAATAAAAAAAGCTCCCTCAGAGGGAGCTTTTTTTATTCCATATCCCGGTCATACCGGCTGTAGAAGTCCTGGATCAGGCGGATAAAAGCCCGGGCGGCGGGGGAGAGAAAGCCATTTTTCTTGTAGACCACCGCCAGGGGGCAGGTCAGCGGGGGCTCGCCCAGGGTAAAGCAGGCCAGCCGGTCCAGATAGGAGGCGCGGGAGATGCCGCTCTCCTGGAGAAAGGCCAGGCCCATCCGCTCCGCCGCCAGGTTGATTGCGGTGGTGGTGTTGGTGGTCACCAGAATGTTCTGGGGCTCCACGCTGTGGACGGAGAACAGGTTGTACAGCTGCTTGGACAGCCGCCAGTTCTCTGGCAGCATGATGAGCCGTACCCGCTCCAGCAGCCGCAGGTCGGGAAAGGGCCTGGGGTCGTCCCAGCTGGTTTCCAGCCCCTGGAGCGTGGGGTGGTCCCGATGCCCTACCAGGAACACGCGCTCCCGCATAACGGGCTCATAGGTCAGCTCCTCCAGGCTGTCAGGGATCTGCATGATGCAGAAGTCGATGACGTTGGCCTCGGCCAGCTTCCCCAGCTCAGGCACCGAGGCCTCATGAAGGACCACCTGAACGCCGGGGAACTGCTCCTCAAACCGGGGCAGGAGGTCGGGCATAAGGATGGAGCCCCGCCAGGGGGACACCCCGATGTGGAGCAGGGGCCGCTTTTTGTCCTGGAGGTCCCGCAGGTCGCTGAGCAGCTGCCGGTCCAGATAACCCTGCCGCTCCAGATAGGCGTGGAACACCTCCCCCGCCGGGGTGAGCCTGAGCGGGGAGTGGGACCGGTCCAGCAGAACCGCCCCCAGCCCCCCCTCCAGCTTGGACAGATACTGGCTCAGATAGGGCTGGGAGAGATACAGCCGCTCCGCCGCCTTGGAGATGCTGCGCTCCTTGACGATGGTGAGAAAGTACTCCGGGTTTTTGACGAACATGGCCCGCTCAGCCCGGAGGCCAGGTCATGTCCCGGCCCGCCAGCACGTGGAAGTGGAGATGGGGCACGCTCTGTCCCGCCTGCTCCCCGATGTTGGACACCACCCGGTAGCTCTCCAGCCCCAGCCGCTTGGCCTCTTGGGCGATGACGGTGAAGATGTGGGCTACCACGGCGGCGTTGTCTCCATCCACCCCGGCCACTGAGGGGATGTGGACCTTGGGAATCACCAGAAAGTGGGTGGGAGCCTGGGGGTCGATGTCGTAAAAGGCCAGACACTGGCCGTCCTCATAGACCTTGCTGGACGGGATCTCCCCGGCGGCGATTTTGCAGAATAAACAGTCAGACACGGTAAAGCCTCCTCGCTTCATAAAGGTATCTCCATTGTACCGCATTTTGAGGAGATTGCAAGAAAATTCTTTTTTTGTGGGACAAAATAAAAAACCTCTCGCGCTTTCACACGGGAGATTTTTTATCAGCCATATTCCATTACACAGCGCGGGTGACCTTACCGGAACGGAGGCATCTGGTGCAGACGTAGACGTGAGTGGGGGCGCCATTCACGATTGCCTTAACCCGCTTCACGTTGGGCTTCCAGGTGCGGTTGGAGCGGCGGTGGGAGTGGGAAACCTTGATGCCGAAGGTCACGCCCTTGTCGCAAAATTCGCATTTGGCCATGTTGCTTACCTCCTCGCTATGAGAAATCTATGAGAATCTTTGGAAATTACATTCAAAAAAGCCTCGACAGATATAATACCAGATATTCCGGCGAAATGCAAGAACTTTTTTTACCATCCTTTTTCTTGCCAGAACGGGATTTTTCGTTTATACTAGATACCACAAACTAAAGTGAGGTGGCCAGAGTTGTCAGAACAGAAAAAAAGCGTAAGACTTGGCGATATCGTCAGAGAATTTGACCTGGAGATTCTCCAGGCGGGGCAGGATTACGAAAACGTCCCTTTGCGGGCGCTGGATATCAACCGGCCTGGCCTGCCCCTGACCGGTTTCTTTGAGCATTTCGACACGGAGCGGCTTCTGCTGATCGGCCTGACCGAGAACACCTACCTGGGGGGGCTGACCTCCCAGCAGCGCCGGGAGAGCTTTGAGCGCCTGTTGTCCTATCCTGTGCCCGCCCTCATCCTCACCCGGGGGCTGGAGCCCTTCCCCGAGTGCATGGAGCTGGCGAAAAAATATGACCGGACGGTGCTGCGCTCCACCCTACAGACCTCCATCTTTATGAGCTCGCTGATCAGCAGCCTCTATAACCACCTGGCCCCTCAGATCACCCGGTCGGGGGTCATGATGGAGGTCTACGGCGAGGGCGTGCTCATCCAGGGGGAGTCCGGCGTGGGCAAGAGCGAGGTGGCCATCGAGCTTTTGAAGCGGGGACACCGGCTGGTGGCCGACGACGCGGTGGAGATCAAGGAGACCAGCCGCCACACCCTGATCGCCACCGCTCCTGAGCTGATCCGGGGCTATATGGAGCTGCGGGGCATCGGCGTCATCGACATCAGCCGCCTGCTGGGCATGGGGGCCATCAAGCTCTTTCAGGAGATCGACCTGGTGATCAACCTGGAGCCCTGGGACGACAAGGCGGTGTATGACCGCTTCGGCCTGGAGTCCCATTTTACCGAGATTCTCAGCGTCAAGGTCCCCGCCACAACCATCCCGGTGAAGCCAGGGCGGAATCTGGCCAGCATCGTGGAGGTGGCCGCGATGAACAACCGCAACCGCAAGATGGGCCACAACGCGGCCCAGGAGCTGACCAACCGCATGGATAAGCTGTTTCAGGAGCAGCTGGAAGGAGGAAACTGAGTCATGTACTATATCGGTATTGACGTGGGGGGCACCAATCTGGTGGCCGGACTGGTGGAGGAGAACGGGCACATTATCAACAAGGTGAGCACCCCGGTGGCCCGGGACATGACGGCGGAGCAGTTCGGGGCGGAGCTGGTCCGTATGGCCCGGCGGCTTTGCGAGGTGGGCGAAATCGCCCCTGACCAGGTGGAGGCGGTGGGTATCGGCCTGCCCGGCGTGGTGGACAACCGGGCGGGGCTCTTCGTCCAGAACCCCAACATGCCCTTCCGGGACAAAAACGTGCCCCTGCGGGAGATGTTCCATCGGGAGTGGGACGCGCCCGTCTTTCTGGGCAACGACGCCAACTGCGCCGCCGTGGGCGAGTACTGGGCCGGCGCGGCCAAGGGCTGCGACCCGGCGGTGATGGTCACCCTGGGCACCGGCATCGGCGGCGGCATGGTGGTGGGCGGCAGGCTGTTCACCGGCTTCGCCAACTCCGGCATGGAGATCGGCCACATGATTATTCAGCCCAACGGCATCCTGTGCGGCTGCGGAGGCCGGGGCTGCTGGGAGCGGTACGGCTCGGCCACCGCCCTGATTCAGCTCACCCAGCTGGAGATGGAGCGGGACCGGAGCAGCAAGCTGTGGGAGCTGGTTGAGGGGGACAGCTTCAAGGTCCAGGGCCGCACCCCCTTCCAGGCCGCCCGCCTGGGGGACGCCGCCGCCAAGCGGGTGCTGGCCAACTATCTCCAGGGGCTGTCAGTGGGGATGATTAACCTAGTGAACATCCTCCAGCCCGAGATCATCTGTCTGGGCGGCGGCGTGAGCAACGCTGAGGACGACCTGCTCCTCAACCCCCTGCGGGAGCTGGTCTGGCGGGGCAGCTTTGACAAGAGCAACCACACCCGTATTGAAAAGGCCTCCCTGGGCAATGACGCGGGGGTGGTGGGCGCGGCCCTGCTGTGCAATTTGGTATGACCCCGTCCGCTGAGAGAGACAGAAACAACACGCTGAAAGGAGCAACGATGAAAGAATTTAAATACGCCGCGGTAAAAGAGGAGTTTGAAAAGTGGAAGGAGCTGGGGCTGTCGCTGAACATCGCCCGGGGCAAGCCAAGCCTGGAGCAGCTGGAGCTGTCCCGGGACCTGTTCACCGCCCTGGACTTTGACGACTGTATCGACAACGGTGTGGACGCCCGGAACTACGGCGAGCTGGCCGGAATGCCCAGCGCCCGGGCCTACTGGGCCGAGCTGCTGGACGTGACGCCGGAGCAGTGCTTCGTGGGGGGCAGCTCCAGCCTGAACATGATGTACGACTTGATTGCCAAAGCGTGGAGCAACGGACTGCTCCACAGCGAAGCGCCCTGGTCCCAGCAAAAGGGCATTCAATTCCTCTGCCCCGTCCCCGGCTATGACCGGCACTTCCGCATTACAGAATCCTTCGGCATCGAGATGATCCCGGTTCGGATGCTGGACAGCGGCCCGGATATGGACGAGGTGGAGCGGCTGGCCGCCGGCCCCAAGGTAAAGGGTATCTGGTGCGTGCCCAAATACTCCAACCCGGACGGCCATATCTATTCTGACGAGACTATCCGCCGCTTCGCCGCCCTGAAGCCGGCGGCCCCCGACTTCGTGGTGGTGTGGGACAACGCCTACTGCGTCCATGAGATCCGGGGGGACTATGTGCCCTTCCCCGACATTTTGAAGCTGTGCGCCCAGGCGGGAAGCCCGGACATGGTGGTGGAGTTTGCCTCCAGCTCCAAGATCACCTTCCCCGGGGCGGGCATGTCGGTGCTGGCGGCCAGCAAGGCCAACATCGACTATCTCTGCGGCCTGGCCGACGCGCAGATGATCAGCGGCGACAAGGTGAACCAGCTGCGTCAGGTACGCTTCCTGAAGGACAAGGCCCACACCCTGAACATGATGAAGCGGCACGCCGACGCCCTGCGCCCCCGGTTCGACGCCTTCCTCACAGAGCTGGACGAGGAGATCAAGCCCCTGGGCATCGCCAGCTGGACCAACCCCAGCGGCGGCTACTTCATCAGTATGTACACCCAGCCCGGCTGTGCCCGGCGGACGGTGGAGCTGTGCAGGGAGGCCGGACTGGTCCTCACCGGCGCCGGAGCCGCCTACCCCTACGGAAAGGACCCCCAGGACAGCCACATCCGTATCGCCCCCTCCTTCCCCCCGCTGAAGGACGTGGAGCTGGCCGCCAAGGTGTTCTGCACCTGCCTGAAGCTGGCCACCCTGGAGAAAGAAGGATAATTTTTTCGAAACGGTTGACAATCCGGGAAAATGTGATACAATATCCCGGTAAAATGCGACGACGGAGCCAAGCGCGCTTCCAGCGGCCCAAAGCGAGGGGGGAGGGTGAAAGCCCCCGGCTGAGACGGAGCGCGCGGGCCACTCCTGAGCGGCCCGGGACGACCGGGACGGCCTGTCCCCGTGACCGGACTGCTTGAGACGCCCCGTCCGCGGGGATAATCAGGGTGGTACCGTGGAGTCTTCCGCCCCTGACATGGTGTCAGGGGCGGTTTTTTGACGGAAGGAGGAAGTGTGATGAGAAAAATTGCCCTTATGCTGGCCGTTCTGGGGGCGCTTCTCCTGCTGAGCGGCTGCAAGGTCTCCGGCAACCCCCTGCCCGAGGGAATGGAGGAGGAGACCGTGCTGGAACAGGGCCGGGAGGTGGTCGCTATGCTCAACGGCGGGGAGTGGCAGGAGGTCTACGACCTGCTCCGGTCCGACGCCCGGGAGACCTCCAGCCCCGAGACCATCCAGTCCTATATGGAGGAACGGCTGGAAAAGGCCAAGGCCTACGTCAAAGAAACCGAGGCCATGGCCACCGGCCAGAAGCTCAAGGACACCGGCGAGGAGTACGGCACGGCGGTGATCTACTGCAAGCATGAGAAGAAGAGCGTCATGTACCGGGTGGCCTACAGCGTTGATATGGAGCTGATGGGCATCGAGGTCAAGGTACAGTAGGGGCGGCCTCCAGCCGCCCGCCCAACCAACAATATAACAATATAAAACGGAGGTAATCAACATGAAAGAACCCAAACCCTACGGCCTGAACGAGCTGCGGGAGATGTTCCTGAAATTTTTTGAATCCAAGGGCCATCTCCGCCTGCCCAGCTTCTCCCTGATCCCTCAGAACGACGCCTCTTTGCTGCTCATCAACAGCGGCATGGCCCCCATGAAGCCCTGGTTCACCGGGGAGGAGGAGCCCCCCCGCCACCGGGTCTGCACCTGCCAGAAGTGCATCCGCACCGGCGACATTGAGAACATCGGCAAGACCGCCCGCCACGGCACCTACTTTGAGATGCTGGGCAACTTCTCCTTCGGCGACTACTTCAAGAAGGAGGCCATCCCCTACGCCTGGGAGTTCCTCACCTCCCCCGAGTGGGTGGGCCTGGATCCGGAGCGGCTCTACCCCTCCGTCTTCGCCGGCAACGAGACCACCCCCGCCGACGACGAGGCCTTCCGCATCTGGCATGAGGTCATCGGCATCCCCAAGGAGCGTATCTTCAAGTTTGGCAAGGCGGACAACTTCTGGGAGCACGGCTCCGGCCCCTGCGGCCCCTGCTCCGAAATTTACTACGACCGTGGGGAACAGTGGGGCTGCGGCAAGCCGGGGTGCACCGTGGGTTGCGACTGCGACCGGTATATTGAGGTCTGGAACGTGGTGTTCTCCCAGTTCGACAATGACGGCGAGGGCCACTATGAGGAGCTGAAGCAGAAGAACATCGACACCGGCATGGGCCTGGAGCGGCTGGCCTGCGTCTGCCAGGGGGTGGCCTCCCTCTTCGACGTGGACACCGTGATGAACATCACCAACAGGGTGAGCGAGATCACCCGCGCCCATTACGGCGAGAGCCATGAGAAGGACGTCTCCCTCCGGGTTATCACCGACCATATTCGTTCCGCCACCTTTATGATCTGCGACGGCGTGCTCCCCTCCAACGAGGGCCGGGGCTACGTCCTGCGCCGCCTGCTGCGCCGGGCCGCCCGCCACGGAAAGCTGCTGGGAGTCAACGAGCCTTTCCTGTACACCGTCTGCGATACCGTCGTCCATGAGAACGAGGGCCACTACCCCGAGCTGCGGGAGCGGCAGGACTATATCACCAAGGTCATCCGGGTGGAGGAGGAGAATTTTGCCAAGACCATCGACGGCGGACTGAGAATTTTCAATGAGATGCTGGCTGGACACAAGGAGAAGCAGGAAAAAACCTTCTCCGGAGCGGACGCTTTCAAACTGTACGACACTTACGGCTTCCCCATCGACCTGACCCTGGAGATGGTGGAGGAACAGGGTATGACCCTGGACGAGGCGGAGTTCCACAAGCAGATGGAGGAGCAGCGCCAGCGGGCCCGGAAAGCCCGGGAGGCCTTGGGTGACCTGGGCTGGGCCGGCGTGGAGTTCGGCAAGGAGGTCCCCGCCACCGAGTTTGTGGGCTACACCGAGAACGCGGTTATGGACGCCAAGGTGGTGGCCATTGTGGCCGAGGGCCAGCAGGTGGAGGAGATTGTCTCCGGGGTGGAGGCCATTGTGGTCCTGGACAAGACCCCCTTCTACGCCGAGATGGGCGGCCAGGTGGCCGACCGCGGCCAGATCGCCCGCAGCGGTGAACACGGCCTGCTCTTTGAGGTCACCGACGTGCAGAAGAACAAGGGCGGCAAGTATATGCACTACGGCAAGATGGCCGAGGGCTCCCTCAAGGTGGGCGACGTGGTGCGGGCCCACATCGACACCCAGCGCCGCCAGGCCATCATGCGGGCCCACTCCGCCACCCACCTGCTGGACGCCGCCCTGCGCTCTGTCCTGGGCGACCACGTCCACCAGTCCGGCTCCCTGGTGGAGCCCGATCGGCTGCGCTTCGACTTCACCCACTTCTCCGCCATGACCCCCGAGGAGCTGGGCCGGGTGAGCGCCATGGTCAACGACATGGTGCTCTCGGGCAGCGATGTCAATGTGGAGGAGCTGCCCATCGAGGAGGCCAAGAAGAAGGGGGCCATCGCCCTCTTCGGCGAGAAGTACGGCGACACCGTCCGGGTGGTTGAGATGGGCGACGGCTTCTCCGTAGAATTCTGCGGCGGCACCCACCTGGACAACACCGCCAAGGTGGGCGTGTTCCACATCACCAGCGAGTTCTCCGTGGCCTCCGGCGTGCGCCGCATCGAGGCCACCACCGGCCGGGTGTCCCTGGAGACCATGAACCGCAACCAGGAGCTGATTTTCCAGGCCGCCGCCGCCCTCAAGGCCAAGCCCGGCGAGCTGCGGGAGAAGGCGGAGGCCGCTATGGCCGAGATGAAGGCCCTGCGCCAGCGCATTGACAAGCTGCTGGCCAAGGAGGCTGCCGGTGAGACCGACCGCATCCTCTTCGGCGCCCATGAGCTGGGCGGCTTGAAGGTCATTACCGCCACCGTCCCCGAGGCCGACGGCGCCCGCCTGCGTCAGATGGGTGATATCCTCAAGGACCGGGAGCCTAATGTGGTGGCCGTGCTGGCCTCCGTCAGCGGGGAGAAGATCACCTTCCTGTGCGTCTGCGGCAAGGAGGCCGTGAAGAAGGGCGTCAAGGCCGGGGACATCATCAAGCAGGTGTCCGCCATCGCCGGAGGCTCCGGCGGCGGCAAGCCCGACTCCGCCATGGGCGGCGGCAAGGACCCGCTGATGGTGGACAACGCTCTGGCCATGGTGGACAACGTGGTGTCCATGAAGCTGGGGCTGTGAACCATGACACGGGACGATTTGAAGCGTTTTCAGGCGCTGGACATTGATTTTTCCGCCATTGGCCTGGAGTGGGGCGGCCAGTTCTGCGATTACTTCTGTACTCCTATAGAAGCCGAGCCGGTGGGGGCCATCGGCTGTGACGGGGTCCACTTCATTCTTCTGCCTGGGGACGAGCGGGTGTTCTGTGTGGACCCGGCCATGGGGGAGGAGGGAAAGTTTGTCCTTCCTGTGGCCGGGGACTTCCGAGAATTTCTCTCCTTTGTCGTCTTCTGCCGGGACGCCAACCCCCTCTCCCAAATCTGGTGGATGGACGAGGCGAGGTTTCGTCAGCTGCTCCGGGAAGATGCTGAGCGAACCTGGCCCGGCTGTGAGGAGTGTTTCACCCGAAATAATGCTGCCCTGTCTGCCATTACCCGGGAGTTTGACCTGGCCCCCGCCGATCCCTTTGAGAAAGTAAAGGCCCTTCAGGCCAGCTTCGACCCGTCGGTGCTGCATTTTTCCGACGAGTACTACGATGTGCTGGGCCTGGAGCGGCCGGAATAAGGAGGTTTTGTCCATGCTTCCCCAGGACCCGATTATTTTACTCAGCTACGTCAACACCAAGCTCCGGGACGAGTACTCCAGCCTGGACGAGCTGTGCGCCGCCCTGGACGCCGGCCGGGAGGAGCTTGTCCGCAAGCTGGGAGCCGTGGGCTATGCCTACGACGAGGAGAAAAACCGCTTTTTGTAAGGAGGAAACGCCATGGGACTGTTCGACAAAAATAAGAAGCCCAAGGAGCCGCCCAGGCAGCAGCGCTCCGGGGTGATGGAGCTGATCTTCTGCCCCGCTGAGAGCTTGGAGCATATCATGGGCCGGATTGAGTCTGCCCTGGGAGTGCACAGCCCCGGCACAGGCAACCGGATCAGCATTTACCAGGATGACATGCACATCGACTTCACCGGCTTTGTCGCGGACAAGGAGACGGAGAATGGAAAAAAGGCCCAGGAGCAGCTCCAGGGGGTGTGGGCCTACTTCCGGCAGGTGGAGACGGAACACATCGACATCCAGCGCAACCTGCTCTATCACCTGCGCCAGTGCCAGGGGATGGTGTCGGTGAACGCCGTCTACGACGGCCCCCAGAACGCGGACAAGGAGGGGGCCATCTCCGAGCGGATGGGGGTGGTGACAGCGGCGCTCCAGGGGGTGCTGACCTGGGGGATGGACGCCCTGGTGGATCCGGCGGGGAAAATCATTCTGAGCAAGGACGGGAAAAGCGATCTGGAGTACTACATGCCCTCTGAGGTCCCCATCCCGGCGGACTGGGCCAAGGACGCGCCCCCGGAGGCGGTGGAGCGGCGAAACAAGTCGATGGCCCTGCTGCGGGACCGGCACATCTACGTCACCCCCTGGCTGCCCCTGCTGTGGGAGCGTGCGGAGGAGCCGGGCCGTACCGTGGAGGAGGTCTGCGGCAGGGCGGCGGCCCTGCTTATCGTGTCTCTCTACTCCGAGTGCCGGGTGGGGGAGCACATGTCCTATGAGAAGGCCCGGGAGTTTGTGGCCCCCATCATCGAAAGCTATGGGGCGGAGAAGTTTTTCTCTCCGGACGAAAAGGCGTATCTGGACGACCCCGATTCTACCGAGCAGACCCAGATCCAGTACGCCTGGCAGTATGAAAACCTGTGGGTGATGGAGTGGGCCCTGGGCCTCACCGACGACCTGTTCTGGCCCACCCGTATCTGCGACGTGCCCGGCACGGTGCGGCTGCTGAAGGACTGCCAGACTATGGAGGATCTGCTGGCGGCGGCCAAGCTGCGCCCCCGGAAGGAGCTGCTGGACCAGGCCGACCTGATCTACCGCCTGCACTGGGCCTGCGTGGACGCCCGGGTGATGAACATGCCCGCCCCCCAGGGGCTGGAGGAGGGCGTGGTCATGGAGCGCCACCGGGCTCTGTTCTGGCTGGCAGGCTGCGACGAGATGTGTCCATGGGACGAAGTGGATCTGTCTACTTAGCTGAAAACCGGCTGGCCAGTTGGCCAGCCGGTTAAAATTTTTTTAAAGATTCTCAACAATTTCCCTTCCCCAATCGTGTAACAGACAGAAGGGACAGAAAGGAGGCGGAGACGGATGGCCTCATACAGCCGGGAGGAAATCGAAACAATTTACCGGCGGAATTTCAAGCTGGTGTATCAAATCTGCCTGGTGCTGATGAAAAACGTGCCCGACGCCGAGGACGCCGCCCAGACTGTCTTTCACAAGGTGATGGAGCGGGGCGAGGCCTTTCATGATCCGGAGCATGAGCGGGCCTGGCTCATCGTCACCGCCCGGAACGAGTGCCGGGACCAGCTGAAGCACTGGTGGCGCAGGTGCCGGGAGGACGCTTCCGCCCTGGAGACCCTGACCTGGGAGGAGCCGTCGGACGGCCTGGTCTGGGAGCAGGTGGCCGCTCTGCCGGAGAAGCACCGGCTGGTGCTGTTCCTCCACTACTACCAGGGCTACACCACCGATGAGATCGCCGGTCTTCTGAAGGAAAATCCCTCCACGGTGCGCTCCCGGCTGGTCCAGGCGCGGAAAAAGCTAAAATTGCGATTGGAGGCGGAAGGCTATGGAACCCCGTGACTTGAACCGTATGTTTGACCGGCTGGCTCCCACAGCGGACCAGGAACAGGCCGTGCTGGACCGCCTTCTCCAGACGGAAAGGAAGGACAGACCGATGAAAAAATTGAAAAAGCTGACTGTGATCGGCGTCGCCGCCGCCCTGATGGTCATCTCCTGCGCCGCCGCCGTGGTGACGGGCATCGACCAGCGGCTGCTGGACTACTTCGGCGGCGGAACGCAGGTGGAAGAGCTGCTTCTGCCCGGCGCTATGGCGGTGGATGTCTCCACCGAGGACAACGGAGCCGTGCTCCATATCACCCAGGTGCTGCGGGACCGGTACAATATCACGGTGCTGGGCGACTTCACCGCCCCCGAGGGGACGGTGCTGGACGCAGAAGGGACGGAGCGCTCCTTCGCCGGGTTCTCGCTCGACGATGAGGGTGTGCTGTTTTTTAACTCGGATGGAATGCCGGTAGGCGGAGAAATTGCGGACGGCTATGCCTACACCTGCCGTTGGCGGCTTCTGGATGATGGAAACCCGAAGGACAACCACCTGTCATTGCTGTTTCATCTGACGGTACCGGAGGGACTGAAGGGAGAACTGGATATCGCTTCGTTCCGCATAGCGGCGGAGGACCCATGGATGGTTGAACGGTACACGGGGGCGGTCGATCTTCTGTATGCCGGAAACTGGTCCTTGGAGGTCCCCCTGCCCCAGAAGGACATGGGCTATACCCAGAAGTTCGACCAGAACGTGGGCGAGCTGGACGGTTCGGCGATCCGGCTGAAGGAGGTCTACCTCTCCCCGGTTACCCTGATGGTTACCCTGGAGCGGGAGAGCGACCTGACGGGCGCGGATGCGAAGACGTCCATGCGCTGGTTTTTCGCTCTGGACGGCGAACACTTTGCCGCGGCCAACGGATATGAGCCGGCCATTGACCGAACGATTCTCACTGACCGGGACGGGAATGAAATTCCGCTGGAATGTATTGGCGGTTCCGCCAATTTGGCAAACCTGAAACAGCAATACTACCCCTTCCGGTTAGCCGAAGCCGCCAGCGTGGAGCGGCTCCAGGGCGGGACCCTCACGCTGAAAATCGAGGACGGGAGCGTGGATATCCCCTTGGACGGGCTGGTTCCGGTGGGATAAGCGCCTCCCTCCTCAAGGGAGTCTTACCGGCTGAGCTCATAAAAAATGACGCCTTCCTCAGAGGGGGCGTCATTTTTTTGGAAAAATCAAGCTTTACCGGGTTGGGTATTTGTGATATACTAACTGTAACTGAGCCCAAAATTCTCAAGGAGGAGCGCGTTATGGACCTGACAGAGCGGATGGTAAGCAGTGAGACGATTTTCGAGGGCAAGATCATCAAGGTGACCCTGGACCAGGCGCGGCTGCCCAACGGCAGTCTGGCGGCCCGGGAGGTGGTCTACCATCCCGGCGGGGTGGCGGTGCTGGCCCTGGACGGGGACAACACCGTATATCTGGTCAAGCAGTTCCGCTATCCGATCCAGGAGCTGCTTTTGGAGCTGCCCGCGGGCAAGCTGGACCACGGGTCGGAGGAGGACGCCCTGCTGGGGGCTCAGCGGGAGCTGAGCGAGGAGACCGGCCTGGAGGCGGCGAAATGGACCTATCTGGGCTACACCCTGGCCTCCCCCGGTTTCTGCACGGAGGCCCTTCATATGTATCTGGCTCAGGACCTGACCCGGAAGGGACAGCACCTGGACGAGGACGAATTTCTGGACGTGGTGACCATGCCCTTTGACCAGCTGGTCGGGCAGGTGATGGACGGAACCATCACCGACGGCAAAACGGTGTCCGCCACGCTGAAGGTAAAGGTCCTGCTGGGCCTGTAAGACTGAAAAAGGAGATCGCGCAATGGGAAAGACCGTCTTAATTGTAGAGGACGAGCAGAGCATTGTGGACATTCTGTCCTATATTCTGACCAAGGAGGGCTACGACACCCTGGAGGCCCTGGACGGCCCCACCGGCCTTCAGCTGGCCCTGGAGCAGAACCCGGACCTGGTTCTGCTGGACCTGATGCTGCCCAAAATGGACGGCTTTGAGGTCTGCGAAAAAATCCGGGCGGCGGGGTCCATGGTGCCCATCGTCATGCTCACCGCCCGGGAGGAGGAGGACGACAAGGTCCGGGGCCTGGAGCTGGGGGCGGACGACTATATCATCAAGCCCTTTAAAAACCGGGAACTAGTCGCCCGGGTGAAGGCCAACATCCGCCGGATGGCAATGACCGCCCCCATCCCCCCGGCCCAGCCCGCCCCGGGGCTGACTCTGGGCGAGCGCCTGCGGGTGGACGAGGACCGGGCCGCCGTGTTCAAGGACGGCGCGCCCCTGGACCTGACCCAGCGGGAGTACGACCTGATCCGCTTCCTGGCCGCCCGGCCGGGGAAGGTGTTCTCCCGGGAGGCTCTGATGGAGCACGTGTGGAATTACGAGGGCTATGTGGGCGACGTCCGGGCGGTGGACGTGGCCGTCCGCCGCCTGCGGGAGAAAATCGAGGACGACCCGGGGGCCCCCGTGTTCATCAAGACCAAGCGGGGGATGGGGTATTATTTCGGGGAGTGACGGGAGACACCGTGTGTAGGGGCAGATATCATCCGCCCGCCTGCGGTGCGTCCGTTTCCTGCGGGCGGATGATATCCGCCCCTACAGACCAAGCGCCCGGGCCATCTCCCCGCGCAGGCCGAGGCCCAGGGAGTAATAGGACTGGACCTCATATTCGCTGTAGCGCATGAGCTGGGTGAAATATTGGTCGTACAGCTCAGGCCCGGCGGCGGCCCGGACCTGCTTCGCCAGGTCGCTGTATGCGTGCTCGGCCTCGGAAAATCCAGGCAGGGTCTTCCGCAGACGGTCCGCCGCCTCGTCTATCTCAACGTTTTTCCAAAGCAGTTCGGTAAGAAGCTCTTGCATTTTGGAGTCACCTCATTTATATTTCTTTAAGCAAGTAATAGTATATGCTTTCTTTAAGTAGCTGTCAAGGCCCTGGAGGTAAAATTATGGCAAAGTTTTGTGAACGTATCAAGGCGCTTCGTATTGAACGAGGGCTGAAACAGCGTGAGATGGCAAAACAGTTCGGTCTAGCGCTGAGTTCCTACCAGGCTTATGAATATGCGACCAGATATCCAGAGTTCCCCGGCCTGATTGCCATTGCTGATTTTTTCGACGTCAGCCTGGATTACCTGGTCGGGCGCTCAGACGTGAGAGAGCGCCAATAACCCCCGTCCCGCCCGCAGGCGGCCTGGCTCCTTTTGAAAGGAGCTGTCAGCGGAGCTGACTGAGGATTGCGTTTTGCGAAGCAAAACATACGAAGTAAACAAGATTTGCACAACCCTCGTTTGCTTCGCACATTTCGCCTGCGGCGAAATCAATCCTCCGCCCCAGTTTGCGAACTGGGGCACCTCCTTTCAAAAGGAGGCTGGCCCGCTGCGGCGGGGACGTAGGATGTAGGGCGCGACGACCTCGGCGCGCCGTCCCCCGAGGGCACCCTGCTCTCCGTGGACGGCGGGCCGAGTCGTCCCGCCCTACGGAGAGCCCCCGTCCCGCCCGCAGGCGGCAAGGCCTCCCTCTCTGAGGGAGGTGGCACGGCGAAGCCGTGACGGAAGGAGTCCCCAGAGGGCAGCGGCCTTCGAGAGGACTCCCTCAGTCACCGCCTGCGGCGGCGACAGCTCCCTCGGAGAGGGAGCCTTTTTAGACGTAAGAAGATAGCTGAGAGGAGGTCCCGCCAATGCTGCGCAGTCTGCATATGAAGCTGGTAATGATCCTGGTACTGCTGATCCTGTCGCTGATGATGGTGGTGGGGGCGTTCCTCATTAACTCGGTGACGGCCTTTTATCAGGAGGACTTTTACGGCCAGATGGCTGATGTCTTTCAGGACCCTCTGCTCTACCACGACCTGACCACTCCCTCGGAGGAGGAGGAGAACGGGGCGGAGCGGCTGTCCCTGGTGCTGGACGCCTACGCCGGTGAGCTGGGGGTGGACAACCGCAACCGGAAGCTGTACATTCTGGACAGCGGCGGCGTGTGCCTCATCTCCCCCGACGGGGAAAACGAGAAGCTGGAGTACACCGAAAACCTGGTCTTTGCCCTGAGCACCGGCCTGGAGACCAACGAGGCCGGGGACGAGAGCAACCTGGCCCTGGACTATATGGACGTGGCCATCCCCATCCACCGGGGGGGCGAGGGGTATGTAATCTATATCCTGGACAACAAGGCCACCGCCAATGACCTCACCGACCAGATGCTGGTATTGATTATCGAGGCGCTGGTCTTCGGCCTGGTCATCTCCATTCTGCTGTCCTTCCTGCTGTCCAAGACCATGGTCACCCCCATCCAGAAGCTGACCGAGGGGGCCATGCGGGTGGCGGAGGGAGATTTTTCCCGAAAGATTGAGGTGCTGTCACAGGACGAGATCGGCGTGCTCACCGACACCTTCAACGACATGGCCGGACAGCTTCAGGACACCCTGCGCCAGGTGGAGAATGAGCGCAACAAGCTGGACACCCTCTTCCTCCACATGACAGACGGAGTTGTGGCCTTCTCCCGGGAGGGGCGGGTGATCCACTCCAACCCCGCCGCCGCCCGGATGCTGCGCCAGGCCATCGGGCCGGACAGCACCTATGAGTCCCTCTTTGCCGGGGGGGCCTCCCTGGCCCAGGTGCTGGAGGCCGAGGACCACCTGGAGGAGGAGCGGCAGGTCCGGGAGCGGTACCTCCAGCTGCTGATGGCCCCCTTCGACCGGGGACGGGCGGGGGGCGGCGCCCTGGTGGTCCTCCACGACGTTACCGAGCAGCGGAAAAACGAGGAGATGCGCCGGGAGTTCGTAGCCAACGTCTCCCACGAACTGCGCACCCCCCTGACCAACATCCGCTCCTACGCCGAGACCCTCACCGAGAACGCCGGGGAGATGCCCCCGGAGATGGAAAAGAAATTCTTGGGGGTCATCCTCAACGAGAGCGACCGGATGACCCATATCGTCCAGGACCTGCTCACCCTGTCCCGCTTCGACTCCGACCGGGACGCGCTGAAGCTGAGCCTCTTCCCCTTCGCCGGGGCGGTGAAGGACATCTACAACGCCGTCTATATGGACGCCCAGAAGCACGACCACACCCTCACCCTGGACCTGGAGCCCGGACTGCCCCAGGTGCTGGCCGACCGGGAGCGGGTCATCCAGGTGATGATGAACATCGTGTCCAACTCCATCAAATACACCCCCGACGGGGGGAATATCGCCATCCGGGCCGGCCGGGAGCGGAACCGGGTCTGGATGGTGGTGGACGACGACGGCATCGGCATCCCCGAGGAGGACCGCCCCCGTATCTTTGAGCGGTTCTACCGGGTGGACAAAGCCCGGTCCCGCCAGTCGGGGGGGACCGGCCTGGGCCTGTCCATCGCCAAGGAGATCGTAGACCGCCACCGGGGCCGCCTGGCTATCCTGGACAAGGACGGGCCGGGACTGGCCGTCCGGCTGGATCTGTATATCGAGGGACCAGAGCATGGATAATTCAAAAATTCGCAGGATCGTCGAGGGGGTCAAGACCATACTCATCGTCCTGCTCAGCTGCTCCGCCCTGTGGCTGGCGGCCCAGACCCCGCTGGCCGCCCCCATGTGGGGGCTTCTGCGGGAGGAGGGACCCCAGGTCCAGCCCGGCCAGAGCCAGGGGGAGGAGCACGGCCCCGGAGGGGTGCCTATGGCTATGGCGGTCAACCTGTTCGGCGCGCCGGACGGCCTCAGCCTGCCCGAGGGGACCGAGGGGGCCCGCCGGGGCATCCGCTATGACCATGCGGCCTGTCAGGAGCTGTTTGAACTGGTGGCCGGTCCCCTGCTGGAGGCCCTGTCCAGCGCCGGGGAGCCGGAGGAAGTGGGCCGGTCGGAGTGGGAGCGGGCGCTCACCGAGCGCCTGGGGGTCTATCTGGACTTCCAGGGTCAGGTACCCCTGCCCGTCCTGGCGGGCTGGCTGTCCGGGGAGGAGACCGGGCTCACCGCCTCGGTCCGCCTGATGGCCCTGTCTGCCTGGGAGGACGGCCTGGACGTCTACTACCGGGACGAGGGGGACGGGCGGTTTTACCGCTGCCGCTCCCATGTGGCCGACCCCTATTCCCTCAGTCAGGCCCTGTCCGGCCTGACGGGAAACGGGGCCTTTTACGCCTTTGAGCGGGAGGACTACGCCGGGCTGGACCCGGACACCCTGCTGCTGCCCGAGGCCCCGTCCCCGGCGGTCTACACCGCCGCCAACCCCATGAGCGCCGGTCAGACCGCCCTGGAGTCCCTGGTGCGGGACCTGGGCTTCTCCCTCAACTCCACCAGCTTCTACTTCACCGACGAGCAGGTGGCCCGCAGCGGAGACGACAGCGTCCGCCTGTCCGACGGGGGGACGGCCCAGTACCTCTATGAGGGGAAGGCCGGGGGAGGCCTGTTTCCCGTTCCCAGCCTGGGGAGGTCCGGGCCCCTCTTCGACAGCGTGGAGACCTGCCGCCGGATTGCCCTGTCCGCCATCAGCCCCCGGTGTGGGGAGGCCCGGCTGTATCTCATGTCCGTCCAGGAGCGGCCCGAGGGGCTGGAGATCGACTTCGGCTACAGCCTCGACGGCGTGCCCGTCCTGCTGGACCGGGGGTACGCCGCCCGCTTCCTGGTAAGCGGAGGCCAGGTGGTGCAGTTCTCCATTCATCTGCGGGGCTATACCGCCAACGGCTCCGCCTCCCTGACCCTGCCCCCCCGTCAGGCCGCCGCCGCCCTTCTGGCCCGGGGCCTGGAGGGGGAGGAGCTTCTGCTCACCTACACCGACAGCGGCGGTGACACCCTGACCGCCAGCTGGTCGGCCAGAGAGGGGGAATGAGGGATGCCCTGGACAAAGCTGAAAAATGTCATTCTGGTCATTCTGGCCGCGGCCAACCTCTTTTTGCTTATCCTGGTGGCGGGCCCCGCCCTTCAGAGCCGCCGCATCGCCGGCGAGGCCCGGGCGGAAGCCCTGCGCTTCCTCCAGGGCCGGGGGGTCCAGGTGACGGAGGACGCCGTCCCCCAGGCCATGGACCTGCCCCCCCAGCGCTTGGAGCGGGACCTGGAAGGGGAACAGCGGGCCGCCGCCGCCCTCCTGGGCAGTCCGGTGACCGCCGAGGCCCGGGGCGGCGAGGTGTACCGCTATTATAACGAAAAGGGCTCCGTCCAGTTCCACAGCGACGGCGCCATCTCCGCCCAGCTGGAGCCCGACGCCTTCCCCCTGGGGGAGGACCGGCGGGAGGGCTGTCTGGACCTGATGGCCCGGATGGGCCTGGAGGGGGATATTTTGGCGGAGAGCGGCCAGGAGCTGACCTTCCGCCAGACCCTGGCCGGCCGGCCCCTGTTCACCCAGCAGGTGACTCTGGTCTGTGAGGACGGCGGCCTGTCCGCCATCACCGCGGGCCGGCAGATGGTGGGCAAGCCCCAGGAGGACCCCGCCCGGACTACCATCACGGTGAGCACCGCCCTGATCAGCTTTCTCAACGGCGTCAGCGCCCTGGGGGACGTGTGCAACCGCATCGACGCCATTGAGCCGGGCTATATCACCGCCGCCTCCCTCTCCGGACCCACCGCCCTCACCCCGGTCTGGCGGGTCACCACCGACACCGGGGCCTATCAGCTGGACACGGTCACCGGGGCGGTGACCAGGGTGTCCTAAGAGGGGGCTTACGGGCATATGCTCGGTAGAGGCGGGGGATACCCGCCCCGACACGCCCATGTTTGGAGGCATTTCATGTCAGATCAACACAGTCCCATCGGTATTCTGGACTCCGGCATAGGGGGGTTCAGCGTGGTGAGGCAGGTGCAGCGGCTGCTGCCCCGGGAGGAGCTGCTCTACTTCGGGGACGGGGCCCACATCCCCTACGGCAACCACACTCAACAGGCCATTGTGGAGATGGCCCGGTATATGTTCCGGTTTATGGAGGACCGGGGGGTGAAGGCCCTCCTGGTGGCCTGCAACACCATCTCCTGCGTCCTGGACCGCTGCGGGGGCGAGGTCTCCTGCCCGGTGTTCAGCGCCGTCCAGGCGGGCGCGGAGGCGGCGGCCCGGCTGGAGGCGGACAAGGTGGGGGTGATCTCCACCGTCTTTACCCACAATTCCCGCGTCTACCCCCGGAGCATACAGGCCCTGAGCCCCCGGAAGCTGGTGGTGCTCAGCTGCGGCTGTCCCGACCTGGCCCGGCTGGTGGAGCACAGCCTGGGGGACCCGGAGGGCATGGCTCAGGTGGAGGAAAACCTCCGCCTGGAGCTGGACCACATGGTTCTGGAGGACCGGGTGGACTGCTGTGTCCTGGGCTGCACCCACTACCCCCTGGTGTCGGACCGCATCCGGAGGCTGTACCCCGGCCTGCCCCTCATCGACCCGGCGGAGGAGATGGCCCAGGCGCTGAGGGCCCGCCTGAACGGCGAGGGTTTGGGCAATCCCCGACAGTCCCCCGGTCCGCTGGCCGTCTATACCACCGGCGACGTGGCCGAATACGCCCTCCGAGCCCAACAGGTGGGTCTGGAGCGGGTCAGTCATGTGGAATACTACCCGCCGATGGAGCTGTAGGGGCGGCCTGTGGCCGTCCGTGCGGAACCAAACCCTGACAGCGGGCGGCCACAGGCTGCCCCTACATAAGAAACGAGGGATCCCATGTCAGAATTACGATTTTCCATCCCCACCCTCTTCGGGCTGGAGGGCATCTGCGCCGGCGAGGCCCGGCACCTGGGTCTGCCGGAGGTGAGGGCGGAGAACGGCCGGGTGCTGTGTACCGGGACGGAGGCCGACCTGCCCCGGCTGAATCTGAACCTGCGCACCGGGGAGCGGGTGCTTCTCCTGCTGGGGACCTTCCCGGCCCGGGACTTCGACGCCCTCTTCGAGGGAACCAGGGCTCTGCCCTGGGAGCGCTTTATCCCCCGGGACGGACAGTTTCCGGTGAAGGGACACAGCCTCAACTCCGCCCTGCGGTCGGTACCCGCCTGCCAGTCCATTGTGAAAAAGGCCATCGCCGCCCGGCTGGGGGCCGAATACGGCCTGAACACCCTTCCCGAGACGGGGGCGCTGCATCAGGTGCAGTTTGCCATCATGGGGGACGAGGCGGCGCTGATGCTGGACACCTCCGGCCCCGGCCTCCACAAGCGGGGCTACCGGGCCCAGGGGGTGGCCGCCCCCCTGCGGGAGACCCTGGCGGCGGGGCTGGTCCTCCTGTCTCGGTACAAGGGCCGGGACCCCCTGTGCGACCCCTTCTGCGGCTCGGGCACCATCCCCATCGAAGCCGCCCTCATCGCCAAAAACCGGGCCCCCGGCCTGAGCCGGTCCTTCCCCGCCCAACGGTGGGCCTGGCTGGAAAAAAAGCACTGGATGTCCGCCGCCGATGAGGCCATGGACAAGGAATTTGACGGCGGTTATGAGATCTGGGGCGGGGACATCGACCCCGAGGCCGTGTCCCTGGCGAGGCACAACGCCCATCTGGCCGAGGTGGAGGATATCGTCCGCTTCGATGTGGACGACGCCACCCGCTTCCACTGGGGCGGGCTCTATGGCCGGGTGGTCACCAACCCGCCCTACGGCGAGCGGGTGATGGAGCGCAGAGAGGCCGAGGATCTGTACCGGGCCTTCGGAAAGGCCTGGAACAAGCTCCCCGAGGGGTGGAAGCTCTACCTGCTGTCCTCCCACACCGAGTTCGAGCGCACTTTTGGCAAAAGGGCGGACAAGAAGCGCAAGCTGTACAACGGGATGCTGAAATGTGATTTGTTTATGTATTTGTGAGGAGCTGCTGTAAAGGTGGCTGAAGGCTGCCCCCAAAACGGAGCGCAGCGGGTCCGTTTTGGAGAGGACGAGCAACGAAATGGAGCGGATTTCCGCCGGAAGGCGGATGGAGCGGAGTGGAGTTTGCGAGGACGATATGCGCCATTTATTCATCATCAACCCCGCCGCCGGAAAGCGGGGGACCACGGCCCAGCTGGAGCGGCTGTTGGACAAGCTGTCCTTTCCCCATGAGGTGGCCTACACCCAGAGGGAGGGGGACGCCCGGCGGCTCACCGAGGAGGCGGCCCGGACGGGGGAGCCCCTGCGGGTCTACGCCTGCGGCGGAGACGGCACGCTCAACGAGGTGGTCAACGGGGCGGCGGGGCTGGACCATGTGGCCGTCACCAATGTCCCCAAGGGGACGGGGAACGATTTCCTCAAAATTTTCGGCCCGGACTACCGGACCCTCTTCTATGACCTGGAGGCCCTGGCCGTTGGTCCGGAGGCCCAATTCGACCTGATGGACTGCAACGGCCACCTGGGCATAGACGTGGTGTGCGCCGGGGTGGACGCCCGCATTGCCGCCGACGTCCACCGCTACAAGGACTGGTGGTTTGTCTCCGGCATCGGGGCCTACATTCTGTCCCTGATCGAAAACATATTTTTCAAGGGCATCGCCCGGCCCATCACGGTACATATGGGCGAGACGCAGTGGAAGGACAGCCCCGCCTCTCTGCTCTGCATCTGCAACGGACGGCACTATGGCGGAGGCTTCATGCCCGTGGGGGAGGCCATGCCCGACGACGGGGTGCTGGACATGCTCCTGGTGCGTAGAATCAGCCTGCTGACCTTCCTGCGCCTGGTGGGGAAATACGCCAAGGGGCTGTACAAGCAGTACCCGGAGCTGATCCTGGACTATCACGGGGACCGGGCGTCCTTCTCCGCCAGCGAACCCATCACGGTGGTGGTGGACGGGGAGGTCCTGCGGGACACGGCGTTCACCGTCCGCCTGTCGGAGAGGCGGGTGAATTTCTTCTACCCCGCCGGGGCGTCCTACCAGCCATAGCCATTCGCGCGCGTCCGGGTTGACAAGCCCTCTGGACTGTGCTAAGCTTGCGTTACTGTTAAATTTAGGAGGCATACCCGATGAAGCAAATGAAAAAACGCATCTCCCTGGTCCTGGCGGCGGTGATGACGCTGTCCCTGGTCCCCGCGTCGGTGCTGAGCGCCGCCGCCGCGGACGCCTATCAGGTCCTGTTCGAGCCCCAGATGAACGCCCCGGTGGGCATCTCCTTCGGTACGGACATGGCCGCCTATGGCGACACAGCCGCAATCTACTCCGTAACGGAGAAGGTTTATCAGTTTGTCCGCTTTACCGGAAACAACCTGGAGGGTATCCCCGGCAAATACCACGGGGAGGAATACCCCCTGTATATCGGTAAGGATTACATCTCGGTCCCCAACGCCAGCTGTATGTACGGCGTGATCGACAAGACGGGCCGGACCGTGGTAGACTTCAACTTCGACTGGATCTACCGCCCGGATGACAGCGGAGTCGCCAAGGCGGGCCAGTGGAATCAGAATACCTATGGCTATTATCTGCTGAACCTCAATACGAAGGAGACCAGCCTGGTCACAGAGGACACCTATGAGCGCTATGGCATGAACGGCTATTCCTTCAACTGGGCCAACGATGAGTGGCAGGTGGTTGACGCCAACGGGGCGGTGATCCTCTCCGGCGCGGGCAAGAATTACAAAATCAGCGGCAGCTACAAAGAGAGCATCAAGGACGGTCTGGTTGCCATCTACGACCCTGGAACCTATCAAAACGGCTTCGTCAACCTGAGCGGCGAGGTGGTCATCCCCACTCAGTATGATAGAGTCGGCGGCTTCCACAACGGCTATGTGCTGGTCTATGACGAGCAGAACAACGCCGCGCTTCTGGATAAAAAAGGCGGCGTGGTGATTCCCTTCGGGGCCTATAAGGTCCTCTCCGACGTCTCCCCTGACGGCTTGGTCTGGGCCTCCAACGCCGAGGGCACCAAGGTCTCCATTCTGAAGGTGGGCTCCGCCCCCGAGGTCCCCGTGACCCCCGCGACCGCCGAGGCCATGCCCACCAACGACACCCTCAAGGTGAATGGAGAGATCAAGGACGCGACCGTTTACAAAATCGGCGACAGCAACTACTTCAAGATCCGCGACCTGGCCGCCGTCCTCAACGGTACCAGCAAGCAGTTCGCCGTGGGCTATGACGCCGCCTCCAGCTCGGTGACCGCCACCACCGGACAGCCCTATGAGCTGGCAGGCGGTGAGCTGGCAGGCCCGGCCGCCGCGAACCAGACGGCCGCCGTCAGCAACGACACCATCCTTGTCAACGGCTCCAAGGCGGAGAACGTCACCGTCTATAAGATTGATGGCAGCAACTACTTCAAGCTCCGCGACCTGGGCGCCGCCCTGGGCTTCGACGTGGGCTGGTCCGCCGAGGAGGGCATGTTCATCAACACCGAGGGCTGAGCCCTGAGCCAGACACAAGCCCGCCGCTCCCGGTCAAGGGAGCGGCGGGCAGAGTTCTATCTGTGAAAGGAGGCCCGCGACATGGTATACGGTCTGGCCGCGGCCATTTTGCTCCCCGTCCTGATTCAGGGCGGCTTTTACCCCACCGCCTTTCTCATTCCCGGGGCCGCCCTGGCGGGGGCGGGGGCTCTGAGAAAGGGGCGGGCGCTGGAGCGGGGGGAGCGGGCCCTATGGGCCCTGGCGCTGCTGTATCTGCTGGCCTCCCTGGCCCGGGGGTACAGCGCCTCCTCCCTGGCTCAGGCCTGCCTCCCGGCCTGCTGCGGGGCCTTTCTGTACCTGTATCTCTCCCTGTCCCAGAGGGAGAAGGGCCGTCTGCTGGACTGGGTGGCGCTGGCCAGCGGGCTCTTCGCAGGGATAGCCATTTTGGCCTTCTGCGGCGTGGTACCGCTGACGGGGGCGGTGTCCGCCCGGCGGCTGCAATTCACCTTTCAATACGCCAACGCGGCGGGCAGCTGGTTCGCCGCCGCCGCCCTGCTGGCCCAGGACCGGGAGGAGGTCCGGGTCCGGCGGGCGGCTCTGCCCTGTGTGACGGCCCTCCTTCTCACCCGGTCCATGGGGGCGCTGGCCCTCTACGGAATACTCCAGCTGGTCCGCCTCTGGCGGCGGCGGGCGCTGTGGGGGGAGCTTGTGTTGACCCACGCCGCCGCTGTCCTGCTGGCCGGGGCCTTCTTCCTCGGAAGGGGCTGGCTCTGCCTGCTGGGGCTGGCGCTGCTGTACGGGCTGAGCTGGTATCAGGACAGGCTGATCCCCGCCGCCCTGGGGTGGAAGCTCCACTGGCTGGGTCTGGCCGCCGGCGGAGCGGGGGCGGCGGTCATTGCGGCCAGCCGCTGGCGCGGCGCGCTGACCTTTGTGGAGCGGCTGGTCCAGATCATAGACGGCCTGGGGGCCGTCGCCCGCAATCCCCTCCTAGGGGTGGGGGCGGGGAACTGGTCCCGGTACTGCCCCCTGTTCCAGTCCGCGCAGTACTCCAGCACCCTGATCCACAGCGGTCCGGTGCAGATGGGGGTGGACGCGGGGGTGCTGGCGGCGGCGCTGGCGGCGGCGGTGCTGGTCCTGGGCTGGAAGCGGGGGGGACGGAGCCGGGCGGAGTCGTTGGCCTGCCTCCTGCTGGCGGGGCACAGCCTCCTGGACTTCACCCTGCAGTTTCTTCCCATCGACCTGCTCCTGCTGGCCCTCCTCTTCGCGGGGGAGGGACAGGAGAGGAGGGACCGGAGGCTGGTCCCCCGAGCTGCCCTTCTGGGGGCGGCGGTGCTGTGCGCCGGGATGCTCTATGGGCAGATGCAGTATAAGGGCCTGGTCTACGCCTGCCGGGCCGGGGACTGGGAGGACGCCTCCGCCCGCTATGAGCGGGGCCCCTTCGGGGCCTCCGGGGAGGCCCGGGAGCTCTATCTCCAGGCCTGCTACGGCCTGGGCCGTCTGGACCGGATTCTGGAGGAGACCGGCCCCCTGGAGCCCCTGAGCACCCAGGAGCTGCTCTACCGGGCCCAGGCCCTGTGGGGGCTGGGCCGTGAGGACGAGGCCTGCCGTCTGCTCCTCTCCCGGCTGGGGGAACAGCTGTACAATGTGGCCCTCTTTACGGAGACCAAAAGCTTCTTCACCAGCTGGGACGTCAGTCCGGAATACCGGGCGGAATACGACCGCCTTGCCGCCCAGGCCAACAAGAGCTGGACGGCGCTGGGGACGCTGAAGGGCGACCAGGCAGAGATCGGGCCCATGGGGGAAGGCTGAACGCCCCCAAATAAAAACGCGGCGGACCGAGGTGGTCCGCCGCGTCTGTTATATTAGGGCTTCTTGGGGTCCGCGGGCGGGGTGGGAGGCGTTTGGATGACGATGGTTTTGTCCTCGCCTCCGGCCAGCTTGCTGCCCAGCATCCCGGCTACCAGGGCCTTCACGTCGATGCCCATGCTCTGGGAGATGCCCTCGGTGACCTGGGCGGTGCCGCTGACGATGTCCTCCAGCAGCTTGGCGCTGTTGCCCTCGCCGTACATGGTGATCTTGTCCACCCTGGACAGGGGCGCGGCCACGTTTTTGGCGATCTCGGGCAGGGCCTGCATGACCATCTCGATGACGGCGGCCTCACCGTACTTCTTCATAGCCTCCGCCTTCTTGTCGATACCCTCGGCCTCAGCCAGGGCCTTGGCCCGGATGGCCTCCGCCTCCGCCTTACCGACGGCGGCGATACCCTCGGCCTCCTGCTCCTTGGTGTATTTCTGAGCCTCGGCGATTTTCATTTCGGCCTGGGCCTTCTGCTCCTGCTCATAGCGGGCGGCCTCGGCGTCCTTCTGGCGCTTGAACAGGGCGGCCTCCGCCTCCTGCTGCTGGCGGTAGCGCTCGGCGTCGGCCTGAGCCCGAATTTCTGCCTCCAGCTTCTGCTTCTGGACCTCGACCTCCACCTGCTTCAGCTCGGCCTGACGCTGGGTCTTGGCGATCTCCGCGTTGACGGTGGCGGTTTCGATGCTCTTGCGCTGCGCCTGGCTCTGGATTTCATAGGCGGCGTCGGCCTCGGCCTTTTTGCCGTCGGCCATGATTTTCAGCTCGGCCCGACGGATCTCCAGCTCGGTCTGCTTCTGAGCGATCTGGGTGTCCGCCTGGACCCGGGCCTCGTTGGACTCCCGCTCCGCCTCCGCCTGGGCGATGGCGATATCGCGGTCGGCCTGGGCCTTGGCGATGGCGGCGTTCTTCTTGATGAGGCTGGTGTTGTCAGCGCCCAGGTCTTTGATGAGGCCGTTCTCGTCGGTGACGTTCTGGATGTTGCAGGAGAGGATCTCAATCCCCAGCTTATCCATGTCCTTGCTGGCCTTCTGCATCACCTGATCGGAGAAGGAATCCCGGTCGGTGTTGATCTCCTTGAGGGAGAGCGTGCCGATGATCTCGCGCATATTACCCTGGAGGGAGTCCTGAAGGTCCCGGGTGATGTCCTCGGGCCGCTTGTTCAGGAAGTTCTTGGCCGCCAGCTTGATCCCCTCCGCCTGGGGGGAGATGCGGACCTTGGCCACGGCGTCTACGTTGACGTTGATAAAGTCGCTGGTGGGGACGGACTGCTCGGTTTTGATGTCCACCGTCATCTGGCCCAGGTAGAGCCGGTCCATGCGCTCCAGGAAGGGCACGCGGATGCCGGCCCGGCCGATGAGCACCTTACTCTCCTTCTTGAGGCCGGAGATGATGTACGCCTGGTCGGGCGGAGCCTTGACATAGCCCAGCAGGAGAATAAAGAGTACCACTAAAACGATGGCAATTACAGGGATAAAGGGCATGATCGCGTCAAGCATTTGGATTCCTCCTTTCAAAATAAACACACGGGTATGTTTTATATAAACAAGCCGGGGTCTGTGTACCGGCTTGGGATATCCTCACGCCTCTCCCATACCTCCGATGTCTCCCCGCATGGCGGCCAGCCGCTCCAGGGCCTCCACCTCGGCCTCCAGGCTCCGCTGGCTCCACTCCCGCTGGAGCTGTCCGGCGTCGGAGATCACCTGAGACAGCACGTTGACGGCCCGCAGGCAGAGGGCCGCCTTTTCGGCGGCGCCGCTCCCCTCCCGCTCCGCCTGGACCAGCTCCTCCAGGGTTCGCTCCAGCACATTGAGGTATTCGCCCTCCAGCCGGGAGGCGGTTTTCCCCTCCAGCGCCCCCTGGTGCCGGAGGACCAGGGCGTCCAGCCCCTCCAGCGCCGTGCGCACATAGGGGGTCTCCACCGGAGCCGCCGCCTGACGGATGCGGGTCCGCACCGCCCGCGCGCCGGTTCCGCAGGCGGCGGAGGCCCAAAACCGCCCCAGGATGGGGGCCAGGCCGTCCAGGCGCTGGGACACCTCGGCCAGCCGGCGCTCATAGGGCTCAAAGCCTCCGACCTCCCCCGCCGGACAGGCCCGCATGGCAGGAATCAGGGAGCCCTCCAGGTCCCGCAGCTCCTCCGCGATGGAGGCCAGGCCGTCCCCGTACTCGTCCAGAATGGTGAGGTCCTTCCGCTCCAGCACCCCGGCGTTCCGGGGGGAAAACAGGTCCTTGCAGGCCCGGGACACCCCCGCCGCCTTGTCCTTCAGCTCGTCCTGACACAAAAGGCGGATGTGCTCCATAGACAACCCCGTGATAGAGGCGGGGACCGCGGTGTGGAGGGCGGTCAGCGACTGCCGGACCTGGCCGCACAGCCCCTCCAGCCGGGCCTGACGGGGGGCCAGCCCGTCCGCCTCCTCCAGGAGCTCCCCGCTTCTCCGCCGGACGGGGCTCACCGGAGCGGGAGCCGCCGTAATCTCAAAGGGGATGCGCTTTTCCTTTCCCACCTTGGTGGCAAAGACGGTAAACGCGGCGGTCATACTCATCCCCATCTCCTTGCAGGCCTGCTCCATATTCTTTTTCACCTCTTCGTCGATGCGAAAGTTGACCATGACCGCCGCCATGTGTGACACCCCCTGATTCTTCTTGACTCTATTATATCATATGTAAAGCGAAATGCAATATCTTTCTTTACATCTGACGCGTAAAATTTTTGAGCTGTATACCAAAGGCGCCCTCGCTGAGGGAGCCTTTGAGGGCGGCGGCGTATTCAAGCAAACGGAGGGACAGCCCAACGGGCCGTCCCTCCTCGATTTAGAGAGTGTATTCCAGCTGACAGTCAAAAGGCGCCGCCTCCATGTGGCGGGGGTCGGGGAGCTGGGCGTCCACACAGCCCAGCCCACGGTAGAAGGCCTGGGTCTCAACGGCGGAGTGGGCGGAAATATACAGCTTTTTCGCCCCTCTGGCCCGGGCCCAGCCCGCGGCGGCGGAGAAGAGGGCCCTGCCGGTACCGCGGCCCCGCAGTTCCTGGGACACATGGATGCTGGACAGGTCCAGATACCGGTGCTCGCCGCCGAAGAGGGCGGGCTCCACCGAGACGAAGCCCTTCAGCGCCCCGTCGAGAAAGGCGGCCCGAACCAGACCCCCTGTGTCCAGGGTGTTGCTCAGGCAGGAGACCAGAACCTGAATGTCCTCCGCCGACCAGTCGTCAATAAACGGGACCCTCCGGATGACCCATTCGCTCCCCTCCCTGCGCCAGCATTCGGTGACCACCTGACGGCGGACAAAGGAGGCGAAGAGCTCCGGGCGCAGCTCGCCGGGGGACAGCTCGCGGTATTGGATCATTGGGCCTCCCGCAGGGCGGCAAGCATGGCCTCCGCCTCCTCCGGAGCCACCGGATCATGGGGGCCTAGAGTGCCCTCCTGAGGAAGCAGGCCCCTCTGGTGGGCCCAGGCCAGGGCCGGCTGGGCGTAGAGGGAGATGTCCGCCGCGTCGGTGTAATTGCCCAGGCCGGGGTAGTCCATCAGCATGGGACTGCCCGCCCAGCGCCAGAGGATGGACACCATCTGCTCCCGGGTGACGGCGTTTTCCGGGCCGAAGGAGCCGTCGCCGTAGCCGCTGACAAGCTGCTCACTGGCGGCCCAGCGGACGGCCTCCCCATAGGGGGCGGACTGGTCCACGTCGCTGTAGTCCATCAGGTAGTTGACCACGGGGCCGCCCTCGGCGGTGTGGAGCAGGCTGACCAGTTCGGCGCGGGTCAGGGGCTCCGTATCCCCGGCCTCCGGCCCGGGGGAGATGAGCATGTCCCCAGCCGCCAGGGCGGGAGCGGCCACAGAGCAGAGCAGCACGCCGCTCAGAGCAAGAGAAAAGAATTTCTTTTTCATGTGGTTTGTCTCCTTTTCCTGTTATTTTGTAATAGAGATGGCCTCTTACTCCTATAGACGCATCCAAAAAGAAAAGGTTCCCAAAAACGGGAAAAAGCCCCGCGTTTCTGCGGGGCCCCGGTCAGTCCTCGATGTCCACCAGGATATTGTCGGTGCCGTGCTCCTCAAACTCGGCGATATAGGCGTCGATGCGGCTGGTGAGCTCGGCGTAGTTGTCCTCGTCGATGGGTGCGTCGTCCATGTCGCGGCGGGCCAGGTCCTCGGCCAGGATCTCGAAAAAGACGTTGTTCTCATACTCCACGATGGCCTCGTGAATGCCTCCCTCCACGAAGGCCCGGGAGGGGACGATCTCCCCCTGATACAGTTCGGCCAGCTGGGGCATGCCCTCCACGGCGGCCCGGCCGAAGAGGAGGCTTTCCACCTCGTCATAGTCGGCGAACCGGTCGTTCCCCCGGGTAGAATTTAAGATCCAGTTTCCGATATAGGCCAGGTCCAGCAGGCGGCGAAACTGCTTTTTGCTCAATTCCAAATTCATGGGGGAGCCTCCTTTCCGGGAATCGAATGTTCATATAGCATTATAGCCTCCATTTTCAATTTGTCAAATGGAGAAACACGGCAAAATCCCTTGTTTTTTCAGGCAAAATGACATACAATGCTCTTGCCCCTTTACAGCCGCCCCCAAACTGTGTATAATACCTCCGACTACCGGCCATTCCGCCGCCGGAGCCAAAAAATGACACAGCGAATGGAGGGTCCCCCATGGAAAAGGAAGTGGTCATCTCCATCAAGGGGATGCAGCAATATGAGGGCGCTCTGCCCGACGCGGTGGAGCTGGTCACCGCCGGCCGGCTGGCCCGGGACGGGACGGGCTACACCCTGTCCTACCAGGAGAGCGAGCTCACCGGCCTGGACGGCACCCTGACCACCATCCAGGTGGACGGGGAGCAGGTAACCCTGATGCGGGTGGGGGAGTTCAACTCCCAGCTGGTGTTCCAGGAGGGACGCCGCCACCTGTCGGTGTACAATACACCTTATGGCGCGATGTCGGTGGGCGTGAATACCCGGCATCTCCTGGCTGAGCTCAGCGACCGGGGGGGCGACATCGAGGTGGACTATTTTATTGAGATCGACCACGCCCTGGCCGGCCGGAACGTCTTCCGCATCAGCGTGAAGGAGGCCGAGAAGGGTTTGGGGAGCTTGAAGCAGTAAGGGCGGATCATCCGCCTGCTTGATCGAAAAGCCTCCCTCTGAGAGGGAGGCGGCGCGGCGAAGCCGTGTCGGAGGGAGTCCTGCGGGAAACTCCCTCAGTCGGCCTGCGGCTGACAGCTCCCTCGGGGAGGGAGCCTTGAGCGGCTTTATTATAAAGAAAAGGTGATATAAAATGACAAACATGATCCAGACCGCCAGGGAGCAGGTGGCCGCGCTGACTCAGGCGGCCTATCAGGCCGCCGCCGCTTCGGGGGCCCTGCCCGCCGGGGGGGAGGCGGTGAGGGCCACCATTGAGATCCCCAAGGACACCTCCCACGGGGACTACGCCTCCTCCTTTGCCATGGCTGGAGCCAAGGCCCTCCATATGGCCCCCCGGGCCATCGCCCAGGCCATTGTGGACCACCTGGAGCTGGAGGGCAGCTATTTCAGCAAGGCGGAGATCGCCGGTCCCGGCTTTTTAAACTTCACCCTGGGCCCCAAGTGGTACGGCGAGGTGCTGTCCGCTGTGGAGGCCGAGGGGCCCGCCTACGGCTCCGGCAGCGAGGGGGCGGGCAAAAAGGTGATGGTGGAGTTTGTCTCCGCCAACCCCACCGGCCCCATGCACATGGGCAACGCCCGGGGAGGCGTGCTGGGCGACACCCTGGCCAACGTCCTGGCCCGGGACGGCTGGGACGTGTGGAAGGAGTTCTACGTCAACGACGCGGGCAACCAGATTGACAAGTTCGCCCGGTCCATCCTGGCGCGCTATAAGCAGCTCATTCTGGGGGAGGAGGCGGTCCCCTTCCCTGAGGACGGCTACCACGGGGAGGATATCAAGGAGCTGGCCCAGGCATACTATGAGGCGTACGGCGACGCCGGCCTCAACGAGCCGGAGCAGGATGAGCTGTTCGCCATCGCCCAGTTCGGCCTGGAGCGCAACATTCCCAAGATGGAGGCCGACCTGAAAAAATACGGCATCCAGTACGACCAGTGGTTTCTGGAGTCCTCCCTCCACAACAGCGGCTATGTGGCTGAGACGGTGGATCTGCTCACCGAGAAGGGCTGGACCTATGAGAGGGACGGAGCCCTGTGGCTGAATACCACCGAGCTGCTGAAGAAGAAATTTATGGCCGAGGGCAAGACTCCGGAGCAGGCGGACAAGCTGGACCTGAAGGACGACGTGCTCCGCCGGGCCAACGGCTTTTACACCTACTTCGCCGCCGACATCGCCTATCACCGGAACAAGCTGGAGGTCCGGGGCTTTGATAAGGCCGTCAACATCTGGGGGGCCGACCACCACGGCCACGTGGCCCGGCTCCAGGCCGCCCTGGACGCTCTGGACCTGGATGGCTCCCACCGGCTGGTGATTGTGCTGATGCAGCTGGTCAACCTCCTCCAGGACGGCAAGCCGGTGCGCATGTCCAAGCGGACGGGCAAGGCCATCGCTCTCCACGACCTTCTGGACGAGATCAGCGTGGACGCTGCCCGGTACTATTTCAACAACCGCGCCTTCTCCAGCCCCCTGGACTTCGACCTGGACCTGGCTGTCCGTCAGGACAGCGAGAACCCGGTGTACTATGTCCAGTACGCCCACGCCCGCATCTGCTCCCTGCTGGCCCGCATGAAGGAGAGCGGCGCTCAGATGTGCGGCGCCGGGCAGATTGACGCCCGCGTCCTCACCCAGCCCGAGGAGCTGGCCCTGATAAAATCCCTGGCCCAGTACCCCGAGGAGATCCATCTGGCCGCCCGGGACTACGACCCCAGCCGCGTCAACCGCTATCTCACCGCCCTGGCCGGCGACTTCCACCGCTTTTACAACGCCTGCCGCTGTATGGTGGACGACCCCTGCCTCCAGGCCGCCCGGCTCAAGCTGGCCGACGCCGCCCGGGCCGTGCTGGCCAACGGCCTGAACCTGCTTGGGGTCACCGCCCCGGAGAGGATGTAAGCATGGAGATCATCGACCGCGGAGCCTGGCCCAGAGAGGGGCATTACCGCTTTTTCGCCCCCATGTCCCAGCCCTTCTACTCCCTCACCTTCCCGGTGGACGTGACCGCCCTGCGGGTCTATGTGAAGGAGCGCCGGCTGTCCTTCTACCCCGCGATGGTCTATCAGGTCACCCGGGCGATGGACGACGTGGAGGCCTTCCGCCTCCGGGACCGGAACGGGACCATCGTCCGCCACGACCGGCTGGTGCCCAGCTTCACCGACCTGAAGCCGGGCAGCGAGCTGTTTCACATTGTGACTCTCCCCGCCGGGGAGGATATGGCGGACTTCTGCGCCCGGGCCAAGGAGGCGTCCGCCCAACAGACCGAGTTTATCACCGCCGGGGACTGGGACGCGGACCAGGAGGTTTATTTCACCTGCCTGCCCTGGTTTCCCATCACCGGCCTGACCAACGAGCGGAATGCGGACCCCTCCGACACCATCCCCCGGGTCTCCTGGGGCCGCTGGGAGGAGCGGGACGGCCGGACCACACTCAGCCTCAGCCTGGAGCTGAACCACCGCCTGCTGGACGGCTTTCACGTGGGGCAGTTCTACGCCGCCCTGAACGCGCGGCTGGCGGAGCTGTTATGAGCTTTGACCTGAACGCCCTGGCGCGTGCCCTGTGGGCCCGCGCCCCCGGCCTGATGGATTCCCGCCGGACCTACGCGGTGCTGGTACCGCTGGTGGAGCGGGACGGGGCGCTCCATCTGCTCTATGAGGTCCGGGCCAGGATGCTGCGCCGTCAGCCGGGGGAGGTCTGCTTCCCCGGGGGCCGGATGGAGGCGGGGGAGACCCCGGAGGAGTGCGCCCTGCGTGAGACCTATGAGGAGCTGTCCATTCCGCCGGAGAAAATCCAGCTGCTGGGCCGGCTGGACTTCATCGCCCACCGGGCCAGCTTCCTGATGCAGCCCGTCCTGGGCCTGGTGGACGCCGCCGCCCTGGCGGATATGCGCCCCAGCCCCGCCGAGGTGGAGCAGGTGTTTTTCGTCCCCCTGTCCCATCTGCTGGAGACGGAGCCCATCGTCTATGAATACGACCTGATCCCCGCCCCGGCGGAGGACTTCCCCTATGAGCTCATCGGTATCCCCCGGGACTACCAGTGGCAGCTGGGACATGAGAACGTCCCCGTCTACCCCTGGCAGGGACGGGCCATCTGGGGGCTCACCGGGCGGATCACCCGAAATTTTATCCAGCTCGCCCGAAGCGGGGGCCTTCCGCCGCCCGCCCTTGACTGACAGATTACAGCAGCGTCCCGCCGGTCATGCCGTCGGGACGCTGTGTCTGTCTACATATCCATGGCGTCGGCCAGGTGGTCCACGGCCTCGTTGACCCGCTTGGCGGCCTTGTGAGCGGCCCGCTTGATCTGACGGGTGGAGGACGGCGTCATAGCGGCGTTCAGGGCCGCGCCGGCGGCCATACCGGCCACCGCGCCCATGAGAAACACGCCGGTCCCGTGGCAGCTGTAGGAGCTATCGCACATATTTTTCCCTCCTTTTTCCCGGAGAAGGAAGCTTCCTCTCCGCTGCGGATAGCTTGCCCCGAAAATTCGAAAAAAACGTTGCTAAATCCTGCATCTTCCGCTATAATTTAATATAAGGTGACTATGCGCCGGCGCCGCCGGCGCGTTGGAGAGAAGAGGAGATAAATAACTTTCCGGAGGAAGCGTATGAGACTTTTGATTCTAAACGGCAGAGTGGTCCATCCGGTGACGGGAACGGTCCTGATGCAGGACGTTCTGGTGGAAAACGGACGGATCAGTCTGATGGAGCACGGGCTGGACTGTGAGGCGGACCAGGTGATTGACGCTGCGGGGCTGTTTGTGTCCCCGGGACTGGTGGATATGCACGTCCATCTCCGGGACCCGGGCCTGACCTATAAGGAGGACATCCTCACCGGCTGCGCCGCCGCCGCCCGGGGGGGCGTCACCTCGGTGGCCTGCATGGCAAACACCAGCCCCGCCATCGACTGCCCGGAGCTGGTATCCTATGTCTATAACCGGGCCAAGGAGGCCAACGGGGTGGGGGTGTATCCCATCGCCGCTCTCTCCCGGGGCCTGCGGGGGGAGGAGCCCACCGACGCCGAGGCCCTGAAGCAGGCGGGGGCCGTCGCCCTGTCCGACGACGGGAGCAACGTGGACAACGCCAACCTGATGCGGGACACCCTCATCCGGGCCCGGCAGCTGGAGCTGCCCGTGCTGTGCCACTGCGAGGACACCTCCATGGTGGCCGGGCGGGCGGTGAACGAGGGCAGTGTCTCCCGCCAGCTGTGGCTGGAGGGCAGGCCCGCCATCGCCGAGGAGATTATGGTCATGCGGGACGCCATGCTGGCCGAGGAGACCGGCGGGCGGGTCCATATCTGCCATGTCTCCACCGCCAAGAGCGTGGATATCATCCGCAGGATGAAGAAAAAGGGGGTGCTCATCACCTGCGAGACCTGCCCCCAGTACTTCACCCTCACCGAGGACGAGGTTTTGAATATGGGGGCTATGGCCCGGGTCAACCCGCCCCTGCGCACCCAGAAGGATGTTCAGGGCATCATCGCCGGCTTGAAGGACGGTACCATCGACGTGATCGCCACCGACCACGCCCCCCATTCGGTGGACGAGAAGTCCCGCCCCCTCAGCCGGGCCCCCAGCGGGATGATTGGCCTGGAGACCGGTCTGGCCGTGACCCTCACGCAGCTGTACCACACCGGGAAAATGGAGCTTCCCGCTATCATTCAGCGGATGTCCACCAACCCCGCCGATCTGCTCCGCCTGGCCCGAGGACATATGTCCTTGGGCGCTACCGCCGACCTGGTTATCTTCGACGCGGACGAGGAGTGGACCGTAGACCCCCTCCTCTTCGCCTCCAAGGCCCGCAACACCCCCTTCGCTGGCCGCAGGGTCAAGGGCCGGGTGAAATACACCATCGTCAAGGGCGAGGTCATTTATCGGGACGGGGTATAACGCCAGATTGTGGGGCGCGCCGTATCGGGAGGACCTACATACCCTGAAAAACGGCGTGCCCGGTGGTCACGCCCTACACAGAAGAGAGCATAAATTCGGAAGGGAATGAGACAAATGTCATTTGACGTTTTACAGGATAAAATCCGGGCGATGAAGAATCCCACCGTGGCGGGGCTGGACGCCCGCATTGAGTATGTGCCGGAGCACATCCGCGCAGCCGCCTTTGAGGAGCACGGCGTGGGCCTCAAGGGGGCGGCGGAGGCCATCTGGCGGTTCAACACAGGGCTGATCGACGCCCTGTGCGACATTGTCCCGGCGGTAAAGCCCCAGGCGGCTTATTATGAGAACCTGGGCTGGCAGGGGATGGAGGTGCTGGAGCGCACCATAAAATACGCCAAGGAGAAGGGCCTCTTCGTCATCGCCGACATCAAGCGGGGGGACATCGGCTCCACCGCCTCCGCCTACGCCGAGGGCTGGCTGTCCGGGGCGAAGATTGAGGGGGAGCAGTACAAGAGCTTCGACGCCGACTGCGTCACCCTCAACGGCTACATGGGGTCCGACTCCATCAAGCCCTTCCTGGAGGCGGCCAGGGCCGAGGACAAGTGCGTCTTTGTGCTGGTGAAAACCTCCAACCCGGGGTCCGGGGAGCTCCAGGATATCCTCGCCGGGGACCGGCAGGTGTATGAGGTGATGGGCGACCTCAACGAGCGCATCGCCGCCGGGACTGAGGGAAAATACGGCTACACCATGGCCGGGGCGGTCACCGGGGCCACCTACCCCTCCGACATCCGGGCCCTGCGCAAGCGGCTGGAAAAGACCTTCTTCCTGGTCCCCGGCTACGGCGCCCAGGGGGGCACGGCGGAGGATGTGAAGTTCGCCTTTGACAAATACGGCCACGGGGCTATCGTGAATTCCTCCCGGGGCATCATGTGCGCCTGGCAGAAGACCGGCGGCGACGGCCGCGACTTCGCCCAGGCCGCCCGGAACACCGCCCTCAAAATGCGGGACGACATCAAGCAGTTCGTGACCATTGTGTAACGGCGAAAGGAGTTTACCTATGGCGGAGCAATGTGCGTTTTGCGGCAAGAAATTGGGGCTGTTCAACGACAGCCTTGTGTGCGGAAACATCAGCCAGCCGGTGTGTCAGGACTGCCGGAAGAAGTATCAGGACGCGCCGCAGGCGCTGCGATGCCGGGACCTGCTGGAGAAGGGCAGTCCCGTTGAGCCGGAGCTCCTCCGGGCCTTTCTGGAGCGGGAACAGAAGGAGCTGGACGAGATAAACGCTGAGCAGGAACGCCTGGGAAAGCTGATGAGCTGCTGCGGCCAGCCCATGACGCCGGTGAGCGTATCCGAGTTCCAGCTGGGCCGCCAGGGTTTCTTTACTGGCGATTGGCCCAACATCATCGCCGGGGCCATGGAGCTGGCGGTGTTCCAGTGCGAGCAGTGCGGACAGGTGAAATTTATGAACCCCAAGTTTATTGACCCCAGGGCCATCAAACAAAACTTACGCGGAGGGTGATCCCCCATGAACATAGAGAGCAAGTGCAGAATTGTTGAAATGACCCGGCTGGACGCCGTCACCTTCTGGATGGTGTTGGAGGTCGGTAAAATGGTGGAGAAGCGCGGCCTGCGGGGCGGGCAGTTCCTGCACATCAAATGCGGCGACGGTCAGCTGCTCCGCCGGCCCATTTCGGTGGCCTGCGCCGTGCCGGACGAGCCGGAGGACCTGGCCACCCTGATCTTCGAGGTCCGGGGGGAGGGCACCGAATGGCTGTCCCGGCGGAAGGTTGGGGACGAGCTGGATGTGATGGGCCCCCTGGGCAACGGCTTTGACGCGGCTCAGCCGGGGCGCTACCTCCTGGTGGGGGGCGGTATCGGCGTCCCGCCGCTGATGCAGTACGGGGAATGCCTGCAATGGCCCCGGACGGCGGTGCTGGGCTTCCGCACAGGGGCCAAGGCCTTTCCCGCCATCACCAGCCGGTTCCAGGACCACTGTGAGCAGACCTGTATCTGTACCGACGACGGCACGCTGGGCCGTCACGGCTTTGTGGACGCTCAGGTCCGGGATATCTTGGAGCGGGACCGGAGCTACACCGCCGTCCTGGCCTGCGGGCCCAAGCCCATGCTGAAAAGCGTGGCCAAGGCGGCGGCGGAATTTGGGGTGCCCTGCCAGGTGTCCATGGAGGAACGGATGGGCTGCGGCGTGGGGGCGTGCCTGGTGTGCTCCTGCGGCATGAAGGACGGGAGCGTCAGGCACGTGTGCAAGGACGGCCCGGTGTTCAACGCGGAGGAGGTGGACTGGGATGCCTGATATGTCCGTCAAGCTGGCCGGTGTGACGCTGAAAAACCCGGTGGTGGTGGCCTCGGGTACCTTCGGCTTCGGCCGGGAGTACAGCCGGTTCTATGACCTGGGGGAGCTGGGCGGCATCTGCGCCAAGGGCCTCACCCTCCACCCCCGCACGGGCAACCCCGCCCCCCGCATCGCCGAGACCCCCATGGGCATCCTCAACTCGGTGGGGCTGGAAAACCCCGGGGTGGATGTTTTCATTGCGGAGGAGCTGCCCTTCCTGCGGCAGTTTGACACGAAAGTAATTGCCAACATCTCCGGGAATACCCCGGAGGAGTACGGCGTTATGTGCGAGAAGCTGTCTGCCGCCGGGGTGGACATGATCGAGGTGAATATCTCCTGCCCCAACGTGAAGGCGGGGGGGCTGGCCTACGGCACCCGGCCCGAGCTGGCCGCCGAGGTCACCGAGGAAGCAAAAAAGCACGCCAACGGTGTGCCTGTGATGGTGAAGCTGTCCCCCAACGTCACCGATATTACGGAAATCGCCAAAGCGGTGGAGGGGGCCGGGGCGGACGCCCTGTCCCTCATCAACACCATCCGGGGGATGCGCATTGACGTGAACACCCGCCGCCCCATTCTGCGGATGAACACCGGGGGACTGTCCGGCCCCGCCGTGCTGCCTGTGGCGGTGCGGATGGTGTGGGAGGTGTCCCAGGCGGTCTCCCTGCCCATTCTGGGCATGGGGGGCGTGTCCAAGGGGGAGGACGGGGCCCAGCTGATGCTGGCCGGGGCCTCCGCTGTGGCGGTGGGCACCGCCCTGTTCGCCGACCCCTTCGCCCCCCTGAAGGTCCGGGACGGCCTGGCCGACATTGCCGCCCGTCAGGGGCTGTCCGCCGTATCGGAGCTCACCGGAGGGGTGAAGCCCTGGTGACAAAACGCGGCGGGCTGTGAAAAAGGAAGGAAGGGTATCCCTGTGCTGGAACACATCATTGAGCAGTGTCTGCCCACCATCATCTCCGCCTGCGAGCTGATGGGCATTTTCGTGGTGGCCGTCACCGCGGTCCACGCCTTCTGGCTGTACTGTGTGGGGATGGTCACCCGCACCCCCAAAAATATCAAATTCCAGCTGGCCGAGGGACTTGCCACCAGTCTGGAATTTAAAATGGCCGCCGAGATTTTAAAGACCGTGCTGGTCCGGGACCTGAACGAGCTGATGGTCCTGGGGGCGGTGATCCTCCTGCGGGCGCTGCTGTCTCTGCTGATTCACTTTGAAATGAAAAAGGACTGATCCCATGACAACTATCTATCTCATCCGCCACGCCGAGGCCGAGGGCAACCTGTACCGCCGGATTCACGGCTGGTACAACGCGCTCATCACAGACAACGGCTTTGCCCAGATCAAGGCGCTGGAAAAGCGGTTCCAGGACATCCAGATTGACGCGGTCTGGTCCAGCGACCTGTACCGCACTATGACCACCGCCCGGGCCGTTTACATACCGAAGAATCTGCCTCTGAACACCGACCCCGGCCTGCGGGAGATCAATCTGGGGGACTGGGAGGATGTGACCTGGGGTCAGGCCCGGCACGACTTTCTGGAGGAGCTGACCCGCTTCGACACCGACGACCCCACCTGGCAGGCCCCCAACGGGGAGGGCTTCCGTCAGCTGGGGGACCGGCTGGAGGGGACGGTGCGCCGCATCGCGGCCCAGTACCCCGATCAGACCATCGCCCTGTTCAGCCACGGTATGGCCATCCGGCAGCTGCTCTCCCGAATCAAGGGGCTGCCCGAGGCGGACTGGCCCTCTGTCCCCCACGGGGACAACACGGCGGTGACCAAGCTGGCCTTTGACGGGGAGCGGCTGACCATCGACTATGAGCTGGACAACTCCCACCTGCCCGAGGAGATCTCCACCCTGGCCCGGCAGGCCTGGTGGCGCAGGGACGGGAGCAAGAAGGTGGATATCAACCTCTGGTACCGGCCCATCGACTGGGAGAAGGAGCGGGAGGTCTATCTGGAGGCCCGCCGGGACGCCTGGACCTGCACCCACGGGACGGAGGTCCCCTTCGACGGGGACGCTTTCCTCCGGGGGGCGGAGGACTGCCTGTCCCAGACCCCTTGGGGTGTGACCGTGGCTATGGCCGGGGACCAGACCGCCGGCGTCCTCCAGCTGGACGGGGAGCGGTATCAGGCGGACAACGCCGGGTATATTCCCTTCTGCTACATCGTCCCCCAGCGCCGGGGGTACGGCCTGGGCGTCCAGCTTATCGGTCAGGCGGTGGCCATCTTCCGGCCCATGGGCCGGGACAAGCTCCGCCTGCGGTGCGCCCCCTATAACCAGCGGGCCCAGCGGTTCTATCAAAAGTACGGCTTCGTCAAGATCGGCGAGGAGGAAAACAGCGCCGTCCCCCTGGATATTTTGGAGAAGTACACCGGCTATGACCGGTGAGCGCTGCATACAGAGCTCCCGGACAAAGGCCTCCGCAGACCGAGCCCCAGGGCGTCATAGCCGGGCAGACTCCAATCCGACAGCCTCCCCAAGCGCCGAAGCAGGAGGAAAGGGCGTGTCCAAGCAAATATAAGAAGTGCGGCATATATTGCACAACAGACCTAAACGACTTGCGTATCCGGAAGAAACCAGCTTCCCTCTTTGACTTTCATGAACTCCGCGTTGGACACTGCTCTATTTTTGCAAGCCCTTGCGGCGGAGGCGTTTTTGTGGTAAGATAAGAAAAAACGTCGAAGCATGGAGGAGAGCGCTATGAAGGAACAGCCCACCCAGCGGGAAGAACTGGAAGAGCGGGGGGAAATATCGGAGCGCCGTGAGACGCGGGGAAGACGGGAAGCGCCCCGGCGGCGGAGAGAGCGCCAGAGCTCCCAGGCGCGGATCGATCTCCCTCTGATCCTCTCAGCCCTGGCTTTGATTGTGTCCGTCGCCGCGCTGTTTTTCGCGCTGCGGCCAGAGCGGGCGGAGGAGCCGCCCGCTTCCTCCTCGTCCACAGGGGAGCCCGTCACCTTCCGCTTCGGAGACCGGACCCTGACCGCCCTGGAGGGGATGCCCCTCAACCCCTACGACCGCTCCGCCTTTACCGTGGACGGCCGGGGCCGCCTGACCTATGAGAAGGACGGCAAACGGGCCAAGACCGGGGTGGATGTGTCCATCTATCAGGGGGAGGTGGACTGGCCCGCCGTGGCGGCGGACGGCATCGACTTTGCCATTCTCCGGGTGGGCTACCGGGGGTACACCGAGGGCGGGCTGTTCCCCGACCAGACCTTTGCCCAAAACCTCCAGGGGGCGCTGGACGCCGGTCTGGAGGTAGGGGTCTATTTCTTCTCCCAGGCCATCACCCCCGAGGAGGCCGAGGAGGAGGCCGAATACATCCTGGAGGCTCTGGGGGGCGAGAAGATCACCTACCCTGTGGCCTTTGACTGGGAGCCTATTACCCCCGGTGAAAACGCCCGCACCGACGGGCTGGACGGGGCCGCCCTGACCCGCTGCGCCGCCGCCTTCTGCAAGCGGGTGGAGAAGGCCGGCCTGCGTCCGGCGGTCTACTTCAATCAAACCCAGGCCTATCTCCACTATGACCTGCGGGAGCTCGCCGACTTCGACCTGTGGCTGGCGGAATATGGAGTCAGGCCGGATTTCTACTACCGCTTCGACCTGTGGCAGTATACCCACACCGGAACGGCGGCGGGGATCGAGGGCGATGTGGACCTGAATTTGGACCTGCGGGGGATGGAATAGCATAAAAAACTGAGGCGGGCCAAGCCCTGCCTCAGTTTTTTGCAGTACTCCGTTTTGAGGGCCGGTCAGCCCGCCTCAATGGCGCTCACCGGGCAGCTGCCGGCGGCCTCCTGGACCTGGGCCTCCAGCTCGGGGGCCACCTCCTGGCTGTAGACGCCGGCGGTACCGCCCTCGGTGATGTGAAAGACGTTGGGACACAGGCTGACGCACAGCCCGCAGCTGATACAGTTGGCGTTGACATGGACCTTCATGGGATACCTCCTTATATTGAGTACAGGAGAGTATGCCCGGAACGGCGGATATCATTCATAGGTCCCCAGGAACAGGGGTACGCCGGTGTGAAGGTCTACGATGCCGTAGAGGAAGGGGCGGTCCAGAATCAGGGTGATCCCCTCCTGGGGGGGCGCCGCTGCCCCAGATTCTGCTGCCACCACCGTGGCGGCAGCGGCCTCGGTGCCCTTCTCGTTGACCTCAATTTTTGTGGCGTGAATCACCTGGGAGATGTAGTAGCCCTCCGGGCTGTCCCCCAGGCTGGAGAAATCGGCGGCGCCGGGAACAAAGGCGTCCTCCAGTCCCAGCAGGGGCAGGGTGTCCTCCAGATTGCCCTTCCACTCCGCTGAGAATTTCGGCATGGCAAAGCTCAAAAAGATAGCGTCCTCTCTGTTGTTAATAAGCTGGGATAAGCTGTTTCCCTCCAGATTGTTCAGCCACTGACCAAAATCTGGGGAGTCCGGGTACAAATCGGGCAAAATTGCCACGAAGGCCAACCGCCCGTCGTCGTAGGGCAGGACCACACCCTGGGCCCCCTTGCCCTGAAGATAGGACAGCTGAGTGTCAAACTTCCGCAGGTATTCCACCTGGCTGTCGGGTCCGCCGGCGTGGTGGAAGTCCATCGTATGGGTGGACAGGGGGTCGAACTCGCTGAGCCAGCTGTTTTTCAGATAGAGGGCGTTCACCAGCAGGCAGGCGGTCTCCTCCGGGAAGGGCTGGTCGATGATCTCGGGAATCATCTTGTTGGTGTGTTGGGACACCCAGCTGTTCAGGTCCTTAACGATGCCCGGCTCAGACAGCTGGGCGGAAAAGACCTGGGCGTCAAAAATCCCCCGGCACTGGCCGATGAAGTCGTCTTTGATCTGGCCCTCCGGGTCCACCCACAGGCTGTTGGCGATGGCGCATTTGGTGGAGCCGCCCAGCCCCTGATAGTCCGCCATCAGCTGGGCGCAGGCGGTGTTCAGCTCCACCAGGTCCACGCCTCCCCCCAGCACGTCCTGGAATTGGGCCAGGGTATTGCCGGCCGCTCCGTTGGCGGTCATGGACAGAGCCAGGGCCACGGAGAGTGGGGAGACCAGGGTGGAGAAGGGCATGTGGTCCATGTCGCTGTTCATAGCAGTTTCGCCGTTGGAGTCCCGGGACTTTTTCAGCAGCTCCAGGCCAAAGCCGGCCAGGGCCCCGTTGACCTCCTCGCTGTTGGAGGGGGTTACGGACAGTTTGGGGGCGGTGAGCTCCTTGGCGGCGGAGGCCTGGGCGCAGCCGGACAGCAGGCCGAGGCCCAGGGCGCAGGCCAGGAGAAGGGAAAGGGTTCGTTTCATAAAAATTCCTCCTATTTTTGTGGTTCTGCCTATATAGACGAAAACAGCCGGGACGGGTTGCGCTTTTTTGAAGATTTTTTTGGGAATTTTCCGTGGAAATGTCCTTGACGTGAGGACAGCGAAATGGTATAATACCGTTTCGTGGCGGTAGGGGCATTGCGCCCTTTTACCCGATGAAATTCCCCAAAAGGGGAGGGAGGGAGCGCCGAAATGATTCAGGAATTATCCGGCCCCAACAAGGTTGTGGGGGCCAAGCAGGCCAAACGGGCCCTGCGGGACGGCCGGGCCGCCCGGCTGTATATCGCCGTGGACGCCGACCCCCGTCTGCTCCAGCCCCTGGTGCAGGAGGCAGTGAACCGGCAGGTGCCGGTGGTCCAGGTCCCCTCCATGAAGGAGCTGGGCGTCTCCTGTGGCATCGCCGTGGGGGCCGCAGTTGCGGTTTTAACAAAAGAGGGATAAAAATTCCCAAATTTGTTAAAATATAGATTACGCCCCAAAACGGGGCAGAATTGAGGAAAGGAGGAAACCCACTCATGCCTACTTTTAACCAGCTGGTGCGCAAGGGCCGCACGATGGCGGCGTACAAGTCCACCTCCCCCGCTCTTCAGCACGGTCTGAACACCCTGAAGAACCGGAGCACCGACCTGCCCTCTCCCCAGAAGAGAGGCGTCTGCACCGCCGTGCGTACTTCCACCCCCAAGAAGCCCAACTCGGCGCTTCGTAAGATCGCCCGTGTGAAGCTGACCAACGGGATGGAGGTCACCGCCTATATCCCCGGCGTGGGCCACAATCTTCAGGAGCACAGCGTCGTGATGATCCGCGGCGGCCGTGTCAAGGACCTGCCCGGCGTGCGCTACCACATCATCCGCGGCACTCTGGACACCCAGGGCGTCAACGGCCGTATGCAGGCCCGCTCCAAGTACGGCGCCAAGCGGCCCAAGGGAGCCAAGAAGAAGTAATTTTTCTCCGAAAAATTACGGCAGGGCGGGACGACTCGGCCCGCTGTCTCACAGGTTCTGTATCTGCTGAGAAAACCAAACTTGCATTGTGCGTACGCGCAAGGCAAAAGCCTTGCCGGGCGTTTAACCATATATATGGGGAAACCTCGGACAGGCATTACACGCCATGAATTTCATGACGAGTACCTATGATTTCAATTTTATATGAAGGAGGGAAGCAAAGTGCCCAGAAGAGGAAATGTACCCAAGCGGGAGATTTTACCCGACCCGCTTTACAACTCCGTCCTGGTTACTAAGCTTGTCAACAGCATCATGCTGGATGGCAAAAAGGGCGTGGCGCAGAAGGTCGTCTACGGAGCCTTTGACATCATCAAGGACAAGACCGACAAGGAGCCCATGGAGGTCTATACCCAGGCGCTCGAGAACATCATGCCTTCCCTGGAGGTCAAGGCCCGCCGTGTGGGCGGCGCCACCTACCAGGTGCCCATCGAGGTCCGGCCCGAGCGTCGGCAGACCCTGGGTCTGCGCTGGCTGACCACCTACGCCCGCAACCGGGGCGAGAAGACCATGAAGGAGCGGCTGGCCGGCGAGATCATGGACGCGGCCAACAACACCGGCTCCGCGGTGAAGAAGCGCGAGGACACCCACAAGATGGCAGAGTCCAACAAGGCGTTCGCTCACTACCGCTGGTAACGAAGGAGCAAAAACAGTATGCCTAGAAAAGTTTCTCTGAAGAATACGCGCAACATCGGCATCATGGCCCACATTGACGCGGGCAAGACGACCACCACCGAGCGTATTCTTTACTACACCGGCGTCAACTACAAGATCGGCGAGACCCATGAGGGTACCGCCACCATGGACTGGATGGCCCAGGAGCAGGAGCGCGGCATTACCATCACCTCCGCCGCCACCACCTGCTATTGGACGGGCACCAAGACCCAGTTCCCCCAGACCCGGATCAACATCATCGACACCCCGGGCCATGTGGACTTCACCGTAGAGGTGGAGCGCTCCCTGCGCGTGCTGGACGGCTCTGTTACCGTCATGTGCGCCAAGGGCGGCGTGGAGCCCCAATCCGAGACCGTTTGGCGTCAGGCCGACCACTACAAGGTCCCCCGGATGATCTATGTCAACAAAATGGACATCATGGGCGCCGACTTCTACCACGTGCTGGACATGATCCATGACCGGCTCAAGTGCAATGCCGTCCCCATCCAGCTGCCCATCGGCGCGGAGGAGACCTTCAAGGGCATCATCGACCTGGTGGAGATGAAGGCCGACATCTACTACGACGACCTGGGCAAGGATATGCGGGTGGAGGAGATCCCCGCCGACATGCTGGACAAGGCCCAGGAGTACCGCACCAAGCTGCTGGACGCCGTGTCTGATATCGACGAGGAGATCATGATGCTGGTGCTGGACGAGCAGCCGGTCCCCGAGGAGATGATCCGCAAGGCCCTGCGCCAAGGCACCATCGACAATGCCCTGGTCCCCGTGGTCTGCGGCACCTCCTACAAGAACAAGGGGGTCCAGAAGCTGCTGGACGCCATTGTGGACTATATGCCCTCCCCCGTGGACATCCCTGCCATCCAGGGTGTCAACCCCGATACCGACGAGGAGGACTCCCGTCCCGCCGACGACAACGCCCCCTTCTCCGCCCTGGCCTTTAAGATCGCCACCGACCCCTATGTGGGACGGCTGTCCTTCGTCCGGGTCTACTCCGGTATGCTGAACACCGGCACCTCGGTGCTCAACTCCACCAAGAAGCAGAAGGAGCGCATCGGCCGCATCCTCCAGATGCACGCCAACCACCGGGAGGACATCGAGACGGTCTATTCCGGCGACATCGCCGCCGTCATCGGCCTGAAAAACTCCACCACCGGCGACACCCTGTGCGACGAGAAGCACCCCATTATCCTGGAGTCCATGGAGTTCCCCGAGCCCGTCATCCGGGTGGCCATCGAGCCCAAGACCAAGGCCGGCCAGGAGAAGATGGGCATCGCCCTGATGAAGCTGGCCGAGGAGGACCCCACCTTCAAGACCTACACCGACGAGGAGACCGGCCAGACCATCATCGCCGGCATGGGCGAGCTCCATCTGGAGATTATTGTGGACCGCCTGCTCCGCGAGTACAAGGTGGAGGCCAACGTAGGCGCCCCCCAGGTGGCCTACAAGGAGACCATCACCAAGAGCACCGAGCAGGACACCAAGTACGCCCGCCAGTCGGGCGGCAAGGGCCAGTACGGCCACGTCAAGATCCGTGTGGAGCCCAACGAGCCCGGCGCGGGCTACGTCTTCGAGAACGCCATTGTGGGCGGCGCCATCCCCAAGGAGTATATCCCCGCCGTGGACGCGGGCATCCAGGGTGCCATGCAGGCCGGCGTGCTGGCCGGCTACCCCGTGGTGGACGTGAAGGTCACCCTGTACGACGGCTCCTTCCACGAGGTGGACTCCTCGGAAATGGCCTTTAAGATTGCCGGCTCCATGGCCTTTAAAGAGGCCTGCCGCAAGGCCGGACCCGTGCTGCTGGAGCCCCTGATGAAGGTGGACGTCATCGTCCCCGACGACTACCTGGGCAACGTCATCGGCGACCTGAACAGCCGCCGGGGCCAGATCCAGGGTCAGGAGAACCGCACCGGCGCCGTCCAGGTGGACAGCCTGGTCCCGCTGGCCAACATGTTTGGCTACGCCACCGACCTGCGCTCCTCCACCCAGGGCCGCGGCCAGTACTCCATGGAGCCCCACAGCTACGTGCAGATCCCCAAGAACATCGCCGAGAAGATCGTGGCCGAGCGCGGCCGCAACCAGGATTAAAAAATAGGGTTGCATTTCTGGACGAAATAGGATAAAATATCCACAACTGTAATATAAGGAGGAAACATCCAATGGCTAAGGCAAAATTCGAGCGTACCAAGCCCCATGTAAACATCGGCACCATCGGTCACGTCGACCACGGCAAGACCACCCTGACCGCTGCCATCACCAAGTATCTGGCCCTGAAGGGCCAGGCCCAGTATGAGGACTACTCCAGCATCGACAAGGCTCCCGAGGAGCGCGAGCGCGGCATCACCATCAACACCGCCCACGTGGAGTATGAGACCGACGCCCGGCACTATGCCCACGTCGACTGCCCGGGCCACGCCGACTATATCAAGAACATGATCACCGGCGCCGCTCAGATGGACGGTGCGATCCTGGTCATCTCCGCCACCGACGGCGTTATGGCTCAGACCAAGGAGCACATCCTGCTGGCCCGTCAGGTGGGCGTGCCCGCCATCGTGGTCTTCCTGAACAAGTGCGACCAGATGGACGACCCCGACCTGCTGGAGCTGGTCGAGATGGAGGTCCGTGAGATCCTGTCCTTCTATGAGTTCCCCGGCGACGACATTCCCATCATCAAGGGCTCCGCCCTGAACGCCCTGACCTGCGAGTCCGGCGACGTGAACGACCCCGACTTCGCCTGCATCAAGGAGCTGATGGATTCCGTCGACGAGTATATCCCCAATCCTCCCCGCGATGACTCTCTGCCCTTCCTGATGCCCGTCGAGGACGTGTTCACCATCTCCGGCCGCGGCACCGTGGCCACCGGCCGTGTGGAGCGCGGCCAGCTGAAGGCCGGCGAGACCGTCGACATCGTGGGCCTGCAGGAGGAGAAGAAGAGCACCGTCGTCACCTCCATGGAGATGTTCCGCAAGACTCTGGACTTCATCGAGGCCGGTGACAACGCCGGCTGCCTGCTGCGCGGTATCGCCAAGACCGACATCGAGCGCGGCCAGGTTCTGTGCAAGCCCGGCTCCATTCACCCCCACACCAAGTTCAAGGGCCAGGTTTACGTCCTGTCCAAGGACGAGGGCGGCCGTCACACCCCCTTCTTCAACAACTACCGTCCCCAGTTCTACTTCCGTACCACCGACGTGACCGGCATCATCTCCCTGCCCGAGGGCACTGAGATGTGCATGCCCGGCGACAACGTGGACATGGACGTGGAGCTCATCACCCCCATCGCCATCGAGAACGGCCTGCGCTTCGCCATCCGTGAGGGCGGCCGCACCGTCGGCTCCGGCGTGGTTATCGACATCAACGAGTAAGATATAACGCCATAAAAGGACAGGTTTCGGCCTGTCCTTTTTTAAATTTCTGAAATGAGGGAGGAAATTACTGTGGGAAATACGACAAAAATCAGCGAGGGCCTGCACCTGATGTATATAGGCAGTATCATTACCATTGTTGCCGCGCTGTGTACGCTGCTTGCCCTGCTGGTACCCTTGCTGGCGATCATAACGGGGATTGCCGTTCTTGTTGGGGGCGTTGTCTGTCTGGTGGGGCTGGTGAAGCTGCGCAATGAGCATGAGGATTATATGAGCGCTCTGATGGCGTGCATCCTTGGAATCGTGTTCGGTCTGCTGTCCAATAATGAGAGCACGTTCGGAAGCCTGATGGACCTGGCCAATTCAATTTGCAGTCTGCTCCGGATCTACTTTGTCATTCGCGGAACCAACAGTTTCCTGCGGGACCGTGGATGCCTGACGGAGATGTCCATGGGCGACAAGGCCTGGAGGTGGCAGCTGATTTCCATTGTTGTCAGCGTGGCCGCTGTGGTACTGGCCCTTGTGCTGCTGCCGCTGGCGTTCATATTGGTGATCGTCAATCTGGTCGTGTCCATTGTTGCGCTGGTTTTTTATCTGTCCTATTTAAAGGCCAGCGCCGGGGCGCTGGGGTGAAGATTGGCGGCTCCTTTTCGCTGAAAAATGGGTTTGTAGAATTCTACTAAAATACTCTGGACAAGTGAACAAAAATATGGTATATTTAAGCAGTAACCACAACATATAAACCAGCGAAAAGGAGGAACAGCGATGGAACCCAGGTTTTTTAAGATTCCGACCAGCGTCGGCGACGTATCCCTTCGGGTGGCCCAGGGGCATTTTGCTACCCGGAACAGCCACACCAACTACTTCATCGACGTGACCAGCCAGCAATCCTGCATCCGGGACGCCGACGCGGTGGCCCAACAGCTGTCCCAGCGCAATTTGGCCCAGCACCTGATGATTGACACCATTCTCTGTATGGACGGCACCCGGGTGATCGGTACCTGTCTGGCCCAGAAGCTGACCGGCGGCGGATTCCGTTCCATGAACGCGGGCCGGGAGATTTATGTCCTCCGGGAGAACGTGGGCACCAGCGGCAAGCTGATCTTCCGGGACAACGCCCGCCCCATGCTGGAGGGGAAAAACGTGCTGTTGCTGCTGGCGTCGGTGACAACAGGCGGCACGGTGCGCAAGGGCATTGAGTGTGTGGAGTACTATAAGGGCAACGTGGCGGGCATTGCCGCCATCTACAGCCACCTGAAGGAGATCGACGGCATCCCGGTGGTATCCCTCTTCGACACCAACGACCTGCACGGCTACGCCAGCTATCTGCCGGAGGAGTGCCCCATGTGCCGGGAGAAGCAGGAGCTGGACGCCGTCGTGGACAAATATGGTTATTCCGCCCTGTAAAACGGGCAGAGGGGCACGCCAAAAGCGTGCCCCGATTCATCTTTTAAATCACAGGAAATCCAGACGAGCAATCACAGGTAGAAAATACGTTGGATCAGGTCGTAGCTGCTTTTTCGGAAGAATTTAGCCAAAGAATATGAAATAACGGAGAGTGAGTTCAATTTACACGCTATTCTTTTATGGCTGGACTATCATAACGGTATTTTTCTATGCGTGGGCAGATTTCAGTAAAGGCGCCGTCACGCAGTGTTACAGCGTCGCGTTATTGCTGTTCGTGTTTATGATGGGGAAGCTGACAGATGTTGAAGATGAAAAGGTCCGAAAAGTTACGGCAGTGATATTCTCCATATTTATTTTATTTCCCGGCTTTTATTGGATTCATTATAATCACGGCCATTTTTCATTTTTGGGACATGTGTTCCTGATTACTCTCATCGGTTTTTTGTGGCACGGTATCCTTGCCCTGGCGATTTTATGGAGAGGCTTCTGCAAGCGTTAGCCGGAAGAAGGGCCCGCTTTTGGCGGGCCCTCAATTTTTTACTGCTTTCGTCCGGGCATATCCGGTATGTTCATCTCTCCCCGGTATTTGGCTACAGTCCGCCGGGAGATGGGACAGCCGGCCTGGGTCATGAGACCGGACAGCTTCTGGTCGGACAGGGGGCTGCGGGGGTCCTCCTGGTCGATGAGCTGTTTCAGCATCAGCCGGGCGGCGGTCCCTCCCACCTGTGAGCCGTCCTTCTTCGCGGTGGCGCTGCGGGAGAAGAAGTAGCTCAGGGGATAGGTGCCCTGGGGGCACTGGATGTACTTGTCCCGCACCGCCCGGCTGACGGTGGACTCATGGAGCTCCAGCCGCTCCGCCGTTTCGGCCATAGTCATGGGCCGCAGGGCCTGGGGACCCTGGCGGAGAAATCCGGTCTGGGCGTCCACAATGGCCTGGGCGCACCGGAGCAGAGTGCTCTCCCGCTGGGTCACCGCCCGGAGGACGCCCTCCGCCTGATGGAGCTTGTCCCGGAGATAGTCCGCCACCTGGGGGTCCTGGGACTGAGCCAGGAGGCTGCGGTAATAGCCGTTGATCTGAAAGGGAGGCCGGCCCGGCCTCCGGAGGCGGGCCGCGTACCGCCCGCCCTTCTCCTCCACGAAGAGGTCGGGGAGGATATAGGGGGTCTGCTCCGCCCGGTCAAAGACAGCACCTGGCCGGGGGTCCAGCTCCCGGATGAGGGCGGCGGCGGCCTTGACCTCCTCAATGGGGAGGCTCAGCCGGGAGGCGATGGCGGCGTAGTGCCGCCGGGCCAGCGCCTCCAGGTGATGGCGCACGATGTCCAGTGCGGGACCCTCCTCATGGATGCGCTTCAGCTGAAGCTCCAGGCATTGGGACAGGTTCTCCGCCCCTACTCCGGCGGGCTCCAGCCCCCGGAGGATGTCCAGTGCCCGCTCCAGCCGGGAGAGGGGGATGCGGCCGCTTTGAGCCAGCTCGTCCAGGGAGACGGTGAGATAGCCCCGCTCGTCCAGGCAGGAGGCCAGATACCGCACCGTCTCGGCGGTCTCCTCCTCCAGGTCCATGGAGTAGAGCTGCCGTGAGAGAAAGCGGAACAGGGTCTCCTCCAGACCGCCGTCGGTCCCCACCCGGGACAGGGGGTCCAGCTCCTCCTCGCTGAGCTGGTTGCAGTAGAAATTCTGGTGGTCGTTGTCCTCCAGCCACTGGAGATACCGAAGCAGCTCGTCCTCCTTCTCCGGGGCGGGGGCCTCCGGCTCCAGGTCCACCAGGGGGTTCTCCTGGGTCAGCTCGCGGAGATACTGCTCCAGCTCCATAGTACCCATCTGGAGTACCTTTAAGCCCATCAGCTGCTGGTGATTCAGCTGTTGGGTCTGTACCTGGGATAATTCCATCATAAACGCCTCCTGGCCGTCAAAAGATTATTCCGTATTTTCTGATGCGGTATTGCAGGCTCTGCCGCAGAATGCCCAGCGTCTGGGCGGTTTGAGAGATGTTGTAGCCGCAGTGCTCCAGGGCCTGGGCGATGATCTGCCTCTCATAGTCGTCCATCAGCCCTTGCAGGGTCTTTTGGGAGAAATCCACCGGCTGAATAGGGGGGGCGGGCTCAGCGCGGTGCTTGAGGAGGTAGGGGGGCAGGTGCCGCGGCCCGATGAATTCGGAATCGGTGACGTTCTGGGCGTAGTCCAGCACGTGGAACAGCTCCCGCACGTTGCCCGGCCAGTGGTAAGAACGCAGGAGGGCGTAGACCTCCGGCTCGATCCGGGTGACCGCCCGGACAAACTGATAGGCGGTGGCGTCCAGGCGGTAGCGGATCAGCTCCTCCAGGTCCTCCATGTGGTCCCGGAGGGGGGGCAGCTCGATCATCACCGTGGACAGCCGGTAGAACAGGTCCCGGCGGAAGGTGTTTTCCGAAATGGCCTTGAAGGGGTCCTCGTTGCAGGAGGAGATCACCCGCACGTCCAGCCGCAGGTCCTGACTGCCCCCCACCCGGCGGAAGGTCTTCTCCTGGAGGACCCGCAGAATTTTGGACTGCATGGCCAGGCTCATGGAGTTCAGCTCGTCCAGAAAGAGGGTGCCCCCGGCGGCCTCCTCCAGATAGCCCGCCTTGTCCTCACTGCCGGTGAAGCTGCCCTTTTTGGTACCGAAGAGGAGGCTTTCAATCAGCGTTTCCGGGACGGCGGCGCAGTTGATCGCCAGAAACTTGCCTCCCCGGCGGCGGCTGGCCCGGTGGATGCTCTGGGCGAATATCTCCTTACCCGTCCCCGTCTCCCCCACCAGGAGGATGGGGCTGTCCTGGGGGGCCACCCGCTGTGCCAGGGCCACCGCCTCCCGCAGCTTGGGGCAGCTGCCGATCACGTTGTCAAAGGTATAGCCGGAAAAGCTGATGTTCGGCGGCTTGTTCTGAAAGGAGCTGAGGGCCCGCCGGGTGGCCTCCAGCTTCTTGATGTTGGAGCCCACGATGTCCGCCGTCTGCTCAAAGACCACCGCCCCTAGCAGCTCCCCCTCCCGGAAGATGGGGTAGGAGGTGTTGGCCGAGGCGATGGGGGCGGCGCTGAAGTCATTGGTCCGGAAGCTGTCCACCCGGTCGATCACCGGAGCCTGGGTCTGGAGGGCGGTCATGGTGGTGCTGACGCTCTCGTCCAGGTTATACAGGTCCAGGAGGTGCCGTCCCTCTATATTGACCCCGCTGGGGATGCGGGAGATGCCCCGGCTGGCCCGGTTGAAAAAGACGGCGCAGGCGTTTTTGTCATAGATCTGCACCCCGTCGGAGATCTGGTCCAGAGCCCGGGCCAGGAGATAAGGCCGCTGGTCCACCCGCTTGAGCAGCAGCCAGCGGGTGTTCTCCGGGGCGGGGAGGATTTGAAAGGAAAAGGCGCTCTCCTCCCAGATAAACTGTCCGCTGGACGCGCCCTCGGGGAGGTCGAAAGCGGTGTTGGCCATCCGGCCGCTGCCGGCCCAGCTCTCAAAGAGGTCCCGATACAGGTCCTCAGCCTCCCGGTTCCCCCAGGAGACGCCGCAAAAGCGCCCCTGGGCGTCCAGGGTGAACAGAATGTCGTAGAGCATAGCGCGCCCTCTCCCCTCCAAACACTTGGGGCCAAGGGCCCCGTAAGATTCAGTTTACCGGAAGGCGGGGCGGTTGTCAAGCTTGTGCAGTGCTTTTTTGCAATGTGCAAATAAATTTTGCACCGAAATCAAAATATCTCCGGGGATAGCCTGAAGCTGTCCGCACATTCCTTGGATGATTTCTACAATTTAAACGGACTAAATCTGTGCAAATGCAATAATTTTCTCTTGATCTCTCCTATTTCGACCGAGTTGGCCTGAAGCTTGCTTTATAAATATGGCAGAATAACAGGAAAGGAGAGTATGCGGCTTCCGCCGCATACGGAGAGAAACATGAAACATGAGAACAAACCGATCCGATGGAACGTATTCATCCCCTGCTTTGTGGTCATCGGCGGCGCGGCCCTGCTTGGCATCGTCAACAACGCCTGGCTGACCGAGGTCACCTACGCCATGTTCGACTGGTCGCTGAGCACCTTCGGCTGGCTGTACCAGATCGTGGCGATGGTCACCCTGCTGCTGGCCTGTCTGCTGATGTTCACCAAGGTGGGCAAGATCCGCTTCGGCGGTCCGGAGGCCAAGGCCAAGCACTCCTTCGGCTCCTGGTTCGCCATGACCCTCACCGGCGGCATCGCCACCGGCCTGATTACTTACGGCGTCAACGAGGTGCTGATCTACTACGGCAACATCTATGGCGAGCTGGACGGCTACGGCATCACCCCTCTGACCCAGGACGCGGAGCTGTTCGCCATGGGCCGATGCTTCTATAACTGGACCTTCATCCCCTACGCTATGTACGCCCTGTCCGGCGTGCTTATCGCCTATATGTATTTCAACCGCAAAAAGCAACTCTCCGTAGCGGCTTCCCTCACCCCCATCTTTGGGGAGAAGGTGACCCAGGGCTTCTGGGTGGTGCTGGTGGACGTGCTGTCCGTGCTGGCCATCGCGCTGGGCCTGGCCTCCTCTCTGGGCGCCGGTCTGGCCCTCATCGGCTCCGGCCTCTACTCCGCATACGGCGTGGAGCAGGGCCCCATCGTTTGGATTGCCCTCACCGCCATTATCACCATCACCTTTACCATCGCCTCGGTCACCGGCATCGACAAGGGCATCAAGTGGCTGGCCGGCCTGACCTCCAAGATCTTCTATGTGCTGCTGGTTCTGCTGTTTGTGATTGGCCCCACCATCTACATTTTGAATATGGCCAACGTGGGCCTGGGCTACTGGCTGGACCGGTTCTGGATGTGGGGCTTCGACCCCTACACCGTGGGCGGCTCCGCCCTGGTCACCTGGTGGACCATGTATGACTGGGCTATCTGGATCGCCTACGCCCCCCTGATGGGCATCTTCTTCGCCATCATCGCCTACGGCCGCACCGTGCGGCAGTTCCTCATCGTCAACTGGATTCTGCCCGCCTCCTTCGGCTTTGTGTGGTTCTCCGTTTGGGGCTCCACCGCTCTGGAGTGGCAGAAGAGCGGCAGCGCCGACATCATTGCCGCCATCAAGGACGGCGGCGCTACCGCCGGTCTGTGGGAGTTCCTCAAGAACGTCCCCCTGGGCATGATTATCATTCCCGTTATCATCCTGGCGCTCATCGCCGCCTTCTCCACCACGGCGGACACCATGTCCACCACCATCGCCGCCCTGTGCACCAAGGGTGCCCGCCACGATGAGGAACCCGCCATTTGGCAGAAGATCGTCTGGGGCGTGTCCATCGGCGTGATCGCCTGCATTATGGTGGCCTTCGGCGGCGGCGCTCAGGGCGTGGACGGCGTGAAGTACCTGGCGGCCTGCGGCGGCTTCGTGGTGCTGGTGGTGTTTATCTTCCAGGTGGCCGCAGCCTTTAAGGTGTTCTTCTTCGACCCTGAGACCAAAAAGGATATCGTGGACAGTGTGGACCAGATTGAAGTATAAACGAGGTGTTTTGAGATGGAAGAGATGAAAACGCTTGTACTGGGCGAGCCCATCACCCTGGAGGACTTCGTCTCCGTGGCCCGGTTCGGGCGGAAGGTGGAGTTTTCTCCCGCGTACACGGAGCGGGTGGCCCGCTCCCGGGCTCTGGTGGAGCAGTGGGTGGAGGAGGAACGGGTGATGTACGGCGTCACCACCGGCTTCGGTGCTCTGTGTACCAAGGCCATCGACAAGGAGGCCACCGCCCAGCTCCAGGAGAACATCATTCTGTCCCACTCCGTCTCGGTGGGCGAGCCCCTGAGCGTGGAGCGGGTACGGGGCATCATGCTCATGGTACTGCAAAACATCGGCCAGGGATACAGCGGCGTGCGGATGTGCGTGCTGGAGCGGTACCGGGATTTCCTCAACGCCGGTCTGACTCCCTATGCCCCGGGCAGCGGCAGCGTGGGCTACCTCTCCCCCGAGGCCCATATGGCCCTGGTCCTGCTGGGCCGGGGGAAGGCCTACTACAAAGGCGAGCTGCTGGAGGGGGCCGAGGCGTTGGCCCGGGCCGGGCTGGAGCCCATGGAGCTCAGCTCCAAGGAGGGCCTGGCCCTGGTGTCCGGCACCACCTCCGCCACCGCGATGGCCGCCCTGGCCCTCTACGACATGCTCAACGCCGCCAAGTCCGCCGACATCGTGGGGGCAATGTCCCTGGAGGCTATGAAGGGGGTCATCAACGCCTTTGACCCCCGGGTGATGGCCGTCCGTCCCCACCCCGATCAGCTCAACGCCTCGGAGAATGTCCGCCGGATGCTGAAGGGGTCGGGCATCATGGAGAAGTACCGGGGCAGCCGGGTCCAGGACGCCCTGTCCCTGCGGTGCATCCCCCAGCTCCACGGCGCGGCCCGGAAGACCCTGGAGGACGCGAAAAAGACCATCGAGATCGAGATGAACTCCTGCTGCGACAACCCCATTATCTGGCCAGAGAAGGGCAACGAGGACGTGATCTCCGCCTGCAACGCCGACTCGGCCTATGTGGGCATGGAGATGGACAGCGCCTGCATCGCCGCCGTGGGCTTGGCGAAGATGTCCGAGCGGCGGAACAACCGCATTGTGGACGGCTCTCTGTCGGGCTACCCCTTCTTCTGCATCAAGGAGCCGGGGCTGAACTCCGGGCTGATGATCCCCCAGTACGTCCAGGCCGGCCTGCTGAACGAGATGCGGATGCTTGCTACCCCCTCCACCATCGACAACACCCCCACCTGCGGCAACCAGGAGGACTATGTGGCCATGGGCTACAACGCCTGCAAGAAGTCGGGGCCCATGGCGGAGAAGCTGGAGTACATGCTGGCCATTGAGCTGCTCAGCGTGTATCAGGTGCAGCAGTTCGTGGACCCGGACGTGAGCCGGGCCCCCGCCACGGCGGCGGTGCTGGCCGAAATCGGCAAGACCGTTCCGGTGATGGAGAAGGACATGCTGCTCCATCCCTACATTGAGTACCTGAAGGACTTTATCCACTCGGGCGGCTTGATCCGGGTGGCCGAGCAAGTGACAGGAGCGCTGAGCTGATATGAAAAAGGAAGTCACCAGAGTGGAGATCGACCTGAAAAAGATTTTTTTAACGCCCCCCAACACCCGCCGGGAGCAGATTACCCTTTTGGCGATGATGGTGGTGCTGTTCGTCATGTTCTTTGGCCCCATCTGCTTTACCGAGATCCATCCGGTGAAGGCCATCCTGCTGGCCAGCCTGCCAGCTCTGTCCGTCTCCTGGGGCTGGATCGTGCTGCTGCGGTCCCTGTTCCATAAATCTGAGTTTTGCCGCTGAGACAAGACCTCATCGGGAGAAGCGGCGTGTCTTTCCGAAAAACAGGACCATCCATTTGGGTGGTCCTGTTTTGTTATATAAAGAAAACGTCCCGAAGCGGGACGTTTTCATATGTTTGTTGGAAATGCAGTTATTTCAGGGGCAGATGGATCACCTCGCCGGTGGCGGCGGACAGGTCGGCGGCAAAGACGATCTCCTGGGTCTTGACCGCGTCGGACATGGGGCAGTCGGTCTCCTTGTCGTGGATGATGCAGTCCAGGAAGTGGGCGGCCTCCTCCGGGAAGGGGTGGTGCTTTACGTCGCCGCTGTTCGGTGTGAGGACGGGGAGGGTCATGTAATCGCGCTGGCCGCTGATCTGGCCGGGCGACCACAGCTTATCGTTCCACAGAGTGCCCTTTGTGCCGCAGAGATGGAGGTTGAATACGTAGGGGCTGATAAAATCGTAACTGCTTCCCACCTTGCCCACCGCGCCGTTTTTGAACTTGAGCAGGATGGAGATGGTGCCGTCAAATTCCAGGTCCGTGCGCATTTTGCTGGATTGGGCGTATACGGATACCACCTCGTCCCGCATAAACCAGCGCATGGCGTCCACCGCGTGGCAGCCGCCGGCCAGCAGCGAGCTTCCGCCCACGCTTTTCTTGCAGGTCCACTCATAACAGGGGATGTCGCTCATAACTCGGTGGAAATAGTCGGTCTCGGCATATTTCAGCTCGCCGATGAAATCCCTTTGCAGCTGCTTCGCCGTCATGAACAGGGGGTTATAGTGGAGCACATAGCCCACCAGCGTCTTGACGCCCGCCTTTCTCACCGCCTCATCCATGCGCTTGGTGTCCTCCCAGGACAGCGCCACCGGCTTTTCAATCAGGATGTGCTTTCCCGCTTCGGCGGCCATAATGGTCTGTTCACAGTGCATGTCATTGGGGGTGCAGATAACCACGATGTCCACACTGGGGTCCCTCAGGCCCTCCTGGTAGTCGGTGTACACAGTGCAGCGGCCCTCCAGGCCGTATTCCCGCACTTTGGCCTCGCCCCGCTCCTTAGACCGGGAGACAATGGCTGTCACCTGGGACTGCTCCGTCATTTCGAACGCGCGGATATGCTCTCCAGACACCCATCCGGTTCCGACGACCATAACGCCATATTTTTTCATCACTGCATCGTTTCCTTTCCTGTTAATTGATTTCATCCGCTTCCAGTGCCCTCAAAGCCTCCAGCGCGTGCCGGAGGGTGCGGTCAACCATGTAATGGGCGGGCGGAATCAGTTCTACTACCCAGTTTCCGTCAAATCCGATCTCCCGGGCCGCGGCGAACACCGCTGGATAATTTACGTCTCCGTCCAAAATGTTGGTAAAACCATTGATGTTGTCGATGGACATGCGGTAGTCCTTGCAGTGGAGCTCCCGAACGCGCTTTCCCAGGGTGCGGATCCACTGCTCCGGACTGCCAAAGCGCCGGGCGTTGGCAATGTCAAAGCAGATCCCTACATTGTCCTTCCCCATCTCATCCACAAACCGGGCCATCTCCAGAGGGCTGTAGAGCATGTTGTTCCACACGTTCTCAATCATCAGCTGAATACCGGGGGCGTAATCCGCCAGCTGTGCCACGCGCGTCTGAGCGGTCTCATAGGCCTGCTCATAGCGCAGATCCTCCGTGGCGATGCCGGGGATGACCAGAATGGAGCCGGCTCCCAGCGTCTGGGCGGCGTCCAGCATCCGCCGCACCGCGTCCATGGACCTCTGGGCGATGGACGGGTCCTGGGCCGTCAGTGGGTAGATGGAAAAGCTGACAATGCCGCCCACACTGCAAACGGGCAGGCCCACATCCTCCGAAACGCGGCGCAGCTCCAGCAGCTCCCGTTCCCCCACATGCTCATGGAGCAGACGGTTGTAATAGCCGCTGATATCCAGGGCGTCCGTAACGCCCCCGGCCGTTTTCTCCGGGCTCTGGTCCGCTGTCAGGCACAGCTCAACGCAGTCAAAGCCAATCGCCTTGGCCCGCCGCAAAGCCTGCACCACGTCGCATCCCGCCGGAAAGCAAAATTGGTTCACGCCGATACGCATGTGCTTACCTCCTGTTCTCAGTCCCGCTTCAGCAGCTGCTGGACAGCCACCACCGCCAGAATAATGCAGCCCTGGGTGATCAGCTTCCCCACCTGGCTGATGCCCAGCATGGTCAGCATCGCCATCAGCAGCATCATGAAAAAGGAACCCAGTACCACGCCCCACACCCCGCCGCGGCCCCCCTCAATCGCGTTGCCGCCAATCAGGGCCGCCGCCAGGGAGTTCATTGCGTAGTCCCCCTCCAACGTGAGAGAGGCGATGTTGTGGTAGCCGGTGAGGATCAGTCCCGCGGCTGTCGCCATCAGCGCGGAAAAAATATATGCCCCCGCAATAAGCTTCCGGTTTGATATGCCGCTCAGCCGGGCCGCCTTGGGATTCCCGCCTACCGCGTACAGCTTGCGTCCCAAGGTTGTGAACCGCAGAACAGCCCATAAAAGCGCCGCCAGCCCCAGCCAGATCACGGTGGAGTAGGGGACCCCAAGCAGCCGGCCGGTCCCCACGGCCCGGATGAAGGGGGCCGCGCTGCCGGTGGGAGCCCCTTGGGTATAGACATAGCAGATGCCCTGACAGATCGTTGTGGTGCACAGGGTCATCACAAAGGGGGCGATGTTCAAAAACAGCACGCCCACCGCGTTGGCCGCCCCGATCATCAGGCCGATTCCCAGGCACAGCAGCAATCCCGCTGGCACCCGGCTGTTGGAGGCCTGCATCCCGGTGATGCAAAAAATATTAACCATCATCACGGTGGTCCCTACCGACAGATCAATGCCCCCCACCAGGATCACCACCGCCTGTCCCAGCGCGATAATGCCCAGCGCCGAGGCCTGCCGTGAAATAATCAGCAGCTGATCCAAGGTCAGAGACCCGGGGACTAAAATGCTTTGGGCCAAAATCATCACCAGGATAATGGCCAGCAGGATCAGGGGCTGGAGAGAATGAAGCCGTCCTGCCCGCTGCAGTAAAGAATTATGACGCACGGCGGCGCACCTCCAGACGACCGGAAATGGAATAAATAACCATTGCCGCGATCAGCAGTGAACCCTTCATCACATACTGGTAAAATTGATTGATCTCCAAAATGTTCATGACGTTGGACAGCATCCCGATCAGGAACGCTCCGGCCACGGTGCCCGACAGAAGGCCGGAGCCTCCGGCCAGGGAGGTTCCGCCGATGACAGCGGAGGCGATGGAATCCATCCCATAGGAGCTGCCGCAGGTGGGGTCCCCCACCCGCATCCGGCAGGCCAGCAGCAGGCCCGTTACCCCGGCGCACAGCCCGGCCAGGACATACGCCCGGACGCTGACCGCGCGGGTTTTGACCCCCATGGACTGGGCAATGGGACGGCTCCGGCCAATCGCGTACAGGCCGGTCCCGGTTCGGGTGTGGTAGAGCAGGTGGCGGGTCGCGAGAAACAGCAGCACCAGCAGGACCAGGGGCATACTGATGATATCCCACTTCTTGTAGATAAACCGGGCGAAGCCGGCGTTGATTTTCCCTCCCGCCACCGGGAGAATCCACAGGGCCACGCCGTTTAGAATCGTGCTGGTGCACAGGGTTGTGATCATGGGCGGAACCTTCAGATAGTTGACGCCCAGCCCGTTGACCAGGCCTACCCCGGCGGCGAAGAGAAATACCACCGCCACGCCAAGGGCCACTTGAGCAGGGCTGTCCCCACCCATCAGCCTGGCCGCAATCGCTGTGCATACGCTGATGGTGGAGCCCACAGACAGGTCTATGCCCCCGCTGATAATAACCAGTGTCTGCCCCAGGCTGACACAGGCGAGAGGGGCGCACTGGGCCAGCACATTGGTAATATTGTAGGTTGAGCGGTAGCTCTCAGAATAGCCGCACATGGACAGGAATACCAATATCAGCAGCCCGCAGATGGTCAATACGCTGCTCAGCTGAGGAGCGGCGGCAAATTTCCGACGGATTTGTTCAATCTGTTTCATCTCTCACCCCTCCGTTATGCCGCTGGCGGCCTTCATAATCCGCTCCTCTGTGACCTCGTCTCGCGCCAGCTCCCGAACAATCCGCCCCTCATAAAAGATCAGGGTCCGGTCGGACAGGCCAATCAGCTCCACCATATCGCTGGTGAGCATTAAGATGCCGATCCCGGCCTGGGTAAGCTGGTGGATGATCTGGTAGATGGACATACGCGCGCCGATGTCAATCCCCTTGGTGGGCTCGTCAATGATGAGCACCTTGGGATGGATCATCAGCCACCGGGTCAGCATCACCTTTTGCTGATTGCCGCCGGAGAGATGGGACGCCAGCTGTTCCATAGAGGAGGCCTTGATTTGCAGGCTGTCCATATGCTCCTGAATCTCCCGCCGTTCCCGGCCCTCCCGCATCCATCCGATGGAATTGGACAGGCGCTCCAAGGTGGCCAGGGAGCCATTTTTCCGGATGGACTGGTGCGGAACCAGCCCCTCCCCGCGCCGGTCGTGGGTGACATAGGCCACGCCGCCGCGAATCCGTTCGGCGATGCCCCCGCTTTTCAGCACGGCATTCTCCACTGTGATCTGGCCCTGGGTGAAGCGCAGGTCTCCAAAAACAGCCCGGGCCACGGTCCGCTGTCCCTGTCCCTCCAGGCCTCCCAGGCCCACGATCTCCCCCGCCCGAAGGGTAAAGCTCACCTGATCCAGCCTGCCGGGGATGGTCAGCTGGTCCACCTTGAGCAGCTCCCTGCCCGGCTGAACCTGGCTTCGGTCAGGATAAATGTCCTGAATTACCCGGCCCACCATCATACGAACCAGCTTGTCCTTGTCCAGCTCCTCCCGCTCCAGTACACCGGCCAGCTTTCCGTCTTTGAGCACGGTGACCCGGTCGGCCAATTCAATGATCTCGTCCAGCCGGTGGGAGATGTAGAGGATGGAGACGCCCTCCTGCCGCAGGCCCCGGACGATTTTGAACAGCCGCTCCACCTCATCCTCCGCCAGGGCGGCGGTGGGCTCGTCCAGGATCAGAATCCTGGGCTTTCCCAGCAGCGCGCGAGTAATCTCCACGCTCTGCCGCTGGGCCAGGTTCAGCTCAGAGACCGGCTTTTCCGGCTCCAGCGCATAGCCCAGGCGCTGGCTGCTGGACAGAATCTCCTGGCACATCTCCCTCCGGCGGGTCCTGCCCAGAGCGCCCACCCGCTCCCGGCCCAGAAAGACATTCTCATAGACCGACAGGTTCTCCAGCAGGTTGGACTCCTGATGGACAAAGCCAATCCCCTTTTGAAAGGCGTCGATGGGGCTGGTAATGCGCACACTCTGCCCATCCAAGCGGATCTCCCCCTGATCCGGCTGGAGATTTCCGCCTAAAATGTTCATAAGCGTGCTTTTTCCCGCGCCGTTTTCTCCCACCAGGGCGTGGATTTCTCCCTGCCGTACCGACACGGACACATCATCCAGCGCCGTAACGCCGGGAAATTTTTTGGTAATGTGCAGAAGCTGCAAATATTCATATTCCATGGACTTCATTCCTCTCGATGCCGCGCCGCCCGAAGGGGGGAGGGGGTGCCCCTCCCCTCTGTTCTCGGGCGTTTTGATTAGTGGTCGTTCGCCGCGCCAGTACCGGAGAGTCCCTGAGATCCATCCTTGCCGTTGCCGTACAGGGCGACGATATCCTCCTCTGTCATGCGGGTTCCGCACCAGAAGCTGTCGGACAGGTCCGTGCGGACAAAGTCCTCCACCTCTTCATTGGTGATGGTGGGAATCTCCACGATAATATCCTTTTCGCCGGTGTAGGTGCCGTTCAAAATCTCCAGTCCCAGCTCCGCGCCGTAGGCAAACAGCCAAGTGGGCAGCGAGGTGGCAATACAGGACAGCCCCTCGTCCTTGTACTCACACCACAGCTTCAAAAATCCGTTGCAGTCCTCGCCCATCATGGGAATCCAATCCCGGCCCGAGTCGGCCCAAACCTCCACGGCGGCTCGGGTCATGTCGCCGCCGGAGGACCAGATGCCGTCGATGTTGTCGTAAGCGGCCATCAGATTTTCCACCACAGGCTTGGCGGTGGCATAGTCCCAGTTGGCGTACTCCGAGGCCAGAACCTTGATGCCGGGATACTCGGAGAAGGCGGCCTGAGCCCCTTCCATACGCAGCACCGCGCTGGACAGGCCGGCCATGCCGTCCAGACAGATAATGTTGCCCTCGCCGTTCAGCTGCTCGCACAGCCACTTAGCGCCGATATAGCCGAAGTCATAGTCCTTGGCGACCACCGACACGCTGTATTTATCCGTGGCGTCCGCCAGCGGGGAGGTGCAGTCCACCACCACAATGCCCGCGTCATAGGCCTCCTCCACCACGGCGGCCACCGATTCCGCGGAGATCGGCTGGAGAATCAGCATGTCGACCCCCTTGGCGATCAGGTCCTCAATGTCGGAAATCTGCTTGTTTACATCGTTGTCCGCATTGTAGATATAATACTCGGATACCTGGTCACAGTTTTTCAGAAAAGCCTCCAGCTCGTTGACACTCTGAACGCCATAGGTGTTGCCAACCCAGACATTGGAAAAGCCAACCTTATAGGTTTTGGAGGCGCCGGGCTCAGAGCTTCCGCCCGGTGCCGGGGAGCTGGACGGGCTCCCCGCAGACGAGCTCTGCTTCGGAGAGCTGCTACAGCCGCTTATGACACAAAGGACCATAGAACAGGCCAGCAGCAAGGCAGTCATTTTTTTCATTCAAAGCACTCCTTTATAAATATTTGACAGCAAAAAATAAACAAAATTTCCGTCATTCTTCGCCGCCTCTTGTCTATATATTACAACTATTTTTCGCTATATTCAATCTCATTTCCGGTATTGTTTATAACAGTTTCGGCTGGTCTATTTAAATTTTTTAGAAAATGTGATATGATAAATTATTCTCCCGATCATTGACCGCGATTCAAAAGGAGGCGCTTATGCGAAGCTTTAACTGGGAATATGAATTTGACCCGGTGTTTCCCATATATATATTTCCTTACACCGTGGTGGGCAGCCGGGACAGCATGCACTGGCACCGCTATCATGAGATTGGACTGTGTACGGGCGGTTCGGGTAAATTTGTCTATCTGAACAAGGTATATCCCATCCGCCCGGGGGACATTTTTATCTCCAACAATTATGAGAGCCACGTGGCTACCTCCGACAGCGATCAGGACACTCAGTTCCTGTTTCTCATATTCCTGCCCTCTATTATCTCCGCCCCCGGCAGTCAGGCGGTAGACAGTCAGTATCTCCGCTTTTTGCAGTACAACCCGCTCAGCTTTCAAAACTGTATTCCCGCCGGGGACCCCGCCGCGGTCCAGCTTGGAGCGCTGATCCGCCGGGCCTATCAGATCTATACCGCACAGCAGGAGTTTTATCAGATGGAGCTGGACATCCTTCTGCGCCAGATCCTCCTCACCCTGACCCAGGCCCGTAACGCCCCGGAAAATACCAGCCATGTGCCCAAGCAAAATCCCAAAATCGCCCAGGCTCAGGAGTATATCAACGACCACTATACCGGAAAGCTCACCATCCGTCAGGTTGCCGATCACCTGGAGCTAAATGAATCCTACTTTCGGCATTTATTTAAGGAAGAGACCCGCATCTCCTTCAAGGCCTATGTGACCCTTCTGCGTCTTTCCCATGCTCAAAAGCTGCTGATCGCCTCGGACCGAAGCATTTATGAGATTATCCAGGAGGTTGGTTACAGTAATATCAGTCAATTTTATAAGCTTTTTAAGCTGAATTTTGATCAGACTCCGGCGGAGTACCGGCGGCGATACCGGAGGAGCGATACAAATCCGTCGCTGAGTTGAGATTCCGCGCCAGCTTTGCGGCCACAATAAAATACGGTGAAATCAAATGGTCAGGAGCGGAAGGTGATCGAATGCTTGAAAATATACGATGCTTTTACTGATATATGTGCTGTTCTGTGTGCCCCGCATATAACCTAAACTTACCATGGAGCCGTCCGCATAGAAAAGTGCGGACGGCTCAAACTATGCTCGGATGTTCCATCCAAGCGAAATAAAAACCGAATGAACCGAATGAAAAGGAGAGAAATATTATGTCTAACAGTAATAGCAGCAATAAGATCATGGTCCCCAACGCCCGCGAGGCGATGAACAAGTTTAAGATGGAGGCCGCCAACGACCTTGCTGTACCTGCACCAGCTTAAAAAAGCAAAAGCGAATTAGAGAAGAACATGACGAAATATTACTTATTTAGGTGAATCGGCCCACTAAAATCGAAAAATCCCACCGTGATGTGTAGAATACACCTGCGGCGGGATTTATATTTTAACAGTTGAAATGACCAGAACGGCATTAATAACATTTTGACTGCTTGTCTTACTTTTCCTGCTTTAATCAGTGCTTCCTGAGGTGTCTGTCCGGCGGACTTTGATGTCACAGTCCGCCTGTGTTGGCTTCATCAAAAAGGCGGACTCCG
>CANSDP010000009.1 GCA_947645675.1 uncultured Bacillota bacterium
TAGACCAAAAATGGAGCGCAGGGTCACTCCTGCGCTTCGCATTTCCCACCATCGTTATGATGATTTTTATGGGACTATATACCATCGTGGACACGATCTTTGTGGCGCAGTTTGTGAATACGGACGCGCTTTCCTCTATCAATATTGTCTGCCCCATTATCAATATCACGGTAGGGCTGGGGACAATGATTGCAACCGGCGGAAACGCGATCATCTCCCGAAAAATGGGAGCGGATGAAAATCAGGAGGCCAAGGAAGATTTCACCTTGCTCATACTCACAGGGGCGGTGATAGGATTTTTCATTCTTTTAGGCGGGACAATCTGGATTGACAAAATTGTTTATGCTCTTGGGGCCAGTGACCTGCTGTTTCCCTATTGCAAGGACTATCTCATGGTGCTGTTTTGGTTCATTCCGGCCAATATCTTGCAAACGCTGTTTTCAAACCTGTTTGTGACAGCGGGAAAACCGGGCCTCGGTCTTGGGCTGTCTGTTCTGGCTGGCGTGGCAAATATCATTTTGGATTACATTTTCATTGTCCCCTGCGGCCTGGGGATCCGGGGCGCTGCTTTGGGGACAGGCTTCGGCTATCTGATCCCTACGGCTGCCGGGCTGGTCTATTTTGCGGGTCGCAAAGGAACGCTGTCTTTCACAAGGCCAAAATTGAAATGGGCCGTGATTGGGGAGAGCTGTTTCAATGGCTCCTCCGAAATGGTGAGCCAACTGGCAGCAGCCGTCACAACATTCCTGTTCAATCGCACCATGATGAACCTGCTGGGAGAAAATGGCGTTGCGGCGATTACCATTATGATCTACTCTCAATTCCTGCTGAACACACTGTATATCGGCTACTCTATGGGAATAGCGCCCATTATCGGGTTTAACTACGGAAACAGAAATGATGTCCAACAGAAACGGGTTTTCTCCATCAGTATGCGGTTTATCGGGTTGGCATCAGTGCTGATATTTTCGATTTCCATGTTCGGCGGCTCCTACATTGTGCGGCTGTTTGCGAATGATACATCAGAAGTCTATCAAATTGCGGCAGATGGTTTTACGATTTTCTCATACAGCTTTCTGTTCTGCGGCTTGAACAATTTTACCTCCGCGATGTTCACAGCCTTGTCAAACGGGAAAGTATCGGCTGTTCTTTCCTTTTTGCGGACGTTCGGCCTGCTGGCGGTCGGCATCCTGTTACTGCCCCATATTTTGGGAATAGTGGGAGTATGGCTGGCTGTTCCAGCCGCAGAGGGAATTATGTTCGTTATATCTGCGGCCTGTCTTTTCCACTATCGGAAACGGTACTCCTACTAAAAATCTATCTAAAAAACATCTGCCCAGCGGCAGAAAAGAAAAACCGCCTGGAAAGCAAACTGATCCGCGCCATTCTCGGCGTGAACTGATAACCGGCCCTGGCCGGGGGAACAAGCTTACCCTTTCCCTCTTCCTCCTGTTTGCGGGCCTGGGTATTTCAAAGAAAGGCTGGTGAACTATGGCCGAGGAAATCGGCATTTCGCTAAAGGAGAAATTCTGCCTTACTATTGAGAAAGCCTCCCGCTATTTCGGGATTGGCGAAAAGAAACTGCGCAGGCTGATAAACAGCAACCTGGACGCTGGCTTTGTCATTCAAAACGGAGTGAAAATTCTAATCAAACACCAGCGGTTCGAGCAGTTTTTTGATAAGCTGTCGTCGATTTAAGCGCCGCACTTTGCAAAAAGTTTCAAGAAAGCGGTCAGATTGGTATGGAAATCTAGCCTCGGTTATGGTATAATATGATTATATCGTGCCGGGGCTCTTTTCACAAAAAGGAGCCTAGCCGTAAGCGAAAAGCGACGTGACAGCAAAAACCGCATTCTTCGCAGCGGAGAGAGCCAACGCAAGGACGGACATATGCGTACAAATATATCGACGCCACCGTCAGGCCTCAGTTTGTTTACAGTTGGAAGCCACGGACACACGCCCCAGGGCAAACGGGACGGGCATTTCTGGAATTTGTAAAGGGTGACTCGCATTTTTCCCGGTACTACGACGGCATTTATATCCTGTTCAAGACGGGACTTCACATGAAGGTGCAGATGCCCAAAGTCACCCCCCACGTTTGCAGGCACACATTCTGCTCCAACATGCAAAGAGCGCCATGAACCCCAAGACGCCGCAATACCTCATGGGCCACTCGGATGTTGGCGTCACGTTGAACGCCTACACCCATCTGAGCTCTGAGGATGCGCAAAGGCAAATGCCGCAAAACACCTGCAATGCCCGGAATATCAACACGTTCAAGAGGTTTCAGGATATGACTAAAATACTTTTCGTCTGCCACGGCAATATCTGCCGGAGTCCGATGGCCGAATTTGTGATGAAGGATCTGGTAAGGAAAGCGGGGCTGGAGTCGGAATTCCTAATCGAGTCCGCAGCCACCAGCACCGAGGAGATTGGCAATCCGGTCTATCCTCCGGCCCGGCGCAAGCTGGCCGAGCACGGTATCGCTTGTGCCGGTAAAACAGCCCGCCAGCTGAGAAACGAGGACTATGAGCGGTACGATCTCCTGATTGGAATGGATCGGGCCAACCTGCGGAATATGCACCGCATCTGCGGCGGCGATTTCGATGGCAAGGTGCACCTGCTGATGGAATTTACCGGCCGCCCCGGCGACGTAGCCGACCCTTGGTATACGGGTGATTTTGAAACCACCTGGCATGATGTGCTGGCCGGGTGCAAAGGGTTGCTGCAGGCGGTGAGAGAGGATCGGCTTTGATGTTTGGCAGACGAAAAAAACATATCATTCCGCCTTATAACAAAGCCGGGAAGGTTCCTATAATCCGCTCCAGTATATGCACAGGAGAACAGGTGGCGGGCTTTAAGGACCCTGTCAGCGGGAAGTTCGATGAAATGATGCTGATTCGTGACAGCCATGACTTTGCGGAGTTCCTCTCTTTGTACCAGGTCGAGGAGAGCGATATCCAGCGGGAATGGTAGCTGATGTATCTCCCTCCCGTGAGGAGCATCTTGTTCCAATTCTTCACGAAAAAGCCTGACCGTCCTGGATTTCGTCTGCAAATCCGCGAACCACAGCAAGTCCGCCTCTCTCCCCGATGGGGGCGTGGCAAAGGCTCTGGAGCCGCTGAAGCGGTATGAGCTTGAAGTTAAATCACCTGACAGCCAGCCGCAAATAGAGAAACCGCAAAGAGGCTGCGTCCATAACAGATCCAATCAAGGAAAATCTGATTCCGCCGGAGCTTTCCGCAAAACAGATCTCTTTGGTCTATGCTGCAGGAGCAGATGTGCCCAATCAGTCTGTCTCTCAAATCTGAAAAACCCGAACGTCGTCTTTGTCAATAACTGTATTCCACGGCTTGCCGAACTGAACGCAATTGACGAAGCCTGTCATTCCAGCCTGGGGTCGGGCAGGTCGATATAAACCGGGGTGTGGCCGGTGGACTCCACGAATTTGAGCAGGTCCTCCCGTCTCAGCTGAAGGGTGGATGTGGAGATACCCGGGTGGCCGCTGATGAGCTCGCTGGCCAGAAGGTCCTTGTCAATGACAAGCTGAACGTGCTTCCCCGTGTCAAACAGCAGCTCCATGGCGGAGACCGAGCCGGGAACAGTCTGCAAATAGTCCCGCATGTGGCCGTCATCGGCAAAGGACAGTCGGGAACAGCCCAGCTGAGCGGAGAGGAATTTGGTCTTGAAGGGCTTGTCCCCTGGCATCATCAGAAGATAGAACTCGGTCTGCTGACGGTTGCACAGGAACAGGTTTTTACAGATCTCAGAGCCCAGGACCTGTTCCACCTCATGGCAGAACTCAATCGTGTCGGCGCGCTCATGGTCCACCCGGACATAGGGGATGGACAGCTCCTCCAGCCGGTCGTAAATGGCCAGCTCCTGGGGGATACGCTCGTCGGTGGGACGGGCGGTGTATCGGGTCGGGTCAATGCGCATGATATCGCTCCTTTGTCAAAATAGTCTCTCTCAGAGGGAGCCTTATTTCCTCCGCTTAAAGCCCCAGCAGCTTTTGGGCATATCCCCCTAAAATCCCGTCCTTCTCCTCTCGGGTGAGAGGGAGGTCCTCTATAAGCTGAACTCCCTCCTTCTGGTCCCGCCAGGGGATGTCGGTGCCGAACAGGACCTGGCCGGGAAATTCCCGGACCATGCGGACGAACTGCTCCACCTCCATGAGGGGCAGCTCAGAGGGGCCGTAGTAGCCGTCGCCCAGAGGGGAGATGCGGCCCAGGGCGAAGGCGGTGTCCAGATAGACCCCGGTGCCGGGCAGCAGGGCCTCCACCCGCTCCCACTCCCGCCAGCCCCCCATATGGGCCAGGATGAGCTTCACCGGCCCCACCTGGTTCAGGGCGTTGAGGGTCATCTCCGGGGTGCAGTTGTCCCGGAGCGGGAAGCCGATGTCCCGTCCGGCGTGGGTGAGGACGGTCAGCCCCAGCTCGCCGCATCGGTCCAATATGCGCAGATAGCGGGGGTCGTCAAAGTCCACCCCCTGATAGATGGGATGGATTTTGACCCCCTTCATCCCCAGGGCGGCCACCCGGGCCAGCTCGGTCTTCCAGTCGGGAAAGTCCGGGTGCATACAGCCGAAGGACCACAGGCCGGTCTCCCGGGCCCGGTCATTCATCCGGGCGGAGGCGTCGTTGACGTGGACCACCTGCCGGGCGCTGGTGGCCACCGGGAGGACCAGACAGCCGCCGATCCCCGCCCGGGCCATGGAGGCCCGCAGCCCCGCCTCGGTGCCGTCGGAAAAGGCCGTGGTATGGCACATGGACTGCAGCTTTTCAATGGTAGACCGGGCAATTTTGTCCGGAAATATATGGGTGTGGATGTCGAAGATCATGGGTACAGGGTTCCTTTCTGGGTTTGTAATGTAGGGGCGGGTATTACCCGCCCGCGATACGCGGCTCGGCCCCGTAAAAATGGGCGGATACTATCTCTACACGGTATAAAAACCGGCGAAGCCTGTTGTATCATACCACAGGCTCCGCCATTTGGGAAGGGAAAGAGAGAATTTTCATTGCGGGTCGCCCAGGGCCTGGCTTTTGCGGACGGTGACCTTCTCCTCATAGCAGGCGAATACATCATCCACCAGCTCCCTCCGGGGCTTGGCGGTGAACAGGGACACCACCGGCACGATCACCAGCCCGGCGATCATGCAGAACGCGCCGCAGTTGATGGGAGACACCAGAATAGCGGGGAAATAGGCCTTCAGCGGGGAGATATCAGCCAGCATGACCGCGGTGGAGAACACAAAGCTGACCCAGCAGGCAATTTTGGTGGTTCCACGCCAGTACAGCCCGTAGAGGAAGGGGGCCAGGAAGGCCCCGGCCAGGGCGCCCCAGGATACGCCCATGAGCTGGGCGATGAAGGTGACACTGGATTTGTACTGGATGATCGCCAGCACCACCGAGATGGCGATGAACACCACGATAAGGCACCGCATGACAAAGACCTGACGCTTCTCGTCCATCTCCTTGACGATGTGGCCCTTGAGCAGGTCCAGGGTCAGGGTGGAGCTGGAGGTGAGCACCAGAGAGCTGAGGGTGGACATGGAGGCGGACAGCACCAAAATCACCACCACCGCCAGCAACAGGTCGGGCAGGCCGGAGAGCATAGCGGGAATCACGGCGTCGAAGCCGCCCACGGGGGTCCCGGCCTCGGTGACGCCCACCACGCCGGCGAACAGCCGCCCGAAGCCCCCCAGGAAGTAGCAGCCCCCGGATACCACCATGGCGAAGAGGGTGGAAATCACCGTGCCGGTGTTGATGGATTTCTCGCTCTTGATGGCGTAGAATTTCTGGACCATCTGGGGCAGGCCCCAGGTGCCCAGAGAGGTGAGGATCACCACCCCCAGCAGATTCACCGGGTCGGGGCCAAAGAAGGAGGCAAACACCCCCGGCGCCCCGGCGGCGGGGCCGGAGGCCGTCTCGCCGGACACCTGGGCCAGCTTGGTCAGGGCCGCCGTAAAGCCCCCCTGACTGCCCAGCACCGCCCCGATGACGGCGCAGATGCCGAAGAGCATGATAATGCCCTGAATGAAGTCGTTGATGGCGGTGGCCATATAGCCCCCGGCGATGACGTAGACGCCGGTCAGAATCGCCATCACAATGACGCACACCGAGTAGTCGATGTCAAAGGCCATGCCGAACAGCCGGGACAGGCCGTTGTACAGGCTGGCGGTGTAGGGGATGAGGAAGATGAAAATAATCACCGAGGCGGCAATTTTTAAAGAGGCGGAGCCGAACCGCCGGCCGAAGAACTCGGGCATGGTGGCGCTGTCCAGGTGCTGGGTCATAATCCGGGTCCGGCGGCCCAGCACCACCCAGGCCAGCAGGGAGCCAAGAACCGCGTTGCCAATCCCCGCCCAGGTGGCGGCGACGCCGTACTTCCAGCCAAACTGCCCGGCGTAGCCCACAAAGACCACCGCCGAAAAATAGGAGGTGCCATAGGCAAAGGCCGTGAGCCAGGGGCCCACCGACCGTCCGCCCAGCACAAATCCGCTGACGTCGGCAGCACTTTTGCGGCAATACAGGCCAATGCCCACCATTACACCAAAAAATACCAGAAGCATGATAAGCTTAATCGCCATATGTATCCATCCTCTCGATCGCTTTGCTTTTTCACTTTGTTCCGTTGAAGTGTAACGCAAAGAATCGCTAAAGTCAAGAGGTGTTTTTTATTTTCTCAAATTTTTTTGAAAATTGCGGAGGCGCAACAATGATGCGCCTCCGCACTATTCCTCCTCTAGAATTTGCTCCTCCGCCTTGACTTGCGCGCGCTCCAGCAGCCGCGCTGCGGCGGACACATCCAAGCGCCCCAACGCCTCCAGCGCATCGGTCGCGGCGTTGAACATCATGTGATACAGCATCTTGTAGTCGGTCATTTTCCTACCTCCTCCCTATATAATATTATCATTCTATTGATATAATTATATATTAAAGTATGAGAATTGTCAATCAATAGATACGCCCTTTATTATACAGTTTAGGAAGGGGGTATTTCATGAAGGTTGTTCGTTTTTGTTTGAAGGAATATTTAGACAGCCACAAGATCAGCCGCTATGAGCTGTCAAAACGAGCTGGTATTGGATACCCTATCATCGACGGCTACTACAAAAACAAGGTTTACCGCCTGGACGGCTACAACCTGGGCCGCATCATTGAGGCGCTGGACTGTCAACTCACCGACATCCTCACCGTCGTGGAGGAATAAAACAGACCCGCCCTCAAAAAAGAGAGCGGGCCTGTTCCACACCTTGACACGCAGAGGAACTCTGTGATATAATCAAGATGTGTAGGGCATTGCTGAGCTTCGGCGATTTGGCCCGACGCGAGGATCAGAGATTCTAAGTCAAAGCTTAGAAACCGTCACTTGGCCGAGTGGCGGTTTCACTTTACCTTGACCTGAATTGTTACGGTATACTTGCCGATATGGAATGTAACCGTCATTGTCAAAGGCATGGGCATTCACCCCCTTTGCAGAGGTGTAGCCAAACCGCCGCCGCTTTGCCAGCGCACCTTACCGTCATTTTACCAGCGGTTTCCCGCTCTGTCAACAAAAACAGACCCGTCCTCAAAAAAGAGCACGGGCCTGTCCCACGCCTTGACACGCAGAAGAACTCTGTGATATAATCAGGGTGTGTAGGGCACTGCTGAGCTTCGGCGGTTTAGCTCGACTAGGTTATTATTTACAGTGGAAATCCCACAGAAACCGTCACTTGGCCGAGTGGCGGTTTCCGCTTACCTTGACCTGGAACGTCACCGTGTAACCACGGAAGTGGCATGTGAACGTAATTGTCATAGGCATCGAGCCTCACCCCCTTTCGGAGGATGTAGCCAAACCGCCGCCGCTTTGCCAGCGCACCTTACCGTCATTTTACCAGCGATTTCCCGCCCTGTCAACAAAAACAGACCCGCCTAAAAAAAGAGCACGGGCCGTCCCGGCTGGGGCGGCCCAATCTTTGTTACATATCCTCTTCGTCGATAATCTGCGCCTTGATAAGGTTGGTGTAGCCGGTCTTGCCCAGGGGGACGCCGGCGGTGATGACCACCACGTCATGGTTCTGGACCAGGCGCTCCTTCACGGCCACCTCGCTGGCCAGGGAGAAGATACGGTCGGTGGAGGTGACCTCGCCGGTGAGGAAGGGGATGATGCCCCAGGAGATATTCAGCTGGCGGCGGACCTTCTCATGCATGGTGAGGGCGGCGATGGGGCAGGCGGGCCGGAAACGGCAGATCATTCGGGCGCTGCGGCCTGAGTTGGTGGCGGCCAGGATGGCCCTGGCGTTCAGGTCCTTGGCGGTAAGGCAGCAGGTGTGGGTGATGGCGTCGTTGATGTTGGAGGCGGGGAGAACTCTTTGCTTCTGGAACTGCTTCCAGTAGTCGATGGCGCTTTCCGTCTCGGTGACGATGCCCACCATGGCCTGGAGGGCCTCCACGGGGTACTTGCCCCCGGCGGTCTCGCCGGACAGCATGACGCAGCCGGTGCCGTCATAGACCGCGTTGGCCACGTCGGACACCTCCGCCCGGGTGGGCCGGGGATTGCGCATCATGGAGTCCAGCATCTGGGTGGCGGTGATGACCGGCTTGCCCTGTTGGAGCCCCTTGCGGATCATCTGCTTTTGCAGGATGGGCACCCGGGCGGCTGGGATCTCCACGCCCAGGTCGCCCCGGGCTACCATGATGCCGTCGGCGGCGGTCAGGATCTCGTCCAGGTTGTCCACGCCCTCCTGATTCTCGATTTTTGCGATGATCTTCACGTCATCCCCGCCGCACTCATGGAGGACGGCCCGGACAGCCTCAACGTCGGCCGCCCGGCGGACAAAGGAGGCGGCGATAAAGTCAAAATCATTCTCCACGCCAAAGCGGATATCGGCGATGTCCTTCTCGGTGAGGGCGGGCAGCTGGATATGAACCCCGGGGATGTTGATGGACTTGTTGGCCGACAGAGTGCCGCCGTTCTCCACGGTGCAGATGATCCTGGTGTCCTCGATCCGGTCCACCCGGACGGCAACCAGACCGTCGTCAATCAAAATTTCCTGGCCGGGCTGGAGCTCCTCATGGAGCCTGGGGTAGGTGACCGACACCCAGCCCTGGTTGCCCACCACGTCCTCGGTGGTCAGGGTGAAGGGGTCCCCCGCCTCCAGGGTAATGGACTTTGTGTCAAAGCTCTTGATGCGTATCTCGGGACCCTTGGTGTCCAGAATGGTAGCCACCGGCCGGCCCATGGCGTCCCGGACCGACTTGAGCCGGTTCAGCCGCTCCAGGTGCTCCGGGTGACTGCCGTGGGAAAAATTGAACCGGGCCGCGTCCATGCCGGTGCGGATGAGGGTGCGGATCATTTCCACATCGTCCACCGCGGGGCCCAGGGTACAGATAATTTTTGTTCTTCTCATACTTGATTACCTCCTTTGGGTATTCTGTCTTTCCTCTAACGCTTACACCACTATCATACAAGAAAAATTGCACCTTGGAAAGATGATATTTTCATAAAAATGAAGCTCCCACAAGAAAAAAAGTGTGCTGTCCCTCCAAGAGCGGCAGCACACTTTTCACACTTTTTCAACACATTTTCGCTCCGGCGGGGATTTTGTCGTCCAGGATGAGTAGATTCAGGGCCTCCTCCCCCTTCTCGGTGTGGACGGCGGAGATGAGCATCCCCTGGCTCTCCTGGCCCATCATTTTCCGGGGGGGCAGGTTGACGATTGCCATCAGGGTCTTGCCGATCAGGTCCTCGGGCTTGTACCACTTGGCGATGCCGGATAAAATCTGCCGGTCGGTGCCGGTGCCGTCGTCCAGGGTGAATTTGAGCAGCTTGTCGCTCTTCTTCACCGGCTGGCAGTCCTTCACCTTCACGGCCCGGAAGTCGGACTTGCAGAAGGTATCGAAGTCCACCTTCTCCTCCAGCTGGGGCTCGATCTCCAGGTTGGGGAGGGCGGCCTTTTTGGCGGCCTCGGCGGCCGCCTCCAGCTCCTTGAGGGCCTTGTCCGCGTCGATGCGGGGGAAGAGGTTGTCCCCCCGCTGGACGGCCACCGTCCCGGGCAGGGAGCCCCAGACGGCGGCGCTGTCCCAGGTGGAGCACTTCTCACAGGCGCCGATCTGCCGCAGCACCTCGGCGGCGGAGGAGGGCATAAAGGGGGTGAGCAGGATGGCGGACACCCGCAGGACCTCCAGGAGGTTGTACATGACGCAGGCCAGCCGGGGGCCGTTGGCCTCCATGTCTTTCGCCAGCACCCAGGGGGCGTTCTCGTCGATATACTTGTTGGCCCGGTCGATGACCTTAAAGATTTCCGTCAGGGCGTTCTGGAAGGCGAAGTGCTCCATAGCGTCCTCATAGCGGCTGCGCAGACCGGCGGCCAGACCGATGAGCTCGGCGTCGCAGGCGGTATCCCCCGGTTTAACCGCCACACCGAAGCAGTTGGACTGGGCACAACACTCCGCAAGTCGAAGCTCCTCCTCGGACGGGCCGCAGCCGTCGGGCAGCTGTCCGCCAAAGTATTTGCCCACCATAGAGACAGTACGGCTGAGCAGGTTACCCAAATCGTTAGCCAGGTCCACGTTAATCGTCTGAATCAAGGCCTCGTTGGAGAAGCTGCCGTCGGAGCCGAAGGGGAAGGTGCGCAGCAGGAAGAAGCGCAGAGCGTCCACTCCGAACATCTCGGCCAGGATATAGGGGTCCACCACGTTGCCCTTGGACTTGGACATTTTTCCCCCGTCCAGCAGCAGCCAGCCGTGGCCGAACACCTTCTTGGGCAGGGGCTCGCCCAAACTCATGAGCATGGCGGGCCAGATGATGGAGTGGAAGCGGACAATCTCCTTGCCCACAAAGTGGACGTCGGCGGGCCAGAACTTCTTGTAGTCGTCATACCGGTCGTTGCAGTAGCCCAGGGCGGTGATGTAGTTGGACAGGGCGTCCACCCACACATAGACCACATGGCCGGGGTCAAAGTCCACCGGGATGCCCCAGGTGAAGGAGGTGCGGGAGACGCACAGGTCCTCCAGGCCGGGCTTGATGAAATTGTTCACCATCTCGTTCACCCGGGAGCGGGGCTCCAGAAAGTCGGTGTCCTCCAGCAGGCGCTGGACCTTGCCGGCGTATTTGGACAGCCTGAAGAAGTAGGCCTCCTCCTCCGCGTCCTGGACCTCCCGGCCGCAGTCGGGACACTTGCCGTCCACCAGCTGAGATTCCGTCCAGAAGGACTCGCAGGGCTTGCAGTACTTGCCCTTGTAGGTGCCCTTGTAGATGTCGCCGTTGTCGTACATCTTCTTGAAAATCTTCTGGATGGCGGTTACATGGTAATCGTCGGTGGTACGGATGAAGCGGTCATTGGAAATATTCATCAGCTTCCACAGGTCCAGCACACCCCGGGGACCGGTGACGATGTTGTCCACATACTGCTGTGGGGTGACGCCGGCCTCCTTGGCCTTGTCCTCAATCTTCTGGCCGTGCTCGTCGGTGCCGGTGAGGAACATCACCTCGCAGCCGGTGAGCCGCTTGTACCGGGCCATGGCGTCGGTGGCTACGGTACAGTAGGTGTGTCCGATGTGCAGCTTGTCGCTGGGGTAGTAGATGGGGGTGGTGATATAAAAACGTTTGTTTTCCATGGTAACCTTCTCCCTTACAATTCATAATGTTGGAAACGCCGTTCCCGCGTGGGGCCTGCGCGGGCGGACGGGGTCCGCCCCTATAAAGCGCGGGTCACGCGTCCTGTTCAGACGTATGTTCCTCCTCCGCGCGGGGCATTTGTCCCTCCAGCCGTTCGGGCCAGGCGGGACCCCAGGTGTTCCGCAGCAGCGCCCGGCCAAAGGTCAAGGCGGACAGCGAGAAGGCCAGGGTGGCGGCGGTTTGGAACAGACCGGCTCCGTCCGCCAGAGAGGTCAGCCCCAGGATGCCCCCCGTCAGGGCCAGAAAGGCCGTCCGCCGGCGGCGGGGCCGGCCAAACAGGAAAGCGGCGATATAGTAGTGCGCCAGGGTGAGGAGCAGAGCGGCGGCCAGCTGGGTACCGTATTTCATCAGAACCGGCTCGATGCCGTTTTCCAGATGGACGGAGAAGAGCCACACCAGCCCTGCCAAAGCGGGCAGGGAAGCCAGACGGCAGGCCCAGTCGTTCAGCTCCCCCCGGTAGGCCATCCGGCCCATGAGCAGGATACCGCCCCCCGCGGGCAGGCACAGCAGAGAGGCCACCATCTGAGCGGCCAGGGTGGACATCTGATACTGGTCAGGATACGTCCGCCACAGGGACAGGCTGTCCAGACCGCTCCACAGGCCCAGGACCCCGGTGATCATCACCAGCAGTCCCGCCGCGGTCAGGATGGTGATCTGCCCCGTCTCGGGGCTGTGGAAGGCGGGCAGAAAGTCCTCCGGCCCCTCCTTAATGGGAAGGACCAACAGCAGAATGACCACCCCGGCCAGCCCCAGCAGTCCCATCAGGACCAGGGTGGCGGGAGCGCCATGGGTGAACAGCCCGGTCTCCGGGACATAGGCGGAGGCCAGCTGCCACCGCCGGACCAGAAATCCGCCCACACCCCCGGCCAGCGCCAGGGCGGGCAGAGCAACATATTTTTTCATACGCGATAAATTCCTCTCGAAAAGATTCCTTGCTATCATATACCAAAGCGCCGGGAAAATCAACCCGTTTCTTACAGCTTGGGCCCCCCGCTCCCCCTTCTCTTGGGTCCGAACTGGAGCCACAGGGCGATGAGCAGCATCGCCACGCCGATGAGGGTGCAGGCCCCGCTAATAACATCGGAGATCATCTCGTTGATGTCCAGCAGAGAGACCACCGCCAGAAACACCAGGTCAATCAGCAGCAGAGTCCGGGCGACGGGGTTCATCCGCTTTTTGGCCCGGTCCCTCTCCTCGGCTAGCTTCTCCTGCTCCATCTGCCGCTTCAGCTCCACTGTGCGGCTGTGCTGGCGTTTTTTCTTTTTCCTCGCCATTGCTTTTCTCCTTTCAGTCAAATGCTGGTTTCGATTACGGCCCCGCCCACCACCGTGTCCCCGTCGTAGAGGACCACGGTCTGGCCGGGGGTAATGGCCCGCTGGGGGCTGTCGAAGGTGAGGCGGAGGGTGTCCGCCCCCGTCTGCCAGACGGTGCAGGGCTGCTCCGCCATGCGGTAGCGGACCCTGGCCCGCAGACGGACGGGGCCGTCCAGCGCCGCGCAGGCGATGAGGTTCAGGCCGCTGGCGGTGAGGGTGCGGGCAAAGAGGCTGTCATTTCCCGACAGAATCACCGAGTTGTCCAACCGGCGGACCTCCTTCACGTAGAGCCGCCCCCGGCTGGAGGACACCCCCAGCCCCCGGCGCTGGCCCACGGTATAGTCGACGATGCCGGTGTGACAGCCCAGCACCGCCCCGTCCTCGTCCAGGTAGGGCCCCGGGGGGTAGTCCCGCCCGGTGTACCGGCGGAGAAAGGCCCCATAATCCCCGTCGGGGATGAAGCAGATATCCTGGCTGTCCCTCCTGTGGGCCGACTCCAGTCCGGCCTGGGCGGCGATGGCCCGGACCTCCTCCTTGGCCAGCCCCCCCAGGGGGAAGAGGGCCCGGGACAGCTGGTCCTGGGTGAGGGACGCCAGCACATAGCTCTGGTCCTTCTCGGGCCGGAGGGCCTTGCGCAGCAGCCAGCGGCCCGCCCCGGCATCGTACTCCGTCCAGGCGTAGTGGCCGGTGGCCAGCTGGGAGCAGCCCAGCTCCCCCGCCCGGTCCAGCAGCGCGCCGAACTTCACCGCCCGGTTACACCTTACGCAGGGGTTGGGGGTGCGCCCCCCCTCATAGTCGGCGATAAAGGGCTCGATCACCCCGGCCCGGAATTCCTGGCACATATCTAAGGTCCGGTGGGGAAAGCCCAGCCGGGCCGCCGCGGCGGCGGCGTCCGACCCGTCCTCCCCGCCGTCGAAGAGGCGCAGGGTGAGCCCCAGCAGGCTCCGCCCCTCCCGCAGAAGGAGCAGCGCGGCGGCGGAGCTGTCCACACCGCCGCTCATGGCGACGGCAGTTAGATCGTTCATTCAAAACCTCCCATGGGCATTTTGCTGAATTTTCTCCCCGAGTATACCACATTTTCCCCGGCCTGGCAACTGAAACCCTTGAGGCGTGCGGAAAAGCGGAAGTCAAAGGCCAAAAACACATCTTGTATTATTTAGGATTATGATTCGCAAGACGGCACAAGATGTAGTAGACAAGGGGGCCGCGCTGTGCTATAATCCCAAATGTGCTCCCGCCGGACTGGGACCGCCCTTTGGGGGAGCGCGGTTTTTTAGCGTCTTTTACCAATGAGAGGAGTACAATATGAAAGTCATCAAACGGGACGGCACCAGTGTGGACTACGACCGCAGCAAAATCGTTATTGCCATAGAGAAGGCCAACGCCGAGGTAGCGGCGGAGGACCGGATCAGCCGGGGGGAGATCGACGCCATCATCGACGGCATCGAGGCCCAGAAGCGCCAGCGCATCCTGGTGGAGGACATCCAGGATCTGGTAGAACAGGGGCTGGTGGAGCGGAACATGTTCCACCTGGCCAAGACCTATATTATCTACCGCTATAACCGGGCCCTGGTCCGGAAGGCCAACACCACCGACGAGTCCATTCTGGCTCTGCTCCGCAACGAGAACAAGGAGCTGGCTGAGGAGAACTCCAACAAAAACACCATGATCGCCGCCACCCAGCGGGACTACATCGCCGGCGAGGTGAGCCGGGACCTGACCCGGCGCATCCTCCTGCCCGAGCATATCTCCAAGGCCCACGACGAGGGGACCATCCACTTCCACGACGCCGACTACTTCATTCAGCCCATCTTCAACTGCTGCCTCATCAACATTGGCGATATGCTGGAGAACGGGGCCGTGATGAACGGCAAGCTCATCGAGAGCCCCAAGAGCTTCCAGGTGGCCTGCACCGTAGTCACCCAGATCATTGCCTGCGTGGCCTCCAACCAGTACGGCGGCCAGAGCGTGGACCTGCGCCACCTAGGCAAGTATCTGCGCAGAAGCCGGGAGAAATTCAAGGCCCATGTGGCCTATGAGTGCGCCGGCAAGGTGGACGAGGCCACCATGGACCGTCTGGTGGACGATCAGGTGCGCAGTGAGCTGAAAAACGGGGTTCAGACCCTCCAGTATCAGATCAACACCCTGATGACCACCAACGGCCAGTCTCCCTTTGTGACGCTGTTTCTTAACCTTCAGGAGGGCGACCCCTATATTGAGGAGAACGCCATGATCATCCAGGAGGTTCTGCGCCAGCGGCTGGAGGGGATCAAGAACGAAGCTGGCGTCTATATCACCCCTGCCTTCCCCAAGCTGGTCTATGTGCTGGACGAGCACAACTGCCTCAAGGGCGGCAAATATGACTACCTCACGGAGCTGGCCGTGAAGTGCTCCGCCAAGCGGATGTACCCCGACTACATCTCCGCCAAGAAGATGCGGGAGAACTACCAGGGCAACGTATTCTCCCCCATGGGCTGCCGGTCCTTCCTGGCCCCCTGGAAGGACGAGGAGGGCAATTACAAGTTTGAGGGCCGTTTCAACCAAGGTGTAGTCTCCCTGAATCTGCCCCAGATCGGCATTCTTTCCGGCGGCGACGAGGACAAGTTCTGGTCCCTTCTGGAGGAGCGGCTGGACCTGTGCTTTGAGGCCATCATGTGCCGGCACGAAGCCCTGAAAAAGGTTCGCTCAGACTCCTCCCCCATCCACTGGCAGTATGGCGCCATCGCCCGCCTACCCAAGGGGGCCTCCATCGAGCCTCTGCTCTACGGCGGCTACTCCTCCATCTCCCTGGGCTATATCGGTCTGTATGAGGTCACCAAGCTGGTCAAAGGGGTCAGCCACACCCAGGAGGGCGGCACTGAGTTTGCCCTGAAGGTGATGAACCGGCTGCGCAAGGCCTGCGACGACTGGAAGGCATCAACAAATATCGGCTTCGCCCTCTACGGCACCCCCGCCGAGAGCCTGTGCTACCGCTTCGCCCGCATCGACAAGGAGCGGTTCGGGACAATACCTGATGTAACCGACAAGGGTTATTATACAAACAGCTATCACGTGGATGTGCGGGAGCACATCGACGCCTTTGATAAATTCACCTTTGAGAGCCAGTTCCAGCGCATCTCCACCGGCGGCTGTATCTCCTACGTGGAGATCCCCAACCTGCGCCACAACCTGGAGGCCCTCAAGGACGTGGTCCGCTTCATCTACGACAACATCCAGTACGCCGAGTTCAATACCAAGAGCGATTATTGCCAGTGCTGCGGCTTCGATGGGGAGATCGAGATCAACGAGGAATTTCAGTGGGAGTGCCCCGCCTGCCACAACACCGACCAGTCCAAGATGAACGTCACCCGGCGCACCTGCGGCTACCTGGGTGAGAACTTCTGGAACGTGGGCAAGACCAAGGAGATCAAGGCGCGGGTCCTGCATCTTTAATCGGAGGTAACCTGTATGAAACGACTGGTAGGCGGCGGCTTTACTGCTACGATCGGCTCTGTTTGGACCTCCTTTGCCATCCTCTATACAGATGCCAGACTGGACGAGCTGACCGGCTGGGCCGAGCCGCCGGGAAAGTTCATCACGGGAGCCTTTGAATGCCTGGCAATCATTCCGCTGCTTATCGGTCTGGTCATGATGATCGTTGGCGGCTGTATCATGTACCAGGAGCTCCGAAAGCCCTGAATGATTTCATGTGGGGCCCGCTCGGTTGGGCGGGCCCTCTTACATTGCTGTGTTTGGGAGATGACCTGATACACGACATGAAACAGCGCTGCCCCAAACTCAAAGTCAGGAGATAGACAAATGAACTACGCTGATATTAAAAAGGTAGACGTGGCCAACGGCCCAGGGGTGCGGGTGTCGCTGTTTGTGTCGGGGTGTACCCACCGGTGCGAGGAGTGCTTCAACCCGGAAACTTGGGATTTTGGCTTTGGCTCCCCCTTCGGGGAGGCGGAGATGGAAAAAATCCTCTCCTTCCTGGCCCCGGACCACATCCGGGGGCTGTCCCTCCTGGGGGGCGAGCCCTTCGAGCCGGAAAATCAGGCCCCGGTGCTGGAGCTGGTCCACCGGGTGCGGGAAAAGCTGCCCCAAAAGACCATCTGGTGCTACACCGGCTATCTCTTTGAGCCGCTGGCCGCCGGGACGGTGGGGGACCACAGCCGGGCCCTGCTGGAGGGGCTGGACGTGCTGGTGGACGGCCCCTTTGTCCTGGCGAAAAAGGACCTGGGACTGCGCTTCCGGGGCTCCTCCAACCAGCGGATCATCGACGTGCCCTCCTCCCTGGCGGCGGGAGAGGTCCGGCTGGCGGAAGAGTACATGAATTGACCATTTCGAGATTAAAAAACCTCGCCTGTACAGGCGAGGTTTTTTTGACGCTTTTTTGCCCTTAGTAGGTCAACACCCGATGGAGGATGTCGGCCATATCAATGCGGGTGAGGGGGTCTCCGGGGTTGAGATAGTTCCCGGAGGTGGGCAGGTAGCCCCGCTGGACGGCCAGGGCCATCGCGCCCTTGGCGTAGTCGGAGACGTAGCCCGCGTCGCTGTAGCTGGACAGGGCGCTGTAGGCGCCGTCGGGGGCGCTCTGGCCCACCGCCCGCATGGCCCGCTGGATCATGCAGATGGCGTCCTGACGGGAGACGTTGGCCGAGGGGGCGAAGTCCCCGTTGCCCACGCCGCTGACGACGCCCCTGGCGGACAGCGTGTTCACCGCCTGGGCGTAGTACTCGTTGGGGGGCACGTCGTTAAAGACCCAGGAGCCGCCGCTGGGGCTAAAGCCGAAGGCGATGTAGATCATCCGGGCAAAGTCTCCCCGGCGGATGGGCAGCTCGGGGCCGTACTCGGTGCTGCTCATGCCCGCGGTGATGCCCTTGTCGTATATATAAGACACCGCCGCCCGCTGCTGGTCGCTGTAGCCGCCCAGGTCGTTGAAGGTGTGGGAGATCACGGAGGATACGGTGATGATGACCTCACCGGAGAAGGTACTGCCGTTGGAGTTGGTCCCGGTGTAGGGCAGGATGACCGTTCCGGCGTAGCCCGCCCGGGGGACAAAGGTGAGGTCGGATATCTTGTTGCTCCCGCTCACGTTGTAGGAGGTGCTGGTGGAGGCCAGGCGGGTGTACTGGCTGGGGCTGGTGTACTGATAGTACAGCTTGCCCTCGCTGGAGGTGGGCAGGGAGGTGAACTTCACCGAGCGCAGGGTATAGCCGCTGCGGCGGAAGTCTTCGGCGTCAAAGTCCACCGGGTCGGTCTTGGTGCCGTACCGGACGGTTACCGCCGCGCTGGGCCGCTCCACCTCGATCTCAATGGTACCCTCGAAGGTGCCTCCGTCCTCCTGGGCGGTGGCGGTGTATTCGATATACACCGTGCCGGTGTAGGTGCTGGCGGGGATGAAGGCCACCCGGTCCAGGCTGGAGGCGGAGATGGAGGTGTTTTTGCTGGTAATCCGGCTGCCCTTGCTGCTGCTGGAGCGGTAATTCTGATACAGGTCGCCCCGGCTGGCGGTGGGGATGGAGAACTTGACCGATTTGACCTTCTCGCCGGTCTCGTTCAGAGAGATCTCGTCAAAGTCATCCCGGTCAAAGACGGCGGCGGAGTCATAGTCGGTGTAGTAGCTGATGGTGGTGTCACCATAGCTGCCGCCGGAGGCCTCAATCACGATGACGCCGTTGAAGGTGGTGCTGGTGCTGCTTGTGCCGGTGGTGTAGCCCACAAAGGGAATCTCCACCGTACCGCTGAAGCCGCTGACCGCCCGGAAGGACAAATTGCTGATGCGGTAGGTGCCGGAGCCGTTGTTATACCGCGTGCCGGTGGAGGAGACCCGGGTGCTCTTGTGATAGATCGAGCCCTCCGTGCTCCGGTCGGGCAGGTCCTGGAGGATAATATAGCTCAGGGACTTGTCAGTCAGGTCGTCGCACAGCTCCCGGAAATCCTTTTCCACAAAATTCACTGTGCGGCCGGGGGCGCAGCTGTAGAGGATATCCCCATAGCCGTCGCCGCCGCCCTTGACATTGATCTCCAGCGTTCCAGGGAAGCGGTTGCCGTCCTGATCCCAGCCGGTGAAGGGGATATAGACGCTGCCGGTGAAGTCCTCGGCGGGGACGAAGGTGATCCGGTCCAGACGGGGATTGCGGGTGCCGCTGTAGTAATTGGTGTCCGTTCTGACCACGGTGCCCACACTGCTGGCGGAGCGATAGCCGTGGTAGAGCGTGCCCTCCCAGGAGGCGGGCAGGGAGTCGAAGCGGATATAGCTCAGCACCTTATCTCCATAAAAGTTGGTAAAATCCGCGTCGTCCAGGGTCTTGGTGGCTCCCTTGGAGATGCTGTAATAGACATCGGTGCCCTGGCTGCTGTTCTCACGGGTGACGTTGATGTCCACCTGGCCGGCATAGCTGGCCACCGAGCCGCCCGCCATACTGCGGGCGGTGTAGTAGACGGTGACCGTCTCGCTCTTTCCATCCCGGGGGACGCCCTCGGCGGGGACAAAGACAATGCTGTCCAGCTGAGCCAGCCGGTACATAGCCCCGGCGGTGACCTTTCCGCCATAGTTATTGGCATCCACATAGCCAAAGTAGAGGGTGCCCTTGTTGGCCGGGGGGAGGGAGAAAATCACATAGTCCAGGGTGGAGCCGGTCTTTTGCTGGCACTGGCGGTTGAACAGGTTGCCACTGAAAAAGACCGGGGTGGAGTTGGGGGTGCCCAGGTTAATAACCGCCTTGCTGTCCTTCTCCAAATTGATGAGGATACGGCCGCTGGAGGTCTGGTTGGTGGTGGACACCACGGTATAGCTGATGACCGCCTGGGTGCCGCTGAACTGGGGATTGGGAATGAAGGTAATATCCCCCAAGGCCTTCTGGCCGGAGGAGGGGGCGTAGTAGTAGTTCTCCCGCTGGGCGACGCCGGCGTTGGGCTCGTCGGGGGAGGTGTATTTGTAATACAGCGTCCCCTGGCTGGGAGAGACGAATATACCGGTCACATGGGACAGCTTGCCCTCGCTGGCCTGATTCCGGATCTGCTCCAAAAGGCTGTCCCCAAAGTTCAGCTGGTCGGAAACCTTCATGTCCAGAGGCCCGATGGTGGTCTCCTTGTCGGCGCTGACGGTGACGGTGACCGACACCTGATAGCTGCCGCTCACCGAGGCGGTGATGGTGGTGGTGCCGGGGCCCCGGCCCGCCACGCTGTTTCCGCTGATCTGGGCGACGTTGGGGTTGGCGGACTGCCAGACCACCTTGCCGTTTTTGGCGGTCCCGTAGGCCGTCAGCTTGGGCAGGCCAACGGTCTCGTTCTCCTTTACCTCCAACTCGCTCTCGTCCAGAACAAGTCCGCTGACATCAACCTGGATTCTTCTTGATTGGAAATTGAGACTCCCTTCGGAGCCGACCGAAACGGTCACCTCCGTTTTGCCGGGAGCCCTGGCGTAGAGGATGCCCTCCCGGCCCTTGCTGTCGCGGCTGCTCGCCTCCACGACATCTTCATCCTTGGACTTCCAGCTCACTACAGCGCTCTCAGGATTAGCGGTGGCTTTGATATACTCATACTTCCCCACATCCATGACAAAGGGGCCGCTTTTGTCCAGTGTGAGGCCTTCGATTTTCTCCTCTACTTTGACAGTACACTTGGCGGTCGCTGACTTTCCATCGCAGGTCGCTGTCACCTCGATCTCTGTACTGCCCGCGGAAACAGGCTTTACAGTAGCTGTCCAGCCGGTGCTCTCTCCCGTGACAGTGGCCACACTAGGACTTGTGCTCTTCCAGGTGTAGGTCACGTTGGCAGGCTCACGCGTCCCGCCGTCGCTCCACGTCGCTTTTACTTTGGCGGTCAGTTTTTGAGATGCATCGGTAAGCATGGATAGGGATGTATGGTCAAGCGTAACGGTCAGGCCAGTCAGCGTGGGCGCGGCGCTGACCGTAACCACACACTTCTCCTCGACCGTTTTCGTCACATCCGCCCGTGTGCCGGAACTCGAGCCTCCGCTTCCGGACCCACTACTGGACCCACTGCCGTCTCCGGGGTCCGGAGGGTCCGGGGTTGTGTCGGGGACGGTATAGGTATAGGTATAGGTCGCCTTGATGGTGGCGGTGCCCGCCGCAACGGCGGTGACGATACCGTTGTTGACTGTGGCAATAGCTTCATTGCTGGAGCTCCAATCGACTTTTGCGTTTGGGACTTCTGTGCTGTTCTCCTTCACAGTCGCCGTTAAAGTTCCGCTCTCGCCCGCTGTCAACGACAAATTGTTCTTGTTTAAGGTAATTTCTACTTTCGGCTCTTGCTGAGCAGGCGGGTCCTCCGCCCAGACCGCCTGGCTCAGGCCCAGGCACAGCACAAGCGTGAGAAGCAGGGACAGCCACCGCCGCCCTAACGTCGTTTTCATACAAAACACTCCTTTTCAAAAAGGTTCCTAAAGGGCCCGGCGGGAGCGGAGAGGCCCGCTCCCGCTGGGGGGTGGTTAGGAGTTAGCGCCGCCGCCGCCTATCACGTCATCGTATAGCGCACCCTCTATCCTGACAACCTGGCTTCCAAACCGGACCTCGCAATAAGGCTTCTTGATTGTCAAACCGCTGTTGCCCGGACTCACGATGTTGAATGTGATCGACAGCTTGTCATCTGTAGCGACTGTTGATTCGTTGGTGAAAAATCCTTTATCCAGTAACGTGATAGTTCCCGAAGTCACATTAACATCTTTAAACACCAGTGAAAAACCACTTCTTGGGCCTTCGCCATCACTTATACTCAATCCATTGGGGAACAACACCGAGGGGCTATTTCCAAGACCGATCGTACCAACGCCGCCGTTGGCACCGGCCGTTTCCCCAGTGTCCCCGCCTATCACCATGTAAAGCTTATCGTCTTCCTTCGTTTTCCGCCAATACAGGTTTTTGTCAAACACAATCCGTACTGCGCCATTCAGCGTTTTCGTGGTTGGATCATAGTTGAGTGTGCCGGTAACATCATTTTCCTTCAGCTTTGGCGGCTTGCTGTCTCTCACAACAACATCGTTCAGCGCGGCAAAGCTGTCAACAGTGGCCCAGTCGGTCACGTTGCTGGCGGTGTTGTGTCCACATACCAGGATGAGGAATGTCGATGAGGAAGCCGGGGGAGTTTCAAGGTTGGCCTTCAGGAGCCAGTCCGCGACACCGCTGTAGGATGGCGCTTCCGTTTTGGCCGTATACTTGCTGCTGTCACTAATCCGATCATAGCTTGCGGGAGTGGTGATCATGAGCTGCAAAGCGCGTTTCTGTGGTCCCGTAGCAAACATGTCAAAAACACTATACCCATTTTTTGTTCTATCAAATTTACTTTTCACCGCGTCGGTAGCACCAGTTGCAAACGTCACTTTACTGTTATCGAAGGTAGTCGTCAAAGCATCCAATGGGGACATTGTCGCCTTACCGTCGTAGGTAGCCACAAACGCTTTATCGGGATTATCGGGGTCGCTGCTATCGTTTATTTTGATATCACCGATCTTTAATTCCTCCAATGTCGTCTTGCCTACATCCCGGGTAAAGACGATCCACGCCAGGTCAGACGGTATGCTCTCTGTAGCGGAGTTCGCGCTGCTGGTATCAAGTGTGACATTACCATTCTTCCGGTCTGTAAGCTTGATCTTCGGCTTACTGGAGGCATTGGTGGTAAATCGGTAAGCATAGACCTGCGACGGCGTATCAGACACGCCCTTCAAGACAAAGTACAGGATATAGTCTCGTTCAGGCGTCAAGCCGCGCAGATTGATCGGAGTTGTAACGCCGCCGCCCTCGTAGGCGACCGTGCCGCGGACATAAGACTTGTAGTTGTTGGGATTCATCAGGTCCTGGGCGCTCGGGGCGGTGATCTTAATGGCCTCTTCTGTGTTACCGTTAAGCCAAAAATACTTTTCCTGAATAATGCCGTTCACCAGTTTATTTTGTCCTTTTTCCGGAAGCTTTTCCCAGAGGTCCTGGCCGGTAAAGCTGCCTGTACCTATGTTGCCCTGTGTATTAATTCCACCCAACGGGGCGGCGACATAGTAGATCGTACCCGCCCGGTCCATGGAGACATTGATATCAGCGAAGCTGTCGCCCGGCTTAATCTCGGGGAAATTCTCATTGAACAGGGGAAGCCTGGTGTCGATGAACGTCTTGCCCAGTGCCAGGAACTTCTCGCCGCTGGTGGTCTGGCCGATGGAGACCAGGCCCGCGCTGGTCAGCGGCTTGCTGGTATACTCATTCCGCCGCTTCTCAGTAACGTTGCTCGCCAGATTGAGCAGATCGTTGGACGCCCCCGCCAGAACATGAATCTGAATATCCACATCGCCTGTCCAGACGCCGCGCTCCTTCACGCCGGCCTGCGAGGTCACCGTGACAACAAAGTCATAGGTATAGTTCTGGTTCAATTTATTGACGGAGGGGAAGTTTTGCAGGCCCCCCATGCCGTTGTTTCCGCCAACCGACACGCCGCGTATTCCAGAGCCCTCCGGCGGCTGAATGATCTCCCCGGAATTGCCCAGATAGAACCACTTGTTCTTGTCCGCGCCGTCTTTCGGGGTGATGCCGGCCTCTTTCGCAGCATTGGTGTCTGTAATATAGTCCCCTTTCCCGTCCTTACTGTTATTGATCCGGCAGTACAGGTCAAAGCCAATATTAGAGCCGCTGTAAATTTGCAGGTCATAGGAGTTGGCCGCATCCACAGTCTTCGTGGAGTCGGGGATCATCCGGAAAGTATAGTCGATGAATGCCTGGTTATCCTTTCCAGTCAGGTCGGGGCTGCCAGCTCTGACAACCGGCCCATCGGTAGCCAGGGTAGGCACAGACAGATGTACCTGGGCGAACACGGTGGTAAAGGTGGGGATATTGTGGTCTGTCCCCATGGTCTCATAGTCCACCGGATTCGGTACAATCGCGTTCTGCGCGTCGGAGTTATCGGTGATATTTGCGATTCTGAAGAAATACGTGGACCCGCTGCCTAGACTGTGGGCGGACTTTGTTACTTCATCCCCATCGTAGGGGAGGGTGAGGAGCACCTTGCCGTTCTTCGAGGAAACGACAGCGTTATTGAAGTTGATCCAACTGGTGTCGGGAGGGTCGCCACTCCCATTCCATTCTGTGATCTTGATCGGCGTCGTGCTGGTGCTGGTCTGGTACAGGGTAATGCTCTTCTTCAGGAAGTCGGTCAGCTGAGACCGGGCCTGCGCGCTCGTGGTCTGGTCCGTCGATGCGACATCCGCGTAGAGGTCAAGCAGGCTCTTTCCTCCGCCCGCGCCGGTACTGGAACGGATATCCTCGCTGAACTCCAGGATAATATCGGTGGTCGCCAAGGGGTCGCGGGTGTTGTCCTTGCCGGCGTAGCGGCTGAAATACTGCCTGACCGTGGGCGGGGTGTTGTCCAGGGTGTTGATGGCGATCACCTGCACCGCTTCGGTGAAATTGCCCGCGGCGTCCTGGCCCACATAGTACAGGTCATAGGCGGTCTCCTTTGCCAGACCGGTAATGTTCATCGGCACCTCGGTGCTGGCGTTGGTGATCCGTACCGAGCCCTTCTTGACGGCGAAACGGCCGTTTTTCACCTGGCCCTTGGCGTAATCCGTCGTCAATTTGGCGCGCAGAGTGCCGTCAGGACCCTCTTCATTGTCGTCATCGTGGCCCGTAGCCAGGTTCGGCTTGGGATACGCCTCGCCTCTGGGCACGACGGCCCAGTAGACCGTCCCTGGCTCATTCAGGCCGACGGTGAGGTTGACGTTGGTCTGTCCCACATCGGCCACGCTGGCCTCCGGGTCAAACTTGGGCGGAGTGGCGTCCACGGTCTTGAATCTCAGGGACTGGACGTTGGAGCTGTTGACGCCGTCGGCGTCGCAGAGCCAGAGGTAGAGGACGTATTCCTTCAGCTCCTCCAGCTGGCGGCTGGCGATGAAGGTGAGCTCGGTGTTCTTAATCACGTCCAGCACGCCGTAGCCCAGGTTTCCGGTGACGGAGGCGGAGCGCAGCTCGTTGGTGGTGGGCGCGGGCGCTCCCTGGGGCAGGACGGCGTAGTAGAGCTTACAGCTCTTGGTGGGCATGACCACGGCCTGAGCTAGGGTGTCGGTGACCAGGGTCATCTTGGGGTAGCCCTGAGCGAAGGCGGGCTTGGTGTTGTCCGGCGTGGTAAAGGAGATTACCTTTACAGGACTGCGCACCCCCCGGCGGTCGGCCATCACGGCGGACAGGTAGTAAGAGCCCGACACGGTCAGCCCGGTAATCTGAGCGCTGGCCAGCGTCTCGGCGGTGGGCACGTCGATGGAGCCGTTCTTCAAAGCGGAGGAACCGTAGCTGGGCGGCTTAATCAGGTCGTCGGCGGAGACGGAGCCGTCGGTGATATTGCTGACGGCCCAGTAGACGGTGCCCTTCTTATTGGTGGCGAAATCGGCCCGGAGGGAGGTGGGGGCGATGTCGCTGGCGATGGGGTAGCCCGAGAGGATCTTGGGGTCCCGGGAGTACTCCTCCGCGCCGGCGGAGTCCAGATCCTCCCCGCCCACGTTGCCGGTTATGCCGGGACGGATGTACAGCTTCTCCGGCAGGACGGTGGAGGTGACGCCGGGGGCGTTGATGTTCATCTGCTTCACGTCGCCGTCGCCGGTGACGCTGGAGGCCACGTCCAGGTTCAGCTCCTTGACCTCGGTGTTCCGGTTGACCTGAACGGTGGAGTTGGTGGCGGTCTCGTCCACGGTCAGCCGCTGGACGGTGCCCTTGGCCACCTGAACGGTCGTCATGGGTGCCTGGGCGACGACCTCCTTCACCCGCCCGGCCAGGTCCAGCCGGCAGCCGGAGCCGTCCACGGTAATCAGGCGCAGGCCGTTCTCGTCGGGGGTATTGTCCTCCAAATAGGCGTTGGTACGCACGGAGGTGCGGCCGATCTCGGTCAGGCCCTCCGCCCGGACGGTGACCGTCTTGTCCCGCATGTTGTCCACCAGCATCTCCTGAGCGGTCACGTTGCGCAGGAGCACGCTGGCGTCGCCCTTCTCACTTTCGCCGGTGCCGCTGACGATAATCCGGCCCAGCACGGTGACGTTCTCCAGCTTCACATCCCCCAGGCCCACACCGCCGGAGACGTACAGGTCGCCGCTGATGGTGGTATCCCGCAGGGTGACGTTGGAGCTGGTGATGGTGACGTTGTCAAACACGTCCCCCAGGGTATACTCCCCCGGCTCGTTGATGGGGGTGCCCACGCACCGGGTCACCAGCACGGCCATCTCGCCCATGGAGACGAAGCTCTGGGGGCGGAAGCTGTTGTCAGGATAGCCGGAGAGAACGTAGTTGTCCACGGCGGTCTTTACCAGGCCCCGGGCCCAGCTGCTGACCATCCAGCTGTCGGTGAAAGCCAGGCTTTCGGCGGGGCTGTCCTTCATCATCATGTTCCGGCCCAGGATGCAGGTGGCCATCTCCCGGGTCAGGTAGCCGTACGGGTCGGCGGTGGCGCTGGAGGTGCCCGCCATATAGCCGGCGGTATAGGCGATGGAAATATCGTCATAGAACCACTCGGTCTGGGGCACGTCGGCAAAAGGAATGGGGCCCATCTCGCTGTAGCCGTAGGCCCGGTTGATAATGGCCACAAACTGGGCCCGGTTGATGGGCTCGTCCGGGTTGCCGATCTGGTCGGCGCGCATAAAGCCCCAGTCCACCAGCTGATTCAGATACTCGTCGGCCCAGTGGGCGGCGGAGGCGGGCAGGACGGAGGCCGGGACGATCCCGACGAGCAGAATCAGCGCCAGGAAGGCGGACAGCGCCCGCCTTGCCCAGCTGCGGCTCCGGTTTTCGGTACTGTGAGGCATATGAGGTTCTCCTTTCTTTGCATAAAGAGCGGTGCGGAGGAGCGCCCTCCGCGGGGACTTGCCGTCAGCTGGCGGTATTGATCTGGATACTGAACACCGCTTTGCGGATCAGGGCCTCCTCGTCGTGGATCAGGTCCACAAATTTAGAGGCGTACAGGGGAAGCTTCGCCCCATCGTTGGGCAGGGAGCGGAGGACCTGGGTCCGCACCACCAGGGGAGAATCGGTGACGGGGAGGACCATCTCCACAATCTCCCGGTCCTCCAGCTGCACCTCGGAGTAAAAGGCGATGCCGCCGCAGCTCAGGTCCTTGGCCTTGATCCGCCGCTGACCCCTCCAGCGGCCTGAGATCGGGTAGGCCACGCTGTTAAAGTCGGTGGGGATGCGCAGGTTTTCCCGGGCGGCGGGGCCCAGGGCGGTGGTGGGCTGGACCACAATCTTGTCCTCCCGCTGGCGGACAATCACACCCACCCGGTCGGGAGAGCCGTCGTCCACACCGATCAGCTGGATCTCCCGGTGGGCCATGACCTGCTCCACCTTGCCGCTCAGCACCTGGAGCTGAAGCACCTCGGAGCCGGGCGGTGACTCCAGCACCGCGTTGGCCAGGGGCGTTCCCTTGCTGTCTAGGATCAAATAGAGCCGTTCTTCCATACTTTAGGACTCTCCTTTCTCTTCCTGGGGCTCGGGCTTCCGGACGGCCTTCTCCGCCTGGGCGGCAAGGGCGGCCCGCTCCCGCCTGGCCTTGTCCGGGTCCTCCGGATCAAAGTTCAGGAAGTATACATATATTTCCACAATGGCCTGATACAGCGCGTCGGGGATCTCCTGTCCCAGAGCCAGCTGGGACAGCATGGTGGCCAGGGAATTATCCTCATAGATGGGCACGCCGCTCTCGGCGGCCACCTCCACCATGCGCTCGGCCAGATAGCCCATTCCGGAGGCCACCACCACCGGCGCCCCCTCGCCCTCATATTTCAGGGCCACGGCCCGGTTGGTGGCTCGATTATCATATTTTGACATTGATGCTGTTCTCCCCCTCAAAAATCCGGGGAAATACCCCGGAGATGGTCAGCGGCCGATCCATCTGCTGGACCTGGACCGCTCCGGCGGACAGGCCGTTGTCGGTCAGAATGCGGGTCAGCTCCCCCTGGACGGTCTGGGAGAAGGGAGCCACCTTTTCCGGGCAGAATACCTGGACGTCCACCTGCTCTCCCTGGCAGGTGAGCACCATGTCGAAGAAGCCCAGGTTCTGAATGTCGATCTTGAACAGGAAGCGCAGGGTGTTGGGCCGGTCCTTCCGGCCCCGCTTCAAATTCTCCTCGGTGTCCGGGTCCACCCACATCTCGGAGAACACCATCCTCCCGTCCCACTCCAGGGGGAGGAGAATGTGGTTCAGCGGCATGTGGACGCTCTCGTTCACCAGGAAGGCGGCGACAATGTTGCGGAAAGCCTCCTGGACCTCGCTCCCCGCCCCTCCCTGGAGGGCCTTGTAGGCCGCCTGGGTCAGCTGGGAGGCGAACTGGTCCCCCTCTGCGGCCTTGGAGAAGCTTGTGCTGTCCAGAAGCCGAAGCAGAGCCTCGTCGCTCAGCCCGCCCAGCTTCTCCCGCAGGCCGGGGCTGCTGTTGAGCTGGTGGAAGGCCTGAAGCAGGCTCTCCTCCCCCCCGTTCTCATACCGGGAGATGTCCAGCGCCAGCATGGAGATCAGCGTCCGGGACAGGCCCATGTCGTTGGTCTTACTGGTATAAGACGACAAAAAGGGCAGAATGGTTCCCTGGAGCAGCTTCAGCGCGCCCGCCCGGTCTCCGGCGGTCAGCTTCCCCTCCAGCTGGGACACCATGGGCAGCAGCTGACTGCCGTAGCTGGCGGGGATGGCCCGGGTCAGCTTGGTCAGCGTCCGAAGCAGGTTGGTCTGGAGGTGGGGGGTGGAGGAATAGTCCCCGTATTTCTTCAAAAACTGGAGGATATTATTCCGCACCGCCTCGGAGTTGCTGGAGCTGTACGCCTCCCGGAGGAGGTTGAACAGCGCCCCGCCGAAGCGGGTGCCGTTGGCCAGCTGAGACAGAAGGAACTTGCCCAGCTGGCTCTCGTCCATCTTCAGCATGTTGAGCAGGGCGCCCATCTCGGCGGCCAGGCCCTCCTCAATGCCGGAGGAAACCACCTTGCCCTCGATCAGGGCGAAGAGGGTGGCCAGGCTGTTCCCCATCTCCGGGGTGTTCATCAGCCGCTGGAGGAAGGCTCCGAAGTTGGAGTCGTAGCGCAGCGCCTGACTGCCCGTGGAGGCGTCGCCGGTATCCTGGCGCTCCGACCGGTTGTCCGGCCGGCTCACCCGGCTGGGGTCGGGGGCGTTCTGAATCCGGGGATCGTTGGGGGAAACCGGCATATTCCGGTTTACATTGTTGCTATCATGACCCGGTACGGGGTTGGTAACACCAAGCAGGTCTGGCATTGGCGACACTCCATTTCAGTAAAACTTCTTTTTTTTTCTGGAAATCTTAATTTTCTAATTGACACAGCCGATATAACGAGTATGATTATAAGCAGGCGGTGTACTATGCCCTCTCGAGGGCAGGAACCACCTCCAACCAAATGAGAAAAGGTGGCGTTTTTATGGGCGACAGCATTCTGGATATGTACCTGTATGAGACCAATACCCTGTTGGAGCAGCTGGATGGCATCCTTCTGGCGGCAGAACAAGCGGATACGTTTTCTGAGGACAGCGTCAATGAGATATTTCGGATCATGCATACCATCAAGGGTTCCTCCGCTATGATGGAGTTCAGCTCCCTGATGACAGTGGCGCACCGGATTGAGGATTTGTTCTTCCTGATCCGCGAGAAGAGCATGGACGTGGTGCCGGAGCAAAACCGGCCCGAGCTGTTCGATATGCTGTTCCAGGCCGTGGACTTTTTCCGCGGCGAGATTGAAAAGGTTGAAAATGAACAACCCCTCTCTCAGTCTATCGACCACATCGTAAATAAAATTAATAGCCTGATCGATAAAATTCAGGGCAATCCCGGCGCTTCCAGCGAGGACAGCGCCCCCGCCGCCGCCGGCGCGGCCGGCCAGGAGGAGGCCTCCGCCGCCCCCGCCGTGAACGTGGTCAGCGAGGACTATCTTTTCGGCGTCCACGTCTATTTTGACGAGGGCAGCGGAATGGAAAATCTGCGGGCCTTTATGCTCATCAACGGCGTAAAGGACTACTGCGGCGACTTCCTGTACTACCCCGACAACGTGGAGACCGACCCGGCCACCTCCGACATCATCGCCGACCAGGGCTTCCTGGTCTGGTTCCGCACCGCCGAGGACCGGGACGCGGCCATCCCCGCAGTGAAGAACGCCGGCTCCGTCCGGGAGTATCAGCCGGTGGACGCCTCTAAGCCCGCCGCCCCCGCACCCAAGGAGGACGGCGCCCAGGAGGAGAAGCCCTCCCAGGCCTCCGCCCCCTCCGCACCCGCCCCCAAGGCCGAGGCCCCCGCCGCCAAGCCCTCCGCCGCCCCCGCCCCCAGCGGCGGACAGCAGCACGCCAAGGAGAGCCTGATCAGCGTCAACCTGTCCAAGCTGGACCAGCTGATGGCGGTGGTCAGCGAGATCGTTATCACCGAGTCCATGGTCACCTCCTCCCCCGACCTGAAGGGGCTGCGGCTGGATAACTTTACCAAGTCCGCCCGCGACCTGCGCAAGCTCACCGACGACCTTCAGGACGTGTCCATGTCTCTGCGCATGGTCCCCGTGTCCGGCACCTTCCAGAAGATGAACCGCATCGTCCGGGACATGAGCAAGAAGCTGGGCAAGCGGGCCAAGCTCACCCTCATCGGCGAGGACACCGAGGTGGATAAGACCATCGTGGACTCCATCGGCGACCCCATCATGCACATCGTCCGCAACTCCATGGACCACGGCCTGGAGGAGCATGAGGCCGACCGCGTCGCCGCCGGCAAGGACCCGGTGGGCGAGGTGACCCTCTCCGCCCGGCACACCGGCAGCGAGGTCATCATCGAAATCAAGGACGACGGTCAGGGCGTGGACACCCAGGCTGTGCTGAACAAGGCCATCCGCCAGGGTCTGGCCGACCCCGGCCACGACTACAGTCAGAAGGAAATTCTCAACTTCCTGATGATGCCCGGCTTCTCCACCAACACCGAGGTTACCGAATACTCCGGCAGAGGGGTGGGCATGGACGTGGTAAAGAAGAACGTGGCCGATGTGGGCGGCACCGTGTCCATCACCAGCGAGTGGGGCCAGGGCATGACCACCACCCTGAAAATCCCCCTGACCATGGCTATCATGGACGGCATGGAGGTCAGCGTGGGCGAGTCCATGTTCACCATCCCCATCAACAGCATCTGCTCCTCCATGAAGGTCACTGAGAAGGAGGTCATTCACGACCCCGCTCAGGGCGAGATGGTCAAGATCCGGGACAACTTCTATCCCATCATCCGGGCCAAGGAGCTGTTCTGCATGGAGCAGGGCCACGACAACATTGAGGACGGCATCCTCATGTGGGTGGAGTCGGGGGAACACTCCTACTGCCTGTTCGTGGATGAGCTCATCGGCGAGCACCAGATCGTGGTGAAGCCCCTGCCCAACTATGTCAACAGCTTCGGCGTGAAGAACTATGGCATCACCGGGTGCAGCATTCTGGGCGACGGAAGCATCAGCATCATTCTGGACGTGCTCAACGTCTACACCGCCACCCACAGCACCTTTTGACCGGGAGCGGGACTTTAAAGAAGGGAGAACTTAACTATGCAGCAAACTGACGAAGGCTTGTTCGCCACCGAAGACCAGATGGACGACTACACCGAGCAGGTCCCTGAAATACAGACGGAAAAATACCTGATTTTCTCCTCCGACGGCCTGATGTACGGCATCAAGGCCGAGCAGGTCAAGGATATCATCACCGATTACGCCATCACCTACGTCCCCCATGTGCCCAACTATGTCAAGGGCGTCATCAACCTCCGGGGCCAGATCATCCCCATGGTGGATATCCGCCTGCGCCTGGGCAAGCTGCCCAAGGACAACTTCTGCGGCATCGTGGTGGATGTGGACGGCAACATGGTGGGCATTCTGGTGGACATGGTGGAACAGATGGTGGACGTGCCTCTGGATGCCATCCTGCCCGTCCCCACCAGCAAGGGCCAGGCCATGGTCTCCGGCATGTGGACTCTGCCCGACGGCAACACCATGCTGGAGCTGGACTCCGAGCTGCTGCTCCATGAATAAGAAATTACCCCGCGAGGAGGTAGATTTGGATGATTCAATCCATCTCTGATAAGGATTTTCAGCGGCTGGTGCAGTTTATCAAGAGCAAATACGGCATTACCCTGTCTGAAAAACGGCAGTTGGTCACCAGCCGCCTGTCCTCTCTGCTCTCTGCGGAGGGTTACACCAGCTTTTCCGATTTTGTCACCAATCTTCTGGAGGAGCAGAACCCGCAGAAAATCGAAAAGGTGCTCAACCGCCTGACCACCAACTACACCTTCTTCATGCGGGAGACCGAGCACTTCGACTTCTTCACCCGGGTCATCCTCCCCGACCTGGTGCGCAAGCACCAGAGCCGGAAGACCATGGCCATCTGGAGCGCCGGCTGCTCCAGCGGCGAGGAGCCCTACAACCTGTCCATGTACATCAAGGATTACCTGGGGGCTCAGGCCCGGTTCTGGGATACCCGTATCCTGGCCACCGATATCTCCCAGAAGGCGCTGGCCAACGCGAAAAAGGGCATCTATGAGCTCCCCGACACCCTGCCCCCCGCCTGGCGGAAGAAGTACTTCACCCGCGTGGAGGGCACCCGCTACGCCGTCAGCAAGGAGATCCGGGACAACGTGATTTTCCAGACCTTCAACCTCATGGACCCCATCAAGTTCCGCGTGAAGTTCGACGTGATTTTCTGCCGGAATGTCATGATCTACTTTGATCAGCCCACCAAGGACGCTCTGGTCCGCCGGTTTTACGACGCCACCGTCCCCGGAGGGTACCTGATGATCAGCCACTCGGAAAACCTGAGCAAGGACGCCCCTTACCGGACGGTGGCCCCTTCCACGTTCCAAAAGTAACCCTCTGTCCCGGCCCGGCCCGCGGGTCGGGACAGAGCATAACTGCCAGGCAAAGGAGAGACGGCTTATGCCTATGTTTCCACCTACTCAAAAAATACGCGTGCTGGTGGTGGACGATTCTGTCCTCGCCCGCACCATGATTACCCAGGGCCTGTCCAAAAGCAGCAGAATCGACGTGGTCGGGACCGCCTTCAACGCTCAGGACGCCCGGACCAAGATCGACCGGCTCAAGCCGGATGTGATGACGCTGGACGTGGAGATGCCCGGCATGAACGGCATCGACTTTTTAAAGCAGCTCCTGCCTGTCGTGCCCCTGCCGGTGATCCTGGTCTCCTCTCTGAATCTGCGGGTGTTCGACGCCCTGTCCGCCGGCGCGGTGGATTTTGTCCGCAAGCCGGAACCCGGCCAGAACGACACCTTCATTCAGAACCTGACCCAGAAGGTACTCACCGCCGCCGGCGCGAAGGTCCGCCCCCGGCCGGGCGGCCCGCTTTTGTCCACGCCCCCCCTGTCCGCCGCCCCGACGGTGCCCAAGCCCGGCGCGCCCCGGCCCATCATCGGGAGCGGCCCCGCCTCCCCTCCCCCCCCGCTTCTGGGCAACCACCCCTCCATGGACAATGTAATCATCGGACTGGGGGCCTCCACCGGCGGGACGGAGGCCACCCTGGAGGTCATGCGCCGCCTGCCCGCCGACATTCCAGGTATGCTCATCGTGCAGCATATGCCCGTCGGCTTCACCCAGATGTACGCTGACCGGCTCAACCGCCTGTGTCACATGGAGGTCCGGGAGGCCAAGAACGGCGATGAGATTCACCGCGGCCTGGCCCTTCTGGCCCCCGCCGACTTCCAGATGCGGGTGGTCCGCTCCGGCACCCGGTATACCGTCTCCTGCCAGCCCGGGGAGAAGGTCAGCGGTCACCGCCCCTCAGTGGACGCCCTGTTCTTCTCCATGGCAGAGCAGATCAAGTGCAAGATGGCCGGCATCATCATGACCGGCATGGGCCGGGACGGGGCTGACGGCCTGTTGAAGATGCGCCAGGGCGGGGCCTACACCATCGGCCAGGACAAGGAGTCCTCGGTGGTCTACGGCATGCCCATGGTGGCCTATAACATCGGCGCTGTCCAGATCCAGGGCTCCTGTGAGGACATCGCCGGCATCCTCCTGCGCCAGCTTCAGAAGTGGTGAGATGAACAGCACCTGGTACCGCCGGAAAAAGCGGCTGTCTGAGATCATCGAGGTGGGCTACATCGACGATCCCATCAGCCGTCTGTATGACATCATCAACGCGCTGGCTATTGTGGTCAACCTGACCGCCAGCATCCTGTACACCTTCGCGGAGGTCCGCGCCCTGTGCGGCCCTCCGCTTTTGACGGTGGAGGCGGTCACGGTGGCCTTTTTTGCCGTGGACTACTGCCTGCGGCTCTGGACCGCTCCCGTGCTGGCCCCCAAGCTGTCCGGGGGGAGGGCGGCTTTAAAATACGCCGTCTCCTTCAGCGGAGTGGTGGACCTTCTGTCCTTCCTGCCCTACTATTTGCCCATCTTTCTGCCCGCCGGGGCGGTGGCCTTCCGGATGTTTCGGGTGGTACGGATCTTCCGGCTCTTCCGGATCAACGCCTATTACGACTCCCTCAACGTCATCACCCAGGTCATCGCCAGCAAGCGGCAGCAGCTGCTCTCCTCGGTGTTCATCCTCCTGGTGCTGATGCTGGCCTCCAGCCTGTGTATGTACAGTCTGGAGCATGAGGCCCAGCCGGAGGTGTTTACCAACGCCTTCTCCGGCATCTGGTGGTCGGTGTCCACCCTGCTCACCGTGGGCTACGGGGACATCTACCCCATCACCAACCTGGGCAAGCTGTTCGGCATTGTCATCTCCTTTCTTGGGGTGGGCATGGTAGCCATCCCCACCGGCATCATCTCCGCCGGCTTTGTGGACCAGTACTCCCGGATTAAGCGCGTCAGCGAGTACGGCCGCGAGGCGGATGTCCACTTCATCAAGGTCCTCCTGTCCCCAAACGACCGGTGGTCGGGCAAAACCATCCAGTCTCTGGGCCTGCCCTCAGGCATCATCGTGGCCGCTATCCAGCGGAAGGGCCGCGTCGTGGTCCCCCGGGGCGGCGTTGAGCTGCTCCCTGGAGACACTCTGGTCCTGGGGGCGGAGTCGGTGGGGGACGACAAGCGCATCGACCTGAAGGAGGTGGTCCTGCGCCGGCAACACCCCTGGACCGGACAGGCCATCCGGGACCTGGACATCTCCCGCCAGACTTTCATCGTCATGGTCAGGCGCAAGGGCAAAATTCTCATCCCCAACGGCGATCTGGTCCTTCTGGAGGGGGACAACGTGATCCTCTACACACAGTCCCATATTCGGGAGGCCAACAGCATCGAGATATAAAAAACCACTGACTTCCCGAAGAAAGTCAGTGGTTTTCTCAGTCCTTCCAGTCCCACCAGTTTTGACGGTCGGGCGGGCACTGTCCATGCTGGGCATAGTGGACGGCCAGACGGTAGACATACAGCACGCACCGGTCCACCGGGCCGCCCTGGGACAGGCAGTCCCGGCGGTACAGCTCCTCCGGGTCCTGGCCCCGCAGGGACTCCAGGGTGGGACAGCCAATCCGCTCCAGCCGCCGGGCCATGCTGGGCCCTACGCCGGGGATTTTCCGCAGCTCGGACTCCATTAAAATTCCGCGTTGCCCACGGTGCGGGGGTGGGGCAGGGTATCCCGGATGTTGTTGATGCCGGTGAGGTACATCACCATCCGCTCAAAGCCCATACCGAAGCCGGCGTGACGGCAGGAGCCGTACCGCCGCAGATCGCAGTACCACCAGTAGTCCTTGGGGTCCATGCCCAGCTCCTGGATGCGGCCCTCCAGAAGGTCCAGCCGCTCCTCGCGCTGGGACCCGCCAATGATCTCCCCAATGGCGGGCACCAGGCAGTCGGCGGCGGCCACCGTCTTGCCGTCGTCGTTGAGGCGCATATAGAATGCCTTGATCTCCTTGGGGTAGTCGGTGACAAAGACGGGGCGCTGGAACACCTGCTCGGTGAGGTAGCGCTCATGCTCGGTCTGGAGGTCTACCCCCCACTCCACCTTGAAATCAAATTTGTCGTTGTTCTTTTTGAGGATATCCACCGCCTCGGTGTAGCTCACCCGGCCGAAGTCGGAGGAGGCCACATGCTCCAGCCGCTCCTTGAGGCCCTTGTCCACAAAGGAGTTGAAGAAGGCGATCTCGTCAGGGCACTTCTCCAGCACGGTTTTGATAATATATTTAATCATAGCCTCGGCGGTGTCCATATAGTCGGCGAGGTCGGCGAAGGCCATCTCGGGCTCGATCATCCAGAACTCGGCGGCGTGGCGCTGGGTGTTGGAGTTCTCCGCCCGGAAGGTGGGGCCGAAAGTGTACACGTTGCCGAAGGCCATGGCGAAGTTCTCGGCGTTGAGCTGGCCGGATACGGTGAGGCTGGTCTGCTTGCCGAAGAAATCCTTGGAGTAGTCGATCCTCCCATCCTCCGTCCGGGGCGGGTTGTTCAGGTCGATGGTGGTCACCTGGAACATCTCGCCGGCCCCCTCGCAGTCGGAGCCGGTGACGATGGGGGTGTGGACATAGACAAAGCCCCGGTCCTGGAAGAAGCAGTGGACGGCATGGGCGGCCACGCTCCGCACCCGGAAGGCTGCGGAGAACAGGTTCGTTCTGGGCCGCAGGTGCTGGATGGTGCGCAGAAACTCCACGCTGTGGCGCTTCTTTTGCAGGGGGTAGTCAGGGGCCGAGGGGCCCTCCACGGCGACGGACACAGCCTTGACCTCCAGAGGCTGCTTGGCCCCAGGGGTAAGCACCACCTCGCCGGTCACGATCAGGGCGGCCCCCACGTTCTGGCCGGCGATCTCTTTGTAGTTATTCAGGGTGTTGGCGTCCATGACTACCTGGAGGTTTTTGAAGCAGGAGCCGTCGTTGAGCTCAATAAATCCAAAGGTTTTCATGTCCCGGATGGTCCGGGCCCAGCCCATCACGGTGACAGCCTGTCCGCCCAGACGCTCCTGATCGGCAAAGATGGCGGCGATGGTTGTGCGTTTCATTTTGATCCTCTCCATATTTCGCGTATTTTCCAAACCTTCCGGTTATGAATTCAGTTTTCTATTATAATGTTTTTCCAGCCGCTTGGCAAGCCCTCTTCACAGGAATTTGACAAAGAAAGAGAGGGTTGCCCTTTACAGCCGGAATCCGGTATGTTATAATGTACGCTGGTATAAGTATTGACAGTTATTCTTCAGAGCCGTTCCGTTGAACGCGCTGGCCCGGCAAAGCGGACCGGGTCGGGATACGGAGGTGAATATATCATATGCGCCACATCAAAAACAGCGCCCGCGGCAGCTGGCAGATTCTCTGGCTGCTCCTGCTGCTGGTCGGGCTGGCCAGCTTCGGTCTTGTGAACAGCCGGAATCTGCTTTTGAACAACGCCCGCACGCTGGGCTCCAACCTGGTCTCCAGCTATTCCAATGACGAGGACAGCCAGCTCCACGAATACGACCGCATTCTCACCATGGCGATGTACTACCTTGAGGACATGGGCAGCGAGGGTGTGGACAACACGCGGTTCCGTGAGTGGCTGACGGACTATTTCAGCAAGAGCGCCTCCCTGCTCCAGACCGACAGTCTGGATATCTACGCCGTGCTGGACGGACAGGTCATCTCCGCCGGCGGAATCCGGGACGCAGACTATGACTATGAGAGCCAGTCCTGGTACCAGCTGGCCATGGATGCCCAGGGAAAGGTGATTTTTACCGACGCCTATGCCAGCGACCTTTACGGCGGACAGCCGGTGGTCACGGTAGCGGTCTCCGCCGCCGGAAGCCCCAATGCCATCGCCTTTGACGTGCCGGTAAGCAGCTTCCGGGCGGGCCACACCGTCCAGGACCTGCCCGAGGGGGGCGCCTATTATGTTCTGGATACCCAGGGCTTCCTGCTCTACTATAACATCCCCTTCACCGCCACCGAGGAGGAACTTCAGGTCTATACCGAGGACCTGTTCAACCGGATCAACCGGGGCGAGCTGGACGGCGAGGACAACGAGATTGTCGGAATGCAGAGGCTCAAGCGGGGACTGTATTATCAGCACGCCGCCAACGGCTGGCTGTGTATCCTCACCGTCCCCTATCAGACCCTTTTACAGGGCGTACAGGACATTTTGATCTGGTACGTCCTGGGTCTGGGCCTGTTTCTGGCCGTGGCCTTCGGTATGTGGCTGCGGGACCGCAGGCTCAGCCACAAGGCTCAGCGGGCCGCCGAGACGGTCCAGGTGCTGGGCAATATGTACTATGCCCTGTACCGGATCAATGTGGTGAACGGAACCTATGAAATGGCCACGGGCTCTGACCTGGTCCAACAGGAGCTGGCCAGCCCGACGGGAGACTACAGCGACCTGATGCGGGCCATTATCTCCAGCCTGGACGAGTGGACCGGAGCCGACTTTTCCGAAAGCTTCTCTCTGGATCGCGTCCGTCAGCTGGTGGAACAGCAGGTGGGCGACTACGGCGGCGAATTTCTCCGTAATATCAACGGCGAACAGCGCTGGATCAGCGTCCGTCTGCTCACCGACGCCCAGGAGATCCCCAACGAGGCCGTTCTCTGCTTCCGCGATGTGGAGAAGGAGAAGGAGGAACAGCAGCAGCAGGTCCGCCTGCTCAAGGGGGCCCTGTCCGCCGCCGAGCAGAGCGAGCGTTCTCAGAAGCAGTTCTTCTCCGTCATGAGCCACGACATGCGCACCCCCCTGAACATCATCATCGGTATGACCAATCTGGCCCTCCAGCCCGACTGCGAAATCAATAAAATTCGGGACTACCTCAACAAAATCGGCGGGGCGAGCCAGCAGCTGCTCGCCCTGATTAACGACCTTCTGGAAATTTCCCGTCTGGAGCAGGGAAACATCTCCATGGAGATCAAGTCCTTCGACCTCCAGGATTCCATGGAAACCTGGGCCTCCCCGTTCCTGACTCAGGCTACGGCCGATGGAAAGACCTTCTCCCTGTCCATCGACATCAAGGACCGGAATATCAAGGGCGACCCCGCCCGGCTGGGCCAGGTCATCAACAACCTGGTGTCCAACGCCATGAAGTTTACCCGGGCCGGAGACAGCATCACCGTCACCCTGCGCCAGATGGACGAGGGCCGGCGGAACAACTATCTCTTCACTGTGGCGGACACCGGCGCCGGTATGTCCGAGGACTTCCTGCCCAAGCTTTTCGAGCCCTATGAGCGGGAGGTTCGGTTCGGTGCGAAGACCGTTATGGGGACGGGGCTGGGTATGCCCATTGTGAAAAACCTGGTCAGCCGCATGGGCGGACAGATCACGGTAAACAGCGCCCTGGGCAAGGGCACCACCTTCTCCGTCACCCTGCCCTTCGACGTGGGGGAGGCCCCCCAGCCCGCTGCGGAAACCCTGCCCACCGCTCAGGTTCAGCTGGCAAACCGGCAGATTCTGCTGGCCGAGGACAATTTCCTCAACATGGAGATCGCCACCGAGCTGCTCCAGATACGGGGGGCCAAGGTAACCCCGGCGGAAAATGGCCGGGAGGCCCTGGAGGCCTTTCAGAACGCCCCCCAATTCTTCTTTGACGCTATTTTGATGGATATGCAGATGCCCGAGATGGACGGCTGCCAGGCCGCGGAGGCCATTCGGGCCCTGGACCGCCCCGACGCCGGAAGCACACCCATCATCGCGCTGACCGCCAACGCCTTCGCGGAGGACATCAGCCGCACCGCCCAGGCGGGCATGAACGCCCACTTGGCAAAGCCCATTCATATTGAACAGCTCTGCGCGGTATTGACCAAGCTGATGTCTGAGCAGGACGAGGCCCGCGGAAAGAAACCAACGGAAGGGAAGTAACGATCTTGGTTCCAAGTGATAAACAGCGATACACCATTCTGGTCGCCGACGACTCAGAAATGAACCGTTCCATCCTCCGCTCCATGCTGGAGGAGTCCTACGACATCATTGAGGCGGAGGATGGACTTCAGGCGGTGGCCCTGCTCCAGCAGATGGAGCAGGAGATTTCCCTGGTTCTTCTGGACATTGTGATGCCCAACATGGACGGCTTCGACGTGCTGTCCGCGATGAACAAGTACGAATGGATCACCAGCGTGCCCGTCATCATGATCTCGGCGGAGAACACCCGGGAGTTTATTGAGCGGGCCTATGACATGGGGGTTACCGACTACATCAGCCGCCCCTTTGACATGATGGTGGTCCGCCGCCGTGTCATCAACACCCTGATGCTCTACGCCAAGCAGCGCCGCCTGGCCAATATGGTCAATGAGCAGATCTATCAGAAGGAGAAGGTCAACAATCTGATGATCTCCATCCTCAGCCACATTGTGGAATTCCGCAATGAGGAGAGCGGCCTGCACGTCCTGCACATCCAGACCATGACCGAGCTGCTTTTGAAGAGTCTGATGCGCAAAACCGACAAATACAAGCTGGACCGGGAGACCATCAACCTGATCAGCAACGCCTCCACCCTCCACGACGTGGGCAAGATCGGCATTCCCGTCGAGATCCTGAACAAACCGGGCAAGTTTACCCCCGAGGAATTCGCCGTTATGAAGGGCCACTCCCAGATGGGCGCGGATATGATGAAGGAGGTCCCCTTCCAGGACGAACCGCTGGTGAAATACGCCTATGAGATCTGCCGCTGGCACCATGAGCGGTACGACGGACGGGGCTATCCCGACGGCCTGGTGGGGGAGGATATCCCCATTTCCGCCCAGGTGGTCGCTTTGGCCGACGTGTACGACGCCCTGACCAGCGAGCGTGTCTATAAGCCCGCCCACTCCCACGAAAAGGCCCTGGCCATGATCCTCAACGGCGAGTGCGGCACCTTCCAGCCCCTGCTTCTGGAGTGCCTGGTGGAGAGCAGCGACATCATCCAGCGGGAGATGGCGGTGGACACCGTGGCCCGCGGCGATCAGCGGATCATCGAAAACACCGCCACCGAGCTGGCCCAGTATGAGGAGCTGTCCAGCGCCGATCGCACCCTCCACATTCTGGAGTATGAGCGGAGCAAATACCGCTTCTTTATGGACATGTCCAAGGACATTCTGTTTGAGTATACCTGCGATCCCCCCATGCTCGCCCTCTCCCCCTGGGGCGCGCGGCGGCTGGGACTGGAAGAGAGCATTGTGGACCCCCATGTCGGCGGCCGGCTCCAGGACCAGGTCGGCCCCCAGGAGCTGAGTGATCTTTTGCGGCACACCACCCCGGAGGAGCCCATTGTGGAATACCGCTGTCAGGCCCGTCTGGATGGGCAAATCCGGCCCGTCCTCATCACCAGCCAGGCCATGTGGTCCTCGGACGAGCCGCCCCAGTATACTGGCGCAATCGGAAAGGTCGCCGAGTGTGAAGAGGAGGATGCGTTATGACGCTGAAAGACTGCTATTTCGCCCTGGAGGGCGACTATGAGGAGGTCGTGGGCCGGCTGTACAGCGAGGCCCTGGTTCAGAAGTTCGCGGTCAAGTTCCTGGCCGACAAATCCTTTCAGCTTCTGGACGAGTCCTTGAAGGCGGGCAGCTATGAGGAGGCCTTCCGGGCCGCCCACACCCTGAAGGGCGTATCCCAGAACCTGAGCTTCACCAAGCTGTACCGCTCCAGCCATGAGATCACCGAGGCTCTGCGGGACAAAAGCTATGACAAGGCCGCCCAGCTGTTCACCAAGGTAGAGGCGGACTATCTCCAGACCGTGGCCGCCATTCAGGCGTTCCAGGGGACATAAAAATTTTTAGCCCGTTTCCAGTTGGAAGCGGGTTTTCTTTTGTTGAAAGAATTTCCCGCCTGTGCTAAAATAGGGAAAAACACAGGAGAGGAAGTCGAGCCATGCGAACCATTTCCGCCGCCCAAATCACCGGGACGGTCGCCCGGCTGTGCGTCCAGGCCAACACCCGTCTGCCCGGCGACGTGTCCGCCGCCCTGAAGGCCTGCCGCCGGTCCGAGCCCTGGCCCCTGGCCCAGGAGACCCTGGGCCTTCTGGAGGACAACCTTTCCCTGGCCCGGGAGCGGGATCTGCCCATCTGTCAGGACACGGGGATGGCCTGCGTCTTTGTGGAGCTGGGCCAGGAGGTCCACATTGACGGGGGCTTCGAGGAGGCCATCCACCAGGGGGTCCGGCAGGGGTACACAGAGGGCTATCTGCGCAAATCCATCGTGTCCGACCCCCTGCGGAGGGTCAACACAGAGGACAACACCCCGGCCTCCATTACTGTCCGTATTGTCCCCGGGGACCGCTGCACCCTCACTGTGGCTCCCAAGGGCTTTGGCTCGGAGAATATGAGCCGGCTGGCTATGCTCAAGCCCGCCGACGGGGTGGAGGGCGTGAAGAGGTTCGTGGTGGACACCGTCCGGCTGGCCGGACCCAACCCCTGTCCCCCCACCGTGCTGGGCATCGGTATCGGCGGCTCCTTCGACAAGGTGGCCGCTCTGGCCAAGCACGCCCTGCTCCGCCCTCTGGACGAGAAGAACCCCGACCCCTTCTACGCCGCCCTGGAGGCGGAGCTGCTGGAGGAGATCAACGCCCTGGGCATCGGCCCCCAGGGCTTCGGCGGCAGGACCACCTGCCTGGGACTGGCTATCGAGACCGCCCCCACCCACGTGGCCGGCCTGCCTGTGGCGGTGAACGTGAGCTGTCACGTCACCAGAAGAGCGACGGAGGTGCTGTGAGATGGCCGGATACATGGTCTGCTGGCCCCAGGACCGGTGGAAGGAAATAAAAAAGGCGGGGGACGCCGGCCCCATCAAGGTGGTCTATGGCAGTATCCACGCCAGGATGCCCACCATCGCCTCCGTCAAGGTGGGGGACGTGGTGTTTCCGGTTACTTACATGCAGAAGCACCTGTATGTGCTGGCCCGTCTGCCTGTCACCCACCGGGAGCGCGCCTTCGACTACTGTATGCGGGAGCTGGGAAGCCAGCACGGCGCCCTCATCCCCGAGGGCATTGTGGTAAAGCAGACCGAGACCTTTTATTGGAGCTGGGACTGTAAAAGCTACAACTGCGCTGAGGGCGTTCCAGAGGGACTTCAGGTCGTTACCCAGGAGGAAAAACCCCATCTGGAACATCAAAATCCCTTCAACTGCTGCTCCCAGTGGGCGGTGTGGGGGGAGGAGGGCTCCTCCATCGAGCCCCGCCAGCTCCCCGACGAGGTCCTGCCCGAGCTGCGCTTTGGCTATCCCAAAAGCAAGGAGAAACCCCTGAAATTCACCCCCAACGGCAGCGTGCTGTCCAGCAGCCTCACCGCCACCCGGCGGATGAGCGAGGAGACGCTGGAGATTTTCGAGGATTTATTCCGGTAAGGGAGGATTTACCATGCAATATAAACTGACCACTCCCGTCACCCGGGAGGATTTGGCCCCTTTGAAGGCGGGGGACACGGTGCTGCTGTCCGGGGTGGTGTACACCGCCCGGGACGCCGCCCACAAGCGGATGATGGAGCTGCTGGACCAGGGAAAGCCCCTGCCCTTCCCGGTGGAGGGCTCGGCGCTGTACTACGTGGGTCCCACCCCGGAGCGTCCGGGGGAGGTGATCGGCTCCGCCGGGCCCACCACCAGCGGGCGGATGGACGCCTACTCCCCCCGGCTGCTGGACCTGGGCCAGGCCATTATGATCGGCAAGGGAGCCCGAAACGGGGCCGTCAAGGAGGCCGTTGTGAGGAATGGCGGGGTCTATCTGGCGGCGTTAGGGGGCGCGGGAGCCCTGATGTCGGCCAGCGTCAAGGCTCTGGAGGTCATCTGCTGGGAGGACCTGGGCTGTGAGGCGGTGCGCCGCCTGGAGGTGGAGGATATGCCTCTCACCGTCATTCTGGACTCCCACGGCGGCGACCTCTATGAGAGCGGCCCGGCGGCATACCTGAGCCGTCAGGAGAGCTGACCAAACAGGCTCCCTCCCCGAGGGAGCTGTCGCCGCCGCAGGCGGTGACTGAGGGAGTCTTTCGCGGCTCCCCGCTTGCCCCGCAAACGACGCCCCCCTCCCTGGGGAGCTTTAGGAGGAACATGTATGAGCATCGGGTTGACCTTTACCGGGCGGATCGAGGGCCCGGCCGTCCTAGCGGAGGCGGCGAAAATTCTCGCGGAGCAGCAGGGCTGTTCTCTCAGCGTCAACCGGACCGGCCTGCGGCTGGAGCTGTGCCCTCTGGGCGGGCAGCTGAACGTGCTCTGGAGGCCGGGAGAGGCCCCGGAGGACCCCTGGCTGGTCCGGGGGGAGTGCGTCTCCACCCCCGCCGGGGCGGGGCTTCACCGGGCGGCGGTGGAGCTGCTGGACGGCCTGCCCATCCGGAGGCTGGCGGTGGAGGACGAGACCGGCTTCTTCCGCCACCGGGATTTTCAGCGGATGAAGGAGGAGCACTTCTACCCCTGGCTCAGGACCCTGGTGGAGGTATGTGCCCAAGAGAGCGTCAAGGGGGTGTCCGGGATGCAGCTGTGCTGGGACCTGGAGCAGTACGCCCCGGAGGACATCCCGGACACGGTGGTCACCCCTATGGGCCGCTTCCGCCTCGGCGAGCTGGCGGACATGGTGGAGCGGGACGGTATTGAGGTCCTGGCCGGGCGGTTCTTCCTGTGGAACGGCCGAACTCAGGATGCCCGATTCTATCGCAACCGGGCCATCAACGCCCTGTGGGAACACTGCTGCTTCGCTCCCTCCTCCCGAAGTCAGGAGGACGAGGAGGTCAATGCCGCCATTCTGGACGACCTGGAGCGGGCGGCCAAGCTGGACCCCTCCCTGCCCCTGCCCCGGGCCTCCTATGAGGAGGTGTGCGCCCTGGCCGGGCGGGAGCCCGTCCTGCCCGAGGGCCCGGCGCTGGAGGAGGAATTTTCCCCCGGCTACCGCAAAGGCCCTGTGACCCACGCCCTGGGGGCGCTGCGCCTCACCCTCCCCGGCGGCTGCCTGTACCGCTGGGAGCAGTGGGACAGCGGCGGCGCTCATCTGTGGACCGACGGCGGCAGCGACAGCCCCGTCTGGCGGGTAAACGCCTATCACACCCGGGAGGGCGAGGCGCGGTTCACCGACAGCCTCGACACCCTCCACGGCGTGGAGGGCCGGGATCTGAAGGGCGGCGCTCTGCGCTGGGGCTGGAGGGAGGTCCAGGAGGACGGGGAAACCCTCTATCAGGCGGTGTGCGAGGTCATCGCCGGCCCCGCCCTGTACCTGCTCACCGCCACCTGCACCGGCCCTGAGGGCCTGGGCCAGATTGCCCAGACCATCGAAGACATCTCCGTGGTGACCAACACCGCCCACAGAGAGACAATACAAACACAAAAGGAGTAATCGTCATGACCAATCAGAGACAGGCGGCGTTGTCCGCCATGACGGAGTGGCTTGCCCACCCCCAGGAGCTGGGCAAGGCCCCGGCCAAAATCGAGGTTGCGGGGGAATTCGACCTCCACGACTGCCATTATTACATCCTGAAATACAAAAAATCCCCGCTGGGCAAGTGGCTGGTGGGGGTGTGCGGCTTTGAGGACGGGGAGACCCTGGAGCCCTGCGGCCACACCTTCAGCCAGATGGAGCCCTACGACCCCGCCGGCGCTCAGGAGAAGTGCGAGGCCATGGTGGAGATGATCCGTCAGTACTGGATGGATCGGGCCAAGGAGGAGACGGAGCGGCAGAGCTCCGCCGGGCCCTTCGCCGGCTTTGTGCTGCTGTCCACCCCGGAGTGGGACCTGGAGGCCTTCAAGGCCCAGCTGAAAGCCGACTGGGACATCGACTATCCCCCCGCGGACGGGAAGCAGTCCGGAGAGAACGACGATAAAACCGTGGCGGTTTTCGATGTGGACGGGATGACGGCGGCGGCCTCCCTGATGGAGGCTCCCGTCCCCGACGGCGAGGCGGAGTACTGGGCCAACAGCAACTTCATGGACAGGGAGAACGCCCTGGCCGCCGCTCAAAGCCACAAGGCCCATGTGATGATCGCCGTGATGGACAAGGAGCATTCCCCCAGAGAGCGGGGGGAGCTGTATGTGAAGCTGGTATCCACCCTCCTCAAGGCCCCCAACGCCCTGGGGGTGTATACCAACGGCACCGTCTGGCTGCCCGACTACTTCATCCAGGTGTCGGAGGACCTGAAGGAAGGCAATCTGCCCCTGCTGGACCTGGTGTTTGTGGGGCTGGTCCAATATGAGAAGGGTATCTGCGGCTGGACCAACGGCCTGCGGTCCTTTGGCAAGGACGAGCTGGAGATTCGGGACAGCCAACAGTCCCCCCAGGATGTCCATGAGCTGCTGCTGAACATCTCCGGCTACCTGATTGAGGAGGATGTCACCCTTCAGGACGGGGAGACCCTGGGCTACACCGCCGAGCAGAAGCTCCATATCACCCGCTCCGAGGGGGTCAACGTGGAGGGAATGTCCCTGAAAATCGGGTTCTGACTGGTGCGGCAAACTATGCAGGGGCGGCCTGCGCCGTCCGTGGAAAACGCCGGTAACCGACGGGCGGCCACGGGCCGCCCCTGCAAATTGTAATATTCGGAGGAAGGTGTTCCAAATGAACGATTTAATGATCCGCCTGGAGCAGTGGAACGAGGAGGACAAGTACCAGGAGATCATCGACGCCATTGAGGCCCTGCCGGAAGGGGAGCTGAATTTCACCCTCATCAGTGCCCTGGCCCGGGCCTATAACAACCTGGCCATGGACCTGATGCCGCCGGAGGACCGGCCTCTGTACCAGCGGGCTCTGGACCTGCTCCTCCCCCTGGAGGACCAGCTGGAGGCGGCGGTGAAGGAGGACCCGGACGCGGCCCACACCTGGAATTTCCGGGTGGCCTACGCCTACTACTACCTGAACCAGGAGAGCCTGGCCCTGCCTTACTTCGAAAAAGCCCTGGAGGGCCGTCCCGGCGACGAGGACACCCTGGAGCTCATCGACCGCTGCCAGCAGGGCCTGACCCTGCCCCTGAATGTGAGGCCCTTCCGGGCACGGACCCAGGAGGCTTGGACCGCCTTCCTGGCGGGGGAGGGAGAGCTGCGGGCTCTGATGGACCAGGAGGACCGGGAGGCAGTTGGCCGGGAGCTGGTGGACCTGTGCAGTGAACTGCTGGCCCCCGCCTTCTCAAACCCCGCCTTCGAGCTGGGCCACAACGGGGAGAAGTACGAGCTGATCCTGGTCCCCGAGGGGGACCGGACCCGGCTGTTTCAGCTGGCCTACTTCCAAAAGCACGCCCCCAGGGAGCTGCTGGACAGGTGGAATATCCTGGTGGGCCGCACCCGGGCCCGGGGCTTCGGCCTGCGGATGAACGGACAGGACATCACCGAGGCGGATGTTCAGGTCTGGGCGGAACAAACTCCCGACAGCGGCGTGGGCTTGCGGATGTACTGCGAAAAACTGGCCCCTCTGTGGCGGGAGGACCAGAACCAGGTATACAACATCATCTACATTCTCCTGGACCAGTCCCTGGGGGAGCTGGCTGCCATGCGGTATGTGGACTATCTGGACATTTTGGAGGCCCCGGCGGACGGCCCGTCCATGACCCTGGACAAGCTGGCCGATTATGTAGCCGCGGAGGTGGACCCGGAGGGCTGGCCCCAGGCCAATGACCCGGAGCTGGCCGGCCAGCGGTACACCGCCTATGAGGGCAAGCCCTCCGAGCAGGAGGACTGGCCCCTGCGGGCGGACGTGTATGTTGGGGTCACCTGCTGCGTCCCCCTCCTCAACGGCTATTTCCAGCAGGACGACCGCTGCATGGACCGCCTCCATCGGGACGGGGTGGTCCCCGGCTTCTTCTACTACCCCCTGGACGGGGTAGAGCGGAAGGAAATCCTTGACCTGCGGGACCAGCTGGAGCAGGCCATCACCGCCCGGTGCGGCGAGGGGATTGTCACCTTCACTGGCGGAGCCACCGGCACCAGCCTCGGCTATCTGGACTTTATCGCCTGGGATCTGAGAACCCTCTTGGACGCCGCCGTGGAGGTATTCGCCGGAGCCCCCGTGGCCTGGGCCGCGTTCCACTCCTTCCGGTTCAACGTGAGCGGCATCAGTCTCAAACAGGAAGAGGAGGAATGATCCATGGACGACACACGCTCCCTCGCCAACGAGGGGAATCAGAAGAGCGAAGCCCAGCAGTACCCCGCCCCGGAGATGTATGAGCAGGAGGACTGGGAGGCGGTGGAGGCCCACCTGGAACAATACTTCGGCCCCTGCGACAACGTATTTCACGAGATCATGTCCCCCGATATCCATGTGGATATCTACATCATGAAGCCCACCCCGGAGCGGAATTACTACGTCCTGTCCACCTTCGGCATGGGGGCCCACCGGATGAACGTCCCCGCCGAGCTGGCGGAGCACAAGCTGGAGCGGGCGGAGATCATTGTCACTCTGCCCCCGGACTGGCAGCTGGGCCAGGAGGGGGAGGAGTGGTACTGGCCCATCCGTTGGCTGAAGATCCTGGCCCGCCTGCCCATCAATGAGGACGGCTGGCTGGGCTGGGGCCACACCGTCGCCAACCCGGACGACGCCCCCTTCGCGGAGAATACCCGGCTGTGCGGCCTGATGCTCACCGAGCCCCAGGGCTTCGACGAGGAGGCGGTGTGCTGTGAGCTCCCCGGCGGGGACGAGGTGAATTTTTACCAGATGATCCCCCTCACCTTCGAGGAGATGCAGTTCAAGCTGGCCCACGACGCCCAGACCCTGCTGGAGCGCTTCACCCCGGAGCAGCTGGCAGTGGTGGACATCCACCGGGAGAGCGTCTGCGGCGACCTGCCCCAAAAGCAGTTCGCCATCCCTCAGACCGAGCTGAAGGACGTCTATCAGGGCGACGGCCCCCAGGGCTGTATCGCCACCGACCGCATCCTGGTTGACGGAGTCCCTGTGGGCTACTGCTACCGGGAGGAGCCCGACCCCGGCGACGAGGCCTGGGACAGCGGCTGGCGCTTCACCGCCGGGGACGAGAGCGACGATTACCTGGACGACCCGGACCGCTCCGGCGTCTACGCCCTGAATACCATCTGCAACTACGACCCCGACGTGATCCCCCTGCTGGACTCCGATCCCGGCACCGCCTGGAGCCGGGGCGAGGACGGGGTGTTCCGGCCGGAGCTGTATGAGGAGGATTGACCTGTAGGGGCGGATATCATCCGCCCGGAAAAGCCGAATATATCAGGGGCGGCCTGTGGCCGCCCCTGCGCTCAGCCCCGGCGGTTTTTCACCGCCGGGGTTGACATTTTCTTCCCTCTCGGGTATAATGCAAACTGTCTCAAATGAGACAGTTCGGAGGTGGTGTCCATGCCCCTCACCAAGGAGGAGCTTCATCTTCTGGCCGCCTGCCCCCTGTTCCTGGGGGTGGAGGAGGCCCTTCTGTACCGGCTGGCCCGGGAGGCCGGGCGGGCGGAATTTTCCTCCGGTCAGGTGGTCTACGACCCGGACCACTTCCGCCGCTGTCTGGGCGTGGTGCTCTCCGGTCGGCTCCAGGTGACCAAGGGGAGCCTGGCCGTCAGCCTGCTGGAGCCAGGGGACCTGTTCGGAGCCGCCGCGCTGTACAGCGGCGAGGCGGAGTTCGCCTCCACCATCACCGCCCAGCGCCCCAGCGCCTGCCTCATGCTGGAGCAGTCCCTGGTGGACCGCCTGCTGGCTGAACAGGGCCAGATCCAGGAAAACTACCTGCGCTACCTCACCGGCCGCATCCGGTTTCTCTCCGGACGGCTCCAGGCTCTTGCCCAGCCGGGGGCGGAGGGCAAGCTGGCCCGCTATCTGCTGGCGTCGGGGACGGGCGAGCTCACCTGCTCCGCCACCCAGCTGTCCCAGCGCCTGGGCCTGAGCCGCGCCTCCCTCTACCGGGCCTTCGCCGCCCTGGAGGAAAACGGCCTCATCACCCGGCAGGGCAAAACCATCACCGTCGCCGACCCGGCGGGGCTGGAAGCGGTGATGTGACCGGACCGCCGCCTCTGTAGGGCGCGACGACCCCGGCGCGCCGTATCCAACCACCGTACAAACCGCCAAAAAACGGGCCGCCGAGTCGTCGGCCCCTACAAAAAACCTCAACCGAAAGGAAGATCGACCATGAAACGAACCCTCTCTCTTCTCCTCACCGCCGCACTCTCCCTCACCCTGCTGGCCGGCTGCGGGCCCAAGCCCGCCGCCAGCGGCTCCACCTCCTCCGCGCCCGGCGCCAGCTCCAGCCAGCCGGATTCCTCCGGGGCCTCCAGCTCCGGCCAGCCGGCGGGCTCCACCTCTGAGCCCGGTGATTCCAACGCCGCCAGCGGACCCAGGCTGATGGTCCTGTCCGGCCCCACCGGGGTGGGCGCGGCCAAGCTGATGGCCGATAAGGACGGGATATCCTCTGTTGAGGTGGTCACCGACAACGCCGAGGTCCAGGCGGCCCTGAACAACAAGAGCGTGGACATCGCCGCCATCGCCACCAACGCCGCCGCCGTTCTGTCCGCCAAGAACGAGGGGAGCATTCAGGTGCTGGCCATCAATACCCTGGGGGTGCTCTATATCCTGGAGAAGGGGGACACGGTTCACTCCATGGCCGACCTGGCGGGCAAGACCCTCTACGCCCCCTCCAACACCAAGGGGGCCAACCCGGAGCACATTTTGAACCACCTGCTGGACGGGAACGGCGTGGACCCCTCCGAGGTCAGCATCGAGTGGCTCACCCCCCAGGAGATCACCGCCAAGATGACTTCCTCCGACGCGGGTATCTGCATGCTTCCCGTCCCCGCCGCCACCGCCCTGATGGTCCAGGACAGCGCCGTCCGGGAGGCGGTCTCCCTGTCCGACGCCTGGATGGACCTGGAGGGCAGTGAGCTGCCCATGGGCTGTGTCGTAGCCCGCACTGAGTTTATTGAGGAGCATCCCCAGGAGGTGGAGGCCTTCCTGACCGCCTATGAGCGGTCCATTGAGTATATGTCCGACCCCGCCAACGCCGCCGACGCCGCCGCCCTGGTGGCCGAATACGGCATCGCCCCCAACCCCAAGGTGGCCGAGAAGGCCATCCCCCAGTGTTCCCTGACTTATATCGCCGGTCCCGAGATGCGGAATATTTTGGAGAACTATTACAGCATTCTCTTCCAGGTGGAGCCCAAATCCATCGGCGGCGGACTGCCCTACGACAGCTTCTACTATGGCCTGTCCTAAGCCCCTGAAAAACCTGATCTATGTCCTGCTGCCCCCGGCCTTCTGGCTGGGGGTCTGGCAGGTCTGCGCCTTTTTGGTGGACCGCCGCCTGGAGGGCCGGGGCAACGAGCTTCAGCTACCCTACCCCGCCTCGGTGTGGACCGCCTTTACCGCTATGGTTGGGATGGGGGAGTTCTGGGCCACCGTGGCCGCCTCCCTGGGCCGGATCGCCCTGGGACTGGCCTGGGGCGTTGTCCTGGGGGCGGTCCTGGCCGTTTTGACCTGCGCCTCCCCCTGGGCCGACCGGCTCCTCTCCCCCGCAGTCCGGGTGGTGCGGGCCGCCCCGGTGGCCTCTTTTATCCTGCTGGTGGTGCTGTGGACGGGGCGGGACAACGTCCCGGCGGTGATTGCCGCCATGATGGTGGTCCCTGTGGTGTGGGACAGCCTGTTCCGGGGTATCCAGGCGGTGGACAGAAAACTGCTGGAGCTGGCCCAATGCTGCCGCTTCTCCCGGTGGAAAACTCTGACCCTGATCTATCTCCCCTCCCTGCGGCCCCATATCCTGTCCGCCCTCACCACCGCCGGGGGGCTGGCCTGGAAGTCGGGGGTGGCGGCGGAGGTCCTCTGCCTGCCCGAGCCCTCCCTGGGCCAGCGCATCTACTACACCAAGTACTATCTGGACATACCGGAGCTCTTCGCCTGGACGGCGGTGACGGTGGCCCTCAGCCTGCTTTTAGAGCGCCTTCTCCGGGCCGGTCTGGCCCGCTGGGGAAGGGGGTGGGGGGTGTGATCCGCTGTCATGAGCTGACCGTCACCTTTGGAAGCAAGGCGGTATTGGACCGCTTCTCCCTCGACATCCCGGAGCGGGGCGTCACCGCCCTCTCCGGACCCTCGGGCTGCGGCAAGACCACCCTCCTGCGGGTGCTGGCGGGTCTGGAGCGGCCCCAGGGAGGCACGGTCTCCGGAGTGGCCCCCAGTCAGACCGCCATCCTTTTTCAGGAGGACCGCCTCCTCCCCTGGCGGACGGTGGAACAGCACCTTACCGACGTCCTCCCCCGGGAGCGCTGGGGGGAGGTCCCCGCCCTTCTGGCCCTGGCCGAGCTGGAGGGGGAGGAGAAAAGCTTTCCCTCCGCCCTGTCCGGCGGGATGGGCCGCCGGCTGGCCCTGGCCCGGTGTTTGGCCCTGGACGCACGGCTCTACCTCCTGGATGAGCCCTTCGCCGGCGTGGACCTCCCCCGGGCTTTGCGCATTCTGGACCGCCTGAACGCCCTCCCCGCCCCTGTCCTCCTGGTCAGCCACGAGCCCGCTGTCCTCGCCCGCGCCAGCGCCACCCTCACCCTGGACGGCCCGCCGCTGAGGCTGTCTTCCTAACAGCCTGTAGGGGCGGGTATTACCCGCCCGCCGCTATCCCGGGGCTGGTTGGCGTCCTGCGGGCGGATGATATCCGCCCCTACAAGATTTCAAAAACCTCGCCAATAGCGAGGTTTTTGAAATCAGAAAGAGCGCCTGTCCAACTGGACAGGCGCTCTTGAGCTGTAGGAAAAATCCCTCACTTCGCAGCCTTGGCGGCCTTGATGGCCTCGATGAGCAGCGGGGTGACCTTGAACAGGTCGCCGCAGATGCCGTAGTCGGCGATCTCGAAGATGGGGGCGGTGTCGTTCTTGTTGACGGCGATGATGCACTCGGAGTCCTGCATACCGGCCTTGTGCTGGATAGCGCCGGAGATGCCCAGAGCGACATAGATCTTGGGATGGACGGTCTTGCCGGTCTGACCAACCTGATGGTCGGCGGACAGCCAGCCGGAGTCGATGGTGGCACGGGAGCCGCCCACGACGCCGCCCAGAACCTCAGCCAGCTCCTCGGCCAGCTTGATGCCGCCCTCCACGTCCTTGGAGATGCCGCGGCCCACGGAGACGACCACGTCGGCGCCGATCAGGTCCACCAGCTTCTTGGCGGCCTTGACCACCTCGACAACCTCGGTCTGCATGTCGGCCTCGGTCAGCTCGAAGTTGGGCTTGATGATCTCGCAGGCGTCGGCCTTGGCCTGGTCAAAGGCGGCCTTCTTCATGACGCCGGGACGGACGGTGGCCATGGCGGGACGGAACCGGGGGCAGATGATGGAGGCCATCAGGTGGCCGCCGAAGGCGGGACGGGTCATCTTCAGATCCCGGGAGACGTCGTGCTTCTGGCCCAGCACCACGGCGTGGCTGGTGGCGTCGATGCGCTCGGGGGCCAGGGTGGAGTTCTCCTTCAGGAAGTCCTTGTAGATGCCCATGTCCACGTCCAGGTGGGTGCAGTCGGCGCACAGGCCGGTGTGCAGGCGGGCGGCGCACCGGGGGCCCAGGTCGCGGCCGATGTTGGTGGCGCCGATGAGCATGATCTCGGGCTTGTACTCCTCGATCACGTCGCAGATAACCTTGGTGTAGCCGTCGGTGGTGTAGTTCTTCAGCAGGGGGTGGTCGCAGACGTACACGCCGTCAGCGCCGTAGCCGCCCAGTTCCTTGGCGATGCCCTCGATGCCGTCGCCCAGCAGGATGCCGTACAGCTTGGTGTCCAGCTCGTCGGCCAGCTTGCGGCCCTCGGAGATCAGCTCATAAGAGGTGGGCATCATGCTGCCCTGGCGCTGCTCACAGAATACCCAGACTCCGCCCTTGAAGGCGGCGACGTCGGAACTATTAAAAGTAGACATATTCTTCTATCTCCCTTCTTAGATCATGTGCTTCTTGGCCAGAATACCGGCCAGCTGCTCACAGGTAGCCTTGTCAGCGCCCTCCAGCATCATGCCGGCGCCCTTCTGGGGAGGCGTAAAGGAGGTCAGGATGTTGGTGGGGGAGCCGCTCAGGCCGATGGTGTCCTTGTCGATGAAGGGATGATCTTTCAGGGTGTTGTAATCAAAGATCTCATAGGGCTTGGAGTAGCACTCATAGATGCCGCCTACGCTCATGTAGCGGGGGGTGTTCAGCTCCTTGATGCAGGTGATGAGGCAGGGGGTTTTCACTTTGATGGTCATGTAACCGTCCTCCAGCATGCGCTTGACGGTGATGGTGTCACCCTCCTTGGTGATCTCGGCGGCGTAGGACACCTGGGGCAGGCCCAGCTTCTCAGCGATCTGGGGGCCGACCTGGGCGGTGTCGCCGTCGATGGCCTGACGGCCGCACATCACGATGTCGTCCTTGTCCACGCCGATCTTGTCGATAGCGGCGGCCAGGATCTGGGAGGTGGCGTAAGTATCGGAGCCGCCGAACTCACGGGCGGACACCAGCACGGCGCGGTCCACACCCCGGGCCATGACCTCGCGGAGCATACCCTCTGCGGGCGGGGGGCCCATGGAGACAACGATCAGCTCGGCGCCGGTCTGCTCCTTCAGGACCAGAGCGGCCTCAACGGCGTTCAGGTCGTCGGGGTTGGTAATGGCGGCCATGGAGGCGCGGTTCAGGGTGCCGTCGGGGTTGACGGCCACCTTACCGGAGGTATCGGGGACCTGCTTGACACAAACAATAATTTTCATTTCAATCTGCCTCCTATCTTATTTCACGCCCAGGTACTTGGCAATGACCATCCGCTGAACCTCGGAAGTACCCTCATAGATCTCGGTGATCTTGGCGTCACGCATCATGCGCTCCACGGGGTACTCACGGGTGTAGCCGTAGCCGCCGAACAGCTGAACGGCGCGGCGGGTCACGTCGGAGGCGGTCTCAGCGGCAAAGAGCTTGGCCATAGCGGCTTCCTTGCTGTAGTCGCCGTGCTCCTGCTTCTTTATGGCGGCAGCATACACCAGATGCTGAGCGGCCTGCGTGCGGCACTCCATGTCAGCCAGCTGGAACTGGGTGTTCTGGAACTGGCTCAGGCGCTGACCAAACTGGACACGCTCCTGGGTATACTTCACGGCCTCCTGAATAGCGCCCTCAGCCAGACCCAAAGCCTGAGAAGCAATGCCGATCCGGCCGCCGTCCAGGGTCATCATGGCGATCTTGAAGCCCTTGCCCTCCTGGCCCAGCAGATTCTCCTTGGGGACGACGCAGTCCTCAAAGATCAGGTCACAGGTGGAGGAGCCGCGGATACCCATCTTCTTTTCGTGCTTACCGGTGGAGAAACCAGGGAAATCCTTCTCCACGATGAAAGCGGAGATGCCCCGGTTGCCCTTGCTCTTATCAGTCATAGCCATGACCACGAAGGTATCGGCCACGTTGCCGTTGGTGATGAAGCACTTGGTGCCGTTGAGGACATAGTCGCCATTCCCATTTTTGGTGGCGATCGTCTGCTGGCGGGAAGCGTCGGTGCCGGCGCCGGGCTCGGTCAGGCCAAAGGCGCCGATCTTCTTACCGCTGAGCAGATCGGGCAGATACTTTTTCTTCTGCTCCTCAGTGCCGTGCTCAAAGATGGGGGCGCAGCACAGGGAGGTATGGGCGGAGACGATAACGGCGGTGGTGCCGCACACCTTGGCCAGCTCCTCCACGCACATGACATAGCTGAGCACGTCGCCGCCGGCGCCGCCGTACTCCTTGGGGAAGTAGATGCCCATCATGCCCAGCTTGGCCATCTTCTCCACGGTCTCCATGGGGAAGCGCTCCTCCTCGTCGATCTCCTCGGCCAAAGGCTTGACCTCGGTCTCGGCGAACTCGCGGTACATCTTGCGGACCATCTCTTGCTCTTTAGACAGGTGAAAATCCATTTTGCAGTCCTCCTACTTTGTAATTCCCGGTCCTGACCGGTTTTGATTGTTTGTTAGAAATTTAACAATCCAAAACCGAAAAAAGAGCAACACGGGGATCTCCCCCGCCGTTGCGGCACTTATCAGGGCCAGCATATGGGATGCCTTAACCATAGAAATTATATCGGTTTTTCTCCCCAGGCGCAAGAGGGACATCCCTGGCAAAATAGACATTTTTTATCTGTCAATTTTGTGCAAAAAAACGAAAGAGAGAAAGCGGACTCTTTTTTCATCAGAACGGTTGACTGAAAGCCCCTTGACAAAGAATAAATGAAAACTGAATACGCCGCAGACGCGGCGTTTCTCTATCCCTATACAGGGAGAACAGGAACGCCGCTTTTTTGTGCCCTCATGTTACGAAGCAGGGGCCATGTCGTTATGAGCAACCACCATTTACGAAATAAGGAGCTGACCTTAAAGCAAAAGGACTTTTGTCGCAAATGCTTTCCCTGCCCGAAGATTGGGACTATACCCTTGCGGGGCTGTCACAGATCAGCTGGGAGAAGATAGACGCTATCCGTGAAGCCATATGGGAAAATCCAATGCAAATTTCCTATGTTCTAATTCGGGAGTATATTACATCTGTTATGTAATAGATTTCCCAAGTTCATAAGCGGCAGATACTTCGGGTTTTCCCTCAATATCTCCTATGTCTCCATTTCCTCCGGCAAGAACGTGGCCGAGATTTTCCCACTTCAAATGCTCCATCAAGTGATTATAGTAAAGAAGAACATCATCAAAGCCGCGGCCCTCCGCAGCCATCAGCAGCGCAGAAGACCTGCTGTGTCCCCGCAGAAGATTGCCGTCCCCTTCTTCCAAAGCAAACAGGAGAAGAGGGTAAGAGTATGACCCCAGAGGAGGCAAAGAGCAAATACCTAAACGTCTGGAAGGTAACCCAGGAGTTGGCCCGCTGTAAGCACCCGGAGAAGGTCTTAAGTGCCCTGGCCGTTATCGCCGCACAAGAGGCCTGGGAGACCTTCCCGGAACGATTCACGGGAAGGACTGACCTGTATTTTGACCTGTCCGCTTCATGGGTTTTCCGCCATTTACACCGTTTTTCTTCCTGAATTTTGAATTTATCCAGAGACGAGAAAAATCCCGCAACCCTTGTAACTCTAAGGATTACGGGATTATTTCTGTGGAGCAGGTGAAGGGAATCGAACCCTCGTGTTCAGCTTGGGAAGCTGACATTCTGCCATTGAACTACACCTGCATCGTGTTCTTGGGGTATTATAGCACACCCGATTTGATTTTGCAAGCAAAATTTTGTCGGGTCGGGGGCGGGCGTCTCCGTCCCCGATCCGACGGCCCTTTCAGGGCTTGTTTACTTCGCGCTGGTACAGGCCGACGGCCCGCTGGTTAAAACAGCACAGGACCACGGTCATGGGCCAGTCTTGGTGCTCGGCCAGCCAGGACCGCACCGTTTGGACCGCAATGGAGACGGCCTCCTCCAGGGGATAGCCGTAGACGCCGGTGGAGATGGCGGGGAAGGCGATGCTGCGGATGCCGTGGGACCGGGCCAGCTCTAAGCTGTTCCGGTAGCAGCTGGCCAGCAGCCTTTCGTCCTGGGCGGTCCCGGAGTAGATCGGGCCCACCGTATGGATCACATACTCCGCCTTCAGGTCATATCCCCTGGTAATTTTGGCCTCCCCGGTCTCACAGCCGTGGAGGGTCCGGCACTCCGCCAGCAGGCCCGGACCGGCGGCACGGTGGATAGCGCCGTCCACTCCGCCGCCGCCCAGCAGGCTCCTGTTGGCCGCGTTGACGATACACTCCACATCCAGCCGGGTGATGTCCCCCTGGGTCACTATAATCTGCTCCATAGCGGCTCCCCCTTCCTTTTTCCCTATAGCAGTATTCAAAAATGCTGACAATAGATGCTGAGTTTTTTGTTTCCATCCCCTCCGGGGGTGGAAACAGTGCTAGCAATTCTGAAGATTGCTATAGTATACCCCACCGCCGGAAAAATTTCAAGACCGGGCGCTTGTGTATGTTTGGGATTGTTTTTCTCCGTCGGAACGTGTATAATGCTAAGCAGCAAATTATTGACCGCATTACTTAGGAGGGACTATCATGGAAAAGCTGTTGGAGCTGTTGGAGCAGGACTGCACCATGCCCGTTGGGGCGCTGGCCGCGGCGGCGGGCATGAGCGAGGCGGACGCGAAGGCCGCCATCAAGAAATATGAGGATGACCGGACCATTCTGGGCTACCAGGCCATTATCGACTGGGACCGCATCCGAAAGGAGACGGTGACCGCCCTCATCGAGGTCAACGTCACCCCACAGTCCATCGACGGCTTCGACCGCATCGCCGAGCGCATCTATCAGTATGACGAGGTGGAGAGCATGTATCTGATGAGCGGCTCCTTCGACTTGACCGTCATCATCTCGGGCCGTACCCTGCGGGAGGTGGCCCAGTTTGTGGGTGAGCGGCTGGCCCCCATCCAGGGCGTCACCGGCACGGCCACCCACTTTATCCTGAAAAAATATAAAGAAAAGCATCTGGTGTTCCGTCCCCAGGACCCGGAGGAAAGGGAGTACATCTTCGTATGAATTACGACAATATCCTCAACAAAAAGATTCAGAACGTGAAGCCCTCCGGCATTCGGAAGTTTTTTGACATCCTGGAGGAGATGACCGATGCCATCTCCCTGGGCATCGGCGAGCCCGACTTTGTCACCCCCTGGCACATCCGGGACGCTGGCATCTACTCCCTGGAGCGGGGCCACACCAAATACACCTCCAACGCGGGAATGCTCCAGCTGCGCAGGGAGATCGCCGCCTATCTCAACCGCCGGTTCGATTTACAGTACGACTATGCCAGTCAGATCCTGGTGACTGTGGGCGGAAGCGAGGCCATTGACCTGGCTCTGCGGGTGCTGGTCAACCCGGGGGATGAGGTGATCGTCCCCGTCCCCTCCTTCGTCTGTTACGGCCCCCTGGCCGAGATGGCCGGGGGTGTGCCCAAATATCTGACATTGAAGGCGGAAAATGAGTTTCGCCTCACCCCGGAGGAGCTGAAGGCCGCCATTACCGACAGGACCAAGGTGCTGGTGCTGCCCTTCCCCTCCAACCCCACCGGGGGCACCATGGACCGCAAGGACCTGGAGGCCATCGCCGAGGTGCTGAAGGACACCGATATCATGGTCATCTCCGACGAGATCTATGCCGAGCTGACCTATGGCCGCCGCCACGTCTCCCTGGCCAACATCACCGGCATGTACGACAGGACCATCGTGGTCAACGGCTTCTCCAAGAGCCACGCTATGACGGGCTGGCGCATGGGCTACGTCTGCGCTCCCAAGCCCATCATCGCCGCCATGACCAAGCTCCACCAGTTCGGCATCATGTCCGCCCCCACCACCAGCCAGTACGCCGCCGTGGAGGCCATGAGAAACGGCGACGCGGACATTGAGCATATGCGGGAGGAGTACGACCGCCGCCGCCGGTATCTGGTGGAGAACCTGAACCGTATCGGCCTGAGCTGCTTTGAGCCCAAGGGGGCTTTCTATGTCTTTCCAGATATCCGTTCCACCGGACTGACCTCCGAGGAGTTCTGCGAGCGCTTCCTCCTGGAGGAGAAGGTGGCCGTCATCCCCGGCTCCGCCTTCGGCCCCGGCGGCGAGGGCTTCGTCCGGGCCTGCTATGCCGCCTCTATGAAGGACATCGCCGAGTCCATCGCGCGGATGGACAATTTCCTCACCAATTTGAGAAGAAAACAGGGGAGAGAGGGGTAATTATGAACATCGTTTGCTTAGATATGGAGGGCGTTCTGGTCCCGGAAATCTGGATCGCCTTCTCCGAGGAGACCGGCATTCCCGAGCTGCGCCGCACCACCCGGGACGAGCCCGACTACGACAAACTGATGACCTGGCGGCTGGGCATCCTGAAGGAGCATGGCCTGGGACTGAAGGAAATTCAGGCCGTCATCTCCAAGATCGACCCGCTGCCCGGGGCCCGGGCGTTTCTGGACAAGCTGCGGGCTGAGACCCAGGTGGTCATTTTGAGCGACACCTTTGAGCAGTTCGCCAAGCCCCTGATGGAAAAGCTGGGTTGGCCCACCCTGTTCTGCAACACTCTGGAGGTGGCGGAGAGCGGGGAGATCACCGGCTATCAAATGCGGTGCGAGCAGTCCAAGCTGACCACCGTGAGGGCCCTCCAGTCCATCGGCTACGACACCATCGCCGCCGGGGACAGCTTTAACGATTTGGGAATGATTCAGGCCAGCAAGGCGGGCTTCCTCTTTAAGTCTACCGAGGCCATCAAGGCCGCCCACCCCGAGCTGCCCGCCTTTGAGGAGTTCGGCGACCTGCTGGCCGCCATCGAGGGAACGCTGGACTGACGCTCAGAAAGGAGAGTCTCCATGTTTTGGACCGTATTATTATTGTCGATATGCTTTTCTGCTATTGTGCTTTTGGGTACCTCATGGCTCGGGATGCTGATCGGGGAGTGGGCATTTTGGGTGGCGGGTGCGCTCCTGCTGTCAGGGCTCATCACGGTGGTCGTTTCGGCCTACCAGAAGCTTACGGTCCAACTGGACAGTGTGGAGAAGAAGCTGGACCGGCTGATAGAGCAAAAAGAAGAGGAGTGACCTCCATGAACAACAATTTTGATGGTCTGCCCTTCAAACCGGCGAATATCCTTTTGCCCCGGGGGTGCGACCTGTCCCTTTGGTCGGTGGTGGCCTGCGACCAGTACACCTCCCAGCCCGAGTACTGGCAGAGAGTGGAGGAGCGGGTGGGGAGAGCCCCCTCGGCCCTGCGGCTGATTCTGCCCGAGAGCTGTCTGGAGGGCCCCAGCGTGGAGACCGACATCATGGAGATCAACAACACCATGAGCCGCTACCTCCGGGAGGGCCGCTTTCAGGAGTACCCAGACGCCCTGATCTATGTGGAGCGCACCCTGTCCAACGGGTGGGTCCGCCGGGGTCTGGTGGGCATGGTGGACCTGGAGCAGTACGACTATGAGCCGGGCTCCCACTCCGCCGTCCGGGCCACCGAGGGGGTGGTGATGCCCCGCATCCCGCCCCGGGTGAAGGTACGGAAAAACGCCCCCATCGAGCTGCCCCACGCCATGTTGCTGGCCGACTGCAACGACATAGTCCCGCCCCTGTCCCAGCAGACGGAGGAGATGGAGCTGCTCTACGATTTCGACCTGATGGAGGAGGGCGGCCATATCAAGGGCTGGCTGCTGACCCGGGAGCAGATGGAACAGACCGCCCAGGCCGTCCGGGAGCGGCAGGAATGGACCGCCCGGGAGCGGGACGGCCTGCTCTTTTTGGTGGGAGACGGCAACCACTCCCTGGCCGCCGCCAAGGAGTGCTATGAGCGGCGCAAGGGCCTCACCGACCCGTCCCAGTGGCCCGACCTGCCCTCCCGGTACGCCCTGTGTGAGCTTGTCAGCTTCTACGACGGCTCGGTGGAGCTGGAACCCATCCACCGGATGGTTTTCGGTGTAAAGCCGGAGGAGCTGCTGGATGACCTCATGCGTTATTACCCCTCCGTTGTCCAGGGGAGAGGAGAGGGGCATGTCCTCCCCTTTGCCATCAACCGCTGGAGCCAGGGGGAAATTACCGTGAAGGAGCCCGCCGCCCAGCTGCCGGTGGACACCCTCCAGTGCTTTTTGGACGACTACGCGGCGGCCAACCCCAGGGTCCGGATCGACTACATCCACGGGGAGGAGGAGGCCAGGCAGCTGGCTCAGGAGCGGGAGGACGCGGTGGCCTTCCTGCTCCCCCCGCCCGACTGGCAGGAGCTGTTTGATGCCATCGTGCGGGACGGCGTTCTGCCCCGGAAGACCTTCTCGGTGGGCCGGGCCCAGGACAAGCGGTTTTACTTAGAGGCGAGAAAGATAAGAAAATAAATGTGGGCCCCGCCCACCTGGGCGGGGCATTCTAAAGAGGAGAGAGCTTATGGAAGTACGGGCCAACGCCAAGCTGAATCTGACTCTGGACGTGCTGGGCAAGCGGCCCGACGGCTACCACGATCTGCGGATGATTATGCAGTCGGTGGAGCTGGCCGATGTTCTCAACCTGGAATACAACGAGACGGGGGAGCTGCGGGTATGCACCAACCTTCACTTCCTCCCCAACAACGACAAGAATCTTGCCGCTCAGGCCGCCCTCCGCTGGTGGGAGGCCAGGGGGGAGAAGCCCCGGGGGCTGGACATCGCCATTGAAAAGAGGATACCCGTCTGCGCCGGAATGGCCGGGGGGAGCAGCGACGCCGCCGCCGTCCTCCGGGCGCTGAACGCCCGGGAGCGCAGTCCCCTGTCCCCCGCCGAGGTCGCCAGAATCGGGGAGCGGGTGGGCTCCGATGTGCCCTACTGCGTCATCGGCGGCACCGCCCTGGCCGAGGGGAGGGGAGAGCTCCTCACCCACCTGCCCCCCCTGCCCCACTGCTGGGTGGTGCTGTGCAAGCCGGAGTTCTCCATCTCCACCCCAGCGCTGTTCGCCAAGATTGACAGCGTGCGCCTGCGCTGCCGCCCGGACACCCAGGGGGCAATCGACGCCCTGGAGGCGGGGGATCTGACGGGGGTGGCCCGGCGGCTGTACAACGTCTTTGAGGACGCCCTGCCCGACCGCCAGCGGGCCCGGGTGAGCGATATCAAGAATGTGCTGATTCAGTGCGGGGCCCTGGGGGCCAGCATGAGCGGCACCGGCCCCACTGCCTTCGGCCTCTTCGACAGCGAGGACAGGGCCCTGGAGGCCCAGGCCCGCCTGACCGGGCTCGGCGGCGAGATTTTCTTGACCCAGACGGTTTAAATCCTCCACAACCCGCCCATACTGTAAGAAATTTACAGTGCGGGCGGGTCTTCCGCCCTAAGGAGGACATATGGACCGGAAGTTAAAGACTTGGGAGCTGGCGCTGATGCTGGGCGTTTTGATGGCGGTAGTGGCGGGGGGCTGGCTGGGCCAGGAGCAGAGAGAGCTGGCGGACAGTGTGATCCGCTTTCACGTGATCGCCAACTCAGACAGCGAGGCCGACCAGGCCCTGAAGCTGGCGGTGCGGGACCGGGTGCTGGAGGAAGCCCAGGACCTCTACCCGGAGGACGCCACCCTGGAGGAGGCCCAGGCGGCGCTGGAGGGCCACCTCAACGCCCTGGCCGCCGCCGGGCGGACGGTGGTGGAGGACGAGGGGTATGACTACCCCGTCACCGCCCAGCTCACCGACTGCTGGTTCCCCACCAAGGAGTATGAGGGCTTCGCCCTCCCCGCCGGGAGCTACACCGCCCTGCGGGTGACCATCGGGGAGGGCAAGGGCCAAAACTGGTGGTGCGTGGCCTTCCCGCCCCTGTGCCTGGGGGCGGCCAGCGAGACGGTGGACCAGGCCCTGGAGGCGGGGCACTTCACCCCGGAGCAGGGGGCGCTGGTCACCGGCGCGGACGAGGGCTACGTCCTCAAATTCAAGGCCATGGAGTGGCTGGGCGAGCTCCAGGAATTTTTTGAATGACTATCCCCCTCTCTTCCCGCATATTCTGTGGGAGGAGAGGGGGAATTTTCCGTGGTGGGACAGCTGATTATCACCCCCCGGGGCCGGGGGACGGCGGAGGTGGGCAGGCTGTACGGACTGCCCGTTCTGCGGGGGGCGGTGGACCCGTCGGGCTTCTGGGGGGAGCGGCGGCTGGCCCGGGCGGGGCGGAGCCTGCGCCGGGGCGGGGCCCTGCGGGTGCTGGTCCCCCGGGACTTTGCCCGCTGGCCCCTGCTGGAGCGGCTGGGCCTGCGGCCTGTGGAGACCGAGGGCTTTGTCCGGGCCCAGTCCGCCCCCCTGGCCCTGGCGGCGCTGGAGCGGCAGGGGGTGGCCCCCGACCGGGCCACCGTGGCGCTGCGGGGACGGCGTGCCGACTGGGATATGGCCCGGACGGCGGCGGAGCTTTGCCGGCGGGTACGCCGGCTGGTGGTGGACGCCCCCTCCGGCGGAGAGGAGCTGGCGGTGTGGCTGCGGCGGGAGTTCGGCCTGCCCATTCTGCCCCCGGGGGAGGAGGGCCACGCCGCCCTGTACTTTCAGGAGGGCTGTCCCCGCCGGGAGGAGGGGGCGCTGGAGCTGTACGGCCCCCGTCCCGGGCTGGCCGGTCTGACCCTGAGCGCCCCCGGACTGGCCGGGGAGGACCGGGAGGATCTGCCCCTTCTGGCCACCCTGTGGGAGGGCGGGCGGCTGGACCCCGGAGCGGTAAAAATCACTTGACAGACGGCGGAGAAACACATATAATGACACAGAATGCCCGATTATACTCATTTGAAACGAGAAGCCGGCGCCCCACTGGCGCCGGGACTATATTTTGAAAGGTTGCGGATGCTTCATGGCGAAAGAGTATAAGCTGAGCCCCCAGCGGCTGAAGGAATTACAGGACGAAATGACCTACCTCAAGACGGTCCGGGAGAAGGAGGTGGCCGACCTGCTGAAGGAGGCCCGCTCCTTCGGCGACCTGTCGGAAAACAGCGAGTATGACGAGGCGAAAAATGAGCAGGGCAAGCTCCACTCCCGCATCGGCGAGCTGGAGGACATTTTGTCCAACTACGTCATCATTGAGGAGGACGACGGCGTGGGTGAATACGTCCGCCTGGGCTCCACCGTCACCGTGCTGGACAAGGAGTTTAACGAGGAGGAGACCTATAAGATTGTGGGCTCTCAGGAGGCCGACCCCATGAACGGCGCGATCTCCGAGGACTCCCCCTTCGGCAAGGCCCTTCTGGGCAAAAACGCCGGAGACGAGGTCACCGTGGACGCCCCCGGCGGACTGGTGGAGTATAAGCTGCTGAAGGTAGAGAGATAAGGAGTAATGGACATGGCCGATAAGAACAACCAGACCGGCGGGGCGGAGCAGGAGAACCTGTCTCAGCTGCTGCAAATCCGCCGGGACAAGCTGAAGGAGCTTCAGGACAGCGGGAACGACCCCTTCCAGATCACCCGCTTCGCGGCGGACAACGACTCCGCCAATATCAAGGACAACTTCGACGCTCTGGAGGGAAAAGAGGTGTCCCTTGCCGGGCGTCTCATGTCCAAGCGGGGGATGGGCAAGGTGTCCTTCTGTGATTTGCAGGACAAGTCCGGCCGCATCCAGCTCTACGCCCGAAAGGACGAGATGGACGAGGCGGAGTATAACCGCTTTAAAAAGTATGATATTGGCGATATCGTCGGCGTTCACGGCGTGGTCTTCCGCACCCAGCGGGGGGAGATGTCGGTGCGGGTGGTGAAGGTCACCCTGCTGTCCAAGTCCCTGCTGCCCCTGCCCGAGAAATTCCATGGCCTGACCAGTACCGAGCTGCGCTACCGCCAGCGGTATGTGGACCTGATCGTCAATCCGGAGGTGAAGCGCAACTTCATCATCCGGTCCCAGTTTATCAAGCATGTCCGGGACTTTATGGACGGCCGGGGCTTTATGGAGGTGGAGACGCCGGTGCTGAACACCATCTCCGGCGGGGCCACCGCCCGGCCCTTTGTCACCCACCACAACACCCTGGACATTGATATGTATATGCGCATCGCCACCGAGCTGCCCCTGAAGCGGCTCATTGTGGGCGGTATGGACCGGGTCTATGAGATTGGCCGCATCTTCCGCAACGAGGGCATGGACCCCAAGCATAACCCGGAGTTCACCACCATTGAGCTCTATCAGGCCTATGCCGATTTCAACGACATGATGGACCTGTTTGAGGACCTGCTGACCTCCGCCGCCCAGAAGATCCTGGGCACCTATCAGGTCCGGTGGCAGGGGGAGGACATCGACCTGACCCCCGGCTGGCCCCGCATGCCCATGCACGAGGCGGTAAAGCAGTACTGCGGCATCGACTTTATGTCCATTTCCTCTGACGAGGAGGCGGTGGCCGCCGCCAAGTCCATCGGGGTGGAGCTGCCCGAGACGGCGGACAAGACCTGGGGCAACGCCCTGTATGAGTGCTTCGACCAGCGGGTGGAGGAGAAGCTGATCCAGCCCACCTTCATCACCATGCACCCGGTGGACGTCTCCCCGCTGGCCAAGCGGTCCCCCAAGGACCCCCGGCTCACCGAGCGGTTTGAGCTGTTCATCTGTCACAGTGAGATGGGCAACGCCTTCTCCGAGCTCAACGATCCCATCGACCAGCGCCAGCGCTTCCAGAAGCAGGTGGAGCTGCGGGACAAGGGAGACGACGAGGCCGGTATGATGGACGAGGACTTTCTCACTGCCCTGGAGTACGGTATGCCCCCCACGGGCGGTCTGGGCATCGGCATCGACCGCTGTGTTATGCTTCTCACTGGGGCCGATTCCATCCGGGAGGTTATCCTGTTCCCCACGATGAAGCCGGTGGATTAAAAATCAGCATCAGAAATTTGCAAAACGAACCGTATAGCTGAAATATC
>CANSDP010000010.1 GCA_947645675.1 uncultured Bacillota bacterium
CTTACTTTCGCCCTCATTGCCATCCTCATCAGAAGATATTAAACAGGCTCTTAGAGGGAGGTGGCACGGCGAAGCCGTGACGGAGGGAGTCCTCCGGAGGTCTGTGAGAACCTTGAGGACTCCCTCAGTCAGCCTGCGGCTGACAGCTCCCTCAGAGAGGGAGCCTTTGGATACTGTTAATGGTACATTGTTCACTCGTTCAATTACCCCGGGCAGAGCCCTTGTCCTACTGGAAATCCCATCCTGTTTGTGATATAATGGGAGCACTGAATCAGGAAGGAGACTGCATATGTCCTGCAAAGAGGAATTTATCGAAATTTTCAAGACCCACATCACCCGGGAGGGGGCGGACAAGCTGCTCAACTATCTGGAAAACCAGAGCGACTTTTTCACCGCTCCTGCCTCCGCCCGTTACCACGGGGCCTACGAGGGCGGGCTGTGTGAGCACAGCCTGAACGTATACCACTGCTTGGTGGACTACCTCCAGCGGGAGCGGGTTCAGGAGCTGTACGGCCTGGAGTACAGCGGCGAGTCCATCGCCATCGTCGCCCTGTGCCACGACCTGTGCAAGGTGGGCTGCTACAAAAAGGGCTTCCGCAACGTGAAGGACGACGCCACCGGCAAGTGGGAGAAGGTTCCTACCTACACCTTCGACGACCCCCTGCCCTACGGCCACGGAGAGAAGAGCGTCTACATCACCAATGGCTTCATCCGCCTCACCCGTGAGGAGGCTATGGCGATCCGCTGGCACATGGGCTTCTCCGGCACCGAGGACAACCGCATGGTGGGTCAGGCCCTGCAAAAATACCCCCTGGCCTTCGCCCTGGCCACCGCCGACATGGAGGCCTCCTACTTCCTGGAGGGCGAGGACTGAATCGGAAAACAGCAGCCGTCCGGTCCGGACGGCTGTCTGCTTTTATTTGACATTTTTCGGCCCTCATGCTATGATTCACCTATGGGAACGCCAGCTTGAAAAGGCGGGGCGGTTTGGCTACACCTCTCAAAGGGGGTGAAGCTTGTGCCGATTACGATTACGTTTCACGTTTACGGTCTAACTGTAACGATACGTATCAAAAGGTGAAACCGCCACCCTGGCCGGTGACGGTTTCATGATCTAACTAATAACCTAACCGGGCCAAACCGCTCTATGGCCTTCCCGTATCCTTAGCATAGCACCGCCTTGGCATTTTGTCAAGGCGGTGCTTCTTTATTTCTTCCGCAGCAAAAACGTCAAAGCGAACCAGACGGACAGGTAGAGGGTTATGGCCGCGCCGGCGGAGCCGCCCACGTAGTAGGAGGTCATCAGGCCGGCCACGCCGGCCAGGACGGCCCCCAGGAGGGAAAACAGGTGGTACTGCCCCATATTCCGGGCCGCGTTCCGGGCGGCGGCTCCGGGGAGGACCAGCAGGGAGTTTATCACCAGCAGCCCCACCCAGGTCATGGACAGGGTAACCACCACGGCGATTGCCATGGAGAACACCGTCTCCTGCCAGAACACCTGGATTCCCCGGCTGTCGGCCAGGGCTGGGTGGACAGCGGAGAGCATGAGCTGGTTGAAGGACACCGCCCACAGCAGAACCACCAGCAGCAGAATCAGGGCCAGCACGCCGATTTTGGAGGGCTCCACCGACAGAATATCCCCGATGAGCAGATTGTTGAACCGGGTAAAGGAGCGCCCCCCCAGGGTGGACAGGAATATGCCCAGGGCCACGGCGGTGGAAGAGAACACGCCGATCACCGTGTCGCTGGCCAGGGCGGAACGGCGCTTCACCAGGTTAAACAGCAGGGCGAACAAAATAGCGAAAACCACCGCCGCCCAGGTAGGCTCATGGAAGCCGCACAGCGCCCCGATAGCCATACCGGTAAAGGCGGAGTGCCCCAGGGCGTCAGAGAAAAAGGACATACGGCTGTGGACCACCATGGTGGACAAGATCCCAAACAGAGGGGTAATCACTAAGACCGCCAGCAGGGCGTTTTTCATAAAGTACATGGACCCGGGCTGCGCCCACTCAAAGGGCAGCAGGTCCACCAGGGCATACCAGAGCTCCATCACGCGCCCCCCTTTCCCATCCGCAGGTGGAAGGTCTCATAAAACTCCTGGGAGGACAGGACCGCCTCCGGCGGGCCGGATTTCAGCACCCGGCGATTCAGCAAAACCACCTTGTCGGCGAACTGTCCCAGGGTAGCGAAGTCGTGGGTGGACAGGAAGATGGACAGGTCGTACTGGGTGCGCAGCTCGTCCAGCATTTCCAGGAGCTGGTGCTCCCCCTCGATGTCCACCCCGGACAGGGGCTCGTCCAGAATGAGGATGTGGGGCACCGGCTCCAGGGCCAGGGCCAGCAGCACCCGCTGGAGCTGTCCCCCGGACAGCCCTCCCATGGGCCGGTCCAGGAGGTCCTCCCCGTGGACCCTGGCCAGACAGACGGCGGCACGGTCCCGGTATTTGGCCGGGATGGGCAGCCACACCGGCCACCGGGCGGTGGCGGCGGTGAAGAAGTCCAGGACAGACACCGGGTCCCCCCGGTCGAAGCTGGGAGCCTGGGGGACATAGCCCACCAGGGGTCGGGTACCGCCAGCGGAAAATCCTCCCAGACGAATCGCCGGACCTCCGGGGGGGGAGAAGGTGATGCTGCCCTTGTAGCTCATCTGCCCCAGAATACTGCGGAACAGGGTGGACTTGCCCGCCCCGTTGGGGCCGATGAGGGCCACGATCTCTCCGCAGTGGAGGTGGAAGGACACGTCCTCCAGAATGGAGTCCCCCTCCAGCCGGACGGACAGCCCCTCCAGCTTCAGGCAGCAGGAGTCGGCGCACCCGGCGGCCAGCCTGCCGTGTTTGATCTTTCTCACTGAAACGCCTCCCATATGGTCCGCAGATTTTCTTCCACGGCCCTCACATAGCCCTCCACGCCCGCTTCCTCGCCGTCCATAATCATGTTCAGGGCACGCACTTGGCACCCTGTCTCCCGAGAAATGGAGTTGGCGGTGGCGGCGGAGCCGTTCACTTCCGTAAAAATAGCCGGTATATCGTATCTATTTACTAAGCCTGTGATCTCCACAATTTCGTGGGCGCTGGCCTCGCTGCCCGCCTCCTCCTCGATGGCGGCCAGCAGTTCAAAGCCGTAGACCTCCGCAAAGTACTGAAAGCCGTCGTGGAAGGTGATCAGCCTGTGGGGGCTGACCCAGCTCATCACGGCCCCATCCGGGTAGAGGTACAGATTCCCCGCCGCAAGGGGGAGCAGAGCCTCGATTTCCGGCCTGGCCCGCTCCAGATTGGCCCGGTAGGCCCCGGCGCAGCCGCTGTCCCAAAGGCTCAGCCCCTCCGCCAGGTTTTCCAGCATAACGGCGGCCCGACTCGGGTCCATCCAGTAGTGGGGGTCCCAGTGGCCGTGGTCGTGGCCATGCTCATCCTCCTCGTCCTCGTCGTGGCGGTGGGACAGGCTCTCCAGCAGCACCACCCCCTGGGAACAGTCGATGACCTTGGCATCAGAAGCCGCTAGAGCATCCTCCAGAAACTCCTCCAGCCCCGCCCCGTTGACGGCGATGATGTCGGCCCGCTCAATCTTCTTCATGTCCGCCATGGACAGGGTGTAGTCGTGGAGGCAGCTGGTGGAGCCGGTATCCAGCCGTTCCACCGCCACCCCCTCCACCCCCTCCGTCAGGGAGGAGGCAAAGAGGTAGATGGGAAAGGTGGTGCAGACCACGGTAAGGCGGGGCTCCTCCGCCGTCCCCGCTCCGCAGCTGGGGAGTGAGAGCAGAAGGGCCGCCAAAAGGGCGAGGGGGATGGATCTTTTCATAAAAATCTCCTAATCGGACAAATTGCGCTGTTTTCGCTCCTGAAGCACACCAACCGCCAACAGGATAACAGCCGCCGCCAGCAGAGCGGCGAAGGTAATATAATTCAGACGCCAGGGCTGTCTGATGTCAGGAATCAGGCGTTCACACAGGGCGTTGAACACTGGGGAAGCCACAGCGGTAATGAGCGCAAATACCCCGGCCTTCAGCCACGGGCCCGCGGGCAGATACCGCAGGCAGCTGAAGTATGCCCACAAAAAGGCCACGCCCACCGCCGCCAACGGGTAGGCCACCCCAATCAGCCAGCTTCCGCCGGTAAACCGGTGGATGACCGCCAGCAGAGGGAACACCCAAATCGAGGTAAACGCCATGCACAGCGGCAGGACATGCCCTCCGCAAAACCGCCAGACGGCCCACCAGCCCCAGGGCAGGGCCACGGCGGCCAGCACGATCCAGGACCAGCCCAGCCTGCGGAACACGGACAGCTCCACGATGGGGCACACCACAGCGGCGATGAGGCATCCGGCCAGAAAGGCCTGACGGCACCCCGCCACCACCCCACGCCAGACGGCGGCCTGACGCGCCTGGACATGGGCCTGGTCGTCGTCGCAGGCGGTAAAGAACTCATGCTCTGAGATGCCCAGCTCCCGGCAGATCGCGGGGACCAGGGATACGTCGGGATAGGACAGGTCCCGTTCCCACTTGCTCACGCCCGACTCGGTGACAAACAGCCGCCTGGCCAACTCCTTCTGGGTCAGCCCCGCCGCCTGACGCTTCCTTCTGATGTAAGCGCCGAAGGATTGCTTTTCTTCCATACGAATACCTCCCAAGTATTGGAATCAGCCGTCCCGAGGATGGGGACGGCCTGGGTCCAATGTAGCTCAAGAAGGTGGAGCTTGTCAATAAATCCCGCCGTTTTTCCAGCTCGACCAGCAGTCGAGCTGGAATTTTTGGCTATTTTCCCGCCCGCTCCAGCAGCTCCAGCAAAAGCCGCTCATTCTCGTCGGCGGCCCGGGCCAGCTGGGCGGACTTCTCCCGCAGGCGGGCCAGAACACCGTCATAGCCGGCCATGAGGGCGTCGGCCCGGCGGATGGCCTCGTCCGCGTCGAATGCCTCCACATCCCCGGCCGCGGGCAGGTCCAGCTCCTTCAAATAGCTGGACACCTTGGGGTCGTAGACCAGCCCAAGGGCGGGCACCGCCATTCGGGCGGCAAAGATCAGGGTGTGCAGCCGCATGGCCAGACACAGACGGGCCTGACCCAGAACGGCCATCATCTCCCGGGGGGTGCAGGAGGCGTCCAGCACATAGGCGGGCTCCTCCATCAGCTCGCGGACTCTGGCGGTGGTGGCCCGGTCCCGCTCCGGCTGCATCAGCAGGAACACCACCTCCAGGCCGTGGGCCCGGCGGAGGTGGTCGCACAGATGGGCCAGACGGGGGTAGAACTCCCCGGCGCTGGCCCAGTCCCGGACGGACACCGCCGCAAAGGGGGTGTTCGCGGACAGTCCGGCCAGCGACAGCAGCTCCGCCGCCCGCTCCGGGCCGGCGGGCTCCAGGTGGAACACCGGGTCGGCTGTGACCTGGACGGGGCGGGTAATGCCCATGTTTGTCAGCTCCCTGGCGGAGGCGTGGTCCCGCAGGGTGACCAGGGCGGCCCGCTCCACCACCCGCTTGACCCGGCGGCGGTTGGCCGGCTTGCGCACCGGACCGATCCCGTTGGCATAGAGCATCACCGGCTTGCGCAGCCACTGGGCGCAGTGGATCACCGACAGGTAGTAGACCAGCGACCGGGTGGAGGTGGCGTCCTGGAGCAGGCTTCCCCCGCCGGACAGCAGGGCGTCGCACCGGCGCAGGGCCTGGAACACCTTCCACATCCGGAACCGGGGGACGGCCTCGATGCCGTACTGCTTCCGGGTCTGCTCCGGGTCGTTGGACAGCACGGTCACCGACACCTCGCCGCTGACCGCCCGGATATTCTGATAGATGGACTCCAGAATCGCGTCGTCCCCGGCGTTGCCGAAGCCGTAGTAGCCGCTCATGACAACGTGGTATTTCCGCTTGCGCGCCTGGTCATACATATCCAGGCAGTCGGCCGCCATCCGGCGCACCGAGTAGTGGTCGAAAATGACCTGACGGCCATAGGCCCCCAGCTCCGCCTTCCGCTCCGGCGGCAGGGCAAAGGCGGCGGCCACGTCAGCCAGCAGCACCTTGGGGTCGGACAGGGGCAGGCCCCGGCAGCAGAAGTTGCCCGCCTGGGCCTCGGCCAGCTTGTCCGGGGTAAACAGGCCGTGATAGCCCTCGTTGCCCGCCACGATGACGGGCTTTCCGGCGGACATGGCCTCCAGCGCCGCCCGGGACACCCCCACAAAGACCTCCCCCGCCGCCACGATCTCGTTGATGTCGGTGCGGGGGCCGGTCATGGTGACGCAGGTCCGGCCCAGCTGGGCGTTGATCTCCCGGGCCCGGGCCCTCCACTTTTCAAAGACGTTGCCCCCCCCGGCGATGAGCAGCTGGATGCCGGGAACCGCCCGGTCCAGCTCCGGGGCCAGCTCGATGAGCTGGCCGGCCACCAGGGCCCGGTCCTCGTCCATCCGGCTGACATAGGAGAGGATAGGCTTCGACCGGTCCAGGCCGAACTCCTGGAGCACCCGCTCCCCCGACACGCCGGGGGAAAACTTTTCCGTGTCGATGCCGTTTATGGTCACTGAAATGTGCCCGGCGGGCAGGCCGTACTCCCGGATGAGGTAGGCCTTGATGTCGTCGGACACCGCCACTGTCCGTTCCCCCCAGTCGGTGAGGTAGCGCAGGGCGCCGCTGGTGTCAAAGACCCAGTGGGCGGTGGTGACGAAGGGAAGCTTCATCTTCCGGCACAGGGCGCCGCACAGAAAGGCGGGGATGCGGGCGTGGGCGTGGACCACGTCGGGCCGCTCCTCCCGGAGCACCCGGCTCAGAATCGCCCGGGCCTTTCTCATGTCCCGGACGCGCCGCCGGTGGAGGGGGGCCTGATAGTGCCGGATGCCGGCGGCGGTGATTTCGGGGACATAGACCCCGCCGTTGGAGACGATGGCCAGGTCGTGCCCCTCGTCCTTCAGCTCCTTGGCCAGCTCAACGATATGGGTCTCGGCCCCGCCGATGTCCAGGCCCATTGTGACCATCAGTATCTTCATGTGGTTCCTCTCTTCCCGGGACTCAATAGACATCCATCACCGTGCCGATAAACTTGGTCAGCAGGGTGGAGTAATTCCGCTTGGAGTTGACGCCCACCCGGTACTCGTCATTGACGGTGTAGGTCCTGCCCTCCAGCGTGGCGGAGCTCTCGATGGTAATCAGCATATCCACCGTGCCCTCGATGGGGATTCGCTCCACAGTGCCGTCGGTCAGGCCGGTGAGAGCGGTGCCGGGGTTATTTTCCACCTCAATGGCGGTGATGACGCCCAGGACGTTCTTGCCGTCGAAGTGGTCGGCGTCCCAGATCTCGTCGCCCACGTGGAGGGAGTTGAAAATATAATTCTTCTGGGCCTCGGCCCGCACCTGGATGGTGATGGTCTGGGCGGGCTCGCCGGATACCGGCTTCTGGTCCGCGTTCAGCCGGACGTTTTTTACATAGAGCGCCAGAGCCATCACCAGGACCACGGCGATAACCAGCAGGTCAATCACGCTGATTTTGCCCCAGAGCCGCCCGTTTTCGTCGATGATCTTCATTTGCTCTCCTCCTCGAAGGTCTCTATGATCTCGATGGCCTCCACCATGCCGCTGCCCATATAGCCGTCTCCTCTGAGATAGGCCATCTCCCCTACGCGGATGGGGTAGTCCTCCTCCTCCACCGTGACGCCGTAGGGGTTGATTCCGCAGGAGGCCTGGATGGTAATCAGCACGTCCTCATAGCCCTCGGCCTCCGCCAGCACCTGACGGCGGGCCTCCATGTTGTTTACCGACACATGGCCGGGCTCCACCTCCATGCTGATGATCTCACCCATGGGGCGGTTCTTGATGTTATCCGTCACCTTGTCCCCGACCTGGACGAAGCGGTTGAAGCCCTCGGGCACGCAGGACAGGCGGACGGTATACTGGACGGAGCCTTTTGTCACATTGTCCTCCTTGGTGGGCGTGGGGTTCAGGATCATCCAGCCCAGGACGGCGGCGGCGATCAGGGCCGCCGCCAGAACGATGCCGTCAAACAGGTTCAGGCGCAGGCGGAATTTGGGTGTGTTCTGTTCCATTATTGAGCTCCTTTCAGGACATTCAGGTAAACATCCTCAATTTTTTTGGCAAAGATTTCGCCCGTAAAACGGGCCCTGTAGATTTCCGCGGCCCTCCGGCCCATCCGGTCCAGCTCCTGGGGGCTGTCCATCAGCCGGGCGATGGCCCTGGCCAGGGCGGCGGCGTTCCGGGTGGGGAAGAGCAGGCCGTCCTCCCCGTCGTCCACCAGCCAGGGGTTGCCGCCGTAGTCGCTGACCACCGCAGGCAGACCCATGCTCATCCCCTCCAGGATGGACAGGCTGGAGGTCTCGGTGCCGTAGGAGGCGTTGAGCTGTAAATCCAGCACCGACAGCAGGGGGGCCACGTCGGACACGAAGCCCAAAAACCGCACGCTGTCCTCCAGGCCCAGCCGGACGGTCTCGGCGCGCAGGGTTTCCTCATAGGGTCCCACACCGGCAATGAGAAGCTTGACGGGCCGGCCTTCCTTTCGAAGGTCCGCCAGGGCCTGGAGTATGTCCATATGGCCCTTATAGTCCTCCAGCCGGGCCAGGATGCCCAGGACGAAGTCCCCCTCCAGGAGGTCCCACTGGGCCCGGAGCTTGTCCGTCTCCTCCCTGGGGCAGCGGGCCACCGGGGCCACGCCGTTCATCATCACGGTGATCTTTTTCTCCGAAATGCCCCCGTCGGTAAGGTTCTTCGCCGCCGCCGGACTGACGGCGATGATGCGGTCGGCGTAGTGCTCGTTAATCAGCTTGTTCACCCACCGCCCGGGGGGATAGCGGAGCTTGGCGGGCACCGGGAAGGCGGAGTGGCGGCTGTACACCACCGGGACCCTCTGTCCCTTGGCGGCAATACGCCCGGACAGACAGCCGTGGGTGTGGACCAGGTCGGGCCGCTCCCAGGCGATCAGCCCCTTGAGGGTCTTTACGTCCCCCCGGTCAAAGGAGCGGTCGGCGATGCCGTCCACCTCCAGCACCCGGGCCCCCGCCTCCTCCAGGAGGGGCTTGAGCAGGCTGTTCCGGGGCAGGGCCACCCAGGTCTCGAACTGGGCGCGGTCGCTGTAGCGCAGGTAGTTCAGCAGCACCCGGCCCGCGCCGCCGATGTTGGTGTCGCTGATGATATTCATCACTCGAATCACGCCATCGCCCTCCCCTCTGGCATTTGACTGCGGTGGGCGCTGGCGATTCCCAGGGCCAGGCAGGCCCAGAAGAGGAAGAGCACCCGGTAGTTATAGAAGGAGAAGTCCGTCATGGCCTGGAGCAGGAAGCCCACCATGCCGCTGGTAAAGGCGGTCTGATACAGGCGGCTGGTCCAGTCCTTCTCCCGGCTGACGGCGGAGCCCATAGTCCTGAAGTAGACGAAGAGCAGAATCAAAAAGACCACCAGAGCGGCCACACCCGCGTCGCACATGATCTGGAGGTACAGGTTGTGGGAGTGGGGGGCCGTCACGGCGCTGAAGCTGTATTTGGCATAGACGGCGTTGAATGCCTCGTTCCCCGGGCCGATGCCGCACAGCCAGTAGTCCCGCAGCATATCCAGGGTTCCCAGCCAAATATACATCCGGTAGGAGGAGGAGGCGTCCCCCAGGTTGCCGATGCTGGTAAACCGGGTGAGCACCGTGGCCGGAAGGACCAGCCACATCACCGCCAGGGCCGCGGGGGCCAGCAGCAGCAGCCGGGCGTTCAGCATAACGAAGAAGACCGCCCCCGCCGCCAGCAGGCCCAGCCAGGCCCCCCGGGACATGGTCAGAAGCATACACGCGCACATCAGCCCGCAGCAGGCCAGATAGAACAGCCGGCTCCACCACCCCTTGGCGGCCAGCAGCTTTGCCCCGCCCAGCGGGATAATCAGGAGAAGATACTGCCCCAGCATATTGGGGTTCTCCAGGGTGGAGGAGGCCCGGAAGCTGATGGAGGAGAACATATCGCTGTCCACCCAGGCGGCGGACTGATAGCCCCAGCGGAAGACATATTGCAGGATGCCGTAGACCGACACCGCCGCCCCCGCCAGCACCAGGAGGGTAACGGCCACATCCAGCTGCCTCCGGTTGGTGACCGCGCTGTACAGCGCCAGGGAGAAGAGAATGAAGGCCACCGTCAGCAGGCCGGGGTTCAGGCTGGATTTCAGGTCCACCGAGACGAAGGTGGCGGCCAGATAGATGGCGGCGTACAACATCACATACCGGCCGGTGGGATTCCAGAGGGACCGGCGCGCCCGGTCCCGGGCCAGGGCCAGCAGGACGGCGCAGAAGCCCACCAGCGACAGCCCCAGCACCGCCATCGTGGGGGCCAGGGGGGCCAGCGCCGCCGGGAGAACGCACCAGAACCACGTTTTTCCAAAGACGCTCCCGGCAAAGAGCCGCTCCAGCCTCAGCTTGTCATACAGCCAGGAAAGCCCGTCCCGGAACAGGGTCCAGAGCCGGTAAAACACACTGTGCTCCGCCGCCGCCCGGCCCCGGCTCCCCGGATGGAGGAACCACTGGGCCAGACCGCTGGCCCGCCACTGGGCCCCGCACCAGACGCACAGCGCCATCAGCGCCTGCCAGACCCGGCTGGCGTTTAAAATGTCTCTCGCGTGTTCCATGATTCGACCTCATTTCACTGCTTCTTTTTTACCAGGGCCAGCACCGCCCCGGCCTCCTCCACCCGGAGTACCAGGGCCAGGAGGAAGTAGAGCGCCGCGCCGGTGAGGGCGCACAGGCCCAATGTCACAAGCTCGCCCAGCTTACCGCCATGCAGCAGGATGGATAATCTTCCCGCCAGGAGCTGGACACACAGACCCATCCCGGCGGCGGCCAGGACCATTTTTCCCAAATCCAGCAGGGCTGCCCGGTCCAGCACCTTGTCCCTGCCCCGCTGGAGAGGCAGAAGGAGGAGCAGGGCGTAAATGGTGGAGGACAGGGCGGAGGCCAGCGCCAGACCGGCCACCTCCAGCCTCTCGGCCAGCAGGGCGCACAGGGCGATATTGGCGGCGATGGACACCGCCCCCGCGACCAGGGGCTCCCGCCCCCGCTGACGGGCGAAGTACACCCGGCTGAGGACGTTTTGCAGGGCGTACCCCGCCATACCCAGGGACATCCAGCTCAGCGCCAGATAGGTGATCCAGACGGAAAAGCCGTCAAAGCTCCCCCCGCCGTAGATGAGGGAGATCAGCGGCCGGGCCACCGTCATCAGTCCCGCCGACATGGGCAGAATGAAGAACATGGTGTACCGGACAGTCTGTCGAATGGTAGACAAAAAGTCCTCCTCCCGTCCCCCGGCGGTAAGGCGGGACAGCTTGGGGAAAATCACGTTGGTCACCGACAGGACGAACACCCCGGCAATCACCAGATAGAGGTTGGAGGCGTACTCCAGCGCGGCCACCCCCGCCCCCTCATACATCCGGGAGCCGAACCGGGAGTTGATGGCCAGGGTGATGGGCTGTACCCAGGTGGACACCATCACCGGGCCCATGAGGAGCAGAACCTTTTTCATTCCCTCCGACCTCAGCTCCAGTCCGGGGCGCAGGGGGCTGTTCAGATTTTTCAGGGGAGGCAGGAGAATGACCCCCTGCAAAAACCACCCCAGGAGGTAGGCTCCCGCCAGGCCGTAGATGCCCAGCTCCCGGTCCAGGATGAAGAAATAGGCGATAATCACCAGGTTGGACACGGTGGACATGAGGGCCGGGGCGGTGAAGTGGTCCTGGGCCTGGAGCACCCCCACCAGGGAGAAGGCGATGCCGGAAAAGAGCACCGTGGGGAACATCACCCGGGTGAGGGAAATTGCCAGCGCTCTGGTATAGGGGTCGGCGTAGTCGGCGAAAAGGGCGACGAAGGGCCCAGGGAAGGCCATTCCCACCAGGGTGAGGGCCCCGGTGAGCAGGGCCACCACGGTGAGAAAGCTTCCGGCGAAGCGCAGGGCCTCCCGTTTTCCCTTTTTCTCCAAATACTCGCTGAATACCGGGATAAAGCAGGCGGCGATGGCCGAGGCAAACACCGCGTCGAAAAACACCCGGGGGATGCGGCTGGCGGTGAAAAAGGCGTTGGCCGCGGGGCCGGTGTCATAGTGGATGGCCAGGAGCCGGTCCCGGTACAGACCAAGCACCTTGCCGATCAGGGTCAGCACCATCATCACGCTGATGGCTCTGGCCGCGTTGCTGTGCTGTTCCTCCAGAGGATTTCCCTCCCAACGTTTTTACATAATTGGTATATTATACACCGTTTTCCAGCTTTTTTCAACCCGGACATTCATGAAGCTTTTATGAACAGTCAAATCTCCCGTTGCAACCCTCTCCCGCCTCTGATATAATGACAGCCGGGGGACAGTCCCCCAGTCCATTCCCCATACCCAAGACACGATTGTCAGAAAGGAACCTCTCCATGGGACATAAGACCGCTCTTCCCCGCCGCGCGGCGGCGTTTTTCCTGGCCCTGCTGCTGGCCGTCCCCCCGGTGCTCGCCGACGCGGGGGAGCAGAAGCTGCAAACCTCCACCCGGATTGTGGACGGCCTGACCTATTATAACACCGTCACCTCCAACGGCGGGAGCCGGGTGGAGAGCTTCGCCCTGGAGCTGTCTCCGGGCAGCTCCGCCCGGCCCATCCTCCTCCAGGGGGACGAGACCATCTACGGCGCGGGCAACATCAACAACGCCGTCACCAGCGCCCAGAACCGGGGCTACCGGGTGCTGGGGGCCATCAACACCGACTTCTTCGCGATGCAGACCGGCGTCCCGGTGGGCATCGTGGTGGAGGACGGGGTGTTCAAGTCGGACACCAAGGACGAAAATGTCCTGGTCTTCAACAACGGCCAGACCGCCGTGCTGGACCTGCCTCAGGTGGCCATTTCCCTCCAGAACCAGGGCACCGGCTACTCCGTCAGCCCCCAGTATTTTAACAAATACCGCAACGAGATCGGCGGCGTCTATCTGCTCAACCACTACTTCTCCAACGTGTCCACCCGGGCCACCGGCTCGGGCTGGTACGTGCGGATGAAGGCCGTGGCCGACCCGGCCACCGGCCGGGCTCCGGAGCTCACCGTCAACTCCAGCCTCACCCTCCAGGTTACCGAGCTGCTCCTCTCCGACCAGCCCATCGCCATCGGTAAGGACGAATATATCCTCACCGCTGACGACCGGTCCAACTGCGGCGACACCTTCTCCCAGTTCCAGGTGGGCGACACCGTCACCCTCACCACCTCCTGCGCCGACCCCGTCCTCTCCTCCGCCCGGTGGGCCTGCGGGGTGGGGGACATTATGATTCGAAACGGAGCCCTCACCGACAGCGGCAGCTGGGTCTACGCCGGCGATGGCCGTCAGCCCCGCTCCGCCCTGGGGGTCAAGGCCGACGGCACCCTCCTGCTCTACGCCGTGGACGGGCGTCAGGCGGGCTACTCGGTGGGCCTGAGCCAGCTGGACCTGGCCAAGGAGCTGCTGCGCCAGGGCTGTGTCACGGCGGTCAACCTGGACGGCGGCGGCTCCACCGCCCTGTCCCTGTGGGTCCCCGGCCAGGCCGGCCCCGCCCTTCAGAGCAAGCCCTCTGGCGGACGGCCCCGGGGCTGCGCCACCTACCTCATGCTGGTTACCGACCAGCGGGGCAGCGGCGTCCCCCAGCGTCTGGCCCCCTCGGAAAACGGGCTGGCCGTCCTCACCGGCTCCTCCCTCGCCCTGCCCCGGGCGGTGGCCATTGATGAGGGGCTGAACCCCCTGTCCGCCGATCTGTCTAACCTGACCTATACCTCCTCCGGCCTGGGCTCCGTCACCGGCGGGACCTACACCGCCGGACACACCCCCGGCACCGACACCGTGGGCATGTCCGCCGGAGGGCTGAGCGGCTCCCTCCAGGTCCATGTGGTGGACCGCCTCACTGAGCTCACCGTCCGCCAGGCGGGCGGCGGCGAGGCCCTGGCCGCCCTGACCCTCCAGCCCGGGGAGCAGGTACAGCTGGAGGTCTCCGGCTTCTACTGGGGCCGGGAGGCCCTGCGGGACTTCGGGCCCGTCATCCTCACCGTCCAAGGGGGCGTGGGCTCCATCACCGGGGGCGGACTGTTCACCGCCTCCCAGACCGGGGGCTCGGGCTCCATCACCCTCTCCGCCGGCGGGGTCAGTCAGACCATCTCCGTCTCGGTGTCCGGCGGCGGGACCAGCGAGTGGACCCATCTGGACGTTACCCCGGACCACTGGTCCTATCAGGCGGTGGAGTACTGCTACAGCAAGGGCATTTGCAGCGGCATCAGCCCCACCCTCTTTGGCCGGGACCTCCCCCTGAGCCGGGCTGACTTTGTGGTCATGCTCCACAACGCCATGGGCAAGCCAGCCGCCAGCCGCCTGTCCTCCTTCCAGGATGTGCCCCCCGAGGCCTACTACGCCCCGGCCATCGCCTGGGCCCAGGAGCTGGGCCTGGCCTCCGGGGTGGGGGAAAACACCTTCGCCCCTACCGCCAATATCTCCCGGGAACAGGCCTTCTCCCTGCTCTACCGCTTCCTCCCCCTGGCCGGGAAGTACTGTGCCGACGGCGGCGGTGAATACCTGACCCAGTTCGCCGACCGGGACAGCATCGCCGACTACGCCCAGACCCCCGTGGCCACCCTGGCGGCCTACGGCCTGGCCTCGGGCAGCGGCGGCAGACTGTCTCCCAAGGGCACTCTGACCCGGGCGGAGATGGCCTCTCTGCTCTACCGGGCCCTGGAGCTGGACCCCGCCTCCGGGCGGCTTCCGCCCCCCTCCCCTGTTGATACCGGCGCGCTGGCCCTGGACCAGAGCAGCGTCACCCTCGCTTCCGGCGGCAGCGTCACCCTGAAGGCCGCCCTCCTGCCCGCGGTGGAGGGGGCCGTCATCACCTGGACCAGCAGCGACCCCAGCGCCGCCCCCGTCTCCGCCGGCGGGATGGTCACCAACCTGTACCCCGGCGCGTCCAGCAGGACGGTCACCATTACCGCCCGGTGGAACAGCCTGTCCGCCAAGTGCGTGGTCACCTGCAAGCCCGCCGAGCATGTGGGCACCGTGGTCAACGTCCAGTCCGGACTGAATGTCCGCTCCGGCCCCGGCTCCACCTACGGCAAGGTGGGCGCTCTGCGCAACGGCGCCCAGGTGGTGGTCCTGAGCCAGGAGCCCGGGTGGTATCAGATCCTCTTCCTCAATCCCGACCAGCAGGCCGCCATCGGCTATGTGTCGGCGGACTATATGACCCTGACCCGATAAGCAAAAAGCCGCCCCAGGACCTGTCCGGTCCTGGGGCGGCTCTGATTTTTCGTTATCCGATGACCCTCCGGGCCACGTCCACGCTCTCCTTGGCGTCCTTGGCGTAGAAGTCGGCGCCGATCCTTTTGGCGTAATCCGCCGTGAGCACCGCGCCCCCCACCACCACCTTGCAGGGGACATTCTCCGCCCGCAGGAGCCTGATGGTCTCCTCCATACTGCCCAGGGTGGTGGTCATCAGGGCGGACAGCCCCACCAGGGGAGCGGCGTGTTTTTTTGCGGCCTCCACCACGGCGGCGGGCTCCACGTCCTTGCCCAAGTCGATTACGGGGTAGCCGTAGTTCTCCAGCAGGACCTTGACAATGTTCTTGCCGATGTCGTGGATGTCCCCCTTGACGGTAGCCAGCACGATGGGGGCCTTGGCCGCGCTCTCCCCGCCGGGCTGGGCGGACAGGCGGGACCGGATGACCTCAAAGGCGGCCTGGGCGGCTCCGGCGGCCTGGATAAGCTGGGGCAGGAAGACCCTTCCCGCCTCAAAGTCCGCCCCCACCCGGTCCAGGGCGGGTATGAGCACCTCGTCCACCACCGTCATGCTGTCCACGGTCTCCAGCAGGCGCTCCGCGGCGGGACCCGCCTCCCCTTTCAGGCCGGCGATGACGATCTGCTCCAGGGTCCGCTCTCCGGCGGGGGCGGCGGCGGGGGCCTGTCCCGCTCCGGCGGTGACGGAGGTGGACACCTCCGCCCCCGAGTAGGCGGCGATATAGTCCCGGGCGTCGGTGTCGATGTTCATCAGGAGATGGTAGCACCGGACGGCGGCCATCATCGCGTCCAGATTGGGGTTGATAATGGGCAGGTCCAGCCCCTTTGTCATGGCCATGGTGAGAAAGTTCTGATTGACCAGGGGCCGGGCGGGCAGGCCGAAGGAGATGTTGGACACCCCCAGCACGGTTTTCAGCCCCAGCTCCTTCTTCACCCGCTCCAGGGCCTCCAGGGTATGGGAGGCCGCCTCCTGTTCGGCGGAGACGGTGAGGGTGAGGCAGTCAATATACACGTCCTCCCTGCGGATGCCGCAGGACAGCGCCCGGTCCAAAATGCGCCGGGCGATGTCGACGCGGGCCTGAGCGGTCTTGGGAATGCCGTTTTTGTCCAGAGTGAGGCCCACCACCGCCGCGCCGTACTTCTTCACCAGGGGCAGGATGGCGTCCAGGACCTCCTCGTCCCCGTTCACCGAGTTGACGATGGCCTTGCCGCAGTAGACCCGCAGGGCCTTCTCCAGCACCTCCGGGCGGGTGGAGTCCAGCTGGAGGGGGGCGTCTGTCACCCCCTGGAGAGCCTTTACCACCTTGACCATCATACCGGCCTCGTCGATCTCGGGCAGGCCCACGTTCACGTCCAGGATGTCCGCCCCGGCCTGGGTCTGCTCCAGGGCCTGGCCCAGCATAAAGTCTACGTCGTCCCGGAGAAGGGCCTCCTTCATCCGCTTCTTGCCCGTGGGGTTGATGCGCTCGCCGATGACCCGCACCCGGTCGATGGGCACGGCGCACACCGGACTGCACACCGCGGCGGGGACCTCTCGGGGAATGTCCCGGATGGTCCGGCCCTCCAAAGCCTTACACAGTTTGGCAATGTACTCCGGCGTGGTGCCGCAGCAGCCGCCGTAGCACTTCACCCCCAGCTCGGTCAGCTCCGCCATCGCCTGAGCGAACTGGTCCGCTGTGATGTCGTACCCCGCCCCGCCCGGATCGGGCAGTCCGGCGTTGGGTTTTACCGAGATGGGCAGAGTGGTCCACTTTGCCAGCTCCTCCACCAGGGCGGGCATCTCCTTGGGCCCCAGGGAGCAGTTGATGCCGATGGCGTCCGCCCCCATTCCCTCCAGGGTGAGGGCGGCGCTGGCCGGGGAATGGCCCAGAAAGGTGCGCCCCCGCTCCTCATAGGTCATGGACACCAGTACGGGCAGGGTGCTGTTCTCCTTTACCGCCAGCAGGGCTGCCCGGCACTCCTGGAGGTCGGTCATGGTCTCCACCATCACCAGATCCGCCCCGGCGGACGCCGCCGCGCGCACCTCCTGGGCGAAGATGTCCACCGCCGTCTCGAAGTCCAGAGTCCCGGTGGGCTCCAGCAGCTGGCCGATGGGCCCCAGGTCCAGGGCCACCAGGGCCCGGCCCTCCGCCGCTTCCCGGGCCACGGCGATGGAGGGAGGGATCACTTCCTCCACCGTCTTTCCGGTGCGTCTCAGCTTCTCCCGGTTGGCTCCGAAGGTGTTGGCGCACAGGATTTGCGTCCCCGCCTCCACATAGGAGCGGTGGATGTCCAGGAGCCAGTCCGGGTGCTCCAGCGCGGCCAGCTCGGGGTGCTCCCCCAAGCGCAGCCCTTTGGCCTGGAGCATGGTGCCCATGCCGCCGTCCAGGATTACGGGGCCGGGGCCCTTCAACAATTCACGAAATTCCACAGTGTCCGCCCGCCTTTCGATATTGACAGCTCCCCTGGGCGGGACAGCCCAGGCAGCTTCTCTTTGCGCGTTCAATCTCCCCCTCAGCCACCCCCAAAAGGGCGGTGACCGACTTCCGGGGGGTGAGCAGATGGTTTGCCGTGGCGCACAGCCCCGCCCTGCGGGGGGCGTCCAGCAGCTCAAGGATGGGCCCCTGGACCTCCAGGGGCAGGTCGCCGTAGCCCGGGCTGTACCGGAAGGGGAAGGAATAGCCGGGGAATTTCTCCTGGAGCTCTGTCTCGATCCGGTCGCACACCGCCTCAATGGCGGCGGAGGCGCAGCAGTCCAAAGTGAGGGCCCGGCCCATATCCAGCCGCTCCGTCCGGCGGATGAGGGCGTCCGCCCCCGCCCCCAGGGTGGCGCAGAAAACCGCCGCCCGGTCACAGCCGGTCAGGTGGGCTTTCAGGTCCTGCCCGGGCAGGAGCAGTCCGTTTTCCAGACGCACGCCGTGCTCCTCAAGGGTGAGGCTGACTGCCCGCCAGCTCCATCGGGGCCGGACGGCGGACAGCATCTCCCGGGCACAGGCCTCCACCTGCGCCGTCAGGGCCCCGTCCGCCTTTTCGGGGGGACAGCCCATATACCGCAGAACCTCGGCGGTGTTCAATTGGCTGAGGGCAATCACAGCAGGGTAATTCCCGCCGCCTCGGCGGCGGCTGTGTTGGCCTCGTCCCACAGGGAGGACTGGACCTCGCCGATGTGGGCCTTGCCCAGCAGGAGCATGGACACCCGGCTCTGGCCGATGCCGCCGCCCATGGTGAGGGGCAGATCGCCGTTGAGAAGCATTTTATGGAAGGGCAGCTCCTGGCGCTCCTCACAGCCGGCCAGCCTGAGCTGGCGGATCAGGCTCTCCTCGTCCACCCGGATGCCCATGGAGGACACCTCGAAGGACCGGCCTCCCACGCTGTCCCACACCAGCAGGTCGCCGTTCAGGTCCCAGTCGTCATAATCGGGGGCCCGGCCGTCATGGGGCTTGCCCGACTTCAACGCTCCGCCGATGCCCATAAGGAAGGTGGTGGGGTGGTCCTTGACAAAGGCGTCCTCCCGCTCCTTGGGGGTCTTTTCGGGGAACAGGTCCTCCAGCTCCTGGGCGGTGACAAAGGTCACCTCGGTGGACAGCCGGGGCAGGACGTTCAGCTGGGGGAACACCGTCCGCAGGAAGGACTGGGTTTCAGACAGGGCGTTGACAATGGAGCACACCGTCTGCTTCAAAAAGTCGATGTTCCGCTGCTCCCGGGTGATGATCTTCTCCCAGTCCCACTGGTCCACATAGGCGGAGTGGAGGCTGTCCAGCTCCTCGTCCCGGCGGATGGCGTTCATGTTGGTGTAGAGGCCCTCGCCGGGGTGGAACTGATAGCGCTTCAGGGCGAAGCGCTTCCACTTGGCCAGGGAGTGGACCACCGCCGCGTCCCCCTCCACGCCGTTGATGTCGAAGGTCACCGCCCGTTCCACGCCGTTCAGATCGTCGTTCAGGCCGGAGGACACCGCCACAAAGAGCGGAGCGGACACCCGGTGCAGACGCAGGCTCCCGGCCAGCTTGTCGGCGAAGAGCCGGTTGCCCAGGCTGATGGCCTTCTGGGTCTCATAGACGGATAACAGGGGCTTGTACCCCTGGGGCAGGCTTATCTCTTTCATGATAAAAACTCCTTTGCTCCTTGGATTTTCCCATTATACTCGCTGGGGGTGGGAAATGCAATAAAAAATCCGCCGTCGCGGCCCGGGCGGAAAGTTTTTCCCTGGCGCGGTTGTCAAGCGGGAAAATATGTGGTATAATAACCGGGCATTCCCCATTTGAAAAAGCCGGGAACAGGAGTGGTATCATAATGAGCGACAGCAAGGATTACGTCTCCCGCTCTGATGAGCTGGGCAATATTCACATCTCCGAGGAGGTGCTGGCGGCCATCTCCGCCGCCGCCGCCCTGGAGGTGGAGGGGGTGGCCTGCCTGACCAACCCCAACAAGAAGAACTCCACCAAGGGCATCCACATCAAGCTTGAGGAGGAGCAGGTGGTGGTCACCATGTCCGTCCTCATGACCTATGGGCACACCATCCCCGAGATGGGCAAGGCCGTCCAGGAGGCGGTAAAAAACGCCATCGAGTCCATGACCGGCCTGGCGGTCTCCGCCGTCAACGTCAATGTGGGCGGCATCGTGTTCCCACCAAAAGAGCCTTGAAAAAACGCTCCCTGACCCGGTCCCGCCCGAGTCAGGGAGCTGTTTTTAGTTCAGCCCTACGGCCCCCTTGGCCGCGTCCAGGTCGCTGGCCACCACCAGAAGGAGCGTCTCCCCCCGCCGGTCCACCAGGGCGGACTCCAGCTTGGGGATCTCGGCGGGGCGGTAGTCGGTGTTGGCGTCGATCTGGCTCTGGACATAGTCCTCCAGCGCGCCCTGGGCCGCCTCCGCCTGGTCCGCGCTGGCAAAGACCAGCACCGCGCCCTCCTCGCAGGTCGCCCCGGCGGAGCGCAGGACGGCGCACTCCTTCAGGTCCTCCCGGCTCAGGCCCGCGCCGGCCAGCCGGTACAGGTCAAAGGCGGTGTCGGCGTCCACCTCCTCCAGCTCCTCGGAGAAGGCCCCGGCCTCGGCCATAGCCGCCGTCTGAGCGGCCTCATACCGGTCTGAATTACCGGCACCGCCGCCGCAGGCCGTCAGGGTCAGCGCCAGAGCCAGCATCACAAAAATTTTCTTCATCCTTGTTCACTCCCGTCGGCTGTTGTTGTCTGCGGAGCCTCCTCCACCGGGGGCGGTCCGTCGGGATACAGCGCGTCGAATTCCACCGTATGGGTCTTGAGGTAGGCCAGCCACTGCTGACAGTACTCCTTGCCCAGATGGACCCCATCCCGGCTGGCCTCCGCTGGCAGCTCGTTGTTCTCGTCCACAAATTCGCTGTACAGGTCCAGGAATACCACCTGCTTTTCCTCCGCCGCCTGGCGCATCAGGCCGTTGTACACCCGCAGGTGTTCGTTGGTCAGATACTGGTTGCCGCTGGAGGCCATGATCCGTTCCTCATTCAGGGGGATCAGTCCCTGGATGTAGATGACCGCCTGGGGCTGGAGGCGGCGGATCTCGTCGATGGCGGCGCAGTAGCTGGCGTAAAAGCCTTTATCGTTTTGATAGCCCAGCTCGTTGACCCCCAGGGAGAGATAGACCTTGCCGTACCGCTCCATCGCCAGGGCCTCCAGCAGGGTGTATTTCTCCCCGTCGATGGTCAGCGCCTTTTTCTCCCCCAGCTTGAAGATGGACAGGCCGTTGGAGGTCAGGTTTTTGCCGGTACCGATGCCGCTGTAGATCATAAAGCCGTCGGTCCGGGAGTCACCCACAAAGGCGGCGTCGTCAAAATAGCTGTTGTCCACCGCCTCGCGCTCAGGAGCGGGCTGGGAAAAGTCGTAGGCCGGGGGCAGCGGCTCGTCCTCCCGGGTCTGGGGCTCGGAGGCGGCGGGCTCCTGAACGGGAGCGGCGCTTCCCGACACGTCCCCGCTCCCGCCCGCCGGCTTCAGATTTCCCGCCGGGACACTGGGCTCCGCCGGCCTGGAGGCATTTAAGGCGGTTACCGTCACGATCACAGCCAGCGCCACCAGCGCGGCGACAGCCCACACAGCGGCGCTTCGCCCGAACCGCTTACCCCGATAGCTGCGCGACATTACGAACCCCTCCCTACAGCATTATGTCAACCCATGTCGAATGGTACCCACTTAGGATACCACACTTTGCTTAAATTTCAAGTAACAAATCAGTTACAAATTCCTCCATTTTTTCCGGTCATTTTTACACCCGCAATATGTAACGACAGCAGGCCCCCTGCCGCTCCAGCCGGGGACCCGCTGTCTTATGTTTATGCCCGGCGAAGCAGGCCCACGCCGATGGGGGTGGGGCCGGTATGGACGCCGATGGTCACGCCGATCTGAAAGGGCTTTTTCACCTCCGGCCGGTCGTGGCCCAGGGCGAGCAGGCCCTGATAGACCTCCTCGGCGAAGGCCCGGTGCTCCTCCCTGTCCAGCCCGAAGCCGGTGGCCAGCCGGTACCGGTCCAGGTTGATTCCCTCCCGGCTCACATAGCGGAAGAACAGCTCCCGCACCCTGACCAGCGACCGCTTCCGCCCCTGGGCAATGCCGTCGGACACCAGGCCGGCGTCCTGATAGCCGATAAGGGGCTTGACCTTCAGCAGCGTTCCGGTGGCCGCCGCCGCCCGGCCGATCCGCCCGCCGTGGCGTAGGTATTCCAGGTCGTTGGTGGTAAAAAAGATGCGCCCGGTGGACCGGACGGCCTCCAGCCGCGCCGCCGCCTCCTCCAGGGTACAGCCCTGGTCCCGGAGCTCCGCCGCCTCCAGCACCAGCAGGCCCTGGAGCACGGTGGCAAGGGTGGAGTCCAGCACCTCCACCCGGGCCCGGGGGTACTCCTCCCGAAGCTCCGCCGCCGCGTTCCGGGCCGCCTGGATGGAGCCGCTGAACTGGGCGTTGAGGCAGATACACAGGATAGGCAGTCCCTGGGCGGCCGCCGGACGGAAGGCCTCCAGGTAGTCGTCCATGGTGGGCATGGAGGTCTTGGGGAACACGCCGGGGGCGTCCGCCATCATCTGGTAAAACCGGTGGGTGGGAATGTCCCGCTCCTCCCGGTAGCTGCGCTCGTCTCCCATGGACGCGTAAAAGGACACCAGGGAGACCCCCAGCCGCTCCGCCTCCTCCCGGCCTAAATCGCAGGAGCTGTCGCTGACAATATGAAATTTCACTAACTCTCTCCTCTACTTCCCGCCCGCCTCCCGGCGGGCCGTGACCGGGTCTCCGCCCGGTGGGTATCAGTGCAATTATATAACAGCACCTTTTAAATCTCAATCACTTTTCTCATTATTTACAGTTTGTTCCCATTTCTTCCTTTTTCTCCCTGGGGCAGAGCTGGGCCCCGTGCCGTGGAGACAGCCCGTTGCGGGATGACTCCCTCAGTCAGCTTCGCTGACAGCTCCCTCGGGGAGGGAGCCTTTGGGTGCGGTCAATGATACACCGTTCAATGTTCACTTGTTCAATTATCCCGGATTTTCCTTGCTTTCCCCTTTTCTTTTCCCTTCGCCTGTGTTATACTACAAAATGAATTTGTATGTAAAGGTTGGGAGCTCTTTTGGATAACATCGTCCTCGCGGGAATGCCGGGCTCCGGCAAGAGTACCATCGGCGTTTTGCTGGCAAAGGCGCTGGGATACAGCTTTTTAGACGTGGACCTGGTCATTCAGGAACGGGAGGGGGCGCTGCTCCAGGAGATTTTAGACAGCCGGGGAACCCAGGCCTTTCTGGAGGCGGAGGAGCGGGCGGTGCTCAGTCTGGACTGCCGTCACACGGTGATCGCCCCCGGGGGCAGCGCCCTGTGCCGGGAGGGGGCCGCCCTCCATCTGCAAAGCCTGGGCCCCATCGTCTATCTCAACGTCCCTTTGGAGGAGCTATCCCGGCGCATCCGCAACATGGCCCAGCGGGGCATCGCCATGGAGCCGGGGCAGACTTTGGCCGATGTGCTGGCCTTCCGGGACCCCCTTTACCGCAAATATGCCGGATTGATCGTGGACTGTCCCCCAAGACAGCCCCTGGATCAGACCGTCCAGCTGGTGCGGTCCGCTATGAGCGCAAGCGGCCTGCTCCGCTGAAAACCACCCCAGCCCGCAGGGAAAAGCGCGGGCCGCGCGGAGCTCTGTCCCGCGTGAATGAAAAAAAGGAAGACATCAATGCAGTTCAAAGACCTGGGGCTGAACGCCCCCATTTTGCGCGCCCTGAAGGAGCAGGGCTATGACAAGCCGTCCCCTATTCAGGAAAAGGCGATCCCTCCCGCTCTGGCCGGGCGGGACGTGCTGGGCTGTGCCCAGACGGGCACCGGCAAGACCTGTGCCTTCGCCTCCCCCATTTTGCAGCGCCTGGAGCCCAAAACCGGCCCCAAGCGCCCCATCCGGGCCCTCATCCTCACCCCTACCCGTGAGCTGGCCATCCAGATCGGCGAGAGCTTTGAGGCCTATGGGAAGTATTTAAAGCTGCGCCACGCCGTCATTTTTGGCGGGGTGGGCCAGAACCCCCAGGTAGAGGCCCTGAAAAAGGGCGTCGACATCCTGGTTGCCACCCCCGGCCGGCTGATGGACCTCCACAACCAGGGCTTTGTCAATCTGGACGGCCTGGAGATCTTCGTGCTTGACGAGGCCGACCGGATGCTGGACATGGGCTTTATCCACGATGTCCGGAAAATCTTGAAGTGGCTTCCCCAGAAGAAGCAGACCCTGTTCTTCTCCGCCACCATGCCGCCGGAGATTACCGACCTGGTGAACTCTCTGCTCAAGAACCCGGTGAAGGTGGCGGTGGACCCTGTCTCCTCCCCGGTGGAGGTCATCCGCCAGAGTGTCTACCTGGTGGACAAGGGGAACAAGACCGCCCTTCTAGCCCATCTTATGGAGGAAAAGCGGGTCAAGAACGCCCTGGTATTTACCCGCACCAAGCACGGGGCCAACAAGGTGGCCCGGGATTTGGGCAAGGCGGGCATCTCCGCCGCCGCCATTCACGGCAACAAGAGCCAGACCGCCCGCCAGCAGGCCCTGGCCGACTTCAAGGCGGGCCGCATCCGCTGTCTGGTCGCCACCGACATTGCCGCCCGGGGGCTGGACATCGAGGAGCTGTCCCACGTGTTCAACTACAACCTGCCCGAGGTGCCCGAGACCTATGTCCACCGCATTGGCCGCACCGGCCGGGCAGGCCGGGGCGGAGAGGCCGTCGCCTTCTGCGATTTTGGCGAAAAGCCTCTGCTCCGGGACATTGAGAAGCTCATCGGCAAGAAGGTTCCCCTAATCGAGGACCACCCCTACCCCATGCAGGTCTTCGAGGCCCCCAAGCGGGACAGAAACGGCAAGATCATCAACGAGGAGGACCAGGAGGCCCGTCAGGCCGCCCGGGAGCTCCGCCGCCAGCGGGAGGAGGCCCGTCAGGCCGCCCCCCAGGCCAGGCAGAAAAAGGCGGAGAAAATGGAGCCCAAAAAGGCGGAGCTGAAGCGGGTGGAGGCCCCCAAGGAGCCCCCCAAGCGGACGGAGAAGGAGTCCCCCCGGCGGGGCGTCCGGGCCGGAACTCTCATGGACACCGGCGACGCTATGCCCAACACCGACTTCCGCCGCCCCAACCCTCTGGACAGCGACACCATCATGGACGCCACCGCTCGGATGCTGTCCTCCCGCCGGTCTCTTCTGTCCTCCATCCTGCCCAAGGGCGGGGAGAAGAAGGACCAGAAGGGGAAGCAGGCCAAAGGCAAGCAGACCAAGCAGGTCAAGGCGGAGGAGCCCAAGGCGGAGCCGTTGAAGCAGGAGCCGGTAAAAAAGGCCAGGAGGCCCGCCAAGGGGAAGCAGGGGACCATCCAGGCGGCGCGGGAGGCCAAGCCCGCCCCTCAGAAGAAGCGCGCCGCCTCCAAGCCCCCCCGCCGGGACCGCCGCATGCCCCCGGAGCCCCCCCGGAAAAACCAGCCCAAGGACTCCACCGAGCAGGCCAGCCTGATGAAGCCCTATTATCTGGACATCGGGCGGTAATACGTCACGGCACGCAGGGGCGGATGTCGTCCGCCCGCTCCCCGACCGCAAGCCCCTCAGTATAAAGGGGCGGGTAATACCCGCCCCTGCATAAAAGATATATCAACAGGAGGAGATCAACATGGATTATCAAGCCCTTTACCAGCAGAAGCTGACCACCCCGGAGCAGGCCGTCAAGGCGGTCAAGTCCGGCGACTGGGTAGACTATGGCTGGTGCACCAACCACCCCGCAGCCCTGGACAAGGCTCTGGCCGCCCGGAAGGATGAGCTCACCGATGTGAAGGTTCGGGGCGGCGTCACCATGTGGATGCCCGAGATCGCCAAGGCCGACGACGCCGGGGACCACTTCACCTGGAACTCCTGGCATTGCTCCGGCATCGACCGGAAGATCATCGGCAAGGGGATGGGCTTTTTCGCCCCCATGCGGTACTCTGAGCTCCCCCGGTTCTACCGGGAGAACGTCACCGTGGACGTGGCCATGATCCAGGTCACCCCCATGGACAGCCACGGCAATTTCAGCTACGCCCTGGCCGCCTCCCACCTGGCCGACATGCTGGATAAGGCCAAGGTTATCATCCTGGAGGTCAACCAGAATCTGCCCTGGGTCTACGGCCTCACCGGCAGCGAGATCAACATCGCCGACGTGGACTATGTGGTGGAGGGGGACAACCCCGCCGTGGCCCAGCTGGGCGGGGGCGGCGAGCCCACCGATGTGGACCGGGCGGTGGCCAAGCTCATCGTGGAGCAGATCCCCAACGGGGCCTGCCTCCAGCTGGGCATCGGCGGTATGCCCAACACCGTGGGCTCCATGATCGCCCAGTCCGATTTGAAGGACCTGGGCGTACACACCGAGATGTATGTGGACGGCTTTGTGGACATGGCTCTGGCGGGCAAGCTCACCGGCAGTCGCAAGGCCCTGGACAAGGGCCGTCAGGTCTACGCCTTCGCCGCCGGCACCCAGAAGCTCTACGACTACATCAACCGCAACCCCGCCGTTATGGCCGCTCCGGTGGACTACACCAACGACGTGCGGGTGCTGGCCCAGCTGGATAACTTCATCTCCATCAACAACGCCATCGACATGGACCTCTTCGGCCAGGTCAACGCCGAGTCCGCCGGGTTGAAGCACATCTCCGGCACCGGCGGCCAGCTGGACTTCGTCATGGGCGCCTACCTGTCCAAGGGAGGCAAGAGCTTCATCTGTATGTCCTCCACCGTCACTGGCAAGGACGGCACGGTGAAGAGCCGCATCGTCCCCACCCTCACCCCCGGCTCCATCGCCACCGACCCCCGGTCCTGCGTACAGTACATCGTCACCGAGCACGGCATGATCAACCTCAAGGGCCTGTCCACCTGGGAGCGGGCCGAGGCCATCATCTCCATCGCCGCCCCCCAGTTCCGGGAGCAGCTCATTCAGGACGCCGAAAAAATGGGCATCTGGCGCAGGAGCAGCAAGTAACGATGGACGGCTATACCGTATACCCCTTCCCCTTCGGGCAGCTGCTTGTGCGGTATCAGGACGGGGCAGTCACCCGCCTCACCCGGACGGAGGAGCCCGTCCGGGAGGAGGGGAGGACCGCCCTCACCGACCTGGTCTTTCAGCAGATCAGCGAATACCTGGAGGGCCGGCGGAGGACCTTCGACTTCCCCTATGTCCTGAAGGGCACCCCCTTTCAGCAGCGGGTGTGGCAGGCCCTGTGTACCATCCCCTACGGCGAGACCCGCACCTATGGGGAGATTGCCGCCGCTGTGGGAAGCCCCAAGGCCTTCCGGGCCGTGGGAATGGCCAACCACCAAAACCCCATCTTTATCGCCGTCCCCTGCCACCGGGTCATCGGCGCGGGCGGCAGGCTGGTGGGCTATGGAGGGGGCCTTGACATGAAGGAAGCGCTTCTGCAAATGGAAAGACGGGCCCTGGAATAGGGCCCGTCTCATTTATCACGGGGACTTATGACATTTTCGCCACCATATGCTGGAAGGACCTGGGGGACACATCGTCGTCCACTACCACCTTGGCCTTCTTGCCGATCAGGGCGAACAGCCCCAACAGAGACCGGGCGTCCAGCATCATGTCCTTTGTAAACAGCCACACCTCATAGGGGGCCTGGCAGGCCAGACGGTTGATCTCCTCCACCTGCTCCTTGCTCTTGATTTCAATTTCCTTCAGCATGAGGGAACCTCCTTTTCAAACGCGGTTTCGTTCCTCGCCCCGCCCCGGGGGCGCGCCGCTTTTTCAGCGGCTGACTGTATTTTAGCAGGGAAAACTTGCCTGCGTCAAGGACACTTCTATCCGAAATGCACAAATCAGTATTCCCGTTTTTGTATGTTCTATACAAAGACTCCCTTCTTTCTTTTTGCCATTGACACCCCTTTTCCCTCGGACTATAATTAGAAGCTGTTACCATAGCACGACCATTTTGATGCTTGAAAGGGGCTTTTTCTATGAGCAGTACCCGTGTTTATAATTTTGCCGCCGGTCCCTCCGCGCTTCCGCTGTCTGTGCTGGAGCGCGCCGGGTCTGAAATCACCAACTACCGGGGTTCCGGCATGTCCGTGATGGAGATGAGCCACCGGTCCAAGGTTTTCATGGACATCTTTCAGGAGACCCAGGATAAGCTGCGCCGGCTGATGGGCGTGCCGGAGGGCTACCGCATCCTGTTCCTCCAGACCGGGGCCTCCGGCCAGTTCTCCGCCGTCCCCCTGAACCTGATCAGCAAAACCGGCCGGGCGGACTACGCCGTCACCGGCAACTTCTCCGACCTGGCCTGCAAGGAGGCCCGGAAGTACGGGCAGATCAGCCTGGCCTGCGACACCGGGGACCGGAATCACTGCTATATCCCCCGTCAGGAGGGGTTGAAGCTGGACCCCAAAGCCAGCTACTTCTACTACTGCGCCAACAACACCATTTACGGCACCGAATGGGACTACGTGCCCCGGACCGGGGACGTGCCTCTGGTGTGCGATATGTCCTCCAACATTCTGTCTATGCCTGTGGATGTGTCCCAATACGGCGTCATCTACGCCGGGGCGCAAAAAAATATGGCCCCCGCCGGACTGACGGTGGTCATCCTTCGGGAGGACCTGGCCGGCCATGAGCTGCCCCACACGCCCCTGATGATGAACTACAGGACCATGATCGACAAGGATTCCATGTACAACACGCCCCCCTGCTGGTGCATCTACATGCTGGGCCTGGTGCTGGACTGGGTGGAGGAAAACGGCGGTCTGTCCGGGATGAAAAAGCTTCGGGATCTTCGCTCCGGCATGCTCTACGATACCTTGGAGAACACCCGCCGCTTCCAGCTCCACGCGGACAGAGACTCCCGCTCCGGCATGAACGTCACCTTCCGCACCGGCGACGAGGCCCTGGACGCCAAATTTATCCAGGAGGCCGCGGCCGCAGGCTTCGTCAACCTGAAGGGCCACCGGAAAACCGGCGGCATGCGGGCCTCCATTTACAACGCCATGCCAGTGGAGGGCGTGGAAAAGCTGTGCGAGTTTATCAAGAGTTTTGATAAGAGCAACTGACCGGAGAAAGGACACCCTATGTCTCAAAGAGAAAATCTGCGGCTGTTGACAACAGCCGCGCTGTTCACCGCCGCTATTACCGTCATGACCGCCTACATGCTCCATATCCCCCTCCCCACCGGAGGCTATATCCACCTGGGGGACACCCTGATCTATTTGGCGGCCTGTCTGCTGCCCGTCCCTTATGCGGCGGCGGCCGCCGCCATCGGCGCGGGGCTGGCCGACCTGCTCACCGCCCCTATGTGGGTGCTGCCCACCCTGGTCATCAAGGCGGTGCTGGTGCTGTTTTTCACCAGCAAGTCGGAGCACATCCTCTGCCCGCGCAACTGCGCCGCTGTGGTGGCCGCAGGGCTCTTTTCCCCCGCCGCCTACGCCCTGGCCGGCTGCGCCATGGCCGGAACCATGACCGCCTTCCTGCCCCAGTTCCTGGGCACTCTGGTCCAGGGCATCGGCAGCGGGGCCCTGTTCCTGGTGATTGCCCCCGCCCTGGACGGCGTTAAGTTGAAGGAGCACATGAAAGTGTAAGCGGCACTTACGCCCGCACCAGCTTATTCAGTTCCCGGGCCAGAGACAGAGCCGCGCAAAACAGATGCTCACTTGTAATGTCGCCCTGAGCGGCTGCCGCATCCATCAGCGCGCGCAGCTCCGGCTGCTGTTCCTTGCTCAGATAGGAGGCCACCCGCTTCTCCTGCCGCTCTGCTCCCAGCACGGCGTCTATATACTCCTGGTCCTCTGACAGGCTCCCCAGCCGCTTTTCGCATACAAATTCGTACAGGCATCTGGTCAGTTCGTCCATGGTGTCTCCTCCTTCTTGGACTGTTCGGTCCATTCTCGTTCCCATTATAACTAGTCCGTTTGGTCCTGTCAAGGGGTGAAAAAAGAAATGCTGAAATTGTCTGAAAGACTTTATAGCCTCCGCAAGGAGCGGAAGCTTACACAAGACAGTGTGGCAAAGGAGCTGGGCATTTCCATGAAGTCCTATTGCCGCTATGAGAAAAATGAGCGGGAGCCGACCGCCTCCCTTCTGGTGGAGATGGCAATGCTTTATCACGTCTCCCTGGACTATCTGGTTGGGCTGAAGGACGAGCGGCAATGAATAGGGGCGGCCTGCGGTCGCCCGCCTGTTGTAGGGCGTGACCACTGGGCACGCCGCTACGCAAAGCCAGAGGTACGGCGCGCCGAGTCGTCGCGCCCTACACACCAAACAAACACAGACATGAGGTAATTCACATGTATCGCATTAAAACACTGAATAAAATTTCCTCCGTGGGGCTGGCCCGGCTGGACCGGGAGCGGTTCCAGGTGGGAAACGACGTGGAAAACGAGGACGGTGTTCTGGTCCGCTCCGCGCCTATGCATGAGTATGAATTTTCCAGCTCCCTCCGGGCCATCGCCCGGGCGGGGGCGGGCACCAACAACATCCCTGTGGACCGCTGCTCAGAAAACGGCGTTGTGGTCTTCAACACCCCCGGGGCCAACGCCAACGCGGTGAAGGAGCTGGTCATCGCCGCTATGCTGGTGGCCTCCCGGGACATTCTGGGGGGCGCCGACTGGGTGCAGGAGCAGGCCCACACCCCCAAGGTGGACGTGGCCGCCGCCGTGGAGAAGGGCAAGTCCGCCTTCGCCGGGCCGGAGCTGTACAAAAAGACCCTGGGCGTCATCGGCCTGGGGGCCATTGGAGCGCTGGTGTGCAACATCGCCCTGGACCTGGGGATGGACGTCTACGGCTACGACCCCTTCCTGTCGGTTGACGCCGCCCTGCGGCTGGACCGTCACGTCCATGTGGTCAAGGAGGTGGATGAGCTCTACAAGGTCTCCGACTACATCACCCTCCACATCCCCTACAGCGGCGCCACCAAGGACTTCATCAACGCCGAGGCCATCGGCAAAATGAAGGGACAGGTCCGGGTGCTCAACCTGGCCCGGGGCGGGCTGGTGAACGACGGGGACATGATCGCCGCCCTGGAGTCTGGCCGGGTGGCCAAATACGTCACCGACTTCCCCGACGAGCGGATCACCACGGTGAAAAACGTCATCGCCCTGCCCCACCTGGGGGCCTCCACCCCGGAGAGCGAGGAGAACTGCGCCGTTATGGCGGTGCGCCAGCTCCAGGACTACCTCCTCAACGGCAACATCACCAACTCGGTGAACCTGCCCAACGTCTCCCAGGACTGGAGCGGCATTGCCCGCATCTGCCTCATCCACAAAAATGTCCCCGGTATGCTGACCCAGATTATGGGGGTCCTGTCCGACGACCACATCAACGTGGAGAACCTGACCAACAAGTCTAAAAAGGACTACGCCTACACCATGGTGGACGTGAACACCCGCCTCACCGAGCAGGCGGTGGAGGAGCTGCGGGCCATCCCCAACATGATCCGGGTGCGAATTTTGAACCACTGACGCCGGCGCGGCGGTCCGAGAGGGCCGCCGTTTTCTTATGGAACCGGCTCCCTCCCTCCGCCATAGAATGGCAAAGAGGGCCTCAGGGCCCTCAATACCGGAGAGGAGTAAGGCTTATGAGGCTGCGCAGACAGTACCTCACCCAAAACGACTGCTACCGGACGGACCGGACCATCCAGGTCCAGGGCGTCATGGTCCACTCCACCGGAGCCAACAACCCCCGCGTCAGCCGGTATGTGCCCGGTGACCAGGAGATGGGCTTTAACACAGCGGACAACCACTGGGACCGCCCTGGCCTGACCAAGTGCGTCCACGCCTTTGTGGGGAAATTCGCCGACGGGGAACCGGGGACCGTCCAGACCCTGCCCTGGACCCACCGGGGCTGGCACGCCGGGGGCGCGGCCAACAACACCCATATTGGCTTTGAGATCTGCGAGGACGGGCTGGACGACCCGGTCTATTTTCAAAAAATCTATGAGGAGTCAGTTCAGCTCACCGCCATGCTGTGCCGGCAGTTCAAGCTGGACCCCCTGGCCGAGGGGGTGGTCATCTGCCACGCCGAGGGCCACCAGCTGGGCATCGCCTCCCAGCACGTCGATGTACTCCACTGGTTTCCCAAGCGGGGCAAATCCATGGACGACTTCCGTCAGGACGTGGCCGCCCGCCTGCGGGAGGACCCCGAGCCGGAGGAGCCCGAAGAGGAGGGAGGTGACGGCGGCGTGACCTATGAGCAGTGGAAGGAATTTATGGAGCGCTACCGCCAGGAGCTGGCCCAGCTCCCCAGCCCGGACTGGGGACTGGAGGAGCTGGAGCGGGGGGTTGCCCAGGGCTTTACCGACGGCCAGCGCCCCCAGGACCTAGCGACCCGTCAGGAGGTCGTCTCCATGATCGTCCGGGCTGAAAAATAGAGATTCCCGCCCCATTGGGGCGGGAATTTTCACTTCTCAACAAAGGCCGTCAGCAGCTGGACGCAGGCCTCGGCGTCCTGGAGGCTGGCGGTCTCCGCCGGGGTGTGGATATACCGGCAGGGGATGGACACCCCGCCGGTTTTTACTCCCAGGCGGGTGGTGTGGAGGGCTCCGGCGTCGGTGCCGCCGCCCCGCATGATGTCCCGCTGGGCGGGGATGTCCCCGGTCTTTGCCAGCTCCTCCAGCCGGGCCACCACCTGGGGGTGGCAGATTACGGAGGAGTCCATCACCTTGATGCCCGCGCCCCCGCCCAGGCGGGTGGTGCCGCACCGCTCCGAGCCGGGGGTGTCGTCCACGTCGGTGACGTCCACCGCAATACCGGCGTCGGGTTCCACCCACCAAGCGGCGGTACGCGCCCCCCGCAGGCCCACCTCCTCCTGGACGGTGAAAACCAGATACAGGTCGCAGGCGGGTTTTTCAATCCGCTCCAGGGCGCACAGCAGCACGGCGCAGGCAATCCGGTCGTCCAGATAGGGGCCGGTCACCCGGCTCCCCTGAACCCGGATGGGCCCGTCGTAGACGCAGGTGTCCCCCACCTGAACCAGCTTCTTCGCTTCCTCCTCGTTTTCCACGCCGATGTCGATAAAGCACTCGTCCAGCTTCAGCTTGCCAAAGTCAGCCTTCTCCTCGGGGACAAACACCCCCCGGACGCCGTTCTTGAACCGGACCGAGGCGTAGGCCGCCTCCTTGGGGGAAATTCCTCCCAGCTTGCCCACCCGTAGGAAGCCCTCCTTCTCGATGTGGGTGACGATAAAGCCGATGCTGTCCATGTGGGCGGCGAGCATCACCCGTGGACCGTCTCCCTTCTTGCGGACGATCAGGCTGCCCAGGGTGTCGGCGGTCACCTCGTCGGCAAAGGGCCGGGCCAGCTCAGCGATTTTTTCCCGCACGCTCCCCTCGTCCCCGGAGGGACCGTGGGTCTGGTTCAGGGCTTCTAAAATTTCAAGCAGTTCCATAGCGTCTCCTCAGTCCCACCAGAAGTACCAATAGCTGGATTTCGCCAGACCGTCCGCCAGCCGCCCGACAGTCTCCACCCCCTGGTCCACGATGTCATTACAGTAGGCGTACTGCTCCAGGGCCAGGTCCAGGGCCTGTTCCTTTGACATACCGCGGACATCAGGCAGGACATACTCCAGCACATCGTGGGTCATCAGGGCGGGGACGGCCCCGTACTTTTCAAACCAGTATTTCGCCACCGCCATGTGTTCCTCATTGGCGGGACACTCATTCCAGCCGCCGAAGGGCAGATAAGCGAAGACCTCCCAGGGATGTTTGACCGGAATCTCCGCCAGAATGATGGGAATGGTCTGTTTTCCGTCATAGTCCCAAAGGCTCAAAAAGCGGTCGATTCTCTCGCCGCCGGCTACCTCGCCCATCAGCTGCTCCCAGTAGCCGGGCTCTTCCTCCACGCTCTCCTTGTATTCGCTCAGCCGGTTTTGGAGAAATTCCTCTCCCGACTCCAGCGGGGCGGACAGCAGCTCCTGCCGCGCCTGTCCGGCACTCTTGTCCTCCCCGTTGAGCTCGAAGCACTCCAGCAGAAGCTCGTCCACCGCAATCAGCATGGGGACAAAGCCCTCCTTTTTTCCCCGGGCACGGGCCTGACAGAAGTCGGAAATCATCGGCTGGCAGTCGTCGGACGGGGGATAGTAGGTGCAGGGACAGCCCAGATACTTCTTCAGCTGCTCCACCTGTTCTTCAATCGTGTGTTCTCCGCGCATTGAAATCACTCTCTTTCTATCTTTATTCCCTCCTCCAGCCGCCGGGCCATCTCGTCCAGGAACAGCCGGGTGAGCTGGAGCATGTGTTCAAAATCGGCCACGCTGCCCACGCTGGCGGGGGCGTGGAGATAGCGGGTGGCGGCGGACAGGGCCGCCACCCTCACCCCCGCCTTGGTGCGCTGGATGGTGCGGGCGTCGTTGCCCCCGGCGATATACTCCTTGGTCTGCCAGGGAATGCCGTTCTCCTCCGCCAGACGGCGCAGAATTTCGAAGAGTTCCCGGTCGTAAATGGCGGCCCCGTCCATATAGGAGATCACCGGCCCCCTGCCGGGGGCGCACACCCGGCGGTGGCTCTCCACTCCGGGCAGGCCGGCGGCGGTGGTGGTCTCCAGCACCAGGGCGATCTCCGGTGTGACAGAGAAGGCCGCCCCGAAGGCCCCCCGGGTGCCCACCTCCTCCTGGGCGGTGAAGGCAAAGGTCACATCCAGAGGCAGGTCCTCCTCCAGCAGCTTGAGCATGATGGCACAGCCCACCCGGTCGTCAATGGCCCTGGCCTTGAACAGGCCGTCGCCAAATTCCTCCGGCCGGCAGACGAAAGCGCCGTAGTCCCCCGGCTCTGCCAGCTTTTCGGCGGACGCTTTATCCTTCGCCCCAATGTCGATATACAGGCTCTCCGTCTTTGGGGCCTTCTTCCGCTCCTCCTTGCCGGTCAGGTGGATGGCCTTCAGGCCGATCACGCCGGGGACCTTCTTCTCCCCGATGACCACCGGCTTGCCGATGGCAACCCTCCGGTCCACCCCGCCCACGAAATCAAATTTCAAAAAACCCTCTTCGGTGACGCGGGTGATGATGACCCCCACCTCGTCCATGTGGGCGGCCAGCATCAGCCTGTTCCCGGTGGACTTCTTGCCCCTCTTGAACACGATTAAATTGCCCAGAGAGTCGGCGCGGATGGAGCTGGCAAAGGGCTCCGCCCGGTCCCGGATACAGCGGCACACCTCATCCTCATCCCCGGACACGCCGTTGAGGCGGCACAGCTCCTTTAAGGTATTCAGCACGTCTTTTCCCCCTCTCCCATGCTCTCCACATAGGCGGCCAGCAGCTTTGCGGTGTCCTCTAAATCCTTGCGGTGGACCACCTCTACCGGGGTGTGCATATACCGCTCCGGGATGGACAGCACGGCGGTGGCCACCCCCTCCCGGCTGACCTGGATGGGCCAGGCGTTGGTGCCGCTGGAGCCGGACATGACCTCGATCTGCACGGGCATGTCCAGCTCCCCCGCCAGCTCCTTCAAGCGGCCCGACAGGGACCGGGCGCAGTTGGGCCCCACGCCGATCACCGGGCCGCCCCCCAGCTTGAAGGTCTCATGCTTGGACGCGTCCGGACTGTCCCCGTGGGTGACGTCCACCGCCACGCACAGATTCGGCGCGATCTCATAGGCGGCGGTAATGGCCCCGGAGCTGTGGGTCTCTTCCTGGGTGGAGCCCAGGACGTACAGGTCCACATTCAGCTTCTTCTCCCGCAGCCGCTCCAGCACGTCCAGCAGGACGGCGAAGCCAGCCCGGTCGTCCAGGGCCTTGCCGCAGAGCAGGTCTGCCCCCAGAGGGGCGCAGCCCCCCCGATAGGCGGCCGGGGTGCCGATGGGGATTTTTTTCTGTGCCGCTTCCTGGGACAGCCCTGCATCAAGGAAGAGGTCCTTGATGGGCAGGGACTTATCCATGTCCTCGCCGCTCTGGACATGGGGCGGCAGGCAGGCCACCACCCCATAGATAGGCGGCTCAGTAAGGATGACCATCTCCCGGTCGGGGAGCATCCGGGGGTCCACGCCCCCCAGGGGGGCGAAGCGGAGGAAGCCCTCCTCATGGCCGGTGACGATGAAGCCGATCTCGTCCAGGTGGGCGTCCAGCAGCAGCCTGGGGGCGTCCTCCCGGCCGCACCGGCGCACCCCCGCCACGCTGCCCAGCCGGGTGATATACACCTCGTCCGTCAGGGGCCGGAGCAGCTCCGCCGCCGCCTGTGCCACCCCTGACTCAAAGCCGCTGGGCCCGGACAGGGCGCACAGCCGGCTCAGCATCTGTTCATAATTCAAATCAAGTCCCTCCCGATGACCGATGCCTCTCGCCCGCCGGCGCCCGCCGGCGGGGACAGGGCTAGTTTGCCGAGATATTCCTATCCTAATACGGAAGGAGAAAACTTGCAAGCCCTTTGAAAAATTTTGGGGAAAATGATTGACAATTAGGGGATAACCCGCTATAGTGTAACTCGCTATCCGTGAAAGCCGGTCACCGCACCGCCGTCCCCCCAGGACGGTCTGGCCGCCCGGTGAATAAATCGAGGGAGCTGACAAAGTAAAAAAACAGAAATGGGGGAGGATACATGTCCAAGGAGTTGATCCGCCTGACCGACTGCGTCGTGGCGTTCGGCGAGGATATCGTACTCGACAAAATCAATTTAAGCATCAGGGATAAGGAATTCCTCACACTGCTCGGACCCAGCGGGTGCGGCAAGACAACCACGCTCAGAATCATTGGTGGTTTTCAGACGCCGACCGCTGGAGATGTTTTGTTCGACGGGGTGAGGATCAATTCTGTCCCGCCCCACAAGCGGACCGTCAACACGGTGTTTCAAAAGTACGCCCTGTTCCCGCACCTGAACGTGTATGAGAACATCGCCTTCGGCCTGCGCATCCCCAAGGCGGACGCCTCGGGAAGCAAGGTGAAGCTGCCCGAGGAGGAGATCGACCGGCGGGTGATGGAGATGCTGGAGATTGTCAACCTTAAAGGCTTTGAAAAGCGGCGGACCAGCCAGCTGTCCGGCGGACAGCAGCAACGGGTGGCCATCGCCCGGGCGCTGGTAAACCGGCCCAAGGTGCTGCTGCTGGACGAGCCCCTGGGCGCGCTGGACCTAAAGCTGCGCAAGGACATGCAGAACGAGCTCAAGCGCATCCAGAAGGCCATGGAGATTACCTTCGTCTACGTCACCCACGACCAGGAGGAGGCGCTGGCTATGTCGGACACCGTGGTGGTCATGGACGCGGGCCGTATTCAGCAGATCGGCTCTCCGGAGGACATTTACAACGAGCCACAGAACGCCTTCGTGGCCGACTTCATCGGCGAGTCCAACATCATCGACGGCATCATGCGCTCCGATGGGGTGGTGGAGATCTTCAACCGGCGCTTCCAGTGTCTGGACGGCGGCTTCTCCCCTGACGAGCCGGTAGACGTGGTCATCCGGCCCGAGGATGTGGACATCGTCCCCGAGGACCAGGGCCAGCTGAAGGGCACCGTCACCTCCGTCACCTTCAAGGGGATGCAGTACGATATCATCGTGGATTTCTACGGCTTTAAGTGGCTGATCCAAACCACCGACCTGTCTCCGGTGGGCAGCCGCATCGGCATCAAGATCGACCCAGACGGTATCCACGTCATGAAAAAGAGCGGCTACTCCGGCATGTTCGGCGACTACTCCTCCTACTCCGAGGAGTATGAGGAGATCAGCGACGCCAGCTTTGACCCGGATGGGGAGGACAGCGGGGATGAAGAGTAAGCTGTCCTGGTTCGCCGTCCCCTATGTGGGTTGGATGGCGCTGATGGTGGTGATCCCCATCCTTATCATGGTGGTGTACGCCTTTACCACCGCGGACTTTGAGGGCACCACGGAAAACTTCTCCGAAATGGGCCTCTACGCCTCGGTCTTTGTCCGCTCCTTCCGGCTGGCGCTGATCGCCACCCTGGTCTGCCTGCTGATCGGCTATCCGGTGTCCTACTGGATGGCCCGGGAGGGCCCCGGCTTTCAGCGGCTGGCCATGGCCCTCATCATGCTCCCTATGTGGATGAACTTCCTCCTGCGGACCTACTCCTGGATGTCCATTCTGGAGAACAACGGCTTGCTGAATCAGTTCTTCCGGGCCATCGGCCTGTTGGACCTGCTGGGGGTGGAGTACATCCCCATGATCGGCACCCCCGGGGCGGTGGTGCTGGGCATGGTGTACAACTACCTGCCCTTTATGATCCTGCCCATCTACTCGGTGATCCTCAAGCTGGACGGCAGCCTCCTCGAGGCCGCCCGGGACCTGGGGGCGGACAGCGGCCGGGTGTTCCGCAAGGTGATCCTGCCCCTGTCCCTGCCCGGAGTGCTGTCCGGGGTGACCATGGTGTTTGTCCCCTCGGTGTCCACCTTCGCCATCTCCCGCCTGCTGGGAGGCGGCGCCCAGATGATGCTGGGCGACCTCATTGAACAGCAATTCCTGGGCGGGGCCTACGACCCCCACCTGGGCGCGGCCATCTCCATGGTGATGATGGTCATTGTGGTGGTGTGCATGGTGGTCATGAACCGCTTCGGCGAGGGTGAAGGGGAGGCGGTGCTGCTATGAAACGACAGAGCCGCGCGGGCAGCCGCCTGCTCATCGGGCTGATGTTCCTCTTCCTGTACGCCCCCATCGTCCTGCTCATTATTTTTTCCTTCAACGCCGGGGACTCCAGCGCCGTTTGGAAGGGCTTTTCCCTCCACTGGTACACCAAGCTGTTTCAGAACCGGCTGATTATGGAGAGCGTCTACACCACCCTGCTGGTTTCTCTGCTGGCCACCGCCATCGCCACTGTGGCCGGCACCTTCGCCGCCATCGGGCTGTACAGCCTGGGCCGGCGGCGGCGGGAGGCCCTGCTCACGGTGAACAACATCCCCATGATGAACGCCGACATTGTCACCGGCGTCAGCCTGTGCCTGTTCTTTGTGGCCTTCTTTCAGGGCTGGGGGGCCTTCGCCCGGTGGTTCAACTCCATCCAGAGCGCGGTGGTGCTGCCCGACCGGCTGGTGCTGGGCTTCACCACCCTGCTGCTGGCCCATATATCCTTCAACATCCCCTATGTGATCCTAAACGTGGCCCCCAAGCTGCGGCAGATGGACCGCAACCTGATGGACGCGGCCCAGGACCTGGGCTGCACCTGGATGCAGGCCTTTTGGAAGGTGATGCTCCCCGAGATTAAGCCGGGCATCGTCTCCGGGGCCCTCATCGCCTTTACCATGTCCATCGACGACTTCATTATCTCCTACTTTACCGCCGGGTCGGCCAGCTCCACCCTGGCTATGGCCATCTACGGCATGACCAAAAAGCGGGTCACCCCGGAGGTCAACGCCATCTCCACCCTGCTGTTCCTGTCGGTGCTGGCGCTGCTGGTGATCTCCAACGTGAAGGAGGCCCGGCAGGAGAGCCGGGACCGCAGGGGGATTGTCCGCCGCCCCTCTGCGTTGGACCGCCTGCGGCAGAAGCTGGCGGAGCCCCGCTTCCGCTGGGTCCGGCGGGGCGCGGCCGGCGCGCTGGCCTGCGCCTTCCTGGCGTCGGTGGCCTTTCTCAGCCACGCCACCGGCTCCCGGCCTGTGGTCAATGTGTGCTCCTGGGGAGAGTATATCGACGAGGACCTGATTATTCAGTTTGAGGAGGCCACCGGCATCCGGGTGAACTACCAGACCGCCGAGAGCAACGAGGCGCTGTACTCCCTGCTGAAGAGCGGCGGGGCGGACTACGACGTGGTGGTCCCCTCCGACTATATGATCGGCCGCCTCATCGCCGAGGACATGCTGGAGCCCCTGGATTACAGCCAGATCCCCAACTTTTCCCTCATCGACGACCGCTTTAAAAACCTGTCCTACGACCCGGACAACCGGTATACCGTCCCCTACACCTGGGGCACCCTGGGAATCATCTACAACACCGAGATGGTGGACGAGGAGATCACCAGCTGGGGGGCCCTGTACGACGGCAAATACGCCGGGAACGTCCTGCTCATCAACAACTCCCGGGACGCCCTGGGCGAGGCCCTGATGTATCTGGGCTATTCGGTGAACACCACCGACCCGGCGGAGATCCGTCAGGCCTATGAGCTGGTGGCCGACGCCAACCGCCGGGGGGTCTTCCAGGGCCGGGTGATGGACGAGGTCTTTCAGAAGATGGAGGGCGGCAACGCCGCCATCGCCACCTACTACGCCGGCGACTATCTGTCCATGGTGGACAACCAAGCCGACGGGGTGGACCTGGCCTTCGTCGTTCCGGAGGAGGGCTCCAACTGGTTTGTGGACGCCATGTGCGTGCTGAAGGACGCCCCCCACTACGACGCGGCCATGGAGTGGATCAACTTTATCGCCTCCACCGAGGCCAACCTGGCCAACATGGACTATATCTGGTACGCCTCCCCCAACCGGGTAGCCCTGGAGCAGTATCCCGCCTACTATGAGGAGCTCTACGGCGAGGAGCTGGACCCCGAGGTCTATGAGATCATGGCCGCTCCCCCCGAGACCCTGGAGCGGTGCGAGGCCTATGTCAATCTGCCCGCTGAGACCTTGAATCTGTACAATACCCTTTGGACACAGCTGGGAATTGACTGACCTCTGCATTCAGCCCAACAGAAAGCCTCGCCGTTGGCGAGGCTTTCTGACAGACCAACAGGCCGCCCGCTTGGGCGGCCTGTGCTTTTTAGAAGCGGTTCAGCTCGGCGGAGCCGTCGTCGCGGCCCTTTTCGATGGAGCGGACAACGGCCCAGTAGCCGAAGTCCTTGTTGACCTGGACATAGAAGCGGTCGCCCGCCCTTTTGCCCAGGAGGGCGGAGCCCATGGGGGACTCCTTGCTGATGAGGCCATGGGAGACATCCTGGCGCACGGTGGTTACCACCTGCCAGGTCTCCTCCTCCCCGTCCTCCTCCAGCCAGATGGTCACCTTGTCATACAGACCCACCGCGTCGGCGGCGGAGTGGTCCTCGATGACCCGGGCGGTTTTGATCATGTTCTCCAGATAGCGGATGCGGCTCTCGTTCTTGTTCTTCTCCTGCTTGGCCGCTTTGTACTCAAAATTCTCACTCAGGTCGCCGAAGCCCCGAGCCGCCTTGACCTCCTCCAGCAGCTGGGGCCGGAGGGTAATCCGCCGGTAGTTCAGCTCCTCCCGCATCTTTTGCAGGTCGATTTTGGTTAATTCGTTGTGCATTTGTTCCTCTTTCCCTGCGTGGGGGCGGCCTGTGGCCGCCCCTACAAATTCTTGTCCTGTCCAGGGGACGGGCGGATAATATCTGCCCCTGCACAGTTACGCCTCCCAGCCGGCCAGATAGGCCTTCTGCTCCTCGGTGAGGGTGTCGATGGTGAGGCCCATAGCGGCCAGCTTCACCCGGCCAATCTGGTCATCAATCTCGTCGGGGACGAGGTAGACTTTTTTCTCCAGACCCTCCCGGTGCTTGGCCAGCCACTCCAGGGACAGGGCCTGGACGGCGAAGGACATGTCCATGATCTCGGCGGGGTGGCCGTTGCCCCCGGCCAGGTTGACCAGCCGGCCCTCGGCCAGCACGTTGAGGGTGCGGCCGTCGGGCAGCTTGAAGCCCTCGATATTCTGCCGGCGGGGGAAGGTCTCCGCCGACATCTGACGCAGGGCGGCTACGTCCACCTCGCAGTCGAAGTGGCCGGAGTTGCACAGGACGGCGTTGTTCTTCATCACCTCAAAGTGCCGCTTCACAATCACGTCCTTGCAGCCGGTGGCGGTGACGAAGATGTCGCCAATTTTGGCGGCCTCGTCCATGGACATCACCCGGAAGTTCTCCATGGTGGCCTCCAGAGCCTTGAAGGGATCCACCTCGCAGACCACCACGTTGGCCCCCATACCCTTGGCCCGCATGGCAATTCCCTTGCCGCACCAGCCGTAGCCGGCGACAACAACGGTCTTGCCCGCCACGATCAGGTTGGTGGTGTGCATGATAGCGTCCCAGGTGGACTGGCCGGTGCCGTATTTGTTGTCATAATAATGCTTGGCCTTGGCGTCGTTCACCGCCATCATGGGGCAGGGCAGGATGCCCTCCCGCTGCCGGGCGTAGAGGCGGTGGATACCGGTGGTGGTCTCCTCACAGCCGCCGATGAGGCGGTCGCCGTACTGGGCGCACTTGCCGCCGAGAAGGTTGATGAGGTCGCCGCCGTCGTCCACAATGAGGTGGGGGCGGCATTTCAGGGTCTCCACCAGAAGGTTTTCATACTCCTCCATGCTGACCCCGTGGACGCCGTAGGTGTCCACGCCGGAGTCGGCCACGGCGGCGGCCACGTCGTCCTGGGTGGACAGGGGGTTGCAGCCGGTGAGGTGGACGTCAGCGCCCCCCTCCCGCAGGACCAGGCCCAGATTGGCGGTCTTGGCCTCCAGGTGGACCGAGACGGCGATGGTCAGCCCCGCAAAGGGCTTTTCCTTGCGGAACCGCTCCTCGATTCCGCTGAGGGCGGGCATGAAATCCCGCACCCACTGGATCTTCTGGTGGCCCGAGGGGGCCAGGGACATATCTTTTACAATACTCATGGTGATCCTCCTTATTTGTAATCCGCTTCACGCCGGATTTTTATCCTCCCTATCTTATCACACTTTGCACCGGAGGAAAAGGGGGGATCAATGTATTTTGTTCACACTTTAGACGTAGACTTTCCTGGAAAAAACGGGTACAATAAATGTTATGAATTGAAATCCTGAGGAGGCTCGTTTATGAGAACCCTGTCCCGCTGGCTGTCCCGGTTCAGCTATAACCACCCAAATCTGAGCGTGGAGGGATTGATCCGCTATATCGTGGGAGGGAACCTGCTGGTCTTTATGCTGGACCTGTTTACCCACGGCGTGTCCACGAATTTCCTCACCTTTGTTCCCGCCTATATCTTCCAGGGGCAGATCTGGCGGCTGATTACCTTCATTTTCGTCCCCATGAGCTTCAGCCCGCTGACCTTCGTCCTGTCCACCGTGTTCTTTTACTACATGGGCGTCCGTTTGGAGGGGGCGTGGGGCTCGGCCAGGTTTACCATTTATTATGGGCTGGGGGTGCTGCTGAATATTCTGGTGGGCCTGCTTCTGCCGGTGGTCAACCCTATGTATATGGTAAGCGTCACCGCCAGCATGCATTACCTCCACCTGGCTATGTTCTTCGCCTACGCCACTTTGTACCCCGACCTGCAGGTGCTGTTCATGTTCCTCATCCCCATCCGCATCAAGTGGCTGGCCCTGCTGGACGCCGCCCTGTTTGCTTACGACATCCTGTCCTACCTGTCCTATGGCCACTTCGCCATGGCCCTGCTGCCCATCATCGCCATCTTCAACTACTTCATTTTCTTCTGGGATGACCTGATGGACTATATCGGCCGGGGCAGGGCAAGGGCCGTGCATCAGCATTCCGCTCAGACCATCAACTTCAAGAAAGCCCAAAAGGAGCTGCGCCAGCGGCGGGGCTACCTCCACAAATGCACCGTCTGCGGCATCACCGACCAGGACAACCCGGATATGGAGTTCCGTTACTGCTCCAAGTGCAGCGGCTATTATTGCTACTGCGCCAACCATATCAACAACCACACCCATGTGCAGTAAAATTCAGGGCCGCCCGGTCGGGCGGCCCTGGTCGTTCGTTTAAACTGCATTCAGACGGGCAGACACTTGAATAACTCCTTGTTTGCATCGGCGAGGTTTCTTGTTTATTCGCCCAGCGCCTTGGCGATGTCAATTTCTTCGGCGTCGCTCCACAGGCGCTCCAGGTCATAGAATTTTCGGGCCTCGTCAGTGAATACATGGACCACCACCGAGGAAAAGTCCATCAGAAGCCAGGTGCCGCCCCGGTGGCCCTCGATGTGGTGGGCCCGTTCGCCGTTCTTCTCCGCCGCCTCCTCACAGGCGTCGGACATAGCTTTGATCTGGGTGTTGGAGGTGGCGGTGCAGATCACGAAGTAGTCGGCCAGCGTAGTGAGGCCCTCCGTTTTCAGCACCTTGAGGCCGCCGGCCTTTTTACTGTCCAGCGCCTTGGCCAGCAGGATCGCCAGGTCGTAGGATTCCATCTGTTTTGCTCCTTTCTGTTTGTTCAGCCCGCGGGACCCATGTCCGGCGGGACCGGTACCCCGCCCGCAGGCGGGAAAATATCCGACGGGTCGATGGTGGTAATGTCACTGGGCGGCTCCCCGCCCGGAGTCCCATTACCCGGGGACCCGCCTCCTTGGGTCCCGTCTCCTTGGGGCTCATTCCCCGGCGGGACAGGGACGGCGGGCTCCGAGTTGTCCGGGACCTCCCCCTGGGGCGGCTCGTTCTCCTCGATCAGGTCGTCCTCCCGCAGGGGCTCATCCTCCTCGTCCTTGGGGGCGGAGGGGGCCTGGGCCTTCCCCACCGCCGGGTCGGCCAGGGTGGCGTTGGTCACGCCGTAGCCGCCCCCGCTCTTGTGGTACATCAGCTGGAGGTCGTCCGAGCCGATCTCCCCCTGGTAGGGGTTGAGGCCTCCGTTCAGCAGCTCCAGCAGCTCGTCCTCCCGGGCCAGGGCCAGCGAGGCCCCCTTATAGGATGTGTTGTCGAAGGGCATGGAGAGGAATTTGACGTTGTTTTCCGCGTCCATCCCCACCGCCAGCTGGGCGAAGGCCAGGATATTGCCCACCGTCAGGTCGGTCTCCACGTTATCCACAAAAATGTCCACCAGGGCAGGCAGCTTCAGGATGATGTCCGGGGTGAGGCACTTTTTCAGCACCGCCGTGAGGAAGTCCCGCTGAATTTGGGTCCGGCCCGCGTCCCCCAGGATGTGGGTGCCGTCGCTGTTCTTCCGGAAGCGGATGACCTCCATGGCGTCCTGTCCGTCCAGCAGCCGCAGGCCCGCCTTCTGCTTGATGCGCAGATCCTGGCCGGGGGTGCTGTCGTAGTAGTCCATGTCGAAGGGGACCTCAAACTCCACCCCGCCGATGGCGTCCACCAGCCGGCCGATGGCCTCCCACTGGACCAGGACGTAATAGTCCGGATAGATGCCGGTGAGCTTGCTCACCTCCTGGCGCAGGGCGGCCATTCCGTTTTCGGTCCGCTTCTTGGCGGGCAGGCTCTTATCCCCCCGGTTACGGGCGTAGACGGTGTTGAGGCGCTTGCTGCTTGCCTTGGTGTTGATCATCGTGTCCCGAAGCAGGCTGATGCCCTCCACCCGCTGTCCCTTGGTGTCGTAGGTAAAGAGAATCATGGTGTCCGTCGCCCCGCTGACCACGTCCTGGCCGCAGACCAGGAAGGTGTAATAGCCCTCCTTCCGTCCGCTGCGGGTCACGTCGGGCAGCTGGGCCCCCTCATAGTCTACGTTGGGCAGATCCTGAGAGCCCCCGGGGGCGGTGATCCCCGGCAGGGCTGGAGCGTTGGGCACCTTGGGCAGTCTGATCCACGCCCGGAGCCACAGCCCCACGGCCAGCAGAAGCACAGCGATTACCGCCAGCGTCAGGCACAGCCGGTAGCGGACCAGTCCCTTACGGTCCAGTCCGGCCACCCAGGACCGGTACCTCTTCCAGGGCCCCGGATCTTTGGGCGCCTGGCGCCTGCCCGGTTGATTGTTATACTCGCTCATTGTATCACCCTTCTGTTGTCACTCCGTGCTCCCGCAGCCAGGCTTGGGCCCGGAGGGTGCTTTGATGGACAGGGAGCCGGCGATCCTTCATCTCCTGAATGGTGGTCTCCACCCCCAGAAGCAGGGCGGCGTCCAAATCGCTGTAGGCCAGCTGGCGCAGCCGCTCCACCCCGTCAAAATCCCGATTGGGCTCCATGTAGTCGGCCACATAGAGAATTTTCTCCAGCGTGGTCATGTTCTCCTTGGCGGTGGTGTGCCAGAAGATGGCGTGAAAGACCTCATCAGGTTCCCCAAAAACGTGGCGGGCGATGCATGCCCCCGTCTTGGAGTGGAGCAGCTTCACTGCCCGGTGCTCCAGCTCATCCAGCTCCACACCGTATTTTTCACACAGCTCCAGCTGTTCGTCCAGCTCCAGGTACTTGGTGCAGTCGTGCAGAATGCCCGCCCGCCGGGCGTGATTCTCGTCCGCCCCCCAGCGCCTGGCCAGCCGGACCGCCTCCTCCTCGGTGCCTCGGATGTGGCGCACCCGCTTCTGCATCACCATGGAGTAGGAGCAGGCCCGCAGCTCGGGGATGTCCAAATGCTTCAAATCGGCGTGGGTACCGTAAAGGCCGTTCATCAGGATGTAGCCGTAGACGGCGGGGTAGAGGTACTTCCGCCCCTCCCCCTTCGCCAGCAGCTCCCGCAGCCGGGTGGAGGAGATGTCCACCAGACCGGGCAGGGTGATGGTGGTGATCCTTGCCTCGGGGAAGGTCTTTTGCAGATATTCCCGCTGAGGGGAGAAGACCTCCTCCCCGTCCTGTTCGGTGCGGCCAAAGGCGCACACACCCGCCAGCTTCAAAATTTTCTCCGGTTCGTGCCACTGGTGAAGGGTGAGGAACATATCCGTCCCCATGAGCAGCCACAGCTCCGCCCCCGGATATTCCTCATGGAGCGCCGCCAGCGTGTCGGCGGTGTAGCTCTTCCCCTCCCGGTTCAGCTCCATCTCAGACAGCTGGACCACCTGGGGCATCAGAAGCGCGTCCGCCATCTTTTCCGCCATGGCCAGCCGGTGCCCCGGGGCCGGAGTGTCCTGGGGCAGCTCCTTGTGCGGGGGGATGGAGTCCGGGACAATGTACAGCCGGTCCAGCTCCAGCACCTCAATGGCCGTCCGGGCCGCCGCCAGATGCCCCAAATGGGGCGGGTTGAAGGTTCCGCCATAAATTCCGATTTTCATAGCTGACACCGCCTTATTCAGAATGAAAATTTCACTGGATTGCACCAAGGGCTCCCTCTCCGAGGGAGCTGTCAGCCCGCGAGGGATGACTGAGGGAGTTTTCCCGGACTCCCTCCGCCCCAGTGCGCGCACTGGGGCACCTCCCTCTTGGAGGGAGGCTTTTTTTAACCCTTCGCCCGCTTCTTGTCCTGGACCAGGACGATCTTATCCTTTTTGTCCTTTTTATGGCTTGGACGATATAAAACAAATTTTGTTCCGATCACCTGGACAATTTCGCTCCGGGTGAGGGGGGCCAGCGCCTCCGCCGCCTCCCGGGGGGAGAGGAGGGAGTTTTCCAAAACCCTGCCCTTGATGAGCTCCCGGGCTTCCAGGGCGTCGTTGGCCTGCTTCACCAGGTTGTCCCCGATGCCGTCCTTGCCCACAATCAGGATGGTGTCGATATTATTTGCCAGGCTACGCAGCTGGGCCCGCTGTTTGCTTGTTAAATCCATGCGAAAATCCTCATTTTTCGATATTTTCTGTAGGGGCGGATATCATCCGCCCGCACAATCATACGCTGAGTTCACGGGCGGATAATATCCGCCCCCTACAAATCATCCGAGATACGCCTCTAATTTCTCTTTGAAGGCCTCCAGCGCCTTTCCCCGGTGGGAGACGGCGTTTTTCTCGTCGGCGGTGAGCTGGGCAAAGGTCTTTTTCAGCTCCGGGACGAAGAACACCGGGTCATAGCCGAAGCCGCCCTCCCCCATGGGAGCGTAGGCGATGGTGCCGGGGCACTCCCCACGGGCGGAGAGCACATCTCCGTTGGGGAAGCAGCAGGTGATGACGCTGACGAACTTCGCCGCCCGGGTCATCTGTCCACGCATATTGTTCAGCAGAAGCTGATAGCGCTGAACGTCGTCCAGCCCCTCGCCGCCGTACCGGGCGGAGTACACCCCCGGGGCCCCGTTGAGGCAGTCCACGCACAGCCCCGAGTCGTCGGCGATGGCGGGCAGGCCGCTGGCCTCCATGACGGCCTTGGCCTTGAGCAGGGAGTTCTCCTCAAAGGTGGTCCCCGTCTCCTCCACCTCGATGTCCACCCCGGCCTCCGCCTCCGAGCAGACCTCGATTCCCAGATGGGACAGGATGTCGTTCATTTCCACCAGCTTTTTGGCGTTCTTGCTGGCCAGCACCAGCTTCATACACGGTTCCCCCTTATTCTACCATATTTTCTCTGTGTGTCTATGGATAATTGATTAAAAATTTTACTGCGCCTTTTTCAGCTCGGCAATTTCCTGCGTCAGCATTTTAACGGCGGTTTTCAGGACAATAACGTCAGATTCAAGCTCATCCACCCGGTCCTTCGGCGCAAGCTTGTCCAAGCATTCCATAATCGTCTCATGGCCCTCATAGAGGAGGTTCAGCTTCCGGTCCACCTCGGTTTCCAGGAGCACAGCGGTCCGCTGGGAGCGCTCGTCCAAGCGGTCCATACGCTCGTCCAAGCGGTCCATACGCTCGTCCAAGCGGTCCATGCGCTCGTCCATCGTATCAAGCCGTTTGTCAACTGCATCAAATCTTTTGTCCATAGATTCAAGCCGTTTGTCAACTGCTTCGAATCTTTTGTCCATAGATTCAAGCCGTTTGTCAATTCCTTCGAATCTTTTGTCCATAGATTCAAACTGTTTGTCTGTCGATTCTTTCAGGTCAACCAGCATTGCTAAAATCTTTTCTTCATTGCTCATCATTATGATCTCCTTTCGATTTGCGTTCCCTACCTGTTTGCTGCTCGAAATGGAAAACGGGCTCTGGTTTAGATCAGCGCCTGGGCGAACTCCTGGGCGTCGAAGGGGTTCAAATCGTCGATGCCCTCGCCCACGCCGGCGTACTTTACGGGGACGCCCAGCTCCTTGGCGATGGCGATGGCGATACCGCCCTTGGCAGTGCCGTCCAGCTTGGTGAGGACGATGCCGGTGATGCCCGCCGCCTCCTTGAACTGCTTGGCCTGAATGAGACCATTCTGGCCGGTGGTGGCGTCCAGCACAAGGAGGGTCTCCCGGGCGCAGCCGGGCAGCTCCCTGTCGATGACCCGGGAGATCTTGTTCAGCTCATTCATAAGATTCTGCTTGTTGTGCAGCCGGCCGGCGGTGTCCACCAGCACCACGTCGGAGCTCCGGGCCTTGGCGGCGGACATAGCGTCAAAGACCACGGCGGCGGGGTCGGCCCCCTCCTGCTGCTTGATGATGTCCACCCCTGCCCGGTCAGCCCAGATGGTAAGCTGTTCCGCGGCGGCGGCCCGGAAGGTGTCGGCGGCGCAGAAGAGGACCTTTTTCCGCTGGTCCCGGAGCTGATGGCCGATTTTGCCGATGGTGGTGGTCTTGCCCACCCCGTTGACCCCGATGAACAGCACCACCGAGGGGCGTGTGGACAGGTTCAGGGCGGTATCCCCGGCGCTGAGGGCATCGGCGATGACCCGGACCATCACCTCCCGGGCCCCCTCAATGGTCTTGACCCCCTCCGCCTTCACCCGGCGGCGCAGCTCCTCCACCAGCTCCAGGGTCACGTCCATGCCGGTGTCGGCCAGAATCAGGGACTCCTCCAGCTCGTCGTAGAAGTCGTCGGTGAGCTCGGAGCCGAATCCGGCAAAAATATTGATCTTTTTCAGCTTATCAAAAAACCCCATAGTCGTTTCTCCTTACTGTTCGTTTTTCTCCCCGCAGTATGGGCAGAACTGCCCCCACTGGAAGCTGTCGGGCAGCGCCTTGCCGCAGTGGACGCAGAAGCTGGGGGCCTCCTCGCCGCCCGTGGAGGCGTCGGAGACGCTCTGGCTGGCGGAGACGCTCTGCGATACGTCCGCCGGAGGCTTGGGAATTGCCTGATCTAAGCCCCAGAATATAAACTTGATTCCGATGAACAGTACGACAATCAGGGCGATCCCCCCGACGATCAGCTTCCAGTCACCGGACTTCTTTTCGTTGTCGTTCACGGTGTCTCCTCCTTATTCTCTCGTCCCCGCCGTGCGGACAAAGGCTCCCTCCCTGAGGGAGCTGTCAGCCGTCAGGCTGACTGAGGGAGTCCCCCCGGACTCGGCTGACTGAGGGAGTCCTCAAGGTTCCCGCAGACCTCCGGAGGACTCCCTCCGTCACGGCTTCGCCGTGCCACCTCCCTCGGAGAGGGAGGCTTTGTCCTGCGGGGGGACGCAGGCTGTAGGGCGGGACGGGGATTAGAGACCGATCCAATCCCGGCCTACCAGCTCGTCCAGGCTGACCATGAAAAGATCGGCCAGCTTAATAAGCTGAGAAATTGATGGCTCACTTTGCCCACCTTCATAATTTTGGTAGGTCCGGATATTGATTCCCAAATATGCCGCAACTTCTCTCTGTTTTTTATCCGATTGTTTCCGCATGGTTTTCAGCGAATCAGAAAATTGGCTCATTTATATCTCCTCACTTGACACGCCAAAAATATTCGTGTATAATACGCATATATTAAGCTAAAGTAGTAATCTGTTATGGACTATCAAATTTTAGAAATGCTCTACAACATCCCGGAGCTGCAAGACCTATCATACCAGATTTACTTGCAAATGCCAGAGCGAATTGAGCGGGAAGAATATATGCGAAAGCTCTGGCAGGAATGTACATCCATCTCCGACCCGCACACCCGAGATCTCTTTTTCTGTCTGGAGGACGCCATACACTCTGACGGCGACCTTCAGGAACGGGCGTCCTTTTTCGCCGGGCTCTATTTTGGCTGGGAGCTGTCCCGCGGCGGTCTGTAGGGGCGGGTATTACCCGCCCGCCTCTATCGTAACAGAGACGAGTATTGTGCGGGCGGATGATATCCGCCCCTACAAAAGCTCCTTATCGGATATTCAGCTCCTTTTCCACATCGTTGAGGTTGATGGTCAGCATCCGGCTGATGCCCTGCTCCTGCATGGTGACGCCGTAGAGGACATCCGCCTCCTCCATGGTGCCCCGGCGGTGGGTGATAACGATAAACTGGGTCTTGGCCGACATATTGCGCATATAGTGGGCGAAGCGGGCCACGTTGTTGTCGTCCAGAGCGGCCTCGATCTCGTCCATGACCACGAAGGGGGTGGGCCGGACCTTCAAGATGGCGAAGTACAGGGCGATGGCCACAAAGGCCTTCTCGCCGCCGGACAGAAGGGTGATGATCTTCAGCGCCTTGCCCGGGGGCTGGACCTTAATCTCAATGCCGCAGTTGAGGATATCGTCGGGGTCCTCCAGCTCCAGGGTGGCCTTGCCGCCGCCGAAGAGCTCCAGGAAGGTCTGCCCGAAGGCCTCGTTGATGGTGTCAAACTCCCGCTGGAAGATGGTTTTCATCTCATTGGTGATGCCGGCAATGATGTCCTCCAGCTCCCTTTTGGCCTTGTCCACGTCGTCCCGCTGGTCAGTGAGGTAGGTGTAACGCTCGTTGACCCGCTGGAACTCCTCAATGGCCCCCACGTTCACACTGCCCAGCCCGGAGATGGACCGTTTCAGCTCGGCGATGCGGCGGCTGGCCTTGGGGACGGACTCGATCTCCACCCGCTGCTGGCGGGCGGCCTCATGGCTGAGCTCATAGTTCTCCCACAGCTTATCCAGGAGGGCCTTTTCCTCCATGGAGGCGGACACCTTCCGCTGTTCCAGCCGGGAGACCTCTCCCTCGGTGCGCAGCAGCTCCTCGTTAAGAGACTGGCTCTCACGGGTAGCCTTCACCCGCTGACCCTCCAGGTCGATCTTTTCCTGGTTCAGCCGGGAGATGGTCTCGTTCTGCCTCTGATTTTCCGCCTGGAGGGCGGACAGGGCCTCCTGCTTCTCCTCAATCTCCCGGGTGAAGCCCTGGTTTTTCTCCTCATACTCGGCCATCAGAGCCCGGCTCTGGTCCCGGTCTCCGGCCATGCTCTCCTTCAGGCGCTCCAGCTCGGACAGGCCGGAGCGGGTGGCTTCCCGCTCCGCCTCCAGGGCCGCCTGGGCGGCGGTGAGGGCGGCGGCCTCCCGGGCGATGCGGGCGGACCGCTCCTGAACCTCGGTCTGGCCCCGGGCCTTGCCCTCGGCCTCGCTTTTCAGGGCGGCGGTCTCCCCCTCCAGCGCCTGGATGCGGGCCCTCGCGGTCCGGGTGTCGGTCTCGATCTGCTCCGCCCGGCCCTTGAGCTGCTCCAGCTCCTCCCGCTGGCTCTCCCGCTGGCGCTCCAGCTCGGCGGTGACGGTGCGCCGCTGGGACAGCTCGCCCTCCGCCTTGAGGATGGCGTCCTCCCATTGGCGCAGCTGGGCCTGGGCGGTCTCCAGCTCATAGGAGGCGGCGGTGGACTCCCGCTCCGCCTCGGCCACCGTCCTCGCGGCCTCCGCTACCCGTGCCCGGATGTCCCCCAGCTGGCTGTTCAGCCGCTCCAGCTCGTTGGACCGGCTGAGGATGCCGGCGCTGCGGCTGGCGGAGCCGCCGGTCATGGACCCGCCGGGGTTCAGCACCTGGCCGTCCAGGGTGACGATGCGGAATTTATAGCCGTACTTCCGCGCGGCAGCAATGGCGGCGTCCAGATTTTCCATGACGGCCACCCGGCCCAGAAGGTTGGAAAAGACGCTCTGATACCGGGGGTCGAAGGAGATGAGCTTGTCGCCAATGCCCACAAAGCCGGGCTCCCGGCTCAGGGCCTCCCCCTCCCGGAGGAAGCCCGGGCGGATGGAGCTGAGGGGCAGGATGGTGGCCCGGCCCCCGTCCCGGCGCTTTAAATACTGGATGACGGCCTTTCCGTCCTCCTCCCGGCCCACCACGATGTTCTGCATGGCCCCGCCCAGGGCGGTCTCAATGGCCACGGTGAACCGGTCGGGCACCTTCAACAGGCCGGCCACCGGCCCGTGGATGTTCTGGAGGGCGCCCCGCTGGGCCTCGTTCATCACCAGCTTGACCGCCTTGGTGTAGCCCTCGTGCTCCCGCTCCATCTCAGTGAGCAGCTTGATCCGGGAGGTGAGGGCGTTTTCCTCCATCTGTAGCTTGACCTGCCCGTCTTTGGCCTGGTCCCACTTCCTTTTCCGGGACTCCATCCGCAGCTGATAGCCCTGGATCACATTTTTCACGGCGTCCCGCTCCTCCACGGCGCTGTCATACCGGCGCTTGGCGGCGCGGGCCTCCTTCTGGGCCTCCTCCAGCCGGTCCTCCAGCTCATGGGCCTCCCGGCGGACGGAGCCGTCCCGGTCCATGACCTCCTGGGCGGCGGCGGCCAGAGCGGACAGCAGGGCCTTGGCCTCGGCGGCCCCGGCGGTGCCCAGGTCGGCCTGGGCGCGCAGTGCCTCCAGCTCCTTGGCCAGGGTGCCGGCGGACCGGGCGGCCTCCTCCGCCTCCCGGCTCTTGGTCTCCAGGGCGGACCGGCCCTCCGTCAGCTGGGCCTCGATCTCCGCCAGACGGTCCCGGCGCTGGGCGATCTGCTCAGACAGGGAGCCCTCCCGGCCCTCCTGCTGCTCCATGTCGGATTTGATGCGCTGGGCCGACTCCAAATTGTGCTGGATGTCGTTTTTCAGCACGGCGATGGCCGACTCCAGCTCGTTGGCCCGGGCCTGACGGCCCTGCATCTCAAAGCGGAGCCGGTCGGCCTCCATGTCCTTCTCCCGCATGGCCTCGGAGTACTGCTCTGCGGCGGCGTAGGCCTTCTCCTGAGAGACCTTGACCTCCTCCTTCCGGCGGGCGGCCTCCTGGTAGTCAGCCTCCAGCTTGATGCTGCTGGCCCGGATGCGCTCCAGAGTGTCCAGCCAGACGGAGATCTCCAGCCCCCGCAGCTCGTCCCGGAGGACGAGGAATTTTTTTGCCTTCTCGCTCTGCTCCCGGAGGGGCTCTACCTGCAATTCAAGCTCAGATATTTTATCGTTAATTCGGACCAGGTTCTCGGCGGTGCGCTCCAGCTTGCGCTCGGCCTCCTCCTTCCGGTGGCGGAAGCGGGAGATGCCGGCGGCCTCCTCAAAGACCTCCCGGCGGTCGGCGGACTTCACGGACAAAATCTCGTCGATGCGGCCCTGACCGATGATGGAGTAGCCCTCCCGGCCCAGGCCGGTGTCCATAAACAGCTCGTTCACGTCCTTGAGGCGGACGGAGCGGCGGTTGATGTAGTACTCGCTCTCGCCGGAGCGGTAGTACCGCCGGGTGACCATCACCTCGGACTCCTCCATGTTGAAGAGGCGGGTGGTGTTGTCCAGCACCAGAGAGACCTCGGCGTAGCCCGTCTGCTTGCGCTTGGCGGTGCCGCCAAAGATCACGTCCTCCATCTTGCCCCCCCGGAGGGCCCGGGTGGACTGCTCCCCCATCACCCAGCGGATGGCGTCGGAGATATTGGACTTGCCCGACCCGTTGGGCCCTACGATGGCCGTGATGTCCTCGCCAAAGGTGAGCACCGTCTTGTCCGGGAAGGACTTGAAGCCCTGAATTTCCAGCGCTCTCAGGTACACGCGACCGCCCCTTTCCTCTTACAAAACCCTAAAATTCCCGCGCCTTCTGGACGCGAAAAAGGAATCTGATATAGCCTGATATTATACCATATCGGATTTCTTTTTGCAAGTTTTATGGGCGTTGATTTGCCATTGAACGCGGCGCGGTCCGCAATGCGGCGCGCAGCCGTACTGGCGTTGTTTTCGGCGGTCAGTACCATACACCTGATTTCCCCTTGCGCTGTCACATAAAAAGGGGTATAATACCCCTGTTACAGGGGCGGAAAAGGCAGATCCTCAAAGGCTGCGAATCCCGGTCCCCGGAGGTAACGGACTATGGTAAAAGCGATTGTAGGCGCCAACTGGGGCGACGAGGGGAAGGGCAAGGTTACCGATCTGCTGGCGGAGCAGTCCGACGTGGTCATCCGCTTTCAGGGAGGGGCCAACGCGGGGCACACCATCATCAATGATTTTGGCCGTTTCGCCCTGCACACGCTGCCCTCGGGGGTATTTTACCCCCATGTGACCAACGTGATCGGCAACGGCGTGGCGCTGGACATCGGAAAGCTGGCCGCCGAGCTGGAGCAGGTGGAGGCCCAGGGGGTGCCCGCGCCGAGACTGATTGTCTCTGACCGGGCTCAGCTGCTGATGCCCTACCACATCCTCCAGGACACCTATGAGGAGGGACGGCTGGGGGGACGGGCCTTCGGCTCCACCAAGAGCGGCATCGCCCCCTTCTACTCCGACAAGTACGCCAAAACGGGCATACAGGTGTGCGACCTCTTCGACGAAAAACGGCTTTGGGAGCGGCTGACGGCGGCGGTGGAGCTGAAAAACGTCCTCTTTCAGCATCTGTACCACCAGCCGCCGGTGGACGCGGACGAGCTGATGGATCAGCTCCTGACTCTGCGGGAGCGGGTCCGGCCCTGGGTGGGGGACACGGTGTCCTTTGTCCACCGGGCCCTGGGGGAGGGCAGGACCATCCTGCTGGAGGGTCAGCTGGGGTCGATGAAGGACCCGGACCTGGGCATCTTCCCCATGACCACCTCCTCCCACACCCTGGCCGGATACGGCTGCGTGGGGGCTTCGGTGCCCCCCACCGCCATCCAGGACGTGATCTGCGTCACCAAGGCCTACTCCTCCTGCGTGGGCTCCAACACCGAGCCCTTTGTCAGCGAGGTCACCGGGCCGGAGGGGGACGAGCTGCGCCGCCGGGGCGGCGATCACGGGGAGTTCGGCGCGACCACCGGCCGGCCCCGCCGGGTAGGCTGGTTCGACGCGGTGGCCACCAAATACGGCTGCATGGTCCAGGGGGCCACCCAGGCGGCCCTCACCTGCCTGGATGTGCTGGGCTACCTGGACGAGATCCCCGTCTGCACCGGCTATGAGATTGACGGGCGGATCACCGATACCTTCCCCACCACTCCGGCCCTGCTCCGGGCCAAGCCGGTGTTCACCACACTCCCCGGCTGGAACTGTGACATCCGGGGCTGCCTGGAGTATCGGGAGCTTCCCGCCAACGCCCGGGACTATGTGGACTTTCTGGAGGCCCGCATAGGGACCCCCATCACCATGGTCTCTACCGGCCCCAAGCGGGAGGAGATGGCCTACCGGACGCCAAAAATCTGACGTCAGGACGCTGAAAAGAACAAAGGAGAACACCATGAAAAAAGCGATTTCAACCCTGCTGGCCCTGGTACTGGGGCTGTCGCTGGCGGTCCTGCCCGCCTCGGCGCTGGAGCTGGAGGAGGCCAAGGAGCTGCTGGCCGTCTACTATGTGGACGGCGTGCCGCCGGAGGTGCTGGAGCTGGACTCCCTGGACGCTATCCTGGAGGCCCTGGGCGACCCCTATACCTATTATATGACCCCCGAGCAGTACGACTGGTTCAACCAGTCGGTGAACGGCCAGGTGGTGGTGGGCATCGGGGCCACGGTGGAGAACGCCTTTTCCGGCGGCTACCGGGTGATGTCCGTTCTGCCCCAGTCCCCGGCTCTGGAGGCGGGCCTCCAGCCCGGCGACCTGCTGGTGGCGGTGGACGGTCTGGAGCTCACCGCCGAGACCGACCCCCGGACCTATATCGTGGGCCAGGAGGGGACCTCCGTCACCATCACTGTGGTCCGGGAGGGGGTCCGGCTGGAATTCACCCTCACTCGCCGGGCGGTGACCATCCCCATTGTCACCTATGAGACTCAGGGCGGCGCGGGGTATATCGAATGCATCAGCTTCGGAGAGACCACCGCCGACACCTTTGAGGAGGCCATCAAGGCCCTGGAGGACCACGCGGAGGTCTGGATCGTGGACCTGCGGGCCAACCCCGGCGGGGACAGCAAGGCCACCGCCGCCACCGCCGGCCACTTCGTGGGAAGCGGCATCATGCTCTATTTCCGGGACGGGGCGGGGGACTACAACTATACCTTCACCCTCCCCGGCTACCCCGACCTCACCGACAAGCCGGTGATCGTCCTCACCAGCGAGCACTCGGCCAGCGGCTCCGAGCTTTTCGCCGGGGACATCCGGGCCTATGAGGCGGGCATCGCCCTGGGCCAGCGCACCTTTGGCAAGGGCACCGCCCAGATCGTGCTGGAGGAGCGCAACTGCGAGTACATGGAGGGCGGCGAGGCTATGAAGATCACCGCCTACCGCTTCTTCGCTCCCGACGGAGCCACCAACCACATCACCGGCGTGCTGCCCACCCTGCTCATCTCTCCGGAGAACACCCAGCGGGCGGCGCTGCTGCTGTCCTGCGGCCTGTCCGATTCTCCGGAGAACCACCTGAAGCTTGAGCTGGCCGGACAGACCTTCTGCGTCAGCCTCAGCGAGGCGCTGACAGAGGAGAACCGCCCCGCCTTCACCGAGCTGCTGGAGGCCCTGCCCCCCTCCGCCCGGCTGTGGTACAGCACCGGGCAGAGCTGGGAGGAATGCGCCCCCATCACCCCCGCCGCCCTGGCAGGCACCCTGGGGCTTAGCTTCACCCCCCGCACCCTCCCCGACGCGGCGGACAGCGAATTTGCCCGGGAGATCGACACACTGACCACCTACGGGATCGTCAGCGGCTTTGAAGACGGGCTGTTCCACCCCGGCGACACCCTCACTCGGGCGCAGTTCTGCGCTATGACCGCCTCCGCCCTGGCCCTGCCCCCCTCCGACGGGAAGGACCGCTTTGCCGACGTGAGTCCCGACGCCTGGTACGCCGGGGCGGTGAACGCAATGGCCGACATGGGCTTTGTCTCCGGCTATGAGGACGGCACCTTCCGTCCCGAGGCTTCCGTCTCCTTCCAGGAGATGGCGGTCATCCTCAACAAGGCGGCCGCCTGGGCCAGTATGGACGGCTACGACCTGGATCGGGAGGACCTGACCGTTGAGGAGTGGGGCGCCTATTACAATTATGCGGACTGGGCCCGGACCGCCGTCCGCAATCTGGACAAGCTGGGCGCTCTGGCCGGCGGGCTCGCCCCCGCTGACCCCGGAACCCGTGAGGCCGCCGCCGCCATGCTCTGCCGGCTGATGGAGAGCATCCACTTGATTTGGGATTAAATTGAGAGATGAGCAAAGCATGCCCGAAACGAGAAAGCAACAAGGGATCGTAGCGCAGAATAGACGGCAGATTTGAAAAAAGAGTACAAAAACCAGGCGCGGCAGGAAACCGTGCAAACAAAGAAGTATTCGCGTATCTGTCAAGCGGAACGCCGAAGAGATATGAGAGAGCGGTAGGAGTGAGAGCCGGACAGGGCAGCGGCCAGAGCAGCGGTGGAATCCGCCACATTGGCGGGGGTGGTCAATTCGTAGAGGGGCAGCCCGGAGATGCAGTCCACCAGCACATGGTTTTTGTAGCCCCAGTCTGGTTGGGTTTTCTCTCAAGTCTATTTTACCAAGAAATGGGCCCCGCTTTCTACAGTATTGGAGTGATTTTCGGTTCCAGCCATGGCCGAAAACCGTTGGTACTACTGCATTTTTGGAGTTTTGCTCATGGCTGTAAATTTACAGGAAAAGGAGGTGGGACCCGGAATGGAAGGCCGAAGTCAGCGAAAGACAGAAAGCTGCCACGAACGAGGGGCGGCGGAACGGGGCCGGTCCGGGCTCCCGCCCCGCCGCCGGTAGATATGCCGGAGGGGTACGCCTCTTCCCCTTGAACCTGCGCAGCCACAGGCGCCCTTGACCGGGTACGCCTGTGGCTTTCTGGCTTTTCGCGCCTGGCGTTTGAAAAAGCGAGAGGAGGAAAGCGTTATGCACGACAATTACGACCTGGAGCAGCTGATGGAGCTGGTCCAGCACCGTCAGCTCCGCCGCCTGCGGGAGATTTTGGTGGAGATGAACGAGGTAGACATCGCCGGCTTTCTGGATGAGCTGGAGATGGAACAGGAGATTCTGGTCTTCCGCCTGCTGCCCAAGGAGCTGGCGGCGGAGGTGTTCGCCTACCTGGAGGACACGGAGGACCAGGAGAAGCTTATCGGAGCCCTCAGCGACAAGGAGCTGCGGGAGGTGCTGGACGAGCTCTATCTGGACGACACGGTGGACCTGATTGAGGACATGCCCGCCAACCTGGTGGACCGCATCCTGCGCAACACCGACGCGTCCACCCGCAGTCAGATCAACCAGCTGCTCAACTACCCCAAGGACTCCGCCGGGTCCATCATGACCACGGAGTTCGTCTATCTCCACCCCGACTCCACGGTGGAACAGTCCTTCGCCCGCATCCGGAAGGTGGGCCTGGATAAGGAGACGGTGTACACCTGCTACGTCACCAAAAACCGGGTGCTTCAGGGGGTTGTCACCGTCAAGCGGCTGCTGCTGTCCGCCTATGAGACCCGGATTGGAGATATCATGGAGACCAACGTCCTGTCTGTCACCACCCATGAGGACAAGGAGGACGTGGCCCAGCTCTTTTCCAAATACGACCTGTCAGCCCTGCCCGTGGTGGACAGCGACAACCGCCTGGTGGGCATCATCACCTTTGACGACGCTATGGACGTCATGGAGGAGGAGGCCACCGAGGACTTTGAAAAGATGGCGGCCATCCTGCCCTCTGACAAGCCCTACCTCAAAACTGGAGTTTTTGAGACCTGGCGCTCCCGCATCCCCTGGCTGATGCTGCTGATGCTGTCGGCCACCTTCACCGGCATTATCCTCACCTCCTTCGAGTCCGCCCTGGCGGCCTGTGTGGTGCTCACCTCCTTCATCCCCATGCTCACCGGCACCGGGGGCAACTCCGGCTCTCAGTCCTCCGTGGCTGTCATCCGCGCCCTGTCTCTGGGGGAGGTGGAGTTTTCCGATATAGCGGCGGTGGTCTGGAAGGAGATACGGGTGGCCGCGCTGTGCGGCCTGTGCCTGGCCGGGGCCAACTTCGCCAAGATGATGCTGGTGGACCGCTGGCTCATGCGCAACCCGGAGGTCACTCCCACCGTTGCCCTGGTGGTCTGCCTCACCCTCGCCGCCACCGTGCTGTGCGCCAAGATTGTGGGCTGTACCCTGCCTATGGCCGCAGAAAAAATCGGCATCGACCCCGCCGTGATGGCCTCCCCCTTCATCACCACCATCGTGGACGCCCTGTCCCTGCTGGTCTACTTCGCCATCGCCACGCGGATTTTGGGACTATAAAAACCGCCCCCGGCCGGATGAGCTCCGGCCGGGGGTTATTGTATCCTTGCTCCTGTCAGGAACGCTGAAGGAGTTATTTAAAAGCGTTCAGGTCCTCAGTTACTTGGACCACATAGTGTCCTTCATACTCCTGGCTGAATACGCTTCCGCGAACAGAATAGTGACGCCCCTCCGCCGCTATGAATGTAACGGCCTGGCCGGCCTTGAGGTCAGGTTTCCATCCAATTTGAGCCGTGCCGCTGGAAATACTCAAGTTATACCGTGCGCCCTCACAGGGATCTGTAATCGCGCCAATGCCAACTGTATTCCCATTTCCAGTGAGCTCTGTAAATGGGACGCTGGCCGCAAAATCAGTGGTAAGTCTACCTTCCTCAGTGAAGTCAATCATGTTGTCCTTCCGCGTAACACCGGAGGCGGTTGGGGGCACATAGTCCGGAGAAACGCCTCCCGATAAGGTCAGGCGGATCGCGGAGGCTATGATTTCTGGGTCGCCGCTGGCCGCGGCCCGAATTTCGAAGAGGCTCCAGCCGGGGAACACATCGGAGAACTCAGGGAGGGCCTCCACCTTGCCGGTCTCCCCGTCGAAAACGGAGACAGCGCCGTTCACAGTCCAAGCCTGATTGCCATAGATGATCCTCGCCCGGGCGTTGAGAATGGCCTGCTGAGCCTCCGGGGGAGCGGTGTAAATATCCACATAGGCCAGCTGGCTGTCCGGCATCCCGGACAGGTCGGGACTGACAGCTCCGGCGCTGGAGGCCTCCATATCCGACAGAGTATGATACTGCGCCAGGGAGGTCAGGCCACTCACAAGCCCTCCGTTTTCGGTATTCTCAACCCTGATTTTATAGGTCCCGGACCCCGCGTTCACGGAGAAGAAAATCGCCTGTCCCTGGCTGTTTCCGGCAACGGACATGGCTCCGGCGATCGTTTGACTGGAGCCATCGACCTTGAGCAGATATACCGTACATTTGTATTCGGTATCGTTTCTGTAGTAGAAGCGCAGATAATTGCCGTTCTCCGGCTGAGCTGTCACCCGCACGGTGTCAGCGGTGTTGGTTTGATTCAAAACTTTGGTAATCAGCCGGGTGGGCGGCATGACGGTCTCTGCGGCGGGGGCAGCCGTAATAGGGCTGTCAGCGGCGAAAGCGGGAACAGATACACACAGGGACATGACGAGGGCTAAAGCCACAGATACAAAGCGTCTCATAATCGTTCTCCTTTTCTGTCTTATTTTGCGCATACGAACCGTTGTGAAAGGCCCCTTTTCCAGAAGAAACAGCCTTCACAGGTTCAAGCTTAACACAATCGTTTTAAATTGTCAATAAAAAGCATGTTCAGAAAAAACACCGCCTCGCCGCAAATTCTGCGGCGAGGCGGTGTTTTGCCTCATTCCTCCGGCTTTCGGATCACTTCAAAGTAGGCGTTTTTGTCGATGAACTCATCGAACATAACCCCCTGGGCCAGTACGTCCCAGAAGGCCCGCTGTAAGCCGTAGACGCTGATCCCGTACCGGTAGACACCGGTCATAAAATTCTCATAGTGGCGGTTGTCGCCGCAGGAGATCAGCTTGGCGTCCTTCTCGTTCTCCAGCTTCACGTCGGTGATCTGACTGTTTTCGCCGAACACGGAGTTGATATAGTAGGTTTTCGCCTCAAAGGCGCTGCCGTTCCAGCCGCAGACCAGGCTGAACACATCGCACTCCCCCTGGTCCGTCATCTCCTGATACCGCCCGGCGACCCGGTCAAAGACCTCCTCCAGGCTGTCCCCGCAGTCCTCCTTCAGGGTGAAGTCCACGTTTAAATAGTCCTGGAACAGATAGTAATTGTCCTCAATGGCGCCGGACAGCCCGATGATGACATTCTCATTGACCCGGAAAACCTTCTTAAAATTGTGCAGCACGCCGCCGTTATTCAGGTTCAGCTGCTGTTCGCCGGCGACAAAGGCGAACTTGTCGCAAATGACAGCTTGAACTAGGCTCATAGCCGTCTCCTTTCCTTTCGAAAAACGGTACTGCCCGGCCTCAGGCAGTACCGTTTTCCCGTGTTAAACAGATTGGGGCGCTTCTCCCCCAAAAGTTTCCACCGCACGGGCGGTCTCAGCCCGCTTCTCCTCGATGGCCTCCTTCAAGATCATGTCCTTCACCTTCATCAGCCGGATGGTGTTGGCGCGTTCGTTCTCGTCCAGCTTCATGGTGATATACTTGATGTTGGCCTGCATCTCGGGGATTTTTACATACTCCAGGGCGTTGACCCGGCGGCGGGTCTTCTCAATCTCCTCGGCCAGGAGCTGGGAGGTCTTTTCCACCTCGGCCAGCCGAAGCATATCGCTGAGCACCCGGGACAGGGCGTCCACCGCGTCGTCCAGCTCGCCGCTGGTCTGGGCGAAGGCGTAGGGGTAGACCTCGCCGGGGTCCTGACTGCTGGTGCGGAATTGATACTGGGGAACGTCCACCGACATGATGTTCTGGAAGGTCATGTCCAGCTCCACGCTCTGCTTGGGGTAGAGCAGGGACTGCTCCAGCATCTCCGGGGACATGAGGGCGGCGGCCACGGTGAAAGCCCCGTGGGCCCGCATCAGCCCCTCCTCCACCCGCTTGCGCAGGGCCCGGTTCTCCCGCACCACGTCCATGAACTGCTTCATCAGCTCGTCCCGCTTGTCCTTGAGCAGCTTGTGCCCCCGGACGGAGGTGCGCAGGCGGTTTTTCAGCCGGGTCAGCTCCTGACGGGTGGGGTTAATGGTTGTGGAAGGCATTTATACCCCCCCTTGTTCCTTTTTGGGCATATACTTCGCGATAAACTCAGGCCGGATTCGCTTCAGCTCGCCGGTGGGCAGGATGGAAAGCAGGTCCCAGCCCAGGTCCAGCGTCTCGAAGATGGAGCGGTTCTCGTCCGACCCCTGGGAGACATACCGCCGCTCAAACTCGTCGGCGAACTTGGCATACAGCAAATCGGTGGGGGACAGAGCGGCCTCGCCCAGAATGGACATCAGCTCCTTGTTCTCCTTACCGGTGGCGTAGGCGGCGAAAAGCTGGTTCATAGTGCCGGCGTGGTCCTCCCGGGTCTTACCCTCGCCGGTGCCCTTGTCCTTCAGACGGGACAGGGAGGGCAGTACGTCCACGGGGGGATTGACGCCCTTGCGGAACAGCTCCCGGGACAGGATGATCTGACCCTCGGTGATATAGCCGGTCAGGTCGGGGATGGGGTGGGTCTTGTCGTCCTCGGGCATGGTGAGGATGGGGATCATGGTGATGGAGCCGTCCTTGCCCACCTGACGGCCGGCGCGCTCATAGAGGGTAGCCAGGTCGGTGTACAGGTATCCGGGGTAGCCCCGGCGGCCCGGGACCTCCTTCTTGGCGGCGGACACCTCGCGCAGGGCCTCGGCGTAGTTGGTAATGTCGGTGAGGATGACCAGCACGTGCATCCCCTTCTCAAAGGCCAGATACTCCGCGGCGGTCAGGGCCATACGGGGGGTGGCGATACGCTCGACGGCGGGGTCGTTAGCCAGGTTGGTGAACAGCACGGTGCGGTCGATGGCGCCGGTGCGGCGGAACTCCTGGACGAAGAACTCAGACTCCTCGAAGGTGATGCCGATGGCGGCGAACACCACGGCGAAGTTGGAGTCGCCGTCCAGCACCTTGGCCTGACGGGCGATCTGGGCCGCCAGGGCGGAGTGGGGCAGGCCGGAGCCGGAGAAGATGGGCAGCTTCTGTCCACGGACCAGGGTGTTCAGTCCGTCGATGGTGGAGATGCCCGTCTGAATGAACTCGTTGGGGTAGTCCCGGGCGGCGGGGTTCATGGCCAGGCCGTTGATATCCCGGTACTCGTCGGCCAGAATGGCGGGGCCTCCGTCGATGGGCTGGCCCATGCCGTTGAACACCCGGCCCAGCATATCGCCGGAGACGGCCAGCTGGAGGGGGTGGCCCAGGAAGCGGATCTTGGACTCGGCCAGGTTGATGCCGGCGGAGGCCTCAAACAGCTGGACCACGGCGGAGTCGCCGTTGACCTCCAGCACCTTGCAGCGGCGGACGGTGCCGTCGGTGAGCTCTACCTCGGCCAGCTCGTCATAGGTGACGCCCTGGACCCGTTTGACCACCATCAGAGGGCCGGAGATTTCTTCAATCGTCTTATATTCCCGAATCACAGCGTATCCTCTCCCTTCTCAGCGATGGCCGCGATCTCCTTTTCCATCTCCTTGGAGATGGCGGTGTAGGCATCCTGATACTCGTCGGCCCGCACCGACTTGGCCCGGCCGATCTTCTCCCGCACGGGGACGGCGAACAGGTCATCGAGGCTGCCGCCCTTGGCGGAGGCGTCCCGGCACAGGTCCTCATACTGGCGGATCATAGCAAGCATCCGGGCCTGACGGTCGTATTCGGAGTAGGAGTCGATGTCCACGAAGGAGTTCTGCTGGAGGAAGTCCTCCCGGAGCATTTTGGCGATCTCCAGGGTGATCTGATCCTTGGCGGACAGGGAGTCCTTACCCACCAGCTGAACGATCTCGTTCAGGTTGGCCTCCTCCTGAAGGGTAGACATAGCCCACTCCCGGTTCTCCAGGAAGGACTTGCCCAGGTTCTCGTCATACCAGGGGCGCAGAGAGTCCAGGTACAGGGTGTGGGAGGTGAGCCAGTTGATAGCGGGGAAGTGGCGGCGATAGGCCAGGGAGGCGTCCAGAGCCCAGAACACCTTGACGATACGCATGGTGGCCTGGGAGACGGGCTCGGACAGGTCGCCGCCCGGAGGGGAGACCGCGCCCACGGCGGTCAGGGAGCCCCGGCGGTCCTCGTCGGACCCCAGGCAGGAGACGGAGCCGGCCCGCTCATAGAACTGGGCCAGACGGGAGGACAGGTAGGCGGGGTAGCCCTCCTCGCCGGGCATCTCCTCCAGACGGCCGGACATCTCGCGCAGAGCCTCGGCCCAGCGGGAGGTGGAGTCGGCGATGACGGCCACGGCGTAGCCCATGTCGCGGAAGTACTCAGCGATGGTGATGCCGGTATAGATGGACGCCTCACGGGCGGCCACAGGCATGTCGGAGGTGTTGGCGATGAGGACCGTCCGCTTCATCAGGGACTCGCCGGTGCGGGGGTCCACCAGCTCGGGGAACTCCCGGAGCACGTCGGTCATCTCGTTGCCCCGCTCGCCGCAGCCGATGTAGACCACCAGGTCCACGTCGGACCACTTGGCAAGGGCGTGCTGCATGACGGTCTTGCCCGAGCCGAAGGGGCCGGGGATGGCGGCGGTGCCGCCCTTCGCCACGGGGAAGAAGGTGTCCACAATCCGCTGGCCGGACTGGAGGGGAATCACAGGGGGGTACTTGTGCTTGTAGGGCCGGCCCACACGGACGGGCCATTTCTGCATCATGGTCAGGTCGTGCTTCCCGCCCTTCTCGTCGGTGAGAGAGCCGATCTTGTCCAGCACGGTGTAGGAGCCGGACTGGATGGAGTCGATGGTACCGCTCATCTTGGGGGGAATCATAATCTTGTGGAGGATGGAGGGGGTCTCCTGGACGGTGCCGATGATGTCGCCGCCCACCA